>JAITEB010000041.1 GCA_031282245.1 Oscillospiraceae bacterium | reverse complement strand
TGATTTCGGAGAGTGTATGGCACAAAAAATGGGACTGTATGTTACTCACAACCACGCTCGTCCTCTTGGAGCCGAAATGTTTGCAAGGGTCTATCCCGGGCATAAACCCTCGTACACGGAAAACCCAAGGCTTTTTGAAAAACTTTGGGAAGATGCCGCAATAAAACAAAAAGACAAGAAAACTATATTCACTTTGGCTTTCCGCGGTCAGGGCGACCGCGCCTTTTGGGAAGACAGCGGCGAACAAACCGGCGAACGCTCTTGCGGGGAACTGATGAGCGAAATCTACCGAAAACAAATTGAAATTATAAGAAAACACATACCAGACGCAGTGTTTTGCACAAACCTCTACGGCGAAGCTGTAAAACTTTACAAAGACGGATTTTTGAAAATTCCCGACGGCGTTATAAAGGTCTGGGGCGATAACGGATATGGCAAAATGGTGTCACGCCGGCAGATGAACGACAACCCGCGTATTGTTTCGCTGCCCGACGATAATTCAAAAAGCGGTGTTTATTATCATTGCTCGTTTCATGACCTGCAAGCATCAAACCATTTGTCTATGTCGCCGAACAGTCCAGAATTCATGGCATCTGAACTTAATCACGCGTACAATCTCGGGGCGAGCGAATATTGGATAATTAATTGCGGAAGCGTTCTGCCGCATTTATATACACTTGAGTATATAGCCGCATTGTGGAACAACAGCGCTTTGCCGAAAGCACAGCCGTGGCAGACGCAATGGTCAGAGCATACGGCCGAATACGGTCCGAATTCAGACGACCGGGCAGGTGAACAATTCTGGCATCATCCTGTCCGCGAGTTGGCATGCGCTTTGATAAAAGGCAAAACGGCCGAAGCGCTTGAAAGTTTACGTTGGTTTTCCGATAAAGGTTTTCCTGACCAGATAACTGATTATCAACGCATTGCAAAAAAATACGCCCCTGCTTGGAAAGATTTTTACACAAGTAATAAAGCGCCGCAAGTTTCGCTATATTACTTCAGCGCAGCAGGCGCGCTTGCTATAAGCAACAGCTTTATAAAGTTTTTAAAGGGCGATATAATTAACGCCTTTATAGAATGCGGCAAGGCTGTAGAGTATTACAAAAACGCCGTAAAAGCGCTTGAAAACGAATCAATTGGTCAATGGGAAGGTTTTTTTGACAACGATTGTCTTACCGACGTCAGGCTTACTGTGTATGTTGCCGAAAGCTGGATGCGCTATCTGCGTGTTTTAGGCGATTCTCCCGCTTTTTTAGAATGGGAAAAGAAGCTGCTTTATTCAAAGGGCGAGAGCGTTATTTATATGCTGAGCGCAACCGAATGTCCTAAAAGCGACAACGAATTGTGGAATGCAATAAAATAAAAAACACTGAAGGCGGATTAAAAATAAGCGTTAAATGGCTGCGCTTTAGTGCGGGAAATATTTAAAGATAATATATTAAACTTGCTTCGGGAGGAATTAGCATGAAAATGACAGTGCGATGGTACGGTGATGGGCAGGAGTCAATTCCGCTTAGCTATATCAAGCAAATACCCCGTGTATCCGGCGTTGTTACCAGTCTGCTTTATAAACAGGCGGGCGAAGTTTGGGAACCTGACGAGTGCAAAAAAATGGCAGACAATATCCGCAAAGCCGGTCTTGATTTGGAAGTTATCGAAAGCGTTAATATCCACGAGGATATTAAGTTGGGACTGCCAAGCCGTGATGAATACATTGAAAATTATATAAAAACTGTTAAAAATCTTCGTGAAATCGGAATAAAGGTTATTTGCTATAACTTTATGCCGGTGCTCGACTGGGCAAGAAGCGATTTGTTTTATGAACTGCC
This sequence comes from Oscillospiraceae bacterium, assembly GCA_031282245.1. Lineage (GTDB taxonomy): Bacteria > Bacillota > Clostridia > Oscillospirales > Ruminococcaceae > JAITEB01. The sequence continues at coordinate 83,407 of JAITEB010000041.1, read as the reverse complement.
CGACGGGTCACAAACAATGCGTTTTGATGACAGCTTTATCAGAAACACAACGCCAAAAGCATTGGCGGATAAATATAAAAAAGACTGCGGCGGAATCGCTCTTCCCGGCTGGGAACCCGAAAGACTTGCCAATATTGAGAAAACGCTGCTGCAATATGAAGGAATGACCGAAGACAAATATTTTGCAAACGCAAAGTATTTTCTTGATGCGATTATTCCCACCTGCGAAGAGTGCGGCATTAAAATGGCAATACATCCTGACGACCCGCCGTTTAATATTTTCGGTTTGCCAAGACTTATAAATAATCGTGACCATATCGCAAGATTCTTGTCGCTTAACGATAGTGTGTATAACGGTTTGACGCTTTGCACGGGAAGCCTTGGAGCGGACAAAAACAATGATGTGCCTGCAATTATAACCGAATTTTTGCCGCGGATTCACTTTACGCATATTCGCAATCTTAAATTTCAGGAAAACGGAAATTTTTATGAGTCTTCTCATCAAGACGGTTCGCTTGATATATATAAGATTGTCAAAGCTTTTCACGACGGCGGGTTCGAGGGTTACTGCCGCCCCGACCACGGCAGAATGATTTGGGGGGAAAAGGGCAGAGCAGGTTACGGACTTTGCGACCGCGCTTTGGGAATCGCATATATAAACGGCATTTGGGAGGCGCTTGAGAGAAATACGTAATTTTTGCGGTGAGGACTTTTTGCTCAATAGTAAGTTTGCCCGTGCTCTATACTATGATTATGCCGCAAAGAATTCGATAATCGACTATCACTGCCAAATGTAACTCCGAAAATGCATTGCCAATCATCTGGTTCAAATTCGACTTAGTGCCGTCGAACTTGAACGTCTGCGGGAACGTCTGGCCGAGATGTCCATACAGGAGCGGCTCGTCAAGTTCCCTGTGTCGGACTCCATCTGGGCGGCGTACGCCCTCGACCAAGAGATAAACGACCGTGGCGTGATGGTAGATATGACACTCGTAAAAAACGCCATCGCCGCTGACGCCCGTTCCAAGGCGTAACTGACCCGATTGATGAAGGAAATCACGGAACTCGACAACCCGAACTCCGTGGCGCAGATGAAGCAATGGCTCTGCTATAACGGCCTCCCGACCGACACCCTCGGCAAGAAGGCTGTGGCGGAACTGCTCAAGACCGCGCAGGAGCCGCTCGGTCAGGCATTATCGCTACGTCAGCAGTTGGCGAAATCGTCGGTCAAGAAATATCAGGCGATGAAGAACGCCGTCTGCGCCGACGGTCGGGCAAGGGGGATGTTCCAGTTTTACGGCGCCAACCGCACCGGCAGATGGGCTGGGCGGCTGATTCAGATGCAGAACCTACCGCAGAACCATCTGCCCGACCCTCGAACAGCTTCCATCCCCGCCACACCTTGCCGCCGAGGGCGGCTTGCAGTGCGTAGTCCTTGATGTCGTTTGCCCAAGAGACGAGGCCGTCGAACAACTCCAAAGCGCCCAAGGCGTACAGCTTCATCTGCGGGTTGTTGGCCGCCTCGACCAAAACGCCCTGACCATGCTTGTAGTCCACTATGTGGAACGTCCCGTCGGCGATAATGACGCAGTCGCCGGTGCCGAAGCCGCCCTCCACATACTTGAAGAAGTCGAGCTGCTGCTCTATCAGCACCATGAGGTCGGCGCAAATCTGCCTTGCCGTCTCCACCAGTTCAGTGACAAAGGCGGCGTAGCACTCGTCCATCTCGTCGGAGTAGCAGTCGAGGTGTTCACGGATGTCCGCGACCGCCGACAAACCCTCGCCAAGGGCGCACCACAACTTATATTCACAAAGCGTATGAGCGGCAGTCCCTTCTGCGGCGTAGCCGGAGCCTTTGTCCTCGTACCGCTCGCAGAGCCGCGCCGATGCGGGCAGTTGAGCCAGCGGTGGCTAGAGGACGCCGAGAGGAGCGCGTGTTTACCCATCTTCGCCCTCCCCAAGTCCGATAGCGGCGGCTTCGCCAAGCAGGGCTTCAAACTCTGCAGGGTCAATCTGCGACAGCTTCGCCGCGTCGTGCTTCAGCAGCAGTTCACGAACCTCGGCGGTGTGACCGCTCCGCGACTTTTCGGCCAGCGCCGCCCGCACTTGCTCCAGCGTTATGGGCTTCGGTTTGGGTGGCCCAGCCACCGGGGCGGGGCGTTTCTTTCGCTGATTCGGTGCTTGCCATAAACAGAGCCGCCAATCCTGCTGCTGCCGCCGAGCGCAACTCCTTGATGCAGATGTCGAGTTCACTCATCTTGCTCATCTGGGGTTCCTCCTTCCTCGGTTGCTACGTCCCGCCTTTGAAGCGCCATCAGCTTCTTGGCGAGACGCTTGGACACGATGCTTATCGCGGTGAGGATGCCCGCGAGTTCCTCGTCGAGGCTGTCGGCGCGCAAGTCCGTGTCCGTGTTCCTTTGCCTTCGTTTGCATAAGGTCTACCTCCGTTTCCGAGGGAGTTCGTTCTCCCCTCACCATCCACAGGGTCGGCCATCTCGTAGCCAGCCCTCTATGAATTTGTCGAGGGAGCGGGTTCTGCCTTCGCGGGCCTTGTCACAGATGCGGCAGTCCTTGGTGCAGCGGAAGCCGTTCTCGTCGCGGCACCGCTTGGCGCGTTCCTTGCGTTTGTGTTCCGCCCAGAGCGGGTCTTTGAAGACTCGGTAGACATCTTCGGTGACGGGGATTTGCTCGCCGTCGATTTCGATAAAGCGTTGGGCGTTGCCGTCCGGGTTAGGATTGATTGTCATTTCTTGACTCCTTCCAAATTGGCAAGGAGCCAAGCAGGGCTATAGAAAGAGCCGAATGGTCACGAAACACAAAAAGCCGGATGGTTACGAACATTGCGTTCCGTAACTCATCCGGCCATTTGGTAGCTCTCACTCGGCTCCGTTGCTCGGTATGAATTTCTTATAGGTTTACTTGTGTATCCTGTTTTGCTATTGCCCCAATAAAGGGCTTGCCCGTGGCAGTGAGTGACTAAAGCCGTATGCTATACGCATCATCTTCTTTCGTGGCCTCGTTAAGTTTTTGCGGTTTTCAGTTTCCGAGGTCTCGTTGCAGGGAACTGATACAAACTTCCCGCACTGCGGGCATTTGAGCGTAACCTCAACATCCTCATTGGGTAAACGAGATATGTCAAAGGCGCGGCGGCCGCAGTTTGGGCATTTCATCTTTTTCTTTTCCATTGTCTTGTTTCTCCCCTCAATGAACAATAACGCTACATAGCTTTTTAGCGAAGTCATGCGGTAAAAAAATATGGTCACGTTAAATAGGCATGAGAACAAGGGTGCCTCATAACTAATGGATGAGGAGACCCAGTTCTTCAAGCCTGATGCCGACTGAGTTGAAGTCGGTCTTTGAATAGCGCGGCACGAGGTCATTGGTAATGTTGGTCATAGGCAGGCTTTACTCCTTATCATCCATCTCTTCCACAACCTTCTTCCAGAAGTCGTCTCCGAGGTTTTTACTGTTGGCACGGCGCAGGGCGATGCGGACGTGCGGCAGATTGGCGTCCATAATATACTCAGGAAGGTCAGGCGCGGCTTCAGCCCGTTCGCGTCCGGCGTAGTCGAGCAGTTCCGCGCGCTCGGTGTCGCCCAAGTGCAGGGCTTCCGCGATTTTTTCGAGGAGTTTCATATCGGGCGGGTTGCGCCTCCCCTTGATAATGTCTGAAAGATAGGTCGCGGTCACGCCCATTGCGGCTGCGATGTCCTTCAGCATTATGTCGGTGCCGTCGGCTCCTCTGCCGCGGCGCTTCTGTTCGATGTATTGACCGAATTCTCCAGCCATAATCATTCTCCTTTCGATAATCGCTATACAGCTGCTTCGCTGAACAGCTTAATAATACTATAACCGATTCCAAACAACCTGTCAATACTTGTTCATGGAAAATTTACAAGCAACATTTCGCTAGTGCTGTGACGGGTTCGCGAAGCGAAATCAAAGCAAAAGTCTTGCAAACTCAACTCTTACTATTGCAATCAAAATACATATATGCTATAATTGATACATAGTGCGGCGAAAGGAGTTATTGGATGGCCATCAGCTACAAAAAACTATGGAAACTCCTGATTGACAGGGATTTGAAGAAGAAAGACCTGCGTCAGATGGCGGGGATAAGCGCCTCATCAATCACGAAGCTCGGAAAGGACGAGAACGTGAACACGGAAATATTGGAACGGATATGCAAGGCGCTTGGCTGCGACATCTCGGACATTATGGAAATGCGCCCATGACACGCGCAAATAAGTCAATCATATGGAGGAAATTATGGCTGTTACCTACACGCCGCACCAGAAGCGGTACTTCGCTGAACAACTGACATTATCGCGCCCGGCGCGTGAAATAGAAGCTCTCGCTTCATCCATGTCGGGCGTAAGGGTAGACTTAAACCCACACCAAGTGGAGGCGGCTCTCTTCGCTTTGCGTTCTCCCATCTCCAACGGCGCGCTCCTTGCCGACGAGGTTGGGCTTGGAAAGACCATCGAAAAGCGGGGCTTGTGCTTGCCAGTATTGGGCGGAGCGAAAGCAGCGCATTTTACTTATTCTGCCTGCTTCACTCCGAATCCAATGGAAAACGGAACTGGAAGAGAAGTTCAACATACCATGCGCCATCATCGAGCGGCCGAAGCGGCGCAAAGGCGTGACGCCTCCGGCTAACCTTTTTCTGCAAGCCACGTATGACAAGAAAGTGGCGATATGCTCCTATGAGTTCGCGTCGGCGAGCAGAGACAGCCTCACAGCTATCCCTTGGGATTTGGTTATCACCGACGAAGCGCACAGGCTTCGCAACATATATTAAGAAGACGGGCAATGCCCGCGCCAAGAACATCAATGCGGCTTTGGGCGGCAGGAAAAAGCTACTCCTGACGGCTACGCCGATAGCAGAACTGCGACTGCGGAATTTCTGTGTCCACACCTTGCGACAAGATGTGTCGGACACTGGCTATATCAAATTCACCAAACGGCAGGTGCTTACCCGCCTTTACACGCCGGGCGACACGGAACAAAAACTCTATTATGACCGTATGTCGGAATACCCGCAGCGTGACCACATCCGTGCCTTGCCGGACAACGGGCGGCAGCTTGTGACTATGGTAATCCGCAAACTGCTCGCATCCTCATCGGCGGCGGTTTCCAAGACCCTGCAATCGCTGATTAACAAGCTGGAGGCATTGCAAGAAGGCTATGATGACAACCTCGAAGGCGACCTCTTCGAGGATTTTGAAGCATACAGCGAATACAGCGAGGAATACTCCGACGAAGACGAGACCGACGACGATGCCTTCAATGAGGGTAGGCGGCGTGACCGTCAGGAAATAATAGCGGGTGGAACAGCGCATAGGGCGCTGCCATCGTTACGGGCAGAAATATGACGTGGTCGTGGTCAACTTCGTGAATCAGAACAATGCCGCCGACCGGCGGGTGCATGAATTACTTGAAAGCAAGTTCCGGCTTTTTGAGGGCGTGTTCGGTTCCTCGGATGAGATTCTGGGTGCTTTGGAGCGCGGCATTGACTTTGAGTGGGCGGTGTATGACATTGTCCAGAATTGCCACACCGACATCAACCGTGAGTTCGATGCCTTGCAACAGCAGTACGCCGAAATCATTGCGGAGCAGAAAGCCCAGACTATCCGGCAGGTAATGGAGTTCTTTGACGAGGATGTAACCGCCAAGCTGAAAAACTGCGAAACCAGAACCCGCGCTAGCCTTGCGTGGGTTGACCGCTGGAAGTTCGACCTCTTCGCCGCTTACGGAGCGACAAGGGTCAATGACAGGGACTGGACGTTCGACTACAAGGGCAAACGCTACATACCCTCGTGGGAGGACGCAAAGTCGGGCGGCGGCACGTTCCTTGAATCGGAATCGCCGATATACCTCGGTCTGCGCGACGAAGCCATCGCCCTTGATGCTCCAACCGTTCGTATTCGGTTTAACCATTCGGCTCTTCCGGCTGCGGAGCAGACGAACTTCTTCAGCAACGGCAACACAGGGTTATCGGGAGCGGTTTCAGTCGATAAACTGACCTATAACTACGGCAAAGAAGGCGAGCGCGAGCAGCACCTTCTCATCAGCGTAGTCACAGACACCGGCGTGGAGATTGACGACGAGATATTCGATCGCATGATGGAGATACCCGCCGAAGTCATAGGCGCGGCAACCGCCGACTCGACGAGCGCAAGGCGATACTGCGAGGACGCCTTAAGCCGAGAGATAAACGACCTGCGGAACCAAATCAAACTGAAACAGGGGCAGATGACCGACAACGTCGGATCGCTCACGTTCCAGCAGATTGTTGACCTGCAGGAAGAGATAAACAAACTCAACGAAGTTATTGTCCAGAAGCAGCGGCAGATGCTGAAAAGCAAAGACAAGGTCAAAAAGAATGCCGCCGACCTGCAAGCCGAAGCCATACATCAGTTAAACGGCAAGGCGCAACTGGACAACATCATGACGTTCTCGTTTGAGATAACGTAAGGGAGGAAACACACTATGCAGAAACTTGAATTGACTTGGATTAGCAAGGGGCGGGAACCCGCCGTGGAGCCGCGCATACTGCTGCACGATGCCAGTCGCGATTACGGCGACCCCGACGCCGCCAATATGCTCATCCACGGCGACAACCTCCTCGCCCTGAAAGCCTTGGAGCAGGAGTTTGCCGGACGGGTGAAATGCGTGTACATCGACCCTCCCTATAATACTGGGGCAGCATTCGAGTTATACAACGATAACCTTGAGCATTCGACGTGGCTGTCGCTGATGGTCCCGCGTCTTCAGATATTGCGTAACCTCTTAAGTGAAAACGGTTCTATTTGGATAAGCATTGATGATGACGAAGGTCATTATTTAAAAGTGCTGTGTGATGAGATATTGGGTCGAGACAACTTTGTAGCTACCGTAATTTGGGAGAAAAAGTATACCATCGCTAATGACGCGAAATGGTTCTCCGATAATCACGATTTTATTCTTGTGTACGCAAAGAACAAACAACTGTGGCGGCCGAATCTACTTCCTCGAACTGACGAAATGAACGCCGCCTACAAGAACCCAGACAATCACCCTAAAGGGGTTTGGAAAGCGACACCTTTACACGCCAAGAGCGGCTCTGATAAGGCTGAGCCGCTCTCATACACTTTCAGGAATGGTGTCACTTGGACACCACCTGCGGGAACCTATCCTCGTTTTTCCGCTGATCGCCTTGCCGAAATGGACGCAAACGATGAGATATGGTTTGGAAAAGACGGAACGGCAGTACCTTCAAGAAAGACGTTCCTATGTGACCTTCGTAAGAACGGCATCCCATCTCGCACTGTTTGGCGGTTTGAGGATGTCGGTCATAACCACGAAGCCCGTGAAGAAATTAAGGCATTCAATCCACAGCAGATTTTTCCGACCCCTAAACCTGAGCGTTTGCTTCAGCGTATTCTAACCCTTGGAAGCAATGGGGGAGACCTTGTGCTTGATAGCTTCCTCGGTTCCGGAACGACAGCGGCAGTTGCCCACAAAATGGGACGCCGTTACATAGGCATAGAATTGGGCGACCATTGTTACACCCACTGCCTCCCGCGCCTGAAAGCCGTAGTCGACGGCGAACAAGGCGGTATCAGCAAGTCACAGAACTGGCAAGGCGGCGGATTCAAATTCTACGAGCTTGCGCCGACGCTGATTGTGAAGGACGAGAACGGATTCGAGATTATCTCCAGCCAGTATGACCCGACGATGCTTGCCGCCGCCGTCGCCAAGCTGTGCGGTTACCGTTTTGCGCCCCGCGAGGGCAACCCGTATATCCACGGAGTAAACAACGTGGCCGGGTTCATCTTCGTGACCACGCAGTATATCACCGCGCCGTTGTTGGGCGAGATTGCGAAGCACTTCTCCGACACGCAGTCGCTGGTCATCTGCGCGTCGGCGTTCCAAATCGGGATAAAGAACAACTTCCCGAACATCAAACTCCGCAAAATCCCGCAGTCCGTGCTTTCAAAGTGCGAGTACGGCGCGGACAACTATAACCTGAACGTTGTGGAGCTTCCCGACTTTGAGGAGACGGAGGAGGACTTTGAAAATGCCGAGTGAACGCAAACTTGACTTGCTAAAAGACTTGGGCGTGAGTATGTCGCTCCGCAAGCCGCAGCAGGAGGCCCTTGGCGTGTTCGCGGAAGTCCTAGACCTGCTGAAATGGGAGAAAGTGCCGTGGGTGACGCAGATTGAGCGCAGCCCGCAGTCCGACTGCGAGCGCGTCTATACGCCGGAGCAGATATCCGACATCGACGCCCACCATCCCGTGAAACTGGCGGCGCAGCTTGACCGTGTCCGTGAGAAATTCCTCACCGTGACCAGCTTCGAGCGGGAGTTTCCGTCCGTTTGCTTTGCCCTTGCCACGGGCGTGGGCAAAACGCGCCTGATGGCGGCGATTATGGCGTATCTCCACCGTGTGAAAAAGGTGAACAACTTCTTCGTGGTTGCGCCGAACCGCACGATTTACGAAAAGCTAAAACGAGACTTCAGCCAGCAGTATCCTGAGAAGTACGTCTTTTCGGGGCTGTATGACTTTGTGGCGCAGCCGTATCTCATCGACGGCGACAACTTCAACAGCTTCAACCCGGCGCAGCTGCGCTTCAACGAGCCGTTTATATCTACCGTGAACATCCACATCTTCAACATCGCCAAGCTGACCCACGGGCGCGGCAAGGAAGCGGAGATGGCGCGAGTGATGCGCTTGCACGAGGTGTTGGGGCAGTCCTATTTTGATTTCCTGCGCTCCTTGCCTGACCTCTGCGTGATGATGGACGAGAGCCACCACTACCACGCCGAGCAGGGCTTTGGCGTCATCAACGACCTAAACCCGATGCTGGGCGTGGAGTTCACCGCCACGCCGCAGATTCAGACTGGGCGCGGCAAGGTGGAGTTCAAAAACGTGGCGTATGAGTATTCCCTTGCCCATGCCCTCAACGACAAAATGTACGTCAAAGAGCCGGTGGTCTGGACGCGCCGCGACTTTGACGCAAGCCAATATACCGAAGAGCAGCTTGACCATGAGAAGCTGATAGACGGCATCAAACTGCACATTGATACCAAGGCGAAACTGGACGTGTATGCCCGCAACTACGGCAGGCCGTTCGTGAAGCCGTTCGTGCTGGTCGTGGCAAAGGACATCGCGCACTCCCGCCAGATACGCGACTTCCTCATGTCTGGCGAGTTCTACGATGGCTACTACGCCGACAAGGTGCTTGAAATTAACTCCAAGCAAGGCAAAGTGGAGAGCGACGAGAACACCGAACTCCTGTTGGGCTTGGAACATCCCGACAACAGGATTGAAATCGTCATCCACGTCGATAAACTGAAAGAGGGCTGGGACGTCACCAACCTCTATACTATCGTGTCGCTTCGGGCTTCGGCCTCGGAAACGCTTACCGAGCAGACCATCGGGCGCGGGCTTCGCCTGCCTTATGGCGAGCGCACGGGGGTGGATGAGGTTGACCGTCTCTCTATCGTGAGCCACGATAAGTATCAGGCGATTGTCGCCCTTGCCAACGACCCGAACTCCCTCGTGCGGAAAGTTTACTATATTGACCCGTCCCTCGTTCCCGATATGGGCAGCGCGGAAACGGAGTCCGTGGAGATTAAGCCGACCTATGAAATTCAGGTGTCCTCCGAGAATTTTACCGCCGAGATTGCCAGCAGCTTCAGATGCGACCTTTCTGAAGAGACCCGAACCGGCGTGGCGTCGTTTGTTGCGGAGAAGGCGGCTCTATACGTCGTGGATATGTCCCGCCGCGTCTCATCGTTCACGGATGTGAGGACGGACACTCAGACCAGGAACATCATCACAAAGCAGCTTATGCGGGAGGTGCTGAGCCGCTTTCCCGAAGCACAGATAGACCGAGAGGAAATCCGCAAGGCGGCTGAAAGCGCGATTGAATACTGCGCGGAGGCTTTGACGGGGACGATTATCCCAATTCCCGAACTGGTCATCAATCCGCAGAGCGTGTCCGTCTACCGCTTTGAGGATTTTGAACTAAGCGCCCACAACCTGAACTTGCGCCCGACCGACAAAGCCATCATCGGGCGAGAACTTTCCGAGGGCGGGCGGCTGGTCGAGTTTGAGAGCGACGATATCGAACTGCTGCGTAAGCCCGCCGGCAGCCCCGAAAACGAGGTGGCGAAGTACATCATCGTCAAGGACAACATTGACTACGCCAAGTGCGGCAAGCTGATATTCTCGCTTATCGCACAGGCTAAAAAGCACTTTTTGTCATACTTGAGTGCCGAAGACACCGACTTGTGTTTGCGGCAGCAGGCGCGGACTATCGCTGACTACATCTATGCCCAGATGAATGAGCATTTCCATGAGAGCGACGTGGCATATTCGGCGACGGAGATTCGGCCTTTCTCTCGTATAGAGGGCAGTTTCGGAAGCAAAGCCAAAGCCGATGATATCTACACCTATACCGTAACCGTCCGAGCGGGCGAGGTGCGGCAAAAGGTGTTTAAGGGCTTCACTAAGGCTTGCCACACGCTATATAAATTTGACAGCCTGCCCGAACTGGAATTTGCCCGTGTTTTGGAACAGGACGGGGACGTACTGAAATGGCTGCGGCCCGCGCCCAAGCAGTTCAACATCTACTGGGGCAAACACAGCCGGAACTACGAGCCGGATTTTATCGTGGAGACCGCCGAACGCATATATATGTGCGAGGTCAAAGCCGCAGGTGAAATCGCCGCGCCTGAAGTTCAGGAAAAAGGACGCGCCGGAGCGGAATACTGCCGCACGGTCAGCGAATGGAACGCCAACAACGGCGGCAAGCCGTGGGAGTATGCGATTGTAGCCGACAGGAGCATTCAGCCGAACTCCAGCTTCCGGTACCTCATTGATACCCGCTCGCCGCTTGAGATTCTGGCTGACGAGCAATGATACACCTGTGCGAACGCACTACGGAGGGAATAACGTATGCCCAAGGACAACAGCGACTTCTTCAAGCAAAAGAAAATCTGGTCGAAAGTCAAGGATGAGCTTCTTGGTTGTTACATGGTGCCGTATTTTACAAAGATTTTGTCGATGGGCCGTCCCATTCTCTATGTGGACTGCTTCGCGGGCAAAGGCAAGTTTGAAGACGGCGAGCCCGGTTCTCCGCTCACGGCTCTCCAAAGTTTGGACAGCAGCATTGCCGTGTATAGGGGAAGCCGTATGCCAGCGGTAAATATGAAATTCATCGAACTGAATCACTACCAATACCTCGAAGGCAACATTCCAAGCCAGCACCGCAGACGCTGCGAGGTCATCGGCGGCAAATTTGAGGACAACATCAAGCCTCTGCTTCAAAAGGCAATGTCCGCAGCAAACCATCAATTGAACGTGTTCCTCTACGTTGACCCTTATGGTGTAAAAGTTCTCAATGCCACGCTGTTTGATTCGCTGGCGGTCGCGTTCAGCACCGCCGAGTTGCTGATAAACCTGAACTCTTTCGGCTTTATCCGCGAGGCTTGCCGTGTCAAGAAAATCAAGTTTCGCGAGCGTGAATACGAGATTTTCAGCGACCTTGAGGAATACGACAGTTCTGTGCTTGATTCGATTCAGGAATTGAACGACATCGCGGGCGGCGACTACTGGCAGGCGATTATCGACGTCTACAGAGTCGGCGAGATTGACTGCCGTGAGGCGGAAAAGGAATTCTCGCTGAAGTACAAACAGAGGCTTCGGCGTAACTATACATACGTCCTAGATATGCCGATTCGCCTGAAAGCCGGACAGCACCCGAAGTATCGAATGGTTCACGCAACGAACCACCCTGATGGCTGCGTCTTAATGGCAGACAATATCGCCAAACGCACCGACAGACTGGTCATTGAGATACAAAGCGGCGGACAACTCAGCCTAATGCCGCAGACGGCTGAAAACGAGATGGTCGGCGATGAAATGCTGATGGAACGGGTGAAGGCGATTCTTGATAGAACTGGCAGCTATGTGCGGTTGAACAAGTTCTTAGCAGACTTCTATAACGAGTACGGGGTGCTATGTGACCTTTCACGCCTGAGCAGCGGTCGAAGCGGCTCCGTACTGAAGACACTTGAAAAGAGTGGATATATTGACGTTCAGCGGACACCCGCTGTAACCGAAAAAGGAAAACTATCAGCATTTTGGCAAGAAGGAAAAGGAAACACCCTCATGCTACGGAAAAGGAGTTAGAGATTATGGACGCCATAACGCGAAAGACTATGCTCTATAAAACGGGCGTGGAATATGGGGATTACACACTGAACCACGTGTTAGGGTGTTCCCACGGTTGTTTATACCCTTGCTATGCCTTTCTGATGGCTAAGAGGTTTGGGAAGGCGGCGAACTATGAGGAATGGTGTAAGCCTAAACTCGTGAGCAACACTCTCGAAATACTCGACCGTGAAATACCGCGGCTGAAAGCAAAGATTGAATCAGTCCAGCTTTGCTTCACCACCGACCCCTTTATGTATGGCTATGATGAGGTCGGGACAATGAGCATGGCGGCAATACAGAAGCTGAACGCGGCGGGCATTCGCTGTACGGTTCTCACTAAGGGGTTGCTGCCTATTGAATTGGCGAAGCAGTCTGATAAAAACGAGTATGGCATAACGCTCATCTCGCTCAACGAAGATTACCGAAAGCGCATCGAACCCGGCGCCGCGCCGTATGCGGAGCGCATAGCAGCCCTAAAAGCCCTGAGTGACCGAGGCTGTAAAACATGGGTGAGCGTTGAGCCGTATCCAACGCCTAACTTAATACAGCAGGACTTGAATGCGGTTCTGGAGGCAGTGTCGTTTGCCAATCGGATTATCTTCGGGCGGACAAACTACAGCAAAGAAATCTCGGCATATACAAAGCACAAAGCGTTTTATAACAAACAAGCCGGCATCGTGATTCGTTTCTGCAATGAACGTGGTATTGCCTACCACATCAAGAACGGCACGATGACGTGAGAATAGAGGCAAGCGAGGGAGTGAATCTATGGCAAAGAGAGGCAAGAGCATAAACCTATTTCTGATGGACGGCGACCCAAGCGGGCGTATTAAATGTACGCTTGCCAACTGGACTGGCGTGGCGTATAAAATCCCGCGCACGGAGTTGGACAAGTGCAAGGGGCGCGATGACCTCTCGCAGAGCGGGGTTTACTTCCTTTTCGGCACATCCGACCAGACCGGGGAGAATGTTGTCTACATCGGGCAGGCGGGCGTGAGGAAAAACGGTGAGGGCATCCTCTACCGTTTGCAGGAACACAAGCGCAACCTCGACAAGGCCTACTGGACGGAGGCGCTTGTATTCACGACCTCAAACAACTCCTTCGGGCCCACGGAGATAAGCTACCTTGAAAACCGCTTCACCAATATGGCGGTGGCGGCGAAGAGATATCTGGTTAAGAACGGCAATGACCCGACACCCGGAAACATCACCGAGGAGAAGGAAAGCGAACTCGAAGAGTTCATTGATTACGCCAAAATTGTAATGGGGACGCTCGGACACAAGGTGTTTGAACCGCTTACCCAATCCGCGACAGCCCATTCAACAGCAGACCCTATCATCGAAGCGGACAGCCCCACCTTCTATATCAAGAGGAGCGGCGCCAACGCCCAAGCAAGGCTTACGAGCGAGGGGCTTGTGGTTCTGTCTGGCAGCACAATCAGAAAAGACATCGTGCCGAGTTGCCCGGATTATGCGAAAAACACGCGGGAGGACAACAAGGATTATATAGACGGGAACGGAGTCCTGCAAAAGGATATCCTGTTCAAGACCCCGTCGGGCGCTTCGGCTTTTGTCCTGGGCGCGCCGACAAACGGCAATGTGGAATGGAAAAAACCGCGAGTGGCAAGTCGCTGAAAGAGATTGAAGCGAGCGAGGTAAGTGATGTATGAGCCAGTACACGAAACAGGAACTCGAAGAGGCAAAGGCCTCGCTTGAATCGACCCTTCGCAAGTGCGAGAAGATTCAGCAGGGCGGCAGGCTGCAATCCGCGCAGAAAACTCTGAACGACAGGCGCGTAAATGCCCTGCGGGTTGCGCTGGCTTTGATTGAGAAAGAAATGGAGAGCTTATGACCCGTAAAGACCTAATCGACTTCTGCCTGACGTTTCCCGCCGCCTACGAGGACTACCCGTTTGACGAGCCGACGGAGACCGCCACCGCCGTCATGCGGCACAGGGGCAACAGGAAGAGTTTCGCCCTGATTATGCGACACGACGGCAAGTTGTACCTGAACCTCAAGTGCGACCCGTTCGAGGCTGATTTCCTGCGGCAGGCGTTCAAGGCGGTCATACCGGGCTGGCACATGAACAAGCAGCACTGGAACACGGTGGTCTGCGGCGAGGACTGCGACGTGCCGGAGGAAGAGATAAAGCGACAGGTTGAGAACAGCTACGACCTGATTAAGCCGAAAGTGAGAAAACGGAAATGATAATACTCATAGCGGGCGACACTCATACGGGCAAAACGCTGTTAGCTCAAAAGCTACTCGAACGGCTCGGTTTCCCGTACTTCTCCATCGACCACCTGAAGATTGGACTGATTCGGGCAGGTCAAACTGCCCTCACCGCCGAAAGCGACGACAATGCCCTCACTGATTACCTCTGGCCTGTTGTCCGGGAGATAATAAAGACGAACATTGAGAACGGGCAGAACCTGATTGTCGAAGGCTGCTACATTCCGTTTGGCTTTGCGGATTCGTTTGAGCCGGAATATTTACGTGAAATCCGCTATGTCTGTTTGGCGTTTACCGACCACTACATAGATGCTTGTTTCGATGACATCCTTGCCAATAAAAGCGTGATCGAAAAGCGCGTCAGCAGTGGCTACATAACGTCGAGCAGGATGAAAGAAGCTAATAGCGTCAATGTGGAAATGTGCCGCCGATATGGTTTGAACTGCTTATTGGTTGATGACGAATACAATATTGACCGCTTGATGGGTAGTGTGGTTGAAGCGGTTCAGAAATTGGGAGGATAATATGGCTAAGAAACGCCTTTTCGCCCATCCAGTGGCGTTTACCCTTTTCATTTTATATATGCTGGCTATACTTTTCCTGCTCGTCGTACCAAACAACTACCGTAGCCATAATGTGCTGATTGGCGGTCTGACTTGGGAGAGATGGTCGGCGTATGTTACGGGCGGTTTTAATCTTATACCGTTTCGAGGAATAGCCGAGCAGATAAGCTTCATTTTTTCCGGAGAAGATGTGGTTCGTAACGCCATCTATCTTGCTGGCAATCTTGTAGGCTTTGCTCCACTGGGATTTTTTCTGCCAATATTGTTTAAAAAGCAGGTACAGTACAAGGTTTTTATTATTACTGTCGTATCGGCGCTTATCTGTTTGGAACTTGCCCAGTTGATGACAATGCGCGGCTCATTCGACATTGACGACATTATTTTGAATACCGCCGGGGCTTGCCTTGGATTTTTAGTGTTGCGGAAGGTGGTCAAGCGAGTTGTTGCAGGGATCAATGGGCAGAATCATGAGACGGAGCAGCAAGAAAATTGAATCTCTTAATTTTGCCTAAGAATCCTGAAAGGTGTGCAGGAGCGGTGCAACTTTTAACGATTTGCTTGGCGGCGGCGCATTTTATCAATAGATAGTTACTTTGCCAAATCTAACACCATCAATTGCTAAAAGGAATTTTATCAAGCGGTGGTTTTTCTTTTTGCCAGAAAAGCCCGTAACTACGGCGTTTTCGGGCTGTGATCCGTCAAAAGATTGACTTGGCAGCAAGTCTCTGAAAGAAGGCGAAAACCGATTTCCGAGAAAATGAGGGCTATCTTTTGACGGGACAGGCTTGTTTCATTTTGCCATAAGCAAGCCGTCAAAACTTTATCGCAGGACAAAAAATAACAGCCCGCTGCTTGGCGGCTTTTCGGGAAAGTGCCGTGACCACATCAATCTGATTCCACAGTTCGGCGAGTTCGCTGTCAAGCGCCGTGGTGT
The DNA here is from genome assembly GCA_031282245.1 of Oscillospiraceae bacterium. Taxonomy (GTDB): domain Bacteria; phylum Bacillota; class Clostridia; order Oscillospirales; family Ruminococcaceae; genus JAITEB01. Next base: position 67,470 of record JAITEB010000041.1, on the reverse strand, counting down.
CGCAGAGGGCGCCATGTGCCAGACGACAGTCCTCAATCAGCCCGTGTCGGCTCTCCATCAAGCGGTTGAACGCTGTGAGAAACCGAGCCTTGATGTCGACCTACGTAAAATTTTTCCTCTTCACTTTTCTTTTCTTCTACCCTCGGCAGACGCTTCTGTAAACCGTTCTATTTTCTTTATCGTTTGTAACGCAGCATGGTATATGCTTGTACAAAAAATTTTACCCAAGGAATAAAGCTGCTGCCCCTTTGAAGCTCGGTCAAAGCTAAAGTTAAGTTTAAAGCTATGTTTTTAGCTACTTTTTCAGTTATTGGGGGTTCCTGTTTTTCCAATTGCGGCGCGGGTTTCTGCGCCTTTGGCTTATCTGGATTTATAGCTGATTTAGAATCTAAATTTATATCTAACTCTAAATCTAAAAGCGTAAATTTTCGAGCTTATTCTGCAAAGTTGCGGTCACACTGCCCATGAAAATGACATACACGTCACTGATGTTTAAGTTCAAAGTTTTGAGTTTTTGACCAATTGATCTATATACAGGCAGATATATCTAGTTATAATTTCCTGTTTTTTGCGCTAATATAGAGCTATAACAGCTATTAATTATAGCTCTGATGCGGATGCGCTGGCAGCACTCGTTGAAGCAGTGGGCGAAGCTGGTAAACAAATGTTCATCCGCGCTCAATCGCCCGTATTCAACGCCTATCACGTCGACCGCGCCGCCGCCAATATCTACCAGCAGCGCGTTAGGTTCTTTTGCCAGCTCCAAAATAAGCGGTTTTTCGCCCTCCAGCGGGGCAAACAAGGCGCTGAAACCCTGCGGGTAGATTTTGACTTCTGGGATGCTCAGGCAATATTCCGCCCTGTTATACCTGAATATATAATCTTCTGCATAATAATTAACTAATTTTTTCTGGCATTCCCCAGCCAAGGCCTTGTACTGCACCGGCGGAAGGCCCACGAACAGTTCTATTCCGTAATTTCCCGCGTCCACGCCTTAGTTTGAGCATTGCTTTTTCTCCTTTGCGCTATCCTATGGAATGTGAACAATATGGACGGCTTTATATTTTAGCTTATATTGGGAAAATGCGCATAGACCGCTTGACAGAGCAAAAAATCCACGATATAATTAATGCGAACTATAAAAAGGGGTTTATCCCGTAAGATATTTCTATCCCCAAACAAGCCAAAAGAAGCGTAAAAAAGAGTCTCCAGCCGGAAAACTTAAAAATTAGTGCCCATGAACGGTATTTTATAGCAAGACCTTTATGTTTGCGATTATCGTTTCCAGATTTTTTCTGGACTGCGTCCCGGGGAGTTAGCTGTATTCAATTATATTATGTTAAAGATATACAAGCATATTTAGGCGTGATATATTAGTTTTAATATACGGTGACAGCATATATAAATAAATCTCGTTAGCTCAATTCCCATTATCCACCCCATTTTTTATTTGCTGACGCAGTTGCGGACTGCGTTTGTCTTTTTATTACTGTTTTTACAAAAAAAATATATTGGGCTGTAGCCAAGCGGTAAGGCAACGGACTTTGACTCCGTCATCCCGATGGTTCGAATCCATCCAGCCCAGCCAGGATTAAAACTCAAACCCCGCACAGTTAAGCCATTTAGCTGGAGCGGGCTTTTTTTTAATTGGCGGGAAATATAATATTACCGGAAGCCAGATACTCCGGAGATGGATACAGCTGTTGTGCCCCAAAAGGGGGGGCGCGCATATACGCGCTCCCCCTTTTGGGCTTTGCTTTTAGTCGTATAAGCAAAGCTGCTTGCCTCTCACTGTAAGCAGCTTTGTAAACGGTCTTTTGATTTTTCTCCTGCCTAATTGTCAGAGGACAGTTCACTGGGGGGTCAGCGCTGGCTTTTTTTGCGTTTAAACGTCATTCCGCCCGCTCAGCGTTTGTGATGTGGTCCAGCGGGTCGGTGTAAATCCCGTCGCGCCTGACGCCGAAGTGCAGGTGAGCCGGAAGGTCGGTTTCCGCGTCAATCCGCCCCACATAGCCCAGCGTCTGCCCGACGCGCACAACGGCGCCTTTAGCGACGGTGATGTCCTCGTCAAGTCCGGCATAGACGCTCTGGCAGCCGTCGGCGTGCGCAAGAATTACAACCGTGCCCCAAAGCCCGTCTTTGTAGGCGCTGACGACGGTGCCGTCCGCGCAGGCTTCAACAGGCGTCCCCAAATCCGCCGCAATGTCTATTCCGTCGTGCGTGCGCCAGTCGCCCATAGTGACCGACTTAATCAGCTCTCCCTGTGAATAGTCGTTTAAAAACTCGCCGGAAACTGGCAGAATATAGAGCAAGTCCGGCGACTGTTCCGGCTTTGTCAACGTTTCTTGCAAACCTTCGGAGTTTGAAGAACCCATAGATTGCTGCGAAGAGCTTGACTGCGAAGAAGCCGAAGCGGAGGACGCAAGCGGCACCTGCGAGGTCTTTGTATCCGCTTCCTGCGGCTTTAAAAGCTCTTCTTCCTGACCTGATGTTGTATATTGCCATACCCCCTCGCTCTGGGCAAGCAGAGAAGTCGTTTCCCCGTCTTGCGCCAGGTTTTCGTTATTCAGGCTGTCCATCGTTTTGTTAACGGCCGCCCAGGAAGAAATGCCCGCTCCCGCAAGACAGACAGCCAGGGCCACATAGAAGCCCTTGCCGTTTAGAAATTTGCTGAACTTCGATTGACTGAACTGTAATTTTCCCATAAATTAATTACCTCCAACAATATTTTTGTCAGAGGCAAGTCTCTTTATTCCGCAAAAACAAAATTTATGCTTTTTGATTTCCGGAGACGGCTATAATTTATATGGCTCGGTCAATCACGTACTCAAGCGTTCCCAGATGGGTTTTGTATCTAAATTTAATTCTATTTTGTTCCGGCGGCGAATAAAAATTAGTGAAGCCAAAAACGGAGGAAAAGCAAAATGAATTTATTATCAAAAAAAAGAAGACAAACCCGGACGGAAACATCCCAAAGCTACGGCCTTTCCCGGGAGGAAGCTGAAAAAAGACTCCGCGATGTTGGGGAAAATGTCCTGAAAAACGGGAAAAAAATTTACCCGATTAAAATTTTCGCCGCCCAGTTCAAAGACGTAATGGTTGTGATACTTCTTGTTTCAACAGTTCTTTCGCTGCTGATGGGCGAAGTGACCGAAGCTATGGCGATTATTGCAATCGTGTTCCTGAATGCCGTGATGGGCTTTATTCAGGAATACCGGACGGAAAAGACGCTGGAAGCCCTGAAAAAAATGGCCGCGCCAACTTCAAAAGTCATCCGCGACGGCGTTGAACTGATAATTCCCGCAAAAGAGCTTGTTCCCGGCGACGCCGTTATTCTGGAAGCCGGCGACAAAGTGCCCGCCGACGGCGTTTTGGTAAAGGCCGTCGGCGTCGGCGCGGATGAGTCTGTTTTAACCGGGGAATCGCTGGGCGTTGACAAACATGCGGCCTGTGTCGGCAGCCTGGAGTCCGTCCGGGAGCTTGACGGCTTCTCTCAGTCCTCGCTGGTTTACATGGGAACCGTAATTACCCGCGGGCACGGTTTAATGCTGATTATCCGCACCGGCGCCGACAGCGAGATGGGCAAAATCTCGGATATGCTCGGCTCAATCGAAGAAGAAAAAACGCCGCTTCAAAAGCGGCTGGACGAGCTTGCCAAATATATCGCGGCAGGCTGCGTCGGCATTTGCCTGATTGTCTCCGTCACGGGGATTCTGCGCGGGGAAAATATCTTTAATATGATTGTCACCGGTGTGTCACTGGCCGTTGCCGCAGTTCCGGAAGGGCTTTCGGCAGTGGTGACGATTTCGCTTGCGCTGGCTGTCTCCAGGATGCTGAAAAGGCGCGCGCTTGTCCGCAAACTTGGCGCCGTCGAAACTCTGGGCTGCGCGGATGTGATTTGCTCCGACAAAACCGGAACGCTCACAGAGAACAAAATGACCGTCAAGAGGGTGGCGACGCTTAACGAGGATTTTGACGTAAGCGGCAGCGGCTTTGAGAAAAACGGCGGCTTTTATCTGGAAGAGCGGCTGGTCAGGGCGCTGGAATATCCCGCTTTGCGGGCGGCGCTGGAAATATCTGTCATGTGCGGCAACGCCAGGATATATACGGACGAAGAAGCCGAGCGCGCTTCCGTCGCGGCGGAAAAAGGCGCTTACTGCGCCAGCGGCGAAGCGACGGAAATCGCTCTTGTCATAGCGGCGGCAAAAGGCGGGGTCACTTCTGCCGCGCTTTCTGCAAGATACGAGAAAACGGACGAAATTCCTTTTGATTCCGAAAGAAAGTGCATGAGCGTCGTCTGCCGGACGGGCAATTCATACAGGATTATGACTAAAGGAGCCTGCGACGTTATTCTGAAAAAATGTCTTTACGCGATTGACTGCGGTAAAAAAGTCCTGCTTGATAACCGGCTTCGCGCCAGGATCATGCGGAAAAACGACGAGCTTGCCGCGACCGGTCTGCGGGTGCTGGGTTTTTGCTACAGGGATTGCGGAATCGTGCCGGTTTCGGCCGCCGCAAAAGAAGAAGAAATGATTTTCGCCGGGCTTGCCGGGATGATGGATCCCCCGCGAAAAGAAGTCTGCGCCGCAGTGAAAGCCTGCCGGCGGGCCGGGATACGTCCTGTTATGATAACAGGCGACCACAAAATTACAGCGGAGGCGATAGCGCGGGAAATCAGGCTTTTATGCGACGGCGACCTGACTATGACCGGGGCCGATATAGACGCCTGTTCGGACGAGCAGCTGGCGCGGGCGGTCGATAAAACGGTTGTTTTCGCAAGGGTGAACCCCGGCCACAAGCTCCGCATAGTGAGGGCGCTCAGGAAAAACGGTCATATAGTCGCTATGACCGGCGACGGCGTGAACGACGCCCCCGCCGTCAAAGAGGCAGATATAGGCGCGGCTATGGGGCTTAACGGAACCGACGTCACAAAAGAAGCGGCTTCTATAATACTTACGGACGACAATTTTGCGACGCTTGTCTCCTCTATTGAAGAAGGCAGGATTATATACAAAAATATCCGCAAATTTATAAGATACCTGCTTTCGTGCAACATCGGCGAAGTTATGACCATGTTTGTCGGTATGCTGATGGGTCTGCCCGTTATTCTGCAGCCTATCCAGATACTGCTCGTAAACCTGGTGACGGACGGTCTTCCCGCCGTGGCGCTGGGGCTGGAGAAAGGCGACGGCTCCGAGATGTCCGCAAGGCCGCGCGGCAGAAACGAAAGCGTTTTTTCAAACGGCCTGATGAGCGCTATTGTTTTCCGCGGAATGTTGATTGGTCTCAGCACACTGGGGGCTTATGCCGGGCTGTACAGCTTGACCGGCTCTTACGGAACCGCGCAGACAGGCGCGCTTACTGCGCTTATTTTCTGCCAGCTTGTGCATGTCTTTGAGTGCAAATCCGAAGAAAAAAACCTTCTGAAAATAAAAATCCGTGATAACCCGCAGCTTATCGGCGCGGCGGCAATTTCGGCGGCGGTGGCGCTGGCAAGCATTTATATACCGCAAATGCGGGCAATATTCAACACTGTTCCGCTTGGCGCAAAAGAGCTTCTCACTGTGGCTGCTTATGTGGCGATAAACCCGATTATCGGCGGACTTGTCAATGGGATTAACTTCAAGCGCGTGAAACCCTCGAAAGAAAATTATTCAGTTAAGCGTTTTTTTGAGCTGAAAAAATAAGCGCTGGGATTCTGCCAATGCGAAGGGCTTATTAAATTCTGCCAATGCAAAGTAGCCCCTTAAATTCTGCCAATGCGAACCACCCCGCCCTTTGGGCACCCCTCCACAGGAGGGGAATTGCAGAACTGTGCGCTATGCAAAACTTATACCCCATGCGTAGAATAAAAATTCTATGCATGGGGTAAATTCTTTAAACAAACGCGCCAAGCGACAATTCCCCTCCTGTGGAGGGGTGCCCAAAGGGCGGGGTGGTTCGCATTGGCAGAATTTAAGGGGCTACTTTGCATTGGCAGAATTTAATAAGCCCTTCGCATTGGCAGAATCCCAGCAATGATTTATATTGCAAGCAAAACGGGGGCTACAGCGTTTTGCGCACAGCTTTCGCGGCCGCAACCATATTTTTCAGGCTCTCCAAAACTTCCGCAACCGCGCGCGTTTTCAGTCCGCAGTCCGGGTTTATCCAAACTTTGTCCGCGCTCAGTTTCTCCAAAATCCGCCGGATCGCCCCCTCGAATTCGCCTTCGGAGGGAATTCGAGGCGAATGAATGTCATAAATCCCGGGGCCGACCTCCGTCCGGAAGCCCTCGCGCCGGAGCACATCCACAATCTCCAGGTTGGAGCGCGAAGCCTCAAACGAAATGACATCCGCGTCCATAGCGTCAATATCTTTCACAATTTCGGCAAATTCACTGTAACACATGTGCGTGTGAATCTGCGTCCTGGGGCCGACGCCGGAATGCGCCAGCCGGAAAGCCGGGATTGCCCAGTCGAGATATTCGCTGTGCCAGTCAGCTCGGCGGATGGGAAGCTTTTCTTTCAAGGCGGCCTCGTCGATTTGAATAACCCGGATCCCGTTCGCTTCAAGGTCAAGAACTTCATCGCGGATGGCAAGCGCTATCTGGAAGGCCATTTCTTTGCTGCTCACGTCCTCGCGCGGAAACGACCAGTTAAGAATAGTGACCGGCCCCGTCAGCATCCCCTTAACGGGCCTGTCCGTCAGGCTCTGCGCATAGGCACCGTACTCGACGGTGATCGGTCTTTCGCGGCGGATGTCGCCCCAGATAATGGGCGGCTTGACGCAGCGCGTCCCATAGGACTGAACCCAGGCTTTCTGCGTAAACAGGCAGCCGGAGAAATTCTCGCCGAAATACTCCACCATGTCGTTGCGCTCGAATTCTCCGTGAACAAGAACATCAATGCCCAAATTTTCCTGAATTTCAATCCATTCGGCAATTTTAGCCTTCACGCCGTTTTTATATTCTTCAGGCGTGATTTCTTTTTTGCGAAGTTTTGTCCGCAGCGTCTGAACCTCGCCGGTTTGCGGGAAAGAGCCGATCGTCGTCGTGGGGAGCGGGGGCAGAGCAAGGGCTTCTTTCTGGATTTTTTCCCGCTCCGCGAAGGCGGGCAGGCGGATGAAATCTTTTTCTGTGAGCGCGGCGATTTTACCGCTTATTTCTCTGTCGGCGAATTGTTTTTTTGCATCAAGCAAATTAATATTATCGCGCAATTTTTTTTCTTCACTCCGGACGCCGCTTTCAAACAGTTTTTTTAAGTCCTCAAGCTCGCCGAGTTTTTCGCGGGCGAAAGCAAAATGCCGCTTATATTTCTCGTCAAGCTTTGTTTCGCTGTCCAGCGAGTAAGGCACATGCAGGAGCGAACAGGAACTTGAAATTACTATATTTTCTTCCGGGACATATTTTTTGATTTCATCAAGCAAAGCAAGCGTTTTTGAGTAGTCGTTGCGCCAGATATTCTTCCCGTTCAAAACCCCGGCAAAAAGAAGTTTTTCTCCCGGCAGGCCGTTTGCCCGCAAAAACTCAAGGCTTTTTTTGCCTTCGGTAAAGTCAAGGCCGATTCCGTCAAAGTCAAGCGCGGCAAGCTCGCTGTAAATATCGCGGACGTCGCCGAAATAAGTTTGCAGCAATATTTTCACGCCGTCTTTTTTTGCCAGAAGCTTTTTATAAAGCCCGGTAAAAAATTCTATATCAGCTTTGTCCAAATCAGTCACAAGATACGGCTCGTCAAGCTGAACCCATTCCGCGCCCATTTCGCCCAGTTTTGCGAGAATGTCCGAATAAGCGGCGATAAATTCCTGCGCGAAATCTTCTTTGGTTTTAGCGCCCCTGTACACGGCCAATTTCAGGAAAGTGAAAGGCCCGACTATAATCGGCTTTGTTTTTATGCCAAGTTCCAGCGCTTCGGCGAAAAGTTCAAACGGCTTTCCGCCGCTTATTTTTATCTCTGCGTCGTCTTCCAAAACAGGGACAATATAGTGATAATTCGTGTTGAACCATTTTTTCATCGAGAGCGCTTTAACGTCGCCGTTTTCGCCCTGATAACCCCGCGCCATCGCAAAGTACGTGTCCAGCGCGGAAAGCCCCAAGGCCCTGTATTCAGCGGGAACGGCCCCGACAAGCGCCGCCGTGTCCAAAACCCCGTCATAAAAAGAAAAGTCATTTGACGGAATGAAGTCAAGACCGCTTTTTTTCTGCAAAAGCCACTGGTCTTTGCGCAGGGATTTTGCGTTTTCCAAAAGCTCCTCCGCGCCGATTCTGCCCTTGAAATAACTCTCTGTCCAGAATTTGAGTTCGCGCTGGGCGCCTATCCTTGGAAAGCCAACCACAGAAGTTTTTGTCATTTAATATTTTCCTCCCGAATAAATTTAAAATATATTTTTTATATATTGCGCTAATTTCTTGAAACCAGCGTTTTTAAAGCGCTTTTTATCATATCGGCGACAGGCGTTTCCGGGGGAAGCGGCGCGATTGCCCCCGCGGCTTCCCCCGCACTGTACCCCAGCACAAGAAGCGCGCTGACCGCCTCGGAGGCGTTCCCTCCGTAGGCCAGCGGAACAATGCCGGCGGTAAAGCCCTGCGCGACGTCGCTGGTTTTCAGTTTATCTTTAAGCTCAAGTACAATCCGCTGCGCAATTTTCGGTCCAATTCCCTGCGCCTGTTTGATTGCTTTTGAATCCTCGGCCGCAACCGACAGGGCGAATTTCTCCGGGCTCAGCACCGAAAGCACCGAAAGCGCCGCCTTTGGCCCCACGCCCGAAACCGAAATCAGAAGCCGGAAACAGTTCAGTTCTCCCTCGTCATAAAATCCGAACAAATCCAGCGCGTCTTCTTTTACGTATAAGTGCGTATACAGCATGACTTCCTGTTCAGTCCGGCCAATTTTGCCCAAAGTGTTCATGCTGGTCATAATTTTAAAGCCGACTCCGCCGCAATCCAGCACCAGGAAATTTTTTGATATATGCAGAACCTGCCCCTTTATGCTGTAAAACATATTTTATATCCCCCGCCTGATTTTCAAATTTGCCGGGTCAAGCCCCGAACCGCTGTTGTGCGCGTGACATATTGCCAAAGCAAGCGCGTCGGCCACGTCGTCCGGCTTTGGGATATCCGAAAGGTTTAATATAATGCGCGTCATTTCCATCACTTGGTTTTTGTCCGCCTGGCCATAGCCCACGACCGACTGTTTGACCTGCAGCGGCGTGTATTCATTGACAGAGAGGCCGTTTTGCGCCGCCGCAAGGATAATCACGCCCCTTGCCTGGCTTACGTCTATCGCCGTTTTCGAGTTTGTATTAAAAAAAACTTTCTCTATCGCTATGGACTCCGGGCGGTATTTTTTGATTATAAAATCCATTTCTTCGTAAATTATTCTAAGGCGTTCCGGGAAAGGCGTTCCGGCGGATGTAAGCACCGGGCGGTAATCAACGACCTTGAATCTTGCGCTTTTATAATCGACAATCCCACAGCCAATAGTCGCATAGCCGGGGTCTACTCCTAATATAAGCATTGTGTTTACAGTCCTTTTTAGTTACAGGCGTCAATTTTGGGTATTTTATTAATTTAATGTCTATAATTAGCGCCGCACAGCTCGTTGACAGACCAAAGTCAAGCTTGCTGTTCCAGCTGTTTGATGCCAAGCTTAATACGTTGAAGGCTTTCTTCTTTGCCCAGAATGGCCGCAATCTCAATCCCGCCGCCGGGCGTGAAGCGCTTTCCGCTGAGCGCGACGCGCAAAGGCCAGAGCATAAAGCCGTTTTTTACGCCAAGCCTCTCTATAAGCGCAAAAAGCTCGCTGTGGATGCGCTCCGCCGAAAATCCCTCTGCGGGGACAGCTTCAAGCAGGGGCAAAATCTCTTTCAAAGCGCTCAAAGCGGTTTCAGGGCTGGTTTTCATTTTTTTGCTTCTGTAAAGCTCAAGATCATATTCGGGCAGTTTGTCTATAAAATCAATTTGTTCGGGGATATCCGAAAAAATTTCGCAGCGCGGCTGCAAAACTTTCGCGATAAGCGCGGTGTCGGCGCCTTCCCTGCGGACAGCCCGCCTTATCCACGGCAAGGCTTTTTCCGCGAAGGCTTCCGGCGAAAGCGCGCGGATATATTCGCCGTTGATATGATTGAGCTTTGCAATATCAAAAATAGCGGGTGATTTTGAAATGCCTGATATATCAAAACTCTCAATAAGCTCGTCCAATGAAAAAATTTCGCGCTCGCTTTTGGGAGACCAGCCCAGCAGAGCGATATAATTTATAATCGCCTCCGTCAGATATCCTCTTGCGGCCAAATCCTGATAAGAAGCGTCGCCGTTGCGCTTGGAGAGCTTTTCAGCGGCGTTTTTCATGATGGGTGAACAGTGGATATAAACCGGTATTTCCCAGCCGAAAGCCTGATAAAGCAGATTGTATTTCGGCGTGGAGGACAGATATTCGCTTCCCCGCACAACATGGCTTATACGCATTGTGTGATCGTCAATCACGTTTGCAAAATTATAAGTCGGCATTCCGTCGCCTTTGATTAAAATTTGGTCGTCAAGAATCGCGTTGTCAACGCTTATGTCGCCGAAAACCTCGTCATGGAAAGAACTTGTTCCCGTTTCCGGGATTTTCTGCCGTATAACACAGGGCCGCCCCTGCGCCAGCTTTTCCCGGATTTCCTCCGCGCCAAGGCGCGAGCAGTGACTGTCGTATTTCTGCGGCACGCCGGATGCGGCCTGAATTCTCCGAACTTCCTCAAGGCGCTCCCTGCCGCAGAAGCAGCGATAAGCATGTCCGCTTTCAATCAATTTTTCGGCAAAAGAGAAATATATGTCCTTTCTCTCACTCTGGATATAAGGCCCAAAATCCCCTCCCACGTCCGGGCCTTCATCCCAGTTAAGGCCGGTTTCGCGCAGAGTGCCGTATATAATCCCGACGGCGCCGTCGACCTTGCGTTCCTGGTCGGTGTCCTCTATCCGCAGGATAAATTTTCCGCCCATTTTTTTTGCCAGCAGATAGGTGTAAAGGGCGGTTCTTAAATTTCCAACGTGCATATACCCCGTCGGGCTTGGCGCAAAACGGGTTCTCACTTCTTTCATGGCGGCTGCTTCTTCCTTTCTGGTTTTTGCGGAACAAAATCCGCGCAGAGACCCGCCCGGATCTGCGCACATCGCGTCTTAAAGCGGCTGCGCTTTCCGCATTTTCAATATAGTATAACATATTTTTTTGCAACTTACATAATATATTTTATTTTTCCGTTTTTTATGTTATATAATTTAATATGCAAAAAATTATCCTGAATTAACCATATATTCCAAATTAACTGGGACATAAAAATTTTTTGACGGACAACGAAGGAGAGGGCGACCTTGCGGGATTCTGGAATATTCAAAGCATCCGTCTTCGGCGGCTTCAATCGAAACGACGTGCTGAAATATGTGGACGAACTAAGCGGCAAATACACCAAGGAAATTAACAACGTCACAAAACAGGTAAAAGAGGCGGAGGACGCCAGAAGCGCCCTTGAAGAACAGCTCTATCAAAGAGATGAAGAATTAGCGAAGCTTCGGGAGACTATTGCCGGGCAGGACAAAGAAACGGACGAGCTGAAAAAAAGAATTGTACTCATGCACAACGAGATCACCCGCTCAAAAAGCGCTCTGCGCCAGAAAGAGCTTGAAAACGCAATTCTGGCCGAAAAGAACAAACAGCTCAGCTATAAGATAGAAAATTTCACGTTCAAGAGCTACAAGTACGACGCGCTGAACGAAAAAATCGGCGAGACCGTTTCCGAAGCAAAGAGACAGGCCGAGATGATGCTCGGCTATGCGCGCAGTTATACAAAAACTCTGATTGAAGAGGCAAAAACCTCCGTCAATTCGGCGGCGGAAAGCTTAAGCGCCTTTCAAAGCGACCTGGATTCTCTCAAAAAAAACCTTGGGGACTTCTGCCGGGAATTTTCGCGGCGCATTGAAGAAGCCGAAAGTATTATCAGCGCGACCGCGCGGCATTTGCAGTATGACTCCGAAGAAGTTACAAACGGCATTATCAGGAACGTCAGCTCGACAGTGACGAAGCAGCAGTCCTATATGCGCGACAGCATGAAAAAGCAGAACGAAGCTGTCAAAGCTGTGTATACTCTTGAGAAAGAAGCCAAAACCGCCGCATGGGAGGAAGAAATCCCCGGCAACAGCGAAGAGCCAAAATTCAACAATGACTTTTCGGTGGGGAACTATTCGGATTTCTTTAATTTTTCCGACGACGAATAACGGGCAGAGCGCGGATTTTTAAGTCCTGGAGACAGACGCGCAAAATTTTGCAAAATTTTAAAAATTTCAAAAAAAACATTGGCGGACGGCATTTTGCCGCCCGCTTTGTTTGACTAAAAACCGAAATTGTGTTAAAATTGATAAAAAGAAACACCTTTTGAAACTCCGCGTGTGCGGACCGCCCCCGCCCTTTGCTCGTCTCTCCGCAGGAGGTGAATTGCCGCCTGGCGCGTTTTCCAAAAATAACACCCCTGTGCCCTCATTCGTTTTTGCTCTATGCCGCAAGACCATAGCGAGCAAGATTCCCTGCATACTGTTGTTTCAAGCCGGTGATTCGCGCAATATACAGAAATCATTAGAGAGAGGCTTTTAATTAATCATGGGAATACTGAAATATATTAACGAAGACGAGCGCATCGCGCTGCGCCTGAGAGAGCTTTACGAGAGTTTCGGCTATCGCAAGGCCGGCGCCGCCGATTTTGAAGAATATGATTTTCTTGTAGAAAACCGGAGTTTTTTCGGCGAGGGCAATATTATCAGCTTTATGAACACTGACGGCAAGCTTATGGCTCTGCGGCCGGACGTAACGCTTTCGCTGATTAAAAGTCTTCCGCCGGAGGATCCCGGCTATGCCGAAAAGCTCTATTATATAGAAAGCGTCTACAGGTATATCAAAGAAAGCCATGTCTATAAAAAAATTGACCAGATAGGCATTGAATATATCGGGGACAGCGCCGACTACGGCAATGCCGAAGTGCTGAGCATGGCTTTGGACAGCCTGAATGCTATCAACGAAAAATTTGTCCTGAGTGTGTCGCATATGGGTTTTGTTTCCGGTATGCTTTCCGCTCCGGAAATCACAGAAGAGCTCCGCGCTCGTATTCTGGACAACTTCAAGAGCAAAAATATGCACGACCTGTCAAAAATTTTAGAGACCGCCGAGCTTCCGCAGGAGTTGAGAGAAAACATTCTTTCAGTTTTCGGGCTGTGCGGGGAATTTGTCTCCACACTTCAGGCGGCGCGGAAGTTGTCTTCCAGCGAGCAGGCCATACAGGCGCTGGACGAGCTTGAAAATATACACAGGCTTTTGAATTATGCGGGCTGCTCAAAATACCTGCCTGGCATGATTCTGGATTTTTCAATCGCGAACGATCTGGATTATTACAATGGCCTTATTTTCCGGGGCTATGTCGAGAATCTGCCGAAAGTTCTGCTTTCGGGCGGGCGATATGACAGCATGATGGCCAAACTGGGCAAACAGCGCCGCGGGACAGGCTTTGCCGTCTCTCTTGACGAGCTTTCTCACTATTGCGGAAATCAGCGCCAGTACGACTATGATATTTTGATTTTATACAGACAGGGAGATAATATGAGCCGGCTGCTGTCCCTTGTGAGGGAATACGCCGCACAGGGGCGGAGGGTGCGGGTGGAGGACGTCGGAAGTTCGGCGAGTCTCCCCTTCCGTTTCCGGGAAACCTACCGGTTCAGCAGCGGGCATCTTATAAGGGAGGTTTAGCGCTATGCTTAATATTGCTCTGCCAAAAGGCCGCCTTGGTCTTATGGCCTATGAAGCTTTTGAAAAAATCGGTTATGCCTGCCCGGAAATCAAAGAAAACAACAGAAAGCTTATTTTTGTCAATGAGGAAAAAGAAGTAAGATTTTTTCTTGTCAAGCCGTCGGATGTGCCAATATATGTTGAGAACGGCGCGGCTGATATAGGCGTCGCCGGGAAGGACGTTTTGATTGAGAATGCGTCCGACGTTTACGAGCTGGCGGACATGGGCTTTGGCAAATGCCGTATGGTTGTCGCCGCGCCCGAGGACTACATCGAAAAGAGCGGCTCCATACTGCGGGTCGCCACAAAATTCCCAAATACAGCGAACGGGTTCTACGCCTCCAAAAGTCGCAAGATTCGCATTATCAAGCTCAACGGTTCTATTGAGCTTGCCCCGAAAGTCAATCTTTCCGATGTGATTGTCGATATAGTGGAGAGCGGGGACACGCTCAAAGAAAACGGGCTTAAAGTTATTGAAACTGTGACGGATATAAGCGCGCGCCTTGTTGCGAACAAATCCAGCTATCAGTTCAAAGGCGGGCTTATACGCAATATCGCGGAAAAACTGGCGAAAGTCGGATTAGCGCGGGGTGATGGCAATTGTTAGGGATAGATTTGCGCGTATCTAAATCTGGAAGGAAAATATTTATATGAAAATTATAAAATACGAAAGCGACGCACAGATAAAAGCGCTTTTTGCGGGCCGCGGAGAAAGCTCCGACGTTGTTTCGGCAGTGCGCGAAATTATAGAAAACGTCCGTCAGAACGGCGACAAAGCCCTGTTTGAGTACAGCCTGAAATTCGACAAAATAAAGCCCGCAAGCCTTGAGTTTTCGCGGGAGGAAATCAACGCCGCCTATGATTCTGTCGATAAATATTTTATAGAAACTTTGGAGATGGCGAAGGAGCGCATCGAAGCTTTCCATCGCCGCCAGGCGCGCAGCGGCTTTATTTTTGAAAGCGGCGCCGGCGCGATTCTGGGACAGACTGTGCGCCCGCTTGAGCGGGCGGGGGTTTACGTCCCCGGAGGCACCGCCAGCTATTGCTCGACGGTGCTGATGGATATTGTCCCCGCCAAAATTGCGGGCGTCGGCGAAATTGTGATGGCTACTCCGCCGAACCCGAGGCCGGAAATCCTTGCGGCGGCCAAAATCGCCGGGGCGGACCGGGTTTTTGCCGCGGGCGGGGCGCAGGCCGTCGCCGCGCTTGCGTATGGAACCGAAACTATTCCCGCCGTTGACAAAATCGTCGGCCCCGGCAATATATATGTCGCGACGGCAAAGCAGCTTGTGCAGGGCGTCGCAGGCATCGATACGATCGCCGGGCCAAGCGAAATCCTGGTTATTGGAGACAGCCTGGCCAACCCTGTTTATGTCGCGGCGGATCTGCTTTCACAGGCCGAGCACGACCGGCTTGCTTCGGCTGTTTTTGTCACGCCGGATTCCGCGCTTGCCGAAAGCGTGCGGACAGAAGTTTTGCGCCAGCTTGAGCTTCTCCCCAGAAAAGAGATCGCGGGGGCTTCTGTGCGTGATTACGGCTTTATTATTATTGCGGAGGATTTGGCTCAGGCTGTGCATATCAGCAATATCGTCGCGCCGGAGCATCTGGAGCTTTGCGTTGAGAACCCGTTTGATCTGTTTTCGCTGGTGAAAAACGCGGGTTCTGTTTTCCTGGGGAGATACGCGCCGGAAGCCCTGGGCGACTACTTCGCGGGTCCCAATCACACGCTTCCCACAAGCGGCACGGCGCGCTTCGCTTCGCCGCTTTCTGTGGATGACTTTGTAAAAAAGTCGTCTTTTACTTATTATACAAAAGAGGCCCTTGGCGCAGTGAAGGACCGCATAGCCGGGTTTGCCGCCCGAGAAGGGCTGGACGGTCACGCGAAATCCGTCACAATACGTTTTGAGGGTGAAGAAATATGAGCCGCTTTCTAAGCGGCAGAATCAGCCGGATGTCGCCATATATCCCCGGGGAACAGCCGCGGGGCGGACAATATATAAAGCTGAACACAAACGAGCTGCCCTTCCCGCCTTCGCCAAAGGCGATTGAGGCTATTAACCGGGAAGTTCTGAGAGACATGCGGCTTTACCCCGACCCGGAAGTGTCGGTTCTAATCAAGGCCGCGGCGGATTTTTACGGCGTTGCGCCTTCGATGGTCTATGCGGGAAACGGTTCCGACGAGGTTCTGGCTTTTGCTTTCATGGCCTTTTTGGAGAGACGGAGGCTTTTCGCGCCGGATATAAGCTATGGGTTTTACCCAGTTTATGCGCGGCTTTTTGACGCTGATTATCAGGAAATGCCGCTTCGGGAAGATTTATCGCTTTCTGTTGATGATTATATGAAAGTTCACGGGAATATTGTCATAGCGAACCCAAACGCTCCGACGGGGCTTGCCGTCCCTGTGGAGGATATAGAAAAGCTTGCCGCCGCAAGGCAGGACAGGCTTGTCATTATTGACGAAGCCTACGGCGATTTCTGGGGGCAAAGCTGTGTGCCGCTGACAGAAAAGTATGATAATCTGCTGGTGGTGCAGACGCTTTCCAAATCGCGGGCGCTGGCCGGGATGAGGGTCGGGCTGGCAGTCGGGAGTCCGGCTCTGATAGAGGACTTGAACAGGGTAAAGTTTTCGTTTCACCCGTATAATATAAACCGGCTGTCGCTGATTGCGGCGGCAGAGGCTTTGGAAGACAGGAAGTATTTTGAGAAAACCACGGCGAAAATTATTTCCCTGCGGGAGGGCTTGAAATCGGCTCTCCGGGAGCGCGGCTTTTCGCTGACCGATTCGCAGAGCAATTTTGTTTTCGCAAAGTCCTGTAAAACAGGCGGCGGGGAGCTGTATTTAAAACTGAAAGAAAAAAGGGTTCTTGTGCGGCGCTTCGACCTGCCGCGCATAAGGGACTATTTGAGGATAACTGTGGGAAGCGAGGGCGAAATCGCCGCGCTTTTAAGCGCGCTGGACGAGCTGAGAGCGTGAAACAAATAAAAGGCGGAAGTCAGTAAAAAAATTGCCGGGGAGGTATCGTACAAAGTGAGAACCGCTGAAATAACAAGAAATACTACGGAGACGCAAATATCTCTGCGCCTGGATCTGGATGGCGGCGGCAAATATAATATTGATTCCGGCATTGGCTTTTTGAACCATATGCTGGAACTTTTCGCGCGTCACGGGCGCTTTGATCTTGAACTTTCCTGCAAGGGCGACACAGATGTTGATTTTCACCATTCTGTCGAGGATGTGGGAATTTGTCTTGGCAAAGCGTTTGCGGAAGCTTTGGGCGGCATGCGGGGCATAACGCGCTATGGCAGTTGCATCCTGCCGATGGACGAAGCCCTGATGCTTGCGGCTGTTGATTTAAGCGGCAGGGCGTATCTTGGCTTTGACGCGGAGATCCCCGCGCAGAAGGTCGGAGATTTTGACACGGAGCTTGTAAAAGAATTTCTGCTGGCTTTTTCCGGAAATATCAGGGCGGCTGTGCATATAAAAAAAATCGCCGGCGAAAATTCACATCATATTATAGAGGCTATTTTTAAAGCGCTGGCAAGGGCGCTCGCGCGGGCGGTCTCAATTGACGGAAAACACGCTGATGAAATTCCTTCCACAAAGGGGCTGCTGCTGTGATTGCTATTATAGATTACGGTCTGGGGAATCTGTTTTCGCTCAAGTCCTCTCTGGACTATATAGGTCGGGAGAGCGTCGTCACAAACGACCGCGCAAAAATAAGCGCGGCTGACAAGATTATCCTGCCGGGGGTTGGGGCTTTTGGGGACGCCATGCAAAAGCTCCGCGAAAACGGCCTTGACGTTTTCCTGAAAAAAGAAGCCGGGAAGGGCAAGCCTTTTTTGGGCATTTGCCTTGGTATGCAGATTCTGTTTGAAAAAGGCTATGAATACGGCGAGCACGAGGGTTTAGGGCTTTTGCGCGGCAAGGTCATACCGCTGTCTGGCAATATGGGCGGCGCTGATCTGAAGGCGCCGCATATGGGCTGGAACAGCCTCAGGTTCGTGCGGGAAAGCTCTCTTCTCAAAAACACGCCCGAGGGCGCGTTTGTCTATTTTGTGCACTCGTTTTATGCCGCCGAAAACGACGAGAATCTTGCGGCTTACGCCGACTATGGCGTGAAAGTCTCCGCCGTTGTGCAGAGCGGGAATATTTTCGGGACGCAGTTTCATCCCGAGAAGAGCGGGCAGGTTGGGCTTGATTTGCTGCGGGCGTTTTAAAAAAGCTGACAGGCAAAATATTACAGTTTGATTCCCCGCTTGCAAAATAAAACTATTTGTGATACGATAACAGGGTATGAAATTTTGTTTCTGGAGGTCTTTTTGTGCAAGTTATTGAAATAGTAAGCGCTATAGTCCTGCTTGTCGTCAGTGTTTTGCTCATAGCAGTCATAATGCTTCAAAAGAACCGCGGCCGCGGTCTTGACGGAAGTTTTGGAAACGCGGGAAGCGGCTTTGAAGGCCGCCGCGGCCAGACCACAGATATGGCCTTGAGCAGATGGACAAAAATTCTGGGCGTCGCTTTTGTGATTGTTACCATTGCGGCCAACGTCATTGCGATTATCTTGAAATAATTCGCTTTTTGCCATTGCTTTTTGAGCGGAACCTCTCTGCACGGGGGGTTCTGCTTTTTTGTGTGGACAGATTGTAAAAGCTGGCAAAAAAGGCTTGTATAAGCTTATATATTAATGCTATAATAAAGCTGTAATTTTTCTGTTATTGTTATAACAAAGCGTATTTCGCTTTAATGCCCTTTTTGATTTTGCTAAGGGGTTGGCTTTTATATATACAAAAATTAAATATCCGCTTTGTTTAGCTCTGGCGGCTCTTGTTCTGGCGCTTTCCGGCTGCGGCGGCGAAGCGCCGGCTTCGGATTTCAGCGCTCCCGGCGCGCTCGTTTCTGAGCGTCCGGAAAGCGGTTTGACAGATAGCGAGAGTTTTTATATGGCGGAGCGCTTGAAATATATGGCTCCATTGGGCGTGCTCCTGAACGAAGAAAGCTGGGACGACCCGCACAGTATCGACCCGGACAGTCTTTTTGAATTTTACTTGCAGGTTTCTTTCGGGACATATTTCACAGAAGTAGATTACGAAGCTGTTTATGGCGACAGCTGTTCGCAGAAAATCATCCCGGACGATTTTGCCCAGGAGGATGACGGCAGCGTGATTTTTCCCATGGCTGAGGTCGAAGCGCTGGTGCGGTCCTATTTTGACGTGGATGCGGAATATCTGCGCACGGCCAGGTGTTTTGACGCGGGTTCCGGCGGCTACCGGCTGGAGGTTTTCGACATGCGGGAGGCTGTTCTTCCTGTTATAAAAAAAATAGAAGTCAAAAACGGTGAGAAGCTTTTTACGCTTGAGTTATATAAAGTCTGCGATTTTGTGAAACTTGACAAGAGCAAAACCGAGGGGATTTATCTTCTTGCGGTGGAGGACAGGCCGGAAGGTTTTGTCTATAAAAAATGGACAAGATACGGAGAGACGGTTTCGGCGTGAAGCTGTTAGTGAGAGATGGGCGCGAAAATCTAAAATTTGCTTTACATTTGCTGTCCAGCGTGTTATAATATCTAGGATTTTTGAACACTGGTTTTCATGGTTTAAGGCGAATGCCCGTTTTTGCTGTGGGAGAGCGCCGATTACCTTTTACTATGATTATCCGGGCGGCAAAAACAAATATTATTTTATTTAAAAGAGGTGCTAAAGCTTTTATGCTTCTGAAAGAGGAAAAACAAACTGTAATAGCCGAGAACAGAACCCATGAGACCGACACCGGTTCCCCGGAGGTTCAGATCGCTATTCTTACAAAGAGAATCAACGATTTGACCGAACATCTCAAAATCCACAAGAAAGATCACCATTCACGGCGCGGTCTTCTCAAAATGGTCGGCAAAAGGCGCAATCTTCTCAATTATGTGAAAAATAAAGACGTTGAAAGATACCGCACAATTATCTCCAGGCACGGAATCAGAAAGTAATAGACAGGCCGTTCAAGGTGGCAGGCGGTTTTTTATTCCGTCTGCCGCTTTTTGGGGATTGTGTCTAAGAAAAATTTGACGATAACGGCTGGCGGTGTGCTGTTTAGCGGCAAATCGAGCAATCCGCGGTTTATGGGGACTGCCGGATTTACTGCTAAAGCAACATGCGCGCCGCCGTTGTGAATATATTATTTTTAAGAAAGCGGGTTATAAATTAATGTTTAAAAATTACAGGATATGGGAAACAAACTACTGCGGCGACAAGCTTACTGTTGAAACAGGCAAGCTCTGCGAGCTTGCGGGCGGTTCCTGCCTTGTGCGCTATGGCGAAACGGTTGTTCTCTGCAACGCGACCGCTTCGGCCAAACCCCGGGAGGGAATAGACTTTTTCCCCCTTTCGGTCGATTATGAAGAAAAATTATATGCTGTGGGAAAAATCCCCGGAAGTTATCTCAAGCGGGAAGGCCGCCCCAGCGAGAAGGCCGTCCTTTCTTCAAGGGCGATTGACCGCCAGATCAGGCCGCTTTTCCCGTCCGCAATGCGCAACGACGTTTCTGTCGTTGTGACTGTGCTCAGCGTCGACCCGGACTATTCGGCCGAAATCGCCGGGATGATAGGCGCTTCTGTGGCGCTTTCCATTTCTGATATTCCATGGAACGGTCCGATTGGCAGCGTTTCTCTTGGGATAGTGGACGGCAAGCCCGTTTTTAATCCCAAATCCGACGAGCGCGCCAGGAGCGAGATGCAGGTTACGCTGGCGGCCACGGCGGATAAAATCATCATGATTGAGGCCGGGGCGAACGAAGTCGAAGAAGACAGAATGCTTGAGGCTATCGCGCAGGGACATGAGCAGATTAAACAAATCATCAAATTTATAGAAAGAATCAAGGCTGAAATTGGCCGCGGGAAATTCGTTTATGAATCCCGCGAAGTCCCGGCGGATCTTTATGAAAGCGTCAAAGAATTCGCTATAGAGAAAGTGCGCTTTGCCCTTGACACAGACGACAAAAATATCAGGGATGAGCGCCTGAATCCGATCAAAGATGAGATTCACGCAAGGTTCGACCCGGATTATCCCGAACAGGGAGCGCTGATTGATGAAGCTGTGTACAAGCTGCAAAAATATATAGTTCGCCGCTGGCTCCTGGACGACGGCAAACGCGTTGACGGGCGCGGCCTTGACGAAATCCGGCCGCTGGCCGCGGAAGTGGCGCTTCTGCCGCGCGTTCACGGTTCCGGACTGTTTACGCGCGGCCAGACGCAGGTGCTCACGGTGGCGACGCTTGGCCCTGTCCGCGAAGCGCAGCTTCTGGACGGCATTGACGACGAAGAAGAAAAGCGCTATATGCACCAGTATAATTTCCCGTCTTACTCAGTGGGAGAGACCCGCCCCAACCGCGGCCCCGGCCGGCGCGAAATCGGCCATGGCGCTCTTGCCGAGCGAGCGCTGCTCCCGGTTATCCCCAGCGTTGAGGAATTCCCCTACGCTTTCAGGCTGGTTTCGGAAGTTCTTTCTTCCAACGGTTCGACTTCCCAGGGCGCGATCTGCGCCTCCGCGCTTGCGCTGATGGATGCGGGCGTGCCGATAAAAACGCCGGTAGCGGGCATTTCCTGTGGGCTTATCACCGAGGGCGAGCGCTGGATGACAATGCTTGACATTCAGGGCGTTGAGGACTTTTTCGGGGACATGGACTTTAAAGTCGGCGGTTCTCGCAAGGGCATAACCGCGATACAGGTCGATATTAAAAACGACGGTCTGACGCTTGAAATAATAAAAGAAGCTTTTGAGAAGACCCGCAAAGCCCGGATTTATATTCTTGACGAGATTATGGCCAGGGCCATTGCCGAGCCGCGCAAGGAGCTTTCTAAATACGCGCCGAAGACACTCACGCTGAAAATCCCCGTTGATAAAATCCGCGAGGTAATCGGCAGCGGCGGCAAGGTCATACAAAAAATCTGCGAAGAGTGCAAGGTCAAAATTGATATAGAGGATGACGGCAGCGTATTTGTTTCGTCCGCCAGCATTGAGGACGCAAACAGCGCGGTTGACATTATCAACACGATTGTCAACGACCCCGAGGTTGGCGCGATCTACAAGGGCAAAGTCACGCGCCTGATGGCCTTCGGCTGCTTTGTTGAGATTGCTCCAGGCAAAGAGGGGCTTGTTCATATCTCCAAGCTGGATACAAAGCGCGTTGAAAAAGTCGAGGATGTCGTCAGCGTCGGCGACGAACTGCTTGTCAAAGTGACCGAGATTGACGGCCAGGGCAGGATTAACCTTTCCAGAAAAGACGCGATTTCGGCTTACAACAGCAAAAAGCGTGACGGGAAGAAATAACAGGCCGCAAAAAGAATCTCCGGATAAAAAAACCGGGGATTTTTTTATGCCAAACATATAGAAAATAGCCAAAAATAAATACATGGGGCGAAAAATTACTCGCCCCCGCAATATGGCATATATCATTTTTGAATTTTCCCCGTTTGAATTTTCCCCGGCAGGGAGAGCCTTATTTTTACATAGCGCCGGATATCCAGAGCCTTTTCAATTAGATAGGCGCTTGCCGCGCGGCCAATCCGGATTGCTTTCCTCGCAAAAAGCGCAGTATTGATTTTCGCCAGTTCCAGCAGGTGTTTCTCCAGCATGTCGCCATAGTAAAGCAAGGGCAGCAAAAAAGCGTAGGCCAGTATGAATTCAATCAGGAAAAAACCGGACGCGCTTGTGAACAAAAACCTGAAAAATTTTCCCCGGCCGTCAAAGAACATGACCGCTTTGCCCAGAAGCTCGCTTTTTTCCACGGGCTTCGGGTCGGGCGCGCCGGCTTTGTCCCCCTGCGTGACAAGCTGCAGGGTGTCGTCGTCGAAAATATCGATCACCCGCCGGGCAACCACCATCCCGCTTTTGTCATAGCTGGGGATATAGGCCACTATGTCGCCTTGTTTTATCTTGAGGATATTTTTTTTCTGTATTACAATCCAGCTGCCGGCGCCGAATTTCGGTTCCATGCCCGGGCTTTCCACAAAAGCCATGCTGAGACCGAAAAACGATTTCCCTTCATGCGACATATAAGAGCTTATTATAAAAATAGTTGTGAGGGCGGCAAAGACGGTCAGCCTTACGCGGCGTTCGCGCCAGGAGCAGTCTTTTTTGCTTAGAAGTTTTTTTACGGCCTTGATTATTACGGTTATAAATTCTTTTAGCGTGATGACGTTCATAGTACTTTCCTCCGTTTTTGCGGCGAAGGGAAAGCATAGGACGCCAGAGCGGGCGCAACGCAGTTTATAATATACCTCATCCTCAGTATAGCATAAAATAGCTTGAAAATTTTAACAAACTTTGTTTTTTTATTAAAATCTCGGACATAACTAAAAAATTGAATAGTCTTGTATCAAAACCCCAATCATATATATTATAATAAAAACGGCGCTGCATTAATCCACAGGGGGAAATTTTCTAATGCTGAAAGGCGCAAAGAAGCGGGTTATAGAAGTTTTAAACACCGAAAACGAGTATTTTGAAAAAATTATTTTTTTTATCAGCACAGATAAAGCGGCTTATGACGACGGCTTTCTGCGCAAGGAAGCCTCGGCCTATGCCGAAAGGGAGACGGCGGGCATGAAAGGCGGCCGGCAGCGCAATAATGCCGAGTGGCTGAAAAAACTGCGCCGGAGGAAAATTTCGCTTGAAATATGCAAATATCTTGCCAGCGCCTGCGCAGGGGCGGTGATCGCGGCGGCTTTACTCTTTTTCAGCGTTCTGGGCTGAAAAAAAGATTTGTTAAAAATTAATATATAAAAGATTAATTTTCAGTGCACCTTTACGAAATTGCGGCAGCCTGTATTTTAGGCCGCCGCGCTTCTTGTAATTTGCCGCGCACAGGGAGTATAATAAAAAAGCGAAAGAGTTTCCCGCGGGAAATTCCGGATATTATTTTTTATTCAGGAGGAGACGGTATGTCGAAAAATTCAGGAGCAGCGGCGCAAAACGGGTCCTTTATCGAAAGGTTCTTCAAGCTCAGAGAAAACAAAAGCACTATTGGCACAGAGATCGTCGCGGGTTTAACGACGTTTTTCACAATGGCGTATATTATCGCCGTTAACCCGGGTATGCTTTCCGCAACGGGAATGCCCTTCAACGGAGTATTTGTCGCAACGATTATTGCGGCGGCTGTCGCGACTCTGGTAATGGCGCTTTTTGCAAATGTCCCCTACGCTCAGGCTTCCGGTATGGGAATGAACGCTTTTTTCACATACACGGTCGTGTTCGCGCTGGGCTTTACATGGCAGCAGGCGCTCACAATGGTCTTTATCTGCGGCATTTTCAACGTTGTGATCACAATGACAAAAATCCGCAAAGCGCTTATTAATTCAGTCCCGGATTCAATCCAGAAGGCTATCGGCGGCGGCATTGGCTTATTTATCGCTTACATGGGCTTCAAGAACGCCGGGCTGCTCAAATTCACGGCCGACCCGGGCACTTACAACAATTTTGACGGCGTTATAGTGGCCAATGGCAGCATTGTTCCCGCTTTGACAAACCTGACCGACAAAGCCACGATTCTTGCGCTTATCGGTCTGGCGCTCATGATTGCCCTTATTGTGCTGAAAGTTAAAGGCGCGATTTTTATCTCTATTATTGCGGCCACTGTTATCGGCATACCGATGGGAATCACCAAATTCGACGGTTTTTTCAGCGTAAGCGCAATCGGCGGCGTTGCGGAGACGGCGGGAGTTATTTTCACCAAAGAGGGCTTTGGCTCCATCTTTGCCGACCCGAGCAAGATACTGCTTGTGCTTCTGACTTCTTTTGCGTTCTCGCTTTCCGACACTTTCGACACTATCGGCACTTTTATCGGAACGGGCAGCGTCAGCGGTCTGTTCAGCAAGAAAGAGCTTGACGAGTTTACAAAGACAAGCAAGCTTACAACGCGACTGGACAAGGCGCTTTTTGCCGACGCTGTCGCGACGCCTGTCGGCGCCATTCTGGGCACGTCGAACGTCACCACCTATGTTGAAAGCTCCGCGGGCATTGCCTCCGGCGGCAGAACCGGACTGACCTCTCTGGTAGTGGCCGTTTTATTCCTGCTGTGTCTGCCGTTTGCGCCGCTTTTTGGGGCGATTCCCTCGGCGGCGACCGCTCCGGCCTTTATCGTCGTCGGCATATTGATGATGAGTTCTATCAGGGGCATAAACTGGTCTGATTTTGAGGAAGCTGTTCCGGCGTTCTTTGCGCTTGTCGCAATGCCGTTCACATACTCTATCAGCCAGGGCATTGCGATGGGTTTCATCACTTACTGCATTATAAAAATCCTGCGCGGCAAGATAAAGGAGATCCACCCGATTCTGGGTATAGCGACGGCGCTGTTCCTGGTCAACTATATCGTTTCAGCGGTTTATAAATTATAATCGCTTTTTTTCAGAGGAGCGCAAATGAGAGATTTCCGCGAGATTCCCGCCGGGGACTGCCGCAGGGTTAAATATATTTTGCACGACATTGACGACACCATTACCGACGGCGGAAAGCTTGGCGAAGCGGCTTATTCCGCGCTGTGGAAGCTTTTCCGCGCAGGGATAAAAGTTATCCCTGCGACAGGCCGCCCGGCGGGCTGGTGCGATCTTATTGTGCGAGAATGGCCTGTTTTTGCCGTGATAGGCGAAAACGGCGCTTTTGTCAATTATTTTGAATACGGCAAGCTCCGGGAATTTCTGCATCCTTCTGTTGCGCAGGAAGAAGAGACGCGACGCAAGCTGGAGGAAGTCCAGGCTGCCTGTCTGAAAGCCGTTCCCGGGTGCCGCGGCGCGAAAGACCAGTTTTCGCGCCGATTTGACCTTGCCATTGACTTTGGGGAGGACGAACCGAAGCTGGGATTTGCCGCCGCCGAAAGAATCCGGGACGTTTGCCTTGGCTTCGGCGCGGAAGCAAAGATAAGCTCAATTCATGTCAACGCCTGGTTCGGGCATTACGATAAGCTTTCTATGGCGCGGCTTTTTCTGGGGGACATCTGCGGGGAAGAAAATATCAGGGACAGCGTTATATTTTTCGGGGATTCGCCCAACGATGAACCTATGTTTTATTTTTTTCCGAAGAGCTGCGGGGTCGCAAATATCCGGGATTTTGAAGGGAAAATAAAAGCGCTCCCTGCCTATATTATCGGGAAGCGCGGCGGGGAGGGCTTTGCGGAAGCCGTTGATATTCTGCTTGAAAAGAGATATTCGCAGAAATTTCAACAGCTTATCTGACTAAGAGACTCCGCGTATTTTATCGAAAATCTGTATTTATAATTAATTAATAGAAAATCAACAAAAATATCTTGCAAGTTAAACAAAGCTGGTCTAATATAAATAAAAGCATTATAGTTATTTTCCGGTTTTAAAGCTCTTTTTGTGGTATAATATATTAGATAGAGACTTAAAAAAAACAAAAAAATAACAAGGAGGTCATTGGCAGTATTATGAAAAGCGCATTACTCGGTCTTTTTGCTCTCGCAGTTGTCGCGGCAGGAGCCGCCGCAGCCGCTCTGTACCTCACCAGGAAAAAGGACAGCGAAATTCTTGATGAGGACGACTCCTATCTTGAAGAGGATGTAATCGTCGACAGCGTGGAGGACATACTTGACGAAACTCCTATAGAAGAACCCGCCGCCGCCGAAACTTTCCCGGAACCGGACGCCCCGTCGGCGGACGTATGATTCCCCAAAAGTGAATACAAAACGCTAAAAAACTCAGGGGCAGGGAGGAACGTTCTGTCCCTGCTGTTTTTGCTGTTTACTCAAACTGCGAAGCCGAATAAATTCTTCCGGATTTTTAAGCCGCAGGCGCGAATTGTTTTCACCCGTTTAAAATAACATATAAATTTTAATTCAAAGGAGCAGAAAAAATTATGACCGTAACAAAAGAAACCGCCATAGGCGATATTCTCAAAAGCAGCCGTGAGGCCGCGTATATCCTGATGGAAAACGGAATGCCCTGCGTCGGCTGCGCCGTCGCCCTGACGGAAACGCTTGAGGAGGCCTGCATGGTTCACGGCCTGGACGCGGACGATCTTGCCGCCCAGCTCAATGATTATTTTGACATAATAAACGAAGAAGAAAAACAAGACGGGTTTAATTTTGATGAGTAATATAAAAATAGCGATAGCGTCCGACCACGCCGGTTTTTCTCTGAAAGAAGAGCTTGTTCTGTTTCTTACAGGAAAAGGCTTAACGCCCGGAAATTTTGGCGCTTTCAGCGCTGAAAGCGCCGACTATCCGATTTATGCCAAAAAGCTGTGTATAAATATCCAGAACTGCGAATTTGACTGCGGGATTCTTGTCTGCGGCACAGGGCTGGGAATGTCGATTGCCGCAAACAAATTTAAGGGCATCCGCTGCGCTCTCTGCTCGGAACCGGTTTCGGCGGTTCTGGCCAAACAGCACAACAATGCCAATGTCCTTGCGCTTGGCGCGCGGATAATCGGCGCGGATATGGCGAAAGCGATTGTCGGCGCCTGGCTTGGCGCGGAGTTTTCGGGCGCCAGGCACGAAATCCGCCTTCGCATGATTTCGGGTTTTGAAGGCGGAGGAGAATAACTATTCGCACGCGTTGATATTCCCGCCGGTCACAAAATTTTGGCCCGGAAAACCAGCTCCGGCCGGCCGAATTCCTGTTCGATGCCGCACAGGAGCAGAATCCCAAAAA
This sequence comes from Oscillospiraceae bacterium, assembly GCA_031282245.1. Classification (GTDB taxonomy): domain Bacteria; phylum Bacillota; class Clostridia; order Oscillospirales; family Ruminococcaceae; genus JAITEB01. Next base: position 40,046 of record JAITEB010000041.1, on the reverse strand, counting down.
GCGCCAGGCTGTGATATATGGGAATTCCGCCCAAAGCAAGCGGATACTCCATGGGTTCAAAAATTTCGCCGTTCAGCTTCTTGATAAACCGTTGGACGCTTATCACAGCCCTCCCTTCGGCGCAGCTCGAAAGGGTTATGCTGTCTTTTGTGGAAAGGCCGCAGGTTATCGCCGCGATTTCATGATTGACCAGCAACGAAAGACCGTTTGTGTTTTCGGAATTGATCAGTAGCGGCGAAGCGAGTCCCTTCCAGTTCGCAAAGCTTTCGTCCGTCCTGTCCTTGACGGCGACGATAGCCGAGCTTGAGTTTATTGCGCTTATGTTGTCCGTGTCAAATATGACAAATTCTGTTCCGGCGGCGTTTTCCGCGCCAAGCTCCGTCACAGCGTCGTTTATCAGCACAGTTTTCCCCAGCAAGGCCAGCGCCCTCGCCAAATTTTTTGAAAACAGATTTTCTTTTTTGTCGCCCCAGACAACAATCGTATAAAGCATAAAAACGCCCCGACTAAAAATATATTTAGAGACAAATATATTTTTAGCAGGGCATTATTTTATATACAAACAAGACCTGGATTATTCAGATTATTCCTCCAGATTTTTCAGCTCTTTTAATTCAGAATCGCTGAGCGTGATTTTTGCGTCTTTAATAAGCCGCACTTCCGAGCGGTTGACGGCTTTTACCGCCGCGTCCGGCTCTTTTTCCGGCCGGATGGAAAGCTTTCCCGTGAAAATATTCGCTTCGGTCACTACTGCGCGTTCTTTGCCATAGCGAACCAGCGCGCCGACTTTGGGCGTTATTTTCAACAGTTCTTCGTAGACGTCCTGCTCGTATTTGAGGCAGCACATAAGCCGCCCGCAGGAACCGGAAATTTTTGTCGGATTGAGGGAAAGCCCCTGTTCTTTTGCCATCTTAATCGAAACCGGCTGAAAGTCCCCCAAAAAACTTGAGCAGCAGAAAGGCCGCCCGCATATACCCAAACCGCCGAGCATTTTTGCCTCGTCCCGCACTCCGATCTGGCGCAGTTCTATCCTCGTGCGAAAAACAGAAGCCAAGTCTTTGACAAGCTCCCGGAAATCAATCCGCCCGTCGGCTGTGAAATAAAACAAGATTTTATTTCCGTCGAACGTATATTCGACGTCGACAAGCTTCATAAGGAGCTTGTGTTTTTCTATTTTTTTTGCGCAGATTTCCAGAGCTTCTTTTTCTTTTTCGCGGTTGGCATAGTAAATTTCCATGTCGGACTCGCTGGCAAGGCGCAGGATAGGTTTTAAAGCGCCCACAATGCTTTCTTCGGAGACCATAGTGTTTGGCATGATCGCTTCTCCGCACTCCACGCCCCTGGCCGTCTCGACTATCACTTTTGTTCCGGCTTCTATTGCGCTGTCGATGGGGTCAAAATAATACATTTTGCCAGCCGGCTTAAATTTTACGCCAATAACTTCTATCATATATGCTCCTTTTTGCTTGAGGGAAAAATATTGCTTTTATAAAATAATACCAAAAGCCGGCGCGAAAATAAAAGCGTTTTTCAGCACATCCGGTTCCCCAGGACGCAAAGCGCAAGCCGCGCCGACATCAGCGGCAAATTTAGATTATACACGTCCCGCTGCCGGATTTCGTCCAGAAAGCTTACAATCCTGACTATCCGCCTGTATTCAAGCTTTGCCGCAAGCGCTCCGCGCGGGCTTTCCGCCCTGGCCTTCGCCGCAAGAAGCTCCCCCATAAAGCGCGAAAGCAAATCGCAGACTTCTTTGAACACCGGGCGTTTTGCGGAGGCTTTAGTCAAAGCAAGCGCCGCCCCGTAAATATCCCCGGATTCAATCGCATTGGAAAGCTCGCCGAAAATCTGATACGCCGGACTTTTTTCGCTTTTGTCCAGCGCGGCAAGCGTTTTGCCGATATTTCCCCCAAAAGTTCTCAAAAAGTTCCCGGCTTCCGGAATATCTGCTTCCGGAAGGATTTTTTTAATATAGCCGAGACCTTCATCCGGCTTGACCGGGAAAAGACGCACAGAACGTACGCGAGAAATTATTGTCTCCAGAAGCCGGCTTTTGCTTTCGGCCGTGAGGATAAAGGCCGCTGTCTGCGGAGGCTCCTCCAGGCTCTTTAACAGGGCGTTCTGCGCCTGAACAGTCATGTTCTGGCAGTCCGCCAGAACATAAACTTTCCGCGCCGCCTGATTGGGCCTTATATAAAGCTCCGACGCGATTTTTCGGACGTCGTCAACCTTTATGCTTTCGCCGCCGTCCTGGATATACAGATCAGGGTGAAGCTTATTTAAAACAAGCCGGCTTTCCCGCGTATCAAAGGGATTGCCTCCGGAGAAGAATTTTTCTTCCCCCATAATATAGCGGCAGGCGACAAGACCGGCAAAAGTTTTTTTGCCAAGCCCTGTTTCGCCGTAAATCAGTACGGCATGGGGAAGACGGGCGGAGCTTTTTTCCAAAAGCTCGGATTTTGCTTCCGGGTTCCCGGCGAAATACTGCTCAAACATAAAAGCCTTTACAGCTTTTCAAAGCGCGTCACATCCGTCACAAAAACGGTGGCGCCGCCGACGGTGACTTCTATCGGGATGGAACTGTACATTCCCGTGCCGTATGTAGCGGCTGTGGGTACAATGTGCTGGCGCTTTTTGGAATGCTTTGCGATAATAGAAATTATATCGTCAACTTTGTCGTCGTCAACGCCGATTATAAAAGTAGTATTTCCGGATTTGAGAAAGCCCCCGGTTGTGGAGAGCTTTGTCGCGGAAAAACCTTCCTGCGTCAGCGCGGACTGAACAAAATTACTGTCGTCGTTGTTTACTATTGCAAATATCAGTTTCATAAAGACAGAAACCTCCCTGGGTAATTTATTTCAAGACAAAACGCAATTTTATTTTACCACTTTTACTTGCAAAACGCCATAAGAAATCAACATTTTTTCTAAAATTCCGTCAATCTTATCGCCGCCCAGCGCAACAGGCACGCCCGGCGGACAGGCGCTTACGTTCTCCGCAAGAATGCGCCCGGCAGCTTTTTCTACAGGAATTTCCTCAATTTCGCTGAAATACGCTTCTCTTATAGACAAGATTCTTTTGGGAGAGTAAAATTCCATCTCCCGCAAGAACGGCGCGGGTTTCCGGGGCTTTATCTTGTCAATCGCGTTTTCGAGCCGGGCAAAGTCCCGCTCCGCGTTAAACGGGCCTGGCACAAGCACAAGATAAGAGTTCCCGACATATTCCGGCTCAATTTTGTTTTCGCGGAGCCATCCGGCAAGTTCCGGAGCGCTATACCCAAGCGCGCAGGCGCCGAGCGTCAGGCGCGTTTTGTCGCGCAGGCCTTCCGGAAGCGCAAAGCCTTTTTCTTTCGCCATCAAAGCAAGGCGCTCAACCCTGCCCGCAAGCTTGATATAATCGTCCCCGCCGTTTTCCGCAAGCCAGGCCATGCAATAATCAATAGAACCCATCACAAGATAACTTGGGCTTGTGGAGCCGAAAAGCGCCATACGGGACTTCATGGCGCTTTTTAAATCCCCGTTGCGTATGTGCAGGAAAGCCGCGCCGGTTAAAGCCGGCAGCGTTTTGTGCGCGGAATCGGCGCACATGTCTGCGCCCTCCCGTATTGGATGCGCCTGGCCGGAAAAGGACAGGTGCGCTCCGTGGGCATTGTCAATCAAAAGCGGCGCGCCGTGTTTTCCGCAAATCCCCGCTATGGCCTTCACGTCGGACAGTACGCCGAAATAGTCCGGCGAGGTGATATAAACGGCCGCCGCGCCCGGATTTTTTTCAAGCGCCTTTTCTATAGCCGGGGGGCTTATTCTCCCGGGAAGGGCTTCCCCGGCGTCCCCGTCCGGATAAACCCAGAAAGGCTCAAAACCAAGCAGCGCCGCTGCGTTTACAGCGGAAATATGAGCGTTGCGCGCCATAATAACAACACTGCCCGGCTTTGCGTAATGGGCGAGCATAGCCTGAACCGCAAGCGTTGAGCCTCCGCAGCTGATCAGGCTTGCGCCGCTTTTATATGCCTGTGAGACAAGCCCCTCAAGCTCGGCGATTGCGCCGGAGGGCGAGTAAAGGCTGTCCGCGCCGGGAATTTCCGTTATATCATACTTTGAGAAATCCCCGCCAAAAGCGCCCAACCTTCCCTTGTGCCCGGGGACATAAAATCGCGAAGCGCCCCCAGAGATTATTTCCTCAATCCGTTTCAGCAGAGACATGCTGCGCATTTTTTTTATAAAGCCCCTTTTTCCTGCGGATTATGCTGACCTGAATATCAGTCGCCGTGTTTATCAGCCTGTCTATAAATTTGTTGTAGACGATGCTGAACTCCCCGGGAAACTCGGCGACATAGCCGTTGAAGCCTCTTTTGAACCTGTAAAGACCATAGGCGGGGCCGTTCTTGTTTTCCAGATCTCCGGAAATGCCCATAAAATCATATATATCCGAGCCGTTTTCCGCAGCCCACTTTATCATTTCCCACTGCATCAGGTAATTGGGCATGACGTTCCTGTACACGTTGTCCGAAGCGCCGTAAATATAATAAGTCACATGCCCGAAATGCGCGCAGACCGCGCCGGATATGGGCCTGCCCCCGAAAAAAGCTATATACAGCCTGAAATTTTCACCCATCACCTCAAACATGTTTTTAAAATAATTCGCCGGGCGGGTCATAAACCCGTCGCGCTGGCCGGTTACGGCCATCATCCGGGCGAACTCGTCCACCATTTCAAGTCCGCAGACTTTCACCTCAACGCCGAATTTTATGGCCTTTCGGATATTGCGCCGGGTGCTTTCGTTAAAGCTTTTGAAAAGCTCATCGGCGCTTCTGCCGTTTATATCCAGTCTGTAGTGAAAACGCGGCTGTATAGTATATCCTATCTCAAGCCGGCCTTTATTAAGGCTGAAGCCAAACTCTTTCATCAGGGCGAGAAAATTAGAATCCGAAGCGGGTACAATGGGGTCGCAGGTGAATTTATAGCCGCCGCATTTTTTGGCAAGCGCTTTAACGCCCTCCAGAAGATCCGCGAAAGTTTCTTTGTCAGAACAGCCGCAGACAGGACCTCTGGGCGCATAGAGATAGTGAATATTAAAAACGGGCGTTTTCTTTTTGAGCACGAATAGGGAACCTTTTATTTCGCCGTCTTTTCCCCTTGAGATTATAGCGTCGCTGCTCCAGCCGGGTTTAACTTTTGCCCATTCCAGCGACTGCATGAAATGCCCGTTCGGGTGCTTCCATATAAAATCTTCGTATTCCCGCTCGCCGTTTTCTTTCAAAAACTCCACTTGGCCTTCCCCCGGTTTTATTTATATTTGTGATTGAACTTGCATTGCGCGTCATTCATAAAATCGCAGGCAAGCCACAACACGCCCAAGAATTTCCACCTCATCGCTGATATAAGGCTCTGTGCCGGGATCTTCGGCCTTTAAGACAAGCTTGTCCCCATCCTCCAGAAAACGCCTTACAGTTGCTTCCCCGTTAAGAACGGCGGCCACCAGCTCGCCTGATTTCGCCCCTATAGATTTTTTGGCGATAACTATGTCGCCGTCCAGAATCCCCGCGCCGCTCATTCCGGAACCCTTTACCGCCAGAGCGAACAGCTCCCCCTGGTTGTATCCCCTTGCGCGGAAAGGTATATAGCTTTCGATGTTTTCCGGCGCGGTGACGGGCTTAACGCCGGGAACAGCCTTGACAAGCGGGACTTGCAGCGCTTTTTCCGTGTTGACGCGTATGTTCCTGTTGAAACCGGATTCCCGCGATATATAGCCGGATTCCTCAAGCTCCAGCAGGATTTTGTGCGTCGTCGAAGTCGACTTAAAGCCGAGCTGCGCGCATATTTCTCTCACGCTTGGCGGAATGCCGTCAACCGAGCGTTCCAGAATAAATTCATATGTCGCCTGCGCTTTTGGGCTTAGCACTTTCATGATTTGTTTTTTCCGCTCCTTTCTGTTTTGAACCCTGTTTTATATAGCTAAAAAATAAACTCTGTTCAAACAGTTTAATTTATATTATAGCACTTTAATCAGGGCATGTCAAACATATGTTTAAAAAAGCGGGGACAGCCGAAAGCCGCCCCCGCCAAGCCTTAAATCAGATTAACTTGTATTTCTCCAGGACGTTCTTGATAAGTTCTTTGTTTTTATCTGTCGTTTCAAGCAGCGGAAGCCGTACGGCGCCCGCGTTCATACCCATAAGGTTCAGCGCGTGTTTCACCGGGATGGGGTTGACATCGCAGAAAAGCGCGTCGTTCAGCTCTATTATATCGGCCTGGGCCTTTGAGCTTTCCGTGGTCTTGCCCTCGAAATACAGCGCGCAAAGATCGTGCATAGCTTTCGGCGCGACGTTTGCAACAACGGATATAACCCCAAGCCCTCCCATCGAAAGCACCGGTACAACCTGATCGTCGTTTCCGGAATATATCCCCAGCTCGCTGCCGCAAATGGCGGCGGTGTGCACAATCGAAGAAATATCCCCGTTTGCTTCTTTGACAGCCACTATGTTCTCATGCCCGCTCAGCTCAAGATAGCTTGCGGGCCGGATGTTCAGTCCGGTTCTGGACGGCACGTTGTAGAGAATAACGGGGATGTCAAGAGCCTCCGCAACGATCATAAAATGGCGTACAAGCCCTCTCTGGGAAGTCTTGTTGTAATAGGGCGTGACGTGCAGAAGCGCGTCCGCGCCAAGCGCCTGCGCCTTTTTGGAAAGCGCGACGGCGTGAGCGGTGTCGTTGCTCCCGCAGCCGGCCACCACGGGAACGCGCTTCGCGACTTTCTCGACGCAGAACTCTATAGCCCTGAGATGATCCGCGTCATTAAGAGTTGAGGCTTCGCCGGTGGTCCCCATAACGACAATCGCGTCCGTTTTGTTTTCTATCTGAAAATTAATAAGATTTTCAAAAGCCTCAAAATTTATGCTTCCGTCAGAGTTAAACGGGGTCGCGATGGCGCAGCCCGAACCCTTAAAAACAGTCTTTTTCATAAATATTTGCCTCCATAAGTATTTGCCGCCGCCAATACAGCCGGGAAAAGGCGCGTCAGTCCAAATAGCCCTGCTTTGCCAGAAGCTCCGCAAGCAGCACCCCGCCGCCCGCCGCGCCCCTGAGCGTGTTGTGCGCAAGCGAAATAAATTTCACCGAGAAAATGCCGTCCCGGCGCAAGCGCCCGATAGAAACGCCCATGCCGTTCTCCAGGTCGCGGTCAAGTTTTGTCTGCGGGCGGTCAGGCTCGTCGAAATAGCGCAGAAACTGTTTTGGCGCGCTGGGCAGTTCCAGAAGCTGCGCCGCGCCTTTATAATTTCTCCAGTCGCTTATAATTTCTTCCAGGGAGGGCGGGTTCTCAAATTCGGCGAAGACCGCCGCAAGATGGCCGTCGCTCACGGGAACGCGCACGCACTGCGCGGAGATCGCAGGCTCGGCCGCCGGGACGATTTCACCGTTTTGAACGTCGCCCCAGATTTTCATCGGCTCGACTTCGCTTTTTTCTTCCTCGCCGCCGATAAACGGGATCACATTGTCAAGCATTTCCGGCCAGCGCCCGAAAGTTTTTCCCGCCCCGGAAATTGCCTGATATGTGCAGGCGGCGACTTTCTTCAGCCCGTATTTCAAAAGCGGGTGCAGCGCGGGGACATAGCACTGTATAGAACAGTTGGACTTTACGGCGATAAAACCGCGCGAAGCGCCGAGGCGTTTCCGCTGGGCTTTTATTACAGCAGTGTGGCCGTCGTTTATTTCCGGGATCACCATGGGGACGTCCGGCACAAGTCTGTTGGCGGAATTGTTTGATATAACAGGACATTCATGCCTTGCGTAATCTTCTTCCAGTTTTTTTGTGTCGGCCTTTGGCAGGTTAACGGCGCAAAAAACAAAATCGACCCGTTTTGCGATTCTCTCTATATCGGCCTGCGCGTCCAAAACCGTCATGGCGGCGATTTTTTCCGGCAGCGGCTCTTGCATGACCCAGCGGGAACCGACAGCCTCGGCGTATGTTTTCCCTGCGGAATTTGCCGATGCGGCCAGAACCTCCGTCTCAAACCACGGGTGTTCTTTCAGAAGGCTGACAAAGCGTTGGCCGACCATGCCTGTTGCGCCGATTATGCCTGCTTTATATTTTTTCACTTTACTTTTCTCCTCTTTAAATTTTATTAAAAAATAAAAAAACCGGTTCGCAAAAACCGGCAGTCTTTCTGCAATAATATAAAAGCGGAGAGCGGTTTTTTCACACTGCTGTTATATTATATGCAAACGAGTTCAAATCAGCGCTTCGCAACAAAAAAAATTGCGACAGCCGCAAGCCTTTCGGAGTTGCGGCCAGGCGACGCGGCTGCCGAACCGCGTCCCTTCGGCGTTTTTACCTTTCGCCGGGGCATTATATGGCCTGCCCTTTGCCGGTTACTCATCAAAAACGCGCCTCTGATCTGGAATCTTATTTAAATTTTATATTATTTTAGCACTGTCGCGCCGTTGTGTCAACAAAAATTTAAGATTCTCTCTGCGGGGCTTATATCCGCGCGTGCGCCAAAAATCGCTATAAAAACTAAGCATTAGCTTTAAATCGCCTATTTATAATGCAAAATATACTTTGCGTATTTATATAATAGCTAAATAAAGTTTAAAAAACGCTTCCATTGGGCAAGACTATATGCTATAATAAATCTAAATTAATATTTGCGTTTTTTTTAACTTAAGGGGTGTTTATCGTAATGAGGATTCTTTGCATCGGCGACGTTGTTGGCTCGGCCGGCTGCGAATTTCTTTTGTCAGAACTGCCGAAGCTCCGGCGATTTTACAACGCGGATTTTACGGCCGTCAACGGCGAGAACTCCAACAACCAGAACGGCATTACCCCCAAAAGCGCGGATATAATTTTTTCAGCCGGAGCCGATGTGATTACGACGGGGAACCATGTTTTCAAAAAAAGGGAAATTTATGACTACCTGGACGAAAACCCATATATACTCCGCCCCGCGAATTATCCGGACTCGACCCCCGGCCGCGGGTTCTGCACAGTGGATAAAGGCCGTTATGACGTCTGCGTGATAAACCTGATGGGCGTCGTCTTTATGGAAAATCTGGCAAATCCGTTCCGATATATAGACAGTCTGCTGAACGGCATAAAGGCAAAAGTTGTTCTTGTTGATTTCCACGCCGAGGCGACAAGCGAAAAAATCGCCCTGGCAAGCTATATAGACGGCAGAGTTTCGGCTGTCGTGGGGACGCACACCCATGTCCAGACCGCCGACGAAAGGCTTTTGCCAAAGGGTACGGCTTTTATCACCGACCTTGGGATGACAGGTCCAAAGAACTCCTCGCTGGGTTTATGCATAGAGCCGATTATACAAAAGTTTATTAATTATATGCCTGTGCGCTATTCAGTAGCTGATGGAGCCTGCATTCTCTGCGGAGTTTGTATTGAAATCGATGAGAAAACCGGCAAAGCTTTATCTATTGAACGCATACAAATTGAATAAAGCCGTATGTTTTTTTCTGCGTATATTATATCTTTCCGGAATAACCCAACAATTACAGGATATAAATGGCGATAATGAGCCTGCGAGAAAAAAATTTAAAGATTTTTATTAAAATATGTTGCGATTTGTAAAAAGATATAGTATTATATTTTATACAAGTATCTGATATTAATTCTTAGGAGGTATATTGGCATGGAAATACTAAAAGTTTCAGCAAAGTCCGCACCAAGCTCAGTGGCAGGCGCAATCGCGGGAGTTATACGCACAAACGGCATCGTCGAAGTTCAGGCCGTGGGCGCGGGAGCCGCCAATCAGGCGGTGAAATCAATCGCTATTGCAAGAGGATACCTTGCTCCCAGCGGCATTGATCTTATTTGCGTTCCCGCATTCACAAACGTATCCATCGAGGGGGAGGACAGGACAGCGTTAAAGCTTATTATTGAGCCGAGGTAAACTTTGGTAAACTTTGTTTTAGGCATTTATTTTTTCTTACTTAATAGTCTAAGATTCAGATTCCGCTTTTTATCTAGATTAAATTTATTTAAACATATAATAAAGCACCGCCTGGTTCAATCAAAAAAACACTAATACAAATATAAAATATTTTTACAGTTGAATAATTCAGATACTTATGTTTTTCGGCGCGCCTGAAAAAAGCACGTATGGCGCAGGCCGGAAAAAACAATCAAAAAAAATTTTCCGCGCTGCGAAATGCGGAATCGCCTCCCCCTCTTAATAAAAAAGAGGAGGAGGCTTTACTTCTGAGCAGTTTAAAAGCCTTTAGTAAAAAACGCGTCTTGATTTTATTAAAATCAAGATAATTTTTCTTGCATTAAATTAAGCATTATGTTAGAATAAACTTGTCTGATACAGACATATAACAGTGCTTTTAAAGGAGTGTTGGGTTTTTATGCGTTATACTATAGAGGGTAACAGCCTTCCGGTTGTTATCTGCGATCTTGAGCCAGGAGAGGCCATAATCAGCGAAAACGGCGGCAGGACATGGTCGCGCGGCGACATAGTGACAGAGACGAAGGGCGGCGGGCTTGGCAAAATGTTTGGGCGCATGCTCTCCGGCGAAAGCCTTTTCCTCAGCCATTACACAGCAAGAAGCCAGGCGCAGATCGCTTTTGCTTCTTCTTTCCCGGGAAGCATTGTCGCAAAAGAGCTTGGCCCCGGGGAATCTATCATATGCCAGAAAAGCGCTTTTATGGCTTCCACCGACAAAGTTACGCTTTCCACCGCTTTCCAGAAAAAGCTCGGCGCGGGTCTTTTCGGCGGCGAAGGCTTTATTATGCAGAAGATAACCGGTCCCGGCATTGTCTTTTTGGAGATTGACGGATATGCTTCCACTATAGATCTCCGCGCGGGTGAAAGACTTGTGGCGGATACGGGCGTTGTGGCTATCTATGAAGAAAGCTGCACAATGAGCGTGGAAACCGTCAAAGGTGTGAAAAACCTGCTTCTTGGCGGCGAGGGCGTGTTCGACACTATTATCACGGGCCCCGGAAAAGTTGTTGTCCAGAGTATGCCCATTTCATCGTTTGCCGCAAGGATATCTTCTCATATTTCCGTCAGTAACTGAATACCGGGCATAATTTTGGATTTGGCCACAGGCTGGATTTAGCCAAAAAGCAAAAAAAAATAAGGCTGAAAGAGATTTGTGGTTTCTCTCGGCCTTTTTTGTATTATTTTAAAATTACTCGCATATGCGGACAGGTTGTGCAAAGAGTGAACTATCAGCAAGCGCTTGATTATATATATTCGCTTTACGGCCTTGGCTCAAAACTTGGACTGGAGCGTATACGCGAACTTCTGGAGCTTTTGGGCAACCCGCAGGAAAAGCTCCGGTTTGTGCATGTTGCCGGGACAAGCGGCAAAGGCTCCGCAACGGCCATGCTGGCCTCAATCCTGAAAGAGGCCGGGTATAAAACCGGCATGGACATCTCCCCGTTTATTATAGATTTCCGGGAAAGAATTCAAATAAACGGAGAGATGATTCCGGAAGATAAATTCGCCGAAATTGCCGGGCCAGTCATTGGGGCCGCCGAACACATGAAAAACGCCGGTCGCTGCCCGACCATGTATGAAGTGACGACCGCCGCCGCCATGCTTTATTTTTTCCGGGAACAGTGCGATATAGTCTGTCTTGAGGTTGGTCTTGGCGGCAGGCTGGACAGCACAAATATAATCGGCGGCGCGCTTGTTTATGTAATTATGCTGATAGGCTTTGACCACACGGAATTTTTGGGCGACACGATAGAAAAAATCGCATGGGAAAAATGCGGCATTATCAAGCAGGGCGGGGTGACCGTTTCTTATCCCTCGCAGAAACCGGAGGCTTTGGGCGTGATTAAAAGCCAGTGCGAAGAGAAAAATAACCGGCTTGTGCTGCCGGATTGGGGTGATTTGGGCAAAATAGAATCCGGGATGTTTGAAACCAGAACAAGTTACAGGGGTCTGCCTGTAAAAATAGCTCTGCCGGGCGAGCATCAGGCGGCGAACGCGCTGACGGTTCTGGCTGTGGTTGAAGAACTGCGCAGGCAGGGCTTTAGCATCAGCGACGGGGCGCTTTGCTCCGGTCTGGAAAACGTCCGTTTCCCGGCAAGGCTGGAGATTATCTCAAAAAAACCGCTTATTATACTGGACGGCGCTCACAATATTGATAAGGCCAGGGCGCTGGCGGCATATGTGAAAAAAATTGAGCAAAGGCCCAAAATATTTATTTTCGGTATGCTTGCCGACAAAGATTGGCGGAATGTTATAGAACTTGTCGCGCCGCTTGCTGACAAGATGATATTCACAAAGCCGGACAACCCGCGGGCGGCGGAAAGCGCGATTTTGGCGGAGGCGGCCGCGCCGCTCTGCGAAGCTTTTATAGAGGACGAACCGTACAGGGCTATAGCGCTTGCGGAAAGTCTCTGCGGGAAAGACGGCTGTATTATAGCCAGCGGTTCGCTCTACATGGTTTCGGATTTGCGGAAAATTCTTATTAAAAAATATTAGATCTCCGGCATAGTTACAAAGCGCAAACAGCGGAGGTAATGCCGACATGCATAAAATTAAAAGATTATTTATAGTCCTGATTATGACGGCCGCTATTATGACGGGCGCCTGCACCCCGCCCGCGCGGCAGTCCGAAGAAACCGCGTCTGAGCTTCCTTTGCCGCAGTTTGAGAACAATCCCGTTTCATCCGTCGGAGAGTTTCCCGAAAGCGCGGAGTCTCCGCCGGAAGAATCAAACGCTCCGGAAGAAGTTCCGGAAGTCCCGCGCGAAAGTTATATCAGCCGGCTTGTCGCCCGCACGGCCGCCGGGATAGAACAGCCCGGAATGACGGAGTTTGATAAAACTAAAGCCGTTTTTGACTGGCTGATTGAAAACGCAAGCTACGCTTTTTCGGTCGGCCTTGATATATGGCGTATACGAGGCGAGGGCGACGCTGTGCCTTCGTTTGTGGAAGCCCGGACGCAAAGCGTTATTCTGTTCGGCATAGGCACCTGTGAGGATTACGCGGCCACACAGGTCATGCTTCTGCGCGCAATGGGCATGGAAGCGGAGTTTGTGACCGGACTGACTTACCACAGGGAAGGCTTTTTTGTTGACCATGCCTGGTCCGTCGTCAAAGTAGACGGGCTTTGGTACCATGTTGATCCGGAACTGGAAGACGGGATTGTCAGGAACAACACTGTTGTTTATAAATATTTTATGCGCGGCGACAGCTACATGCAGGCTTCCCACCGCTGGGGGCGGAACCTGATTGATTACGGCGTGCTTAAACCTGACCAGAACGAAGAAATCGCGGCTTATTACACTCCTCCCGCCTGCCCGCAGGATTATCCCACGCCGCCCCCGCAGACCGTCGCCCAGAAGCCAAAGCCCGACATTCCCGCCCTGCGGGAGGAACTGGCCGCGGAACTGAGCGCGTATGAAGCCGTCCATGGCAAACTGGAGCCGATAGCGCTTAATGTGGAGCCGCCTGTTTTCGGGCGCTATCTGGGCTATAACCGGGAATTTGCAAGCGACTATATCGACGAGGCGGAACGGCGCGACTATGCCGATATCATTATGGTTAAATTTGAGGGCTGGCCGCGCATATTGGAGAAATAATTTCCAGGAAAGGGGCGGGATTTGTGGGAACTTATATCTGCCGCCCGGCAGAAGAAAAAGACTACAGAGCCGTCTGCAATTTATTCAAAAGAGTGACCGCGGATCTGATTGCAAAAGGCGTGTACCAGTGGGATGAGATATACCCTAATGACGAAAATGCCGCCAAAGATATAAAAAACCGCGAGATGCATGTGCTGGAAGCAAAGGGGGAAATCGCCGCTGTTTTCGTCCTCAACCGCGAAGCGCCGCTGTATGAGCGGGGCAGCTGGCTGAATAAAGACGGCGCCTGGATTGCGCTTCACCGTTTCTGCGTCGATCCGGATTTGCAAGGACAGGGCGTTGGCAAGGCGGCTTTCGCGCAGGCGGAAAGTATTGCCAAAAGCCTGGGTTCTGTCTCGCTGAGGCTGGACGCTTACACGCTTAACACGGCTTCAAACAGGCTTTATCAGGGACAGGGCTGCCGGAAATGCGGGGAGGCGGACTACAGAAAAGGCAGATTTAATTTATATGAGAAACTCCTGTAAGGACGCGAAATATATCCCCTGTCGGTTCTCGGGAAATTTTATGCTCTTCAGCGCAACTCCAGACAATATTTTTGATTTAGCGGCGTTATAATAAAAAAGTCATGCGGCGGAGGTTTGATTGGCCATGTCTGAAACGCTTCAAAAACCGGACAGGCGGTTTTATCTTTGCGACGGGCTTAGCCTTGCGCAAAAACTGCTTGGAAAAATTATCGTCAGCAAAAGCCCGGAAGGGGATGTTTCCGGAATAATAACCGAAACCGAAGCCTATATGGGGACGCTGGACAAAGCTGCGCACGCCTGTTCCGGCAGGCCCACGCCGCGCACGGAGATCCTCTACGGGAGCGGCGGCTTTGCCTATGTTTATATGATATACGGCGTTTATTTCTGCCTGAACGTTTCGGCCAACGGCGAAAATATCCCGGAATGCGCGCTGATACGTTCGCTTGAGCCTATAGACGGCCTGGAACTGATGAAAAAAAGGCGGGGCACGGACGACCCGCACAGGCTTTGCAGAGGGCCGGGCTGTCTTTCAAAAGCGCTTGGGCTTTCAAAAGTTTCAAATGGGCTTGACCTTTGCGGCGAAACGCTGTATATTTTAAACAGGCCGGATTTGCCCGAAGACCTGATCAGTGCATCAAAGAGGAGAAATATAGACTACTCCGGAGAGGCGAAAGATTTTTTGTGGAGGTTTACTATAAAAGGCAGCCGATTTCTTTCGGCCTGACAAAAAAATAATTATACATAAGAGCGTAAAAGGGAGTATTGACTTGAAAATATCAATAAGAGAAGCGGTTCTGGGCGACTATGAATGCATAGCTAAGCTTAATAAAAATTGCCTGGGCTATGAAACGAATACCGGCGACGCCAAAAAACGCCTTGAGCTTTTGCTGAAAATGAGCAGCCACAAGATTTATACCGCCGTTGACGAAAACAAAGGCGAAAACGGCGCAGTTGTGGGCTATATTCATGTTAACGACTATGACTGCCTTTATTCTCAGCACATGAAGAATATACTCGCGCTGGCCGTCGAGGAGACTTACAGGAGGCGGGGCATAGCCGCCCTTCTGCTGGAGAGAGCCGAGAAATGGGCGAGGAACACCGGCGCGGAAGGGATCAGGCTGGATTCCGGCGAAGAGAGACATGGCGCGCATAGTTTTTATGAGGCGCGTCAATATAAAGCCTTGAAAGATCACAAGCATTTTGTCAAAATCCTGTAAAAATTAAAAAGGCCGCCGGAGCCGGCGGCCTTTTTTTGCGTCACTTTTTCTTGGATTTAAGTTCCTGCTTAGCCGTCTTAACCTCGTTGAAAGACGAAGCAAGAACGCGCTCGGTATCGCCCAGAATCCTCTCGGCAAAATCGGAAGCGGCTTTTTTCATCTGATGGCTTTGAAGATGGGCCGCGCTGAGTATCTCGGTGGCTTTTTCCCGCGCCTGCTTTGTGATTTCATCGTCGTGAACCAGACGCCGGGCGCGGTCTTCTGCCTTTTTGATAATCTCCTCGGCCTCGTGTTTGGCGCCTTGGATAATATCCGCCCTGTCGGCAACAATAGCCTTGGCGTGCTTGATCTCGACGGGAATATTCTTGCGTATATCATAGACCATATCGTGAAGGCGTTCGACGTCAATAAGCCCGCGCCCGCCGCTTAGCGGCAGTCCCCAGGATTTTTCTAGCATGTCTTCGATTGAGTCAAGAATTTCTTCTATTGTCATTTTTGTTCAGCCTGCCTTTCGGGAATAAGCTTTGCTTTTACGTCTTTGAATATTTCTTCAGGCACAAACGGGGCGATGTCGCCGCCGAACATCGCAATCTGCTTGACTATGCTGGAGCTTAAGTACATGTTTTCGGCCGATGTGTTGAGATAAACGGTCTCCATTTCCGGATACAGCCGCTTGTTGATAAGCGCCATCTGGAACTCCGACTCAAAGTCCGTAATTGCCCGCAGTCCCCTGACAACTGTGTTTGCTCCGATTTTTCTGGCATAGTCCGCCAAAAGCCCTTCGAAAACGTCAACCCGGACATTCGGAAGGCTGGCGACGCTTCTCCTGATAAACTCCAGCCTTTCTTCCAGGGTAAAAGCGGGCGTCTTGTTTGGGTTGACTAAAACAAGGACGACAACCTCGTTAAAAAGCCTGCTGGAACGCGTTATAATATCTATATGACCCACTGTGACGGGGTCAAAGCTTCCCGAACATATTGCAGCGTTCATTCTTTTTGCCCGTCCTTCTTGTAGATTGTGATTTTTGTCTTTCCGTAGCGGTAAGAACGGGAAAGAAAAAGCCTGCCCGCCCGCTCCGGGAAGTCTTCTTTTATGCCGCTCTCGAAAGCCGCAAGGCCGCTGTCCGAGAGCCTGTCCTGAATTTTATCAAGAATATCCCCATACAGGCCGCTTTTATACGGCGGGTCAATAAATATTATATCAAATTTCTCCCGGCAGGACAGGAGAAAGCGCAGAGCATCCCCAGGAATCAGCTTTGAAACTTCCTCAAAACCTGTATTTTTGATATTTTTGCGGAGAATCTCCTGGCAGCTTCTGTCATTCTCGGCAAAAACACAGCTTTTTGCGCCGCGGCTTAGCGCCTCAAGCCCAAGCTGGCCGCTGCCGGCGAAAAGATCAAGAATCCGCGCGGCGGGGATATCGAACTGTATCGCGCTGAAAAGCCCCTCTTTGACGCGGCCGCCTGTGGGACGGGTGTTTTCACCCTCCGGGCTTTCGATTTTGCGGCCTTTGGCCAAACCTGTTATAATGCGCATAGAATTATTATCCCTTTTTATATATTATTCGTCTATTACAGTGTCTGTATCCGGGCATGAATTTATTACAGACAACAAGCCGCCTTCATAGTAAAGCATACAGCAAAAAAATTCAACAGGATTATTTGAACAAAGTCAGTCGCTGTGATGAAAATAGGCATAAAGCTTTTCCGCGCTTGCTCTTGTCATGCCCGGCGTTTCCCGAAGGCTGTCCAGGCCGGCCTCGCCGATAGCCCTGACGGTCTTAAACTTTTTCATAAGGTTTTTTGCCCGCGCCGCGCCTATGCCTTCTATTTTGGTGAGACTGCTTTCAAAAGCGCTCCTGCCGTGGCGCCTGCGCTGGTATTCCACAGAAAACCGGTGCACTTCCTCCTGAATCCTGTAGACAAGACCAAAAACAGCCCGGCTGGGCTTGATTGCGATCTCTCCGCCATTCTCGGCGATGGCTCGTGTTTTGTGCCTGCCGTCTTTGACCATGCCGAAAACGGGAATATCAAGCCCGAAGCGGCTGACTATCGGCCGGACCGTCGACACGTGCCCTTTGCCGCCGTCCAGCAGGATTAAATCAGGCAGGCGGCCAAAGCCTTCGCCCGTTTCTTTTTCTTCCCGGTAGTGATTTAAACGCCGTGTGACGACTTCAGCCATGGCGCCGTAGTCGTTCTGGCCTTCCAGCGTCTTTATAGAAAACCGCCTGTAAAATTTTTTGTTCGGCCTGCCGTTCTCAAAAACGACCATCCCGGCCACCATGTCGCTCGCGCCCAGGTTTGAAATATCATAGGCTTCTATATAGACGGGCGTGGATTTAAGCCCCAGAAGCCGCGCAAGCTCGTCCAGAGCCGAAAGCTCTTTTGCGGAAATGTCTTTGTCAAAACTGAGCATTTCCGCGGCGTTTTGAGAGGCCATTTCGCTTAAACGCTTTGCTTCGCCCTTTATGGGGACGAAAAGCCGGACTTTTCTGCCCAGCCGCTCGCTGAGAAGCTCCGTTATCAAATCAAAGTTGGGGATCTCGCCGTCAAGGGAAATAGCCCCGGGGATCTCGTGAGAGGAATTGGAGTAATAAAGCTGTATGAATTCTTCCCGCGCCTCCTCAAGATTGTCTATCTCGCCCAGCTCGTAGTGAACTTTGTCCACAAGCCGGCCGTTTCTGAATTTAAGAATAAGCGCGCAGGCGTCGTTCTTGCGCATGGCAAGGGCGATAACGTCCTGATCCTCCGCAAAGGTAAACATCACTTTCTGCTTTTCGTTAATTTTCTGTATGGCATGGATGCGGTCGCGGAGCCTGGCCGCCTTTTCAAACTCCAGATTTTCGGAGGCGGCCAGCATTTGCTTCTCAAGGTTTTTAATAGTATCCGCGCTTTTCTCGGTCAGGAAAGAGATCGAATCCGCAAGAGTTTGCGCGTATTCCTCGCGGCTGACCGAGCCGCGGCACAGCCCCATGCATTGCTTTATGTAAAAATTCAGGCAGGGGCGCTGTTTGCCAAAATCATCCGGAAACCTGCGCGTGCAAATTGGCAGCAAAAAAGCTTTATTTGCCTCTTCCACCGCCTGGGTAACCGCAAAAGAGCTTGTATAAGGCCCAATATAGCGCGCGCCGTCCTCTGCCTTGTGCGGAGCGGCGGTAATCCGGGGGTATTTTTCGGCGCTTATCTTAATATAGTGATAGCCTTTGTCGTCTTTGAGCAGAATATTATATTTGGGCATATGCAGTTTTATCAAACCGCACTCCAGCACAAGGGCCTCAAACTCACTGCCTGTGACGATATAGTCATAGTCAAAAACAGATTCGACCATTTTGGCGGTTTTCGCTTCGTGGACGCCGCTGTATCTGAAATAGCTGCTCACACGGTTTTTCAGGTTTTTGGCCTTGCCCACATATATAATAGCCCCGCCGCTGTCCTTCATCAGGTAGCAGCCGCTTTCCTGCGTAAGCTTCAGCGTCTTTTCGTGCAGATACTGTAAACGCGGGTTATGTATCATACTAAAATCACCTCGAACTATGCGGCGGGGGCGGCGCGCCGCACACGCTCCCTCCCCCGCCGGTTCTTTTTCAGCCTATTTGTTCAAAGTAGTCCATATCCGCATCAAAGTCTTCTTCGTTTCCGCCGTCCCCGTCAAAAATCTCATCGTCCTCATAAACGTCTTCGCCGTCGTCAAAATCGTCGTCCTCATCTTCATCGTCATATTTGTCGTCAAAGATAGCAGCCGGAATTTTAGAAGCATAGGTCTTTCTTTCGGGGACGCTGAATATGTCTTTTGCGCTTTCCCCGGATTCTATCAGCTCGACGTTGCGGTAAACCTCCATACCGGTGCCGGAGGGTATCAGCTTGCCGATAATGACATTTTCTTTCAGGCCGACCAGAGGGTCTATTTTGCCTTTTATCGCGGCTTCGGTCAAAACCCTTGTCGTTTCCTGAAAAGAAGCCGCGGACAGGAAAGAATCCGTCGCAAGGGAGGCTTTTGTTATGCCCAGCAGAACGTCTTCGTATTGAGCAGGCTGCAAATCAATCTCCCCGGCGGCAATGCGTTTCTCTATCTCGTCGTTCACGGCGGAAATTTCGCCCTTTTCAATCAGCGAATTGGGCAGAAGCCTCGTCGCGCCGGGATCAGTAATCTTAACCTTGCGCATCATCTGCCGGACAATGACTTCTATATGCTTGTCGTTTATATCCACGCCCTGCAGCCTGTAGACTTTTTGAACCTCGGCTATAAGATAGTCCTGAACGGCCTCCGTGCCCTGTATTGCCAGAACGTCATGGGGATTAACAGAACCCTCCGTCAGGCGGTCGCCCGCGCGAACCCTGTCGCCCTCGGCCACAGTAAGGCGCGAACCATAGGGAATCAGATAAGTGCGCTCTTCCTTTGTGTCCTCGTCTGTAATCACGGCGTGGCGGCTCTTTTTGATTTCCCGGAAACTCACCGTGCCGGCAATCTCACTGATAATAGCAAGATATTTCGGTTTGCGGCCCTCAAAAAGCTCTTCAACGCGGGGAAGACCCTGCGTGATGTCTTCCGCGGAAACAATGCCGCCGGTGTGGAAAGTCCTCATAGTAAGCTGCGTGCCCGGTTCGCCGATGGACTGCGCCGCGATAATCCCGACAGCTTCCCCGACGGAAATAGGCCGCCCGTTCGCAAGGTTTTCGCCGTAGCACCTGGAGCAAACGCCGTGCTTTGCCCGGCAGGTCAGCACCGAGCGGATTTCTATGCGCTGTATGCCCATATCAATAATTTTTTTCGCGTCGAACTCGCCGAGCATTTTTGTGCCGGGAATAATAACTTCGCCAGTTTCAGGATTCACCAAATCACGGCAGAGATAGCGGCCTGTCAAACGCTCAATCATAGGCTCAATCGTCTCGTTGCCGTCTTTTATGCTGTAAACGGTAATGCCTTCGGTCGTTCCGCAGTCCTTCTCGCGCACAATCACGTCCTGCGAAACGTCCACCAGCCGGCGCGTCAGATAGCCGGAATCCGCTGTCCTAAGCGCGGTGTCGGCAAGACCTTTTCGCGCGCCCTTGGACGAGATAAAATACTCCAGAATATTCAAGCCCTCGCGGTAGTTTGACCGGATAGGGATTTCTATAGTTGTGCCGGAGGTGTTTGCGATAAGCCCGCGCATCCCCGCAAGCTGGCGGATCTGGTTGATAGAGCCGCGCGCGCCGGAGTCGGCCATCATATAGATTGGGTTGAACTCGTCCAGGTTTTGCTGAAGCGCCGCCGAAACTTCCTCTGTCGTGCGGTTCCAGACTTTTATAACCATTCGCTTGCGCTCGTCGTTAGAAAGCTCGCCCTTGTTGTAAGTCTTTGTGATTTCGTCAATGTCCGTCTCCGCCTTCGTGACAAGCTCTTTTTTTTGCGGCGGGATAACCGCGTCGGAAACAGAAACGGTGATTGCGCTTTTTGTCGAGTATTTATATCCCTGCGCCTTTATCCGGTCAAGCACTTCGGAAGTCGTGGCTGTCCCGTGCGCGTAAATGCAGCGTTCAATAATCTGCCGGAGCTGCCCGCTCCCCACTTTAAAAGCGATTTCCAAATCAAGCGCCCTTGCGGGGTCGGTTCTGTCCACAAAGCCCAAATCCTGCGGGATCGGGTCGTTAAAAATCAGCCTGCCCACTGTGCAGTCGATCAGACGGCTTGTTTCTTCGCCGTTGATTTTCCCGGCAATTCTAACTTTGACATTAGCGTGAAGCCCGACTGCGCCCTCCTGATAAGCCATCAAAGCCTCGGCTTTATCCCGGAAGATTTTTCCCTCGCCCGGCTCGCCCGGCTTGTAAAGCGTCAGGTAATACGAACCAAGCACCATATCCTGCGTTGGGACGGTGACGGGCCGCCCGTCGGAGGGCTTAAGCAGGTTGTTCGCGGCCAGCATAAGAAAGCGGGCTTCGGCCTGAGCTTCCGCCGAAAGCGGAACGTGAACAGCCATCTGATCGCCGTCAAAGTCGGCGTTGTACGCAGTGCACGAAAGCGGATGAAGCTTTATCGCGCGGCCTTCCACCAGCACCGGCTCGAAAGCCTGAATGCCGAGCCGGTGGAGCGTCGGGGCGCGGTTGAGCAGAATCGGGTGGCCTTTAATTACGTTTTCCAAAGCGTCGTAAACCTTCGGGTTTGCGCGCTCCACTATTTTGCGGGCATTTTTAATATTGCTTGCGTCCCCGGTCTCAACCAGCCTTTTCATAACAAAGGGCTTGAAAAGCTCTATAGCCATTTCTTTCGGCAGTCCGCACTGATCCATTCTTAACTCCGGCCCGACGACTATAACAGACCGCCCGGAGTAGTCGACGCGCTTGCCCAGAAGGTTCTGTCTGAAGCGGCCCTGCTTGCCCTTAAGCATATCCGAAAGGGACTTGAGCGGCCTGTTGTTCGGCCCGGTGACGGGCCGCCCGCGGCGCCCGTTGTCAATCAGCGCGTCGACGGCCTCCTGCAGCATGCGCTTTTCGTTGCGTATAATAATATCCGGCGCGCCCAAATCAATCAGCTTTTTAAGGCGGTTATTGCGGTTTATAACGCGCCTGTACAGATCGTTCAGGTCGCTTGTGGCGAAGCGTCCGCCGTCCAGCTGAACCATGGGCCGCAAATCCGGCGGAATAACCGGCACCGCATCCAGAATCATCCAGCCCGGCCTGTTGCCGGACGCGCGGAAATCTTCAACAACCTCCAGCCGTTTGAGCAGATGAATGCGTTTCTGGCTGGTGTTTGTGTTTTCAAGCTCGGTTTTCAGCTGCCCGGAAAGCTTATCCAAATCTATCGCGTCCAGCAGCTCTTTTATGGCCTCCGCGCCCATCCCGGCGCGGAACTCGTCCTCGTACTTCTCGCGCATTTCGCCGTATTCCCGCTCGGTCAGAAGCTGGTTGACTTCCAGCGGAGTAAAGCCCGGGTCAATCACTATATAGGACGCAAAATATAAAACTTTTTCCAGAAGCCTTGCGGGAAGGTCAAGAATCTGCCCCATGCGGGACTTGTTACCCCTGAAATACCAGATGTGGGAGACGGGGGCGGCAAGTTCAATATGCCCCATGCGCTCGCGGCGCACTTTTGAGCGGGTGATCTCCACGCCGCAGCGCTCGCAGATTTTGCCTTTATATTTAATGCGCTTATATCTTCCGCAGTGACACTCCCAGTCCTTTTGGGGCCCGAAGATGCGCTCGCAGAAAAGGCCGTCGCGCTCGGGCTTCAGGGTTCTATAATTGATAGTCTCCGGCTTTTTCACCTCTCCGTGAGACCATTCGCGGATTTTATCGGGGGAGGCAAGACCTATCTTAATCGAATCAAAAACATTAAACTCCATACAGTGCCTCTTTCCTTCTTTTTAAAAAAGTTGCTGGGATGCCGGGCGGCCATGAACGCATAGAAATCACATATCCTCAGCGTAATCCAAATCAAAATCCAAACCCGCGTCGTAGCCGTCGCTGTAGCTGTCCGGTTCTTCTTCGCCGGGTGCGCCAAGAATGCCGTCGCTGAAAATCTCGTCCGTATCTTCGCCGGCTTCTCTTATCAAAAAGCCGCCGTCCTCCATATTGCCGTCCTCTACGGCTACGGGGAAATCCTCGTCGACCTTTCCGATGCCGACGTTATCGTCGTCATCAAAAGACTGTTTCAGGTCAATCTCTTCTCCCTCTTTATCCAGAACTTTCATATCCAGCGACAGCGACTGCAGCTCTTTTATAAGCACTTTGAAAGACTCCGGAACGCCCGCTTTCGGGACATTCTGGCCTTTGACAATCGCCTCGTAAGTCTTGACGCGGCCTACTATATCGTCGGACTTGACAGTAAGAATTTCCTGCAGAGTGTAAGCCGAACCGTAAGCCTCCAGCGCCCAGACTTCCATTTCGCCGAAGCGCTGGCCGCCGAATTGCGCCTTGCCGCCCAGCGGCTGCTGCGTTACAAGCGAATAGGGTCCGGTAGATCGCGCGTGAATTTTATCGTCAACCAGATGGTGCAGTTTAAGAAAGTACATGCAGCCCACAGTCACAAAGTTATCAAAAGGTTCGCCCGTTCGCCCGTCGTAGAGTACAGTTTTGCCGTCAGAACGCAAACCCGCCTCTTCAAGACAGCCCACTATATCAGTTTCGTGCGCGCCGTCGAAGACAGGGGTCATAACCTTCCAGCCCAGCGCGCGGGCGGCATAACCCAGATGCACTTCCAGCACCTGCCCGATATTCATTCTGGAAGGAACGCCCAGCGGATTCAGAACTATATCCAGCGGCGTGCCGTCGGGCAGGAAAGGCATATCCTCCTGCGGAAGAATGCGCGAAACAACGCCCTTGTTGCCGTGGCGTCCGGCCATTTTGTCGCCGACGGAGATTTTGCGCCTTTGAGCTATATAGCAGCGGACAATCATGTTGACGCCGGGGCTTAACTCGTCGGAATTTTCCCGCGTAAAAACTTTCACATCGACCACAATGCCGCGCTCGCCATGCGGAACGCGCAGAGAGGTGTCGCGGACTTCGCGGGCTTTTTCGCCGAAAATCGCGCGGAGAAGGCGTTCTTCCGCGGTCAGCTCAGTCTCGCCCTTGGGAGTGACTTTGCCCACAAGAATATCGCCCGCCGTAACTTCCGCGCCGATCCTGATAACGCCGTGGTCGTCCAAATCTTTGAGCATATCGTCGCCGACGTTGGGGATATCGCGGGTGATCTCTTCCGCGCCCAGCTTTGTGTCGCGGGCTTCCGTTTCGTATTCCTCTATATGAATAGAGGTGAAAACGTCGTCGCGGACAAGGCGCTCGTTAATCAAAACGGCGTCCTCATAGTTGTAGCCTTCCCAGGTCATAAAGCCGATGAGCATATTTTTACCAAGGCTGATTTCGCCGTGGCTGGTTGCGGGACCGTCTGCGATAACGTCGCCGGCTTCTATCCTGTCGCCCTGACTGACAATCGGGCGCTGGTTAATACAGGTGCCCTGATTGGAGCGCAAAAATTTTATTAACTTATAGCTGACAAGCTCGCCCCTGTCTGTCCGGATTGAGATATTATCGGCGGACACTTTTTCGGCATAGCCGGAATGCTTGCTGAGCACAACGACGCCGGAGTCGATAGCGGCCTTGTATTCCATGCCGGTGCCCACAATGGGGGACTCCGTCTTGAGGAGCGGCACGGCCTGTCTTTGCATGTTCGCGCCCATAAGAGCGCGGTTTGCGTCGTCGTTCTCCAAAAATGGAATCATGGCCGTGGCGACGGACACCACCATTTTGGGGGAAACGTCCATATAGTCCACCATCTCGCGGCTTATTTCAATAATCTGGTCGCGGTAGCGGGCTGTGACGCGCCTGTTGGCGAAGCGGCCGTTTTCGTCCAGCGGTTCGTTTGCCTGGGCGACGACATAATTATCCTCAACATCGGCGGTCATATAAACAACTTCGTCAAGAATCTTGCCGTGCGGCCGGTCAACGCGTCTGTACGGCGCTTCGATAAAGCCGTATTCGTTGATTTTCGCAAAAGTTGCAAGATAAGAAATCAGGCCGATATTCGGGCCTTCCGGGGTCTCTATAGGGCACATTCTGCCGTAATGGGTGTAGTGCACGTCGCGGACTTCAAAGCCCGCGCGATCCCTTGAAAGCCCGCCGGGGCCAAGCGCGGAAAGCCTGCGCTTGTGAGTAAGTTCCGCCAGGGGGTTTGTCTGATCCATAAACTGGGACAGCGGCGACGAACCGAAAAACTCTTTTATAGAAGCGACGACAGGCCGGATATTAATCAGCGCCTGCGGCGTAATCACTTCCATGTCCTGGGCCTGGAGGGTCATTCTTTCACGTATAACGCGCTCCATCCGGGAGAAACCTATTCTAAACTGGTTTTGCAAAAGCTCCCCGACTGAACGTATGCGCCTGTTGCCAAGGTGGTCGATATCGTCTGTAACGCCGATTTCATAGCCCAGATTACAAAGATAGTTAATACTTGCAAAAATATCGTCTTTTGTGATATTCTTGGGTATAAGGTCGTCGGCGCGGCGGCGGATTTCTTCCTTGAGTTCCTCGCCCTCCAGATTCTGTTCAAGAATCCTGCAAAGAGCTTCAAAACTGACCATTTCGTTTATGCCCAGAGATTCCAGCGTCTTTATATCAAGATTAATATAATTTTTGATGTCAACCATTCCATTGGAAAAGATCCGGACGGCGCGGCCGTCAGCGTCAACCAGAACGCGGCTGACGCCGGCATTCTGAATCCGTCCGGCCTTTTCCCGGCTGATGATTTCGCCGTCTTCGGCGATAAGCTCCCCGGTCAATGGGTCGGCGACAGGCTCTAAAAGCTTAAGCCCAACAATACGATTTAGTAAAGCAAGCTTTTTATTATATTTATAGCGCCCGACGCGGGAAATATCATAGCGCCGCGGCTCAAAAAAAAGGCCGTTGATGTGAGTTATCGCGCTTTCAACAGTGGGCGGCTCCCCGGGCCTGACTTTCCGGTAGACTTCCAGAAGGGCTTCTTCGGTATTTTTGGCCGGGTCTTTCAGAAAAGTAGCAAGCAGGCGGTCATCCTCCCCGAACATTGCGGTTATTTCCGCTTCGCTTCCAAGCCCAAGGGCTTTCAGAAACGTAGTTACCGGGAGTTTGCGGTTTTTATCAATTCTGACATAAAAAACGTCGTTTGAATCCGTCTCATACTCCAGCCACGCGCCCCTGTTGGGGATAATTGTGGCGGCGAAAAGTTTCTTGCCGGTCTTGTCGTAGGACATGTTAAAATAAACGCCGGGCGAGCGAATAAGCTGGGAAACGATAACGCGTTCCGCGCCGTTTATAATAAAAGTCCCGCTGTCGGTCATAAGGGGAAAATCCCCCATAAAAATTTCCTGTTCTTTGATTTCTCCCGTTTCTTTATTTAAAAGCTGCGCCTTCACCCTCATAGGCTTGGCGTAAGTGGCGTCTCTCTCCTTGCATTCCTCCACGGCGTATTTTGGCTTGTCGTCAAGCCTGTAATCAACAAAATCCAGAACCAGATTGCCTGTGTAGTCGCTGATTGACGAAACGTCATTCAGAACATCTCTTAATCCCTCCTTTAGAAACCACTCGTAGGAATTTTTTTGAACTTCGATGAGGTTGGGCATGTCCAAAACCTCATTTATCCTGGCAAAGCTTTTTCTTTCGTTTTTGCCAAGATTTACGGACTTCACGTTTACCATAGGTCGGCGATCACTCCCATTTATTCTGTATCCTAATATATACAGCAAAAAAAAACAATTTGTAAACATACTTTTTATATTTTTTTGCTGTTTTGCTATTGAATTTATTAAATTAATGTGTTATAATATTGCTATATGGTGTGTCCCTATATTTTTGTACATTGAATTATTGTAACACAAGGCCATGTCTGTGTCAACAAAATTGCTTTGATTTTAAAATTTTATTAATAAATGCGGCGTTTGAGTTGTCAAGCGCCGCATTTTTGCTTTCCGGTTTTGCAAGCGCCGCTTTGTCGTGCAAAAGCGAAAAACAGCGTTTATCCGGCTTTCTTGAGACTGCAGCGCAAATTTTAAGTTTACTCCAAGCTAAATTATTCCATTGTGCCTGTATAGTATTGCCAAAAAACAAGTTTTTATATCCCAGTCACAAAAATATATAAAACGCGGCGAATACCCTCGCAAATTTTACAAAATTTTTTCAACAGGACTCTTTTTATATTTTATGCACAATTCTGTATTGGAATCATATAGAATAAATATCTAATTATTGGATATTAGTGTCATAAATATATTGTTATGCTGCAAAGCAAATAGGCTTTACAGAACAAATATGGCAATTTTTTCAACATCTCCGCGGCAGTGCTGTTTGAAGTTTTCCACAAGGGCGCATATTTTCGCGTAACCTGGCCATTTAACTGTTGAAAACCCAGTTGAAAATGTGAATAACAAAAAGTTTTCCACAAAGCCGATAAAAATTTTTTTGTGCAAATTGCCTATTGCAAAAAGCAGAGCCCTATTGGTTGTTATTTTTATTTTAAGATAATAGCATATATTGTGTGCCCAAAAAAGCAAGTATAAATTTTATTGGTTTACATAATTAGTTCTCAATTTTTAACAATTCCGACCGAGTTTTCCACATAAAATTAGCATTATACTGTTAATATTCATCCAAGAGAAAAATACCAGCTTATACCATCTGTTAAAAAGCCCGGAACAGTGCGGTTTTCAGATTTTGTCACTAATTGGTTTTTTATAAAATAGAAAAATATTTCAGTTGAAAGTTTTTTTTGACACTGTTTTATGTAAACCTCAACTCCAATATTTTCCACAGGATTGTGGCTGAAAACTCTTTCAAAACGTGCTATAATTAAAATTCAGAAAAAGCCCTTTTTAGTCAGCAGGAAATAAATTTCCTGCTTTAAGGGAATTATGTAAAAAACAGGGGGATAATTATAGATGATCGCTGAAATATTATGCGTAGGAACGGAACTTCTCTTGGGCGATATTGTCAACACAAACGCAGCTTTTATAGCAAAAGAGCTTGCCTTTGCCGGGATTAAGTCTTTTTGGCAGTCGGTCGTGGGCGACAATTCCAAGCGGTTGCTGGAAAGTTTTAACCTGGCGCTTTCCCGCGCGGATGTTGTGATAACTTCCGGCGGCCTTGGCCCAACATACGACGACCTGACAAAAGAAACGGCGGCGAAGTGCTTAGGTCTCAAGCTGGAGCTTAGGCCGGACTTGCTGGAAAATCTTAGGAAAATTTTTGCGCGCATGGGGCGGGAAATGAGCCCCAATAACGAAAAACAGGCCCTGATGCCGGAGGGAGCGCACGTTTTCGAGAATCTGCGGGGCACTGCGCCTGGGCTTGCCGTAACAAAAAACGGCAAAAGTATCGTCATGCTGCCCGGCCCTCCCCGGGAGCTTGAGCCGATGTTTTCCGGCCAGGTTCTGCCCTGGCTTGCTCAAATGGCCGGATTGGGGACGCTTGTTTCGCACGGCGTAAATATCTTCGGGCTTGGCGAATCGGCAGTTGAGGACAGGCTGAAACACATGATGGAAAATTATTCAAACCCTACTCTTGCGCCGTATGCCAAGACCGGCGAGGTGCTTGTTCGCGTCACGGCTTCGGCTGGCGCGCCGGAAGAGGCCGAAAAATTAATCGCGCCTGTACTTGAGGAAATTAAATCCAGGCTTGACGGCTATGTCTACGGCATTGACGCGGGAAGCCTGCAAAATGCGCTTGTGAATGCGCTCAAAGAGAAAAAACTCAAAATTGCCGCCGCCGAAAGCTGTACAGGCGGTATAATTTCCGGGCGTATTACAGAAGTCCCCGGCGCGTCTGAGGTTTTTGGCTGCGGGCTGTGCGCTTACTCCAACGAGATGAAAAGCAAACTCCTGGGCGTAAACCCGGGAACGCTGGAAAAATTCGGCGCGGTTTCGGCGCAAACCGCGATTGAGATGGCGCAGGGCGTGCGGGAGCTTTCCGGCGCTGACATCAGCATTTCGACAAGCGGCATTGCCGGGCCGGGCGGCGGCACGACGGAAAAACCCGTCGGACTGGTCTATATCGGATACTGCACAGAGAAAAATTACGGCGCGCTGGAGCTGCATCTTGGGCGCGGCTATGCGGACGACCGCAATTTAATACGGTATCTGGCGGCTTCCGAAGCGCTGGCGCTGGCGCTAAAACTGCTGCGGCTTGAATAAAAAATTTGCGAGCAAAAGCGCCCTCCCCGTAAACCGTGGGAGGGCGCTTGCTTTTTTTGATTCAGAACGCCTCAAAAACAATCCTGTTAAGAGCGTCGCTGGAAATCTCTGCTGGATCGCGCGGTTTGCGCCCGTCGCCGGGAATACCCGCCAGGCTGCCCGGACTGCGGGAATCATACTCCGACGCCTTCAGCTTTGCGGCGGCGACGCCGATCTGGGCGCTCTGCTTAATGTTAAAGCGGTTGAGATAAGAGTACACAATCCCGGCCATAAACGCGTCTTCCGCTCCGCTGTCGTTGTCCGTGCGCTCGGCAATGCTTGGCACGCGTCCGCAGCTTGCCTGGTTAGCGTAAAACACTCCGCCGGATCCAAGCGAAATGTATACCTGATCGACTCCTCTTTCAATAAGATTATACGCGGCGCTCTTCAAATCTTTATACTTCTTGATCTCAATTTCCGTAAGTATTTCCGCCTCGCGCTTTGTGGCTTTGACGGCAAAGAAGCGCCCCATACTGCTGACAAGCTTATGACTTTTAGATATGCTGACTGGATCAACAAATATAGGTATTTCAAAATTAGACGCGATATAGTCTATCGTGTCTTCTCTCAGATTGGCGTCTATGACAAGCGCGCTTGCGCCGCTTATCACGTCCGAACGCGACGCGATAAAGTCCGGGCTGATATTGTCCAAAATATTCATGTCCGACACTTCAAACCTGTTTTCCTGAGAATCGTCGTAAACGGAAATGCAAGTCGAAGACTGTGTTCCGGGGACGAACAACGAGCTTTTAATGGGAATCCTGAGCGTTTTGCATGCGTCAATAATAGTGTTCCCATAAAAATCGTCTGAAAATGCCGTAATCAGTTCCACATCAATTTCAAACTTGTTAAGATAATCAACAATGTTTTTGCACGACCCGCCCACAGTCTGGATAACAAGGCCGGTATTGACATCATTGCTGATAAGTTCAGACTGTGAACGCCCTTCAATATTGACAGTAACTCCTCCGATTGCGACGATATACATGTTGTCGGCAAGGACATAGGCGCGGCCTTTAAGGAGACCTTTCTTAACGAGATTAGTAATGTGCACAGCAACTGATGAACGGGTGATATTAGCTTTTTCAGCGATTTCCGCCTGAGAAATAAATGGGTTTTCCCGGATATAACCCAATATTTCCTGCTCTCTCTTGGTCATACTTTTTCTCCACCTTTGCTGTCTCAAACTTTGAATTATTATTTAATAAGTTAGCCGGCGAAAATGTCCCCTAATTCCAACTTAATAAACTAACACTCTATTATAATACGCTAAAGGAGCAATTTTGTCAACCGTTTTCAAAAGCTTTGCTTATAAAATTTTAAAAAAATTATTGCTTTTAACTAAATTTACGAAGACGGGCGGATTTTTATTGAACTTTTTTGCGCTTATATGAATAATTTACCACCATGAAGCTCCGGAATTATATCAAAAACATTTTCTTTTAGACAAAATTCGATATCGGCCTTGTATCCCAGCGACTCAAGTTTGGATACATGCATAGAATTTCTTAATAAATTGTAAATATTATTGTTGGTATTTATAATATGCCCGCCAAACGCTTTTGCAAAAAGCGCCGCGTCTTCTAATATAATATTTTTAGCTTCGCGCGCACAGGCGTTAATAAACAGGGAAGCGCACAGCGCGTCCTCCAAAGAGAATTCCCCGTCCGTTCCGGCGCAAACCAGCACGGCGTCTTTGCCTTCGCTCAAAACTTTTTCGGCAACGGCGCTGTGATTCAAAAGAGCCATAATATAAAGCCTGTCCGCCTTTGCCGCGGCTTTTACAGCCTTTGTCCCGTTGGAACTTGTCAGAATGATTTCTTTGCCGCCGACTCTTTCGCGTGTATACTCCAGAGGCGAGTTGCCGCAGTCGAAACCGGGTATTTTATCGGCGCGGCGCTCTCCGCCCAGGATTTTGCCCGATCTGCCGGAAAGCGCAAGGGCGCGGGCTTCCTCAACAGTCTTGCAGGGGGTGACGCATTCCGCGCCGTTTGCCAGTGCGCTTATAATAACCGACGTGGCCCTCAGAACGTCTATAACAATGGCAGCGCGGCCGGCGACATGCTTTTCTTCGCATTTGTCGGCTGAAAAAATCAGGTTTAATCTCATAAATTTTATTAACCGCGTCTTGGCAGGGACACAGGAGCGAGCGCGGTTTACCCACACAGATTTTTGTATTTTTTAATATTATATACTGTTTTTTTGAAAATGACAATATGCTTTAAAAATCAGGCTTATGCTTATTTATAACACAAAAAAACAAAAAAAATTATTTATTTGCTATTAACAAATACTTGATTATGTGTTATAATATCTGTGCGCAAAAGCTTTATTGCTCAAAAATCCGGATTATTACTAAACAAATACTTCGATAATTTAAGAATTAAAAAATTGATCGAATTATGCCGCTAATTTCAGTCTCGTATTTTATTAATTTTAACCAGTACAGATAGCAATAATCAACAAAATATGACGCCGGGTATTTTTTTAATTTTTTACCTGATGTCTGTTTTTGAAAATCGCAGCAAAAGATTTTGAATTAGTTTTAATAAAAAAATCATATCATATTGGAGGTGTTCGATTGGAAATTATCGGGATCGACCTTGGGACCACCTATAGCCTTGTGTCTGTCTGGAGCAAGGGGAAAGCGGCGCTTATTCCAAACCCGTTTGGAGATCTGCTCACCCCGTCTGTCGTAAGCCTGGACAGCAATGGGGAAATATTGGTCGGGCGCGCGGCAAGGGAACGTCTGATTTCCCACCCGGAAATGACGGCGGCGGGGTTCAAGCAGTTTATGGGGACCGAGAAAAAGTTTCTTTTGGGCGACAAAAGCTTTTTTGCGGAGGATCTTTCTTCTTTTATTATAAAACGGCTTAAACAGGATGCGGAAGCTTATCTGGGCTTTGAGATAAAGGAGGCGGTTATCAGCGTCCCGGCCTATTTTAACGACAGCCAGCGTTCGGCCGCAAAATCGGCGGGCGCGCTTGCGGGGCTTAGGGTTGACCGAATTATAAACGAGCCTTCGGCGGCCTCTATTGCCTACAGGCAGCTGGTCGGCCGTGAGGGGACTTTCCTGGTTTTCGACTTCGGCGGGGGCACGCTTGACGTTTCTGTGGTGGACATGTTTGAGAATGTGGTTGATATTGTGGCTGTGGCGGGCGACAATCACCTTGGCGGGGATGATATTAACCGCGCCATTGCGGATACTTTTTACATACAATACCCCGAGCTGGAGGCCAATTTCTCCCAGAGGGAAAAAGCCCAGCTTATCAAAATCGCGGAGCAGTGCAAAATCATGCTGAGCAGCGCAAATATTGCGATTCTCAACATGCGCCGCGACGGCAGGGATTTTAAAATGCAGCTTACAAACAATGCGCTGATTAAAATCTGCGCGTCCGTTCTGCTGAAAATCAAAACCCTGCTGAAAAAAGCCCTGAAAGACAGCCAGCGATCTATAAACGAAATCGACGAGGTTATTATGGCCGGCGGATCCAGCAACA
Source organism: Oscillospiraceae bacterium (assembly GCA_031282245.1). GTDB lineage: Bacteria > Bacillota > Clostridia > Oscillospirales > Ruminococcaceae > JAITEB01. The sequence goes on along the minus strand of JAITEB010000041.1, from coordinate 7,587 downwards.
TGCTGATCATCCAGGAATATATCAAGCACCTGACCCAGAAAACCCCGCGCCTTGAAATTGAGCCGGAAAAGGCGATCGCGATCGGCGCGGGGATTGTCGCCGGAATTAAAAAGCGCGACGGCGAACTGCACGACCTTGTGCTGACCGATATATGTCCGTTCACAATGGGGACGAAAGTGCGTTCCGAAGTTGAAAACGCGACGTTTTCGCCGATAATAGAACGCAACTCCCCCCTGCCCATCAGCGAAATCAAGTACTACTGCACAGCCGCCGACAACCAGGACAGCATAAACATAGAAATTTACCAGGGCGAGTCGCCGGACGCGGACAAAAATCTTCTTCTTGGTGAAATGGTGATAGAAGTGCCCCCGCTGCCGGCGGGCGACATAATTCTTGGGGTACGATTCTCATACGACATAAACGGCATTCTTGAAGTTAACGTCCAAAGCAAAAAGCACGAAATCAACGCCAGCAAACTTATAATACATAACAAAAACTTGAGCCGTGACGAAATAGAAAAGCGGGTTCAGGAGCTTGAGCTTATTAAGATTACCCCGCGCGAGAAAGAAGAAAACCGCTATCTGATCGCCCGCGCCGAAAGAATCTATGCGGAAGCCTTCGGCGCTTCCAGAGAGCTTATATCAGAGAAGATAAAGCAGTTCGAGCTGCAGATAGACGCATACAAAAATATAAAAGATATTATTAAGGCAAGACGGGCATTTGAAGATTTTCTGGACGTTTTTGATCGCTTTGAAGATGGCATAAAAGAAGACGCACCGGGCGAATACAAATTTTTACACAAACAGGAAGGAGTCTAATTATGACTTATTGGGATATTTTGGGGATTTCCATGACCGACAATGTGGCCGCGATAAAACAGGCTTATGCCCAGCAGACCAGGCTTTATCACCCGGAGGAATACCCGCAGGAGTTTCAAAGGCTTAGAAAGGCGTATAGCTTCGCCATATCATATTCAAGAAACAGCCGGCATGTGTATGACATAAACGACCATCGCCTTATTCCTCAAGAAAGCGGTGAACAGCCCGCCGCGCGTCCCAGGCTGATAAGCTTTATTGAGCTTGACGAATACATAAGAAGCCAGCAGGCAAAAAGGCTTGAGTTAATTAACGGAAATCTCAGGAAGGCCGAAAATCTTTACAGGAAGCAGCCCCGGAGCAAGAACGCGTGGAGAGATTATTTCAGCCGGCAGGAAGTGCTGGATTTGCGCAGCGACAAAAGCTTTACAACGCGGTTTTTCCGTCTTATTGGAGACGGCGGGCGTTTTTCCGGCGGCGTTCTCCGGGTTATAAAGCCCAGCCTGACAAGCTGGAGCTTTTTCTGGGAAAACACGGACTGCGAGCACTTTTTCAGCAGCTTTTTCTTTATGTGCGGCAGGAATTTTTATTGCAGGCTTTTCTCGTCAGAAGAGCGCAGAATGCTGGTGTATTCTGTTCTGACGGCGGTTTTTGTTTTTTGCGTTTACTGGGGCTTTTCAACGTTTCTGCCGTTTAGATAAAACATATGGCGCGTTCTCCGCCAAAATATTTGCCTTTTTGAAAAGTCTGTGCTATAATATTTGCCATACGTGAGAAGAAGCCGGGCTTTATGCTTTCCATGTGATTGCTAAGCGCAAAAGGGAGGAAATATATAAAACTATAATGAAAAAAGAAACATTACTGGTAAGCGAAAACGTCTCTGACTTCCGGGGGAAAAACAACAGGCAGCGGCGCAGGCGCGGGATTCTGTTCGGCGTACTGGTAAATATATTTGCGTTTGTCGGCCTTGTGTCTGTGATTATTATGATTGTCCGAACGGCAACGGCTTTTTTTGACAATACCGCCGAAAGAACAGAGCTTGAAAATTATATCCAACCCGTCGTAATGGCGAACATACTCCCGTTTGAACATGTAGAAGCAATTGACCCGAACGAAATTAAAATCGTCTGCCTTTGGTCGGCGCTCCTCAACAACGATATGTCCAGATATGAGCGCGACCCCGAACTGAATTATTATCTGATGATTCCTATCTCTGATCTGGACATTCAGGCCAGGCGGCTTTTTGGCAGCGGTCTTAAACTGGAGCACACAGGCAGCATTCCTCTGGGTGACGGAACATATTATATCTACGACGAGGCCAGCCAGAAATACATGGTCGAAACCAGCGTTTCGATAGACCTGTACACCCCTTCTATTTTGAATATCAAAAAAGAAGCCGGCCAGCTTATTCTTGACGTCGGATATATCCCCCCGAGTTCGCCGTGGGAGATGAACCTGCAGGGCGACAAGTATAAACCCGCGCCGGACATGTACAAGATTTTTTACATCAATTACGGCGACGACGGCCAGCCGTATATCAGCATGATTCAAAACATGCCGGAGGCGCAGGCCGGCGCTTACGCCGGTTCCAGCCAGGCCATGGTCACTCCTTACACCTTCAACTATTCTTCTGTTGCGCCGCCGCTTAATTCCGGCTTGCCCGACGCCCCGGGCTTTACGCCTGAAAGCCCTCCGATCTTCAGCGACGGTCCGGCTGACGCCGCGGAAGAAGCTCAGACTTTTGACGACATTGGCGAAGTTGACGCTGACGAAAGTGCGGCGCAATAACCGCCCCTATAAAAAAACAAACGCGCCGCATTTTTGCGGCGCGTTTGTTTTTTTATTTTTTCAGCCTTTTGAAAATAAATGCCATTCTGTTTACAAATTTTTAAATATATCTATAAAGGCAAATGCTATAATAAACCGGTAAATGTTTTATCAGAAGAAATGGGGTGAGCTGCCACGCTTAAAGAAAAATCCTGCGGAGCTATTATCTATCGCAGAAACGATAATAACAAACCGGAAGAAATTCAAATCCTTCTTATCAAACATAAAAACGGCGGTCACTGGTCTTTTCCCAAGGGGCACGCCGAGTTTGGCGAAAGCGAATTTGAAACTGCCCTCCGGGAAATCAAAGAAGAAACCGGCCTGGACGTGACCCTTGTCGAGGGCTTCAGAAAAACGGTAATATACCGCCCAAAGCAGAACACCGAAAAAGAGGTCGTCTACTTTGTTGCGAAATACAACGGCGGGGAGATAAAAATTCAGCAGGAGGAACTGAGCGCCGCCGTCTGGGTGGGGATAGGCAGGGCGGCCTCCATGGTCACTTTTGACAACGACAAAAGGCTGATTTCCGGGGCGAAAAAGTTTCTTGCCGAAAACTGACGTAAATCTTTAAAGGGGGGCGGCCGCGGCGGCTGTCCCCCCCTTTTGAATTATTTAGCCGTTCCAGGCTCTTTTCTGATCGGCAGCGACACAACAAACTCGCAATACTCGCCCAGAACGCTGTTTACTATAATATCGCCGCCGTGAAGGGCTATAATAGTCTTGACTATATTAAGCCCAAGGCCCACGCCGCTTTTGTCAAGACTGCGGGATTTGTCGGTTTTGTAAAAGCGGTCGAAAACCTGCTGGATTTCTGTTTTTGAAATGCCGTCGCCGCTGTTTTTTATGCCGATAAAGCGGAATTTGCCTTCCGTTTTATAATTAAATTCAATGCTGCCGCCCCTGTTGACGAACTTGACGGCGTTGTCAATCAGATTATATACTACCTGATGAATCATGTCCAGATCCGCGCAGACCATCTGCCTGTCTGTGTCCAGCCCGATTATATCAACGCCCTTTTCGTCGATTCTGCGCTCAAAGTTGAACAGCGTCTGAATGATTACGGCGTTCACGTCAAATTCCGTCGGCTTCAGCTGCTGCTCGCCCGCCTCAATTCGGGAAATGTTCAGCATGGAGACCACCATGCGCGCAAGCCTTTTCACTTCTTCGGAGACGATTTTCAAATACTGCTCGCGCTGGGATTCGGGAATTGTACCGTCCAGAATCCCGTCGATAAAGCCGCCTATGCTGGTCATAGGCGTTTTTAATTCATGAGAAACGTTCGCGACGAAATTGCGGCTGGACTCCTCGTGCGCGGCCAGGGCGGAAACCATGTTGTTAAAGGCGATCGAAAGCTGGCCCATCTCGTCGTAGCCGTTGTTGTAAACTGGAACGCGCTTTGAAAAATCCCCCTTGGCAAGGTTTTTCGCGGCGGCGGACATGTCCGCAAGGGGCGACAGAAGCCTGTTTGTGGAAATGCTCGCCGCGGTGAAGGTAAAGGCCAGAACCGCGACCATACCTATAATATATACGTTAAAGACATAAGAAAGAAAGTTGTTCAAATCGTGCTCCGGCGCGCAGGCAAAAAGGCAGCCGATTTTCCGGCTGCCTTCCGAATATACCGGCACGCCGAGAACATAATATCTTTCTTTCAGAAGTCCGTTTAACGAACTTTGTTCGTAATAGCCCTGAGCGTTTTTTTCCAGCAGGATATTCGCGCAGACAGCTTTGTCGACAGCCCTGACCGAAGGCGTTATATCGCCGACACCGACAACGATATTCCCTTCCCTGTCGGTCAGAATAATAGTATAAGGCGAACCGCCCCTGTCCGACACGGCGATAAGCTGATATATTTCAGTGAGCTTACTTATGTTCGGAGTATAAACGGCAACGCCTTCCTTATTGCTGGAGAAAAGATTTTTGCTTGTCCGCCCGGCGGATTCCGACGCGATAACATCAAGAGAATTAAGTGATTCCCTTGTAAAGAACTCTTTAGAGGCAAGCAGCAATATCACGCCAAAAATGATAAGCCCGACAAAAACGACAGCCATAATCAAAAAGACATATTTACGGACAAAGCTCATATGGGCGCCATGCATTCTTGCCATCGCAATCAGGACTCCTTAACTTCAAACTTGTACCCCACTCCCCAGACAGTTTTAAGAGACCAAAGCGCGGAAACTCCTTCCAGTTTTTCACGCAGGCGCTTGATATGGACGTCTACCGTACGCGAGTCGCCGTAATATTCAAAGCCCCAAACCTCGTCAAGAAGCTGGTCGCGGGTATAAACTCTGTTGGGGTTGCTTGCCAGGTGATAAAGCAGCTCCAGTTCTTTCGGCGGGGTGTCGACCTGTTTGCCGTCAACTTTTAATTCATACTTGGTCATATTGACAGAGAGCTTGTCGTATTTGACTTCTTTAATAGAGGGCTGCTCGGATTGCTGACCCGCGCGGCGCAAAACCGCCTTGATTCTGGCGACGACTTCTTTTGACTCAAAAGGTTTGACGACATAGTCGTCCGCGCCCAGTTCCAGTCCAAGCACCTTGTCGAAAGTTTCGCCCTTTGCGGTGAGCATAATAATCGGCACGTTTGACTTTTTGCGGATTTCGCGGCAGACTTGCCAGCCGTCCAGTTTTGGCATCATAATATCCAAAAGCAGGAGGTCGGGCTTTTGCTCCTCAAACTTTTCGATGGCCATCGCGCCGTCATAAGCAAGAATAGGCGCAAAGCCCTCTTTTTCCAGATAAAGGCGCAAAAGTTCGCAAATATTTCTGTCGTCGTCCACAACCATGATTTTCCCCTGAGACATAAATTTCCTCCTAAAAAATAAACAAATTTCGCTGCAAATTTTCTATTGCGCCATACTTCCCGCACAGCCGCACCAGTTATAAAACAATGTCGAAGCGTAACACTTAAAATATAATATATAATTATTAATATTAAGTTAATATTGGATTAATTAAATAAATTAATGCACCGTAAACTTAAGAAAACTTTTCTCTATTTCTTTACGCTCTATAAAAATCGTCGCGTTATGACAGGTATATTCTCGAACAGAAACAGAAGACACTTTTAAATAATGCTTGATATTGCAGCTGTTATATATTATAATATATATCAAACATGTAAAGGTTTCGCTTCCCCAAAAACGAGAAATTTTAATATGGGGGCGTAAAGGCTTCGACGGGGATTTTGAGGCACGATAAGCGAGTAGAGGCTGTGGGTACCTCTTAAAAAAACCTGCATCTAAAGATAAACGCTAATAACAATAGCAATTTTGACGGCTTAGCTGTCGCCGCTTAGTTTAAGCGGTTTGTTCTGTGAAAACCTACCGCTGCTTTCACAGGGCATAATTTAAGGCGGTGAACATCTCGCGGGTTTTGCCCTGTACCTCAGAGATGGATTAAGGGCTACCACAGATTGCAGCCTGTTTATCGGCGGCTGTCTGCGGGAACTTAAATGATAAACTGCACTCGGAGAAAATCGTGATTATTAATTTTCGGACGCGGGTTCAATTCCCGCCGCCTCCACCAAAATCATCGCTGGTCGAACACCGGGCGAGATGATAATTGTCTTTGCTTACGGGTTTGTGCTGGCTTTAAGAATAACGAGCAGGTCGTGAGACTTGCTTGTTATTTTAGTATGTCCAAGTGCTCCATATTGTGTCCTCCTTCTGTTTGAAAGGGTAAATCTAAAGGCTTGTGCCTTCGGACACGATGTGGGACGACCGGGGCTTGCCTGGGGAAGTTTAAGGCACTCAGTGGGACTAATACCCGTCGAGTGCCTTAATAAATCAAGGTCGTGCGCGTGGAAGTAAGGGCTTAAATTCCGTTCTATTCATCCGCTTTTACCTCTGATGGTTCTTAGGTTCTAGCGCCTCGGCTATACTTTGAGAAAGAAACGCAAGACACCCTTTACAAAGAGCCAAGCCGGTACCTTGACTAAGATGGTTATAGGCATGTATCTCGTAGACCGACATGTTGTCTCCATGGTTAGAGCGGCTACAGCAATTACACGAGCAGCTGTCTCGCGCCTTCACGACCGTAATTTTAGACATATCTTTCATTCGCTTTCCCGGGGCGCGCCGCAAGCCATGCCCGGTTGCGGTTGTGCTTTTTTCGCGCGTCCGGAGACATAGGCCCTGATGTTTGAGATAAAACACGATGTGGGCCGTCCTGGACGCGTCTGGGGACGTTTACTCTTTTTCAGTGGGTTCGTCGGCAGTAAATAGGTCTTTCGGGTCGCAGTTTAAAGCCGTGGCAAGACTTTGAGCTGTCCTGAGCATGATATGCTCGGCTTTAATCTTGCCCTTCTCTATCTGATGGATTTTCATGTAGTTAACGCCGGATTTCTTGGCGAGTCCGTGCAGCGTTAAACCTTCCGCCTGTTCTTCAGGCCGGTACTGCTTAATCACTTCAAGGTATCGCTCCTCGCGCTTTCGCCAGGCCCTTTTTCAGCGTGTGCCTTGCGAACGGGACTTTCAGCGCATATCCGGCTTCGCGGAGCTTTTCGGTGAAGGTTTCGGTCGGCGTAGTATGTGTGTAACCGTTAGCGCGGTAATGGTCGGGCGCTGAAATATCTGGCAGATTTTGTCTGTTTTCAGGATGGAAAACAGGTCGTTGAAGGCGTCAGAACATCTGTTTCGTCACAGCGAACGTTGTCGAAAATTCACACTTATGGCACAGCCCGGTCTGGCACATCTGCGATATTTTTGTCAACAAAGGAGAGTGTTTCCATCACTGGGAATTATACACAAGCGAGAACGCGCTCATACAGCCGCCGGACGAGCTGTTCTTCAAGAACGCCTTCCTGACAAAAATTCCCTCAAGTTACACATTCGACCTGAATATTAATAAGCTTTCGCTTTACGCGCCGAGGGAATATATGGGAAACTGGAACGCTGAAAAAGACTTGTACACCGATGGCCTGTACTTGCTAAATTCAGGAA
>JAITEB010000018.1 GCA_031282245.1 Oscillospiraceae bacterium | reverse complement strand
AATTCCCCTCCTGTGGAGGGGTGCCCAAAGGGCGGGGTGGTTCGCACGCGCAAAAGGCTACAGGAGGGGAATTGTAACTGGGAAAGCTATGCGTAACTTTTACCCCATGCCCAGAATATTTTCTCTATGCGTTAGTTCTAAATTCCAAGAGTGGGGTACAAGCCTTAAATAAATAATACGAGCCGCAATTCCCCTCCTGTGGAGGGGTGCCCAAAGGGCGGGGTGGTTCGCACGCGCAAAAGGCTACAGGAAGGGAATTGTAACTGGGAGAGCTATGCGTAACTTGTACCCCAGCCCAGAATATTTTCTCTACGCGTCAGTTCTAAATTCCAAGAGTGGGGTACAAGCCTTAAATAATAGTACGAGCCGCAATTCCCCTCCTGTGGAGGGGTGCCCAAAGGGCGGGGTGGTTCGCACGCGCAAAAAGCTAAACGACATCCCGCAGCAAAACTTTCCGTCTTTTTGTTCAACATGTTATTGACTTTTCGCTTCTTAAATTCTATAATAATCGTTGTGAATGTTCAGGAAACCGGATATAATATGTAAAAAAAGCAGGTAACGCAAATACAGTTTTTACACTTTGCCGCGTTTTCGTTAAAAAACATCTCCCCCGTCCAGGGGGAGCATGAATCGAAATGAGGATTAGCCAATGAAGAAAAGCTCAAAAGCAGTGTTTTTTATTGTTTGCGCACTGACTTTGTTCCTGGCTTACAGTTCGTTTTTCGGCATTGACGGCTACTTTGGCGATATTCGCAAAGTTTTCGTCAAGAGCGGGGACGACATCCGCTGGGGAATAGACATCAGGGGGGGCGTGGACGTTACATTTACGCCGCCCGAAACAATAAACGCCACGCGTGATCAAATGACCCTTGCCGAAGGAGTTGTAACGCAGAGGCTTGTTTCTCAAAACATCACTGACAGCGAAGTCTATACAGACTTCGACAAAAAGCGCATAATCGTGCGTTTCCCATGGAAAGAGAACGAGTCCGACTTTGACCCGGAGGCCGCTATAAAAGAAATCGGCACCACGGCAAAGCTGGAATTCCGTGAAGGTTCAGAAGTGACTGGCGCTCTTGTCGTTGAGGGCAAGGACATAGACAGCGCCGCGGCCGCATATGACACCCAGAAAAACGCCAATATTGTTTCCCTCAAGTTCAATTCGGAAGGCGCGGCAAAGTTTGCCGAAGTCACCGAGCGGCTTGCCGTAAGCGGAGGGTCGATCAGTATCTGGCTGGACGGAGAAAATATATCCACCGCAAACGTTCAGGAGGCGATTCCGGACGGAAATGCCCAGATTACGGGGAACTTCACCGCCGAGCAAACCGCCACTCTTGCCCGGCAGATCAATTCCGGCGCGCTGCCATTTGCTCTCAACGTCGAAAGTTTCAGCACTATCGACCCAGTTATGGGCGAAGGCGCAAAGAACTCTATGCTGTTTGCGGGGATTATCGCCTATATTCTGGTTGTGATTTTCATCGTGCTGCTTTACCGTCTGCCGGGCTGCGTAGCGGCCATTGGCCTTCTTGGTCAGATTGCGGGCGCGGTCGTTGCCATCAGCGGATATTTCTCCATTTTTCCAAGTTTTACGCTCACTCTTCCCGGCATCGCAGGCATTATTCTTTCGATCGGAATGGGCGTGGACGCAAACATTATCACCGCCTCGCGCATACGGGACGAGCTTAACGAAGGCCGAACGCTGGACGGGGCGATACAGCTTGGCACAAAGCACGCTTTCTCGGCGATTATGGCCGGCAACATCACGGTTATTATCGTTGCGGCGGTGCTGATGGGCGCTTTCGGCCCTCCGGGAAGTTTTTTCTCAACTCTTTTAAAGCCGGTGTTTTTCATGTTCGGCCCGTCCACAACAGGCGCGGTTTATTCTTTTGGATACACGCTCCTGATGGGCACGATTTTCAATTTTATATTCGGCGTTACTGCCTCAAGGCTGATGATTACGTCTCTCTCAAGATTCAAAGCGTTCCAGAATCCCTGGCTCTACGGAGGTGAAAAAGCGTGAAAAAAGAATTCAATGTTAATTTTTATAAGAACAGGAATATTTATTTTATCCTTTCTTCGGCGCTGATTATTCTGACGCTGGCTTTTTCGCTTATATTCGGAGTGAACATGAGCATTGAGTTTCAGGGCGGCGCTTTGATCAACTATTCTTATGACGGCGATATAAATCTGGACGAACTGAGCGCAAAAATCGACGAAACTATCGGGCAGGAGGCTTCTCTGAACAAAAAGACCGATATTGCAAGCGGCAAAAACGCCGTGGAGATCTCGCTCGCGTCTTCCGGCGGGCTTGACACAGACGCTCAAAGCAATTTGACCAAGACTTTGCAGGAAACTTATCCCGACGCTGACTTTGAGCTTATGTCCAGCAACAACGTCAGCGCCGCCACCGGCCGCGAATTTTTCATCAAGTGTATTGTAGCCGTCGTGCTGGCCTCGGCGCTGATTGTGATATACGTCGCATTTGCCTTCAGGAAAATCGGCGGTTTTTCCGCGGGCGTTGTTTCTGTCATAGCTCTTATCCATGACGTCATCATGGTCTACGCCACGTTTGTGATTATGCGCTATCCGCTGGACGGCAACTTCATTGCCGTTGTTCTGACCATATTGGGCTATTCCGTCAACGACACAATCGTTATTTTTGACCGCATACGTGAAAACGAGCTTCTGTACGGCGACAAATGGACAATTGAGGAACTTGGCAACAGGAGCCTTAACCAAGTGCTTTCCAGGACTATTAATATATCTCTGGCGACAGTAATGGCGCTTATCGTGATATGCGTCGTCTGTATTCTGGCGAACGTCTCTTCTATTACTACTTTTGTAATACCGATGGCGGTGGGCATGGTTTCCGGCTCTTATTCCACAATCTGCCTTGCGATTCCGCTCTGGATAATGTGGAAGAATAGCAGCGCCAAAAGACCGAAAAAAGAATTACAAAATACGCATAGAAGCAAAAGGGAAAACGCTGTGGGAAAAATCAGGCTGTAATAAGCTTATAAAAATTCCCGGAGGGCGGCTAAAGCTCTCCGGGGTTTTTTATATAATAAAAAGATTTTCTTTGAGAAAGGGTGCATTTATTTGAAACAGAAAAGAATATTGACCATTCAGGACATTTCCTGCACAGGCCGCTGTTCGCTGACCGTCGCCCTGCCAATCATTTCTTCCGCCGGAATCGAAGCCGCCGTTATCCCCACAGCGGTTCTCTCCACCCACACGGGCGGTTTCAGCGGGTATACTTTTAGAGATTTGACCGAAGATATAGTTCCTATTGTAAACCACTGGAAAACTCTAGGCCTTGGCTTTGACGCGGTCTACACCGGCTATCTCGGTTCGTTTAAGCAGGTCGGGATTGTCTCCGACATTTTTGACGATTTCAAAACAGAAAACAATTTTATTATAGTGGATCCCGCCATGGCGGATAACGGCGAACTTTACAAAGGCTTCTCCGATGATTTTCCAAAGGAGATGGCAAAACTCTGCAGAAAGGCGGACATTATTCTGCCAAATCTGACCGAAGCCGCGCTTATGCTCGGCGAGCCTTATGTCGGCGAAGGCTATGACAAATCTTATATAGCAGGTCTTGTAAAGCGGCTTTACGCTTTGGGCGCCAATGTCGTTCTCACCGGCGTGAGCCTGGAGCCGGGCAAGCTTGGCATTGCGGCCTATGACGGAGGAGAGGTTTATTTCTACTTCACCGGGCGTATTGACGGATATTTCCATGGGACGGGCGACGTTTACGCCAGTTCTTTCCTTGCGGCCTATCTCAAGAAAGGCGATCTGAACAAGGCCGCCTCTGTCGCGGCGGATTTTACCGTTTCCGCCATAGAGAAGACGCTTGAAGGCGACGCCGAAAGGCGCTACGGCGTGAACTTTGAGGAATGTCTGCCGCTTTTGGCGAAATGGCTTGCTTGAAAAAATTCTAAGCCGGGCATTGACAAACTAATTAAGAGAGTATATAATCAAATCTAATACAATCTAAATGCAGTGATGGGGATTTGGGTTTTGTTTAAAAACCGTTTTCAGAGAGCCGCCGGAAGGTGCAAGGCGGCAGCGGAGAACAAGATTTGTCGCCCCGGAGCAGTTCCGCTGAAAGCTTTTGCAACTAGGCCGGAACCGGGCTTTTCCCGTTACAGAAAAGCATATTTTATAACGATATGGCAAAGCGGCTGTTTTTTTGAAAAAAAGCGGCAACAAGAGTGGTACCGTGGAGCGTGTGGCTTCATCTCTTTATTTTTACGGAGATGAAGCCTTTAATTTTGTATGCGCGGAACTTTCAAGAGAGAATAAAATTTTATAATAAAACAGCGGAGGAGAAGAAAAAGATGGATATAAGAGAATTCGAGCAGGCCGCCGCGCGGCTGAAAAACGTCATCCACTATATTCCGGTGAGTTCCTCAAGGACTTTCTCAGAGATGAGCGGGAGCGAGCTTTATCTGAAATACGAAAACCAGCAGAAAACCGGATCTTTTAAAGTCCGCGGAGCGTATAACAAAGTCGCCTCCCTTGTGGAGCGCGGAGAAAAGCCTGCGGCGGTTGTGGCCTCCAGCGCCGGTAACCACGCCCAGGGCGTGGCCTATGGCGCGGCTTCCCTGGGTATAAAAGCGGCGATCGTCATGCCGGAAAGCACCCCAATCGCCAAAGTTAAGGCAACTCAGGGCTATGGCGCGGAAGTTATTCTTTACGGGAGCTGCTACGACGACGCTTATCAAAAGGCGATAGAATACGCGAACGAAACCAATGCGGTCTTTATCCACCCCTTCAATGACATAGACGTAATTTGCGGTCAGGGCACGCTTGGGCTGGAAATTCTGCGGGACGTTCCCGGCGTTGATGTGATATTTGTCCCGGCGGGCGGCGGCGGGCTTCTTGCCGGGATTGCGGCCTGCGTCAAAATGATTAACCCGCGCGTGCGGATAATCGGCGTTCAGGCGGACGGCGCGGACGCGATTGTCCGTTCTTTCGAGCGAAAAGAACTTGTCACAGTCCCGGATATACACACCATTGCGGACGGCATAGCGGTAAAATCGCCCGGCGACCTGACTGTCGGGCTGATCAACAAATATGTCGACAAAATGGTCAGCGTTTCCGACGAGGACACCGCCGAAGCCATCCTGCTTCTGATGGAGCGCGCGAAGCAGGTTGTGGAGCCCGCCGGAGCGGTCTCGCTTGCGGCGGCGCTTGGCGGCAAGGCTGATATAAGAGGCAAAAAAACCGTCTGTCTGCTTTCGGGCGGCAATATAGACGTGAGTTTTATTCACCGCATTGTTGAAACAGGCTTGATAAAACACGGCCGCCATGTCAAAATCAACACAATCATGCTTGACAAGCCGGGCAGCCTTGAAAAATTCGCTCATATCGTCGCGGCCAGCGGCGGGAACATTATCAAAACCACCCACGACCGCCAAAGCTCGACTTTGCGGCTGGATGAAGCGATTCTGCAAGTCACCTGCGAGGTCAGCGACCACGACCACGGCAAGCGCGTTATAAAGGCCCTGAAAGAGGGCGGGTTTGATTCTTTTATAGAAGATTGACCGGTATTTTTAAAAACATTCTCAGCCTGCCTTCCGGAATAATCGGGAATAAAATTATACCAAAAAATGGAAAAGGAGAAAAAATATAATATGAAACTGACAGGCGCACAAATTGTAATAGAATCGCTGATTGAGCAGGGGGTTGAGCACATTTTCGGCTACCCCGGCGGCTCTATACTGAATATTTACGACGCTCTTTATAGCAGAAGCGACAAAATCCGGCATGTGCTCTCATCGCACGAGCAGGGGGCCGCCCACGCCGCCGACGGCTACGCCCGCTCTACCGGAAAGGTCGGGGTAGTCTTTGCCACATCCGGACCCGGCGCGACGAATTTAATCACGGGAATAGCGACGGCTTATCTGGATTCCGTGCCGATGGTGGCCATAACGTGCAACGTCACAAAGGAGCTTCTTGGCCGCGACAGCTTCCAGGAAGTGGATATAAGCGGCGTGACTGTACCGATCACAAAGCACAACTTTTTTGCGAAAGATATAGAAACTCTTGCGGACATCATCAGGCAGGCCTTTGTTATAGCAGGCTCCGGGCGGCCGGGGCCCGTCCTGATTGACATACCCAAAGACGTGACCGCGGAAAGCTGCGAATATGTCCCCGCAGGCAGGTACAAAAAGCGCCCGAATCCAATAATAAAAAAAGACGAGATTGACAAAGCCGTCGGGCTTATCAACGATTCGAGAAAGCCCTGCATTTATTACGGCGGCGGCGTAATTTCTTCCGGCGCGTCGGAATCCTTGCAGGCGTTCGCGAAAAAGATTCTTGCGCCGCTTGCGCCCAGCGCAATGGGACTGTCGGCGGCGCCATATACAAACCCGCAGTATCTGGGCATGATAGGGATGCATGGCACACCGGCCGCAAACGAGGCCGCAAACGGCTGCGATTTGCTGATCACGGTCGGTGCGCGCTTTTCGGACAGAGTGACCGGCGACAAGTCCAAATTTGCAAAGCACGCGAAAGTTTTGCATATTGATATAGACGAATCGGAAATTTCCAAAAACATCAAGGCTTTTGCGCATATAACCGGGGACGCGGACGAAGTTTTGAGGCTTCTGCTCGAACGCGCCGAGGAAAAAACCGATAACAGCTGGCTTAGATATATTCAGGAATACTCCAAGCAGGCGCCGCTGCCGGATAATCTTTCGGAGGACGACAGCGTAGTTATGCAGGACGTTATCGCCGGGATTCACAGGCGCACGGCCGAAAACACTGTTATCGTCACGGACGTGGGCCAGCACCAGATGATAACGGCGCAGCGCTACCCGTTTTTGCACCCGCGCACCTGGCTCAGTTCGCTTGGGCTTGGCACAATGGGTTACGGCATGGGCGCGGCAATAGGCGCGAAAATCGGCAACCCGGAGAAACCCGTTGTGCTGATCAGCGGAGACGGTTGTTTTCATATGAACATGAACGAGTTTGCGGCGGCTGTCACTGAAAATATTCCCATAAAAGTTTTTGTGATGAGCAACGGGGTTCTGGGCATGGTCCGGCAATGGCAGACGCTTTTTTATGGCAAACGCTATTCCAGCACGATTTTGAGCCGTAAAACCGACATAGTAAAATTCGCCGAGGCCATGGGCGGAACGGGCTTCCGCATAAATAAAAAAAGCGAAATCAGCGAAGTTGTCAAACAGGCGCTGGCTGCCGACGGACCTGTTATAGTCGACTGCGTTATTGACAAAGACGAAAGCGTTTATCCGATAATTCCGCCCGGCAAGACCCCAAAGGATGCGATTATGGGCAGGTCAAAAGATTAAATTTCAAATTTGAAAGAGGTAATTTTATGCGCCAGCAAGTACTTTCGCTGCTTGTTTCCAACCATTTCGGCGTTCTGAACAGGGTGACAAGCATTTTCAGCCGCCGAACCTGCAATATTGTTTCTCTGACTGTAGCGGAAACGCTGAACCCAGAAATTTCCAGGATAACTATATTGATTGAGGCCGATTTGGACATGGGTTTGCAGCTTGAGAAAATTCTGCAAAAGCAGGAGGATGTAATCAAGGCCGAGATTTTCCCTGTGACGGAACTGATCAGCCGGGAACTGCTTTTGATAAAAATTAAATATGACAATTTATATCTATTAGAAAACCGGCTCGACGAACTTAAGCAGCAGTGCAGCCCGAAGGTTATCGACCGAACGGAAAGCACGGTGACGATTCTGGTTTCCAGTGAGCGGTCCAGAATTAATCAGTTTATTCTGGATATGCGCGACTTTAATATTATTGAGCTTTGCCGGACGGGCGTGGCCTCGCTGAACAAAGGCGCGGGCACGCTGTACGATATGGAGTAGGGCGGAGTCAATCACAGGCTTTTGATTTCAAGATATATTTAATTTTTTGTAAAATTTTCAAATAACGGGAAAATAAAAAATAAAAAATAAAAAACGAAAGAGGTATTCAAAATGGTAAAAATGTATTATGACAGCGACTGCAATCTGAGCATTCTCGAAGGCAAAACCGTCGCGGTTCTGGGCTATGGCAGCCAGGGACACGCCCATTCCCAAAACCTGAAAGACAGCGGCGTCAGAACGATTATCGGCCTGCGCAAATCTTCGCAGAGCTGGGCAAAAGCCGAAGAAGCCGGATTCGAGGTTTATGAGACAGCCGAAGCCGCCAAAAAGGCCGATCTGATTATGATTCTCGTTCCGGACGAACTTCAGCCCGGTATTTATGAAGCCGATGTGAAGCCAAATCTTGAAGAAGGCAACGTTCTTATGTTCGCGCATGGTTTCAGCGTTCACTTCAAGCAGATTGACCCGCCCGAAGGCGTCGACGTGATTATGGTCGCTCCCAAAGGTCCCGGCCACGTCGTCCGCACGGCCTATGCCGAAGGTCAGGGCGTCCCCAGCCTTATCGCGATTGAGCGTGATTTTTCCGGCAGGGCCGAGCAGTACGCCCTGGCTTATGCTGCCGGAATCGGCGCGGGCAGGGCCGGCATTATCAAGACCACCTTCAAAGAAGAAACCGAAACGGATCTTTTCGGTGAGCAGGCCGTGCTTTGCGGCGGCGTCACCGCCCTTATGAGAGCCGGGTTCGACACGCTTGTCGAGGCCGGCTATGCGCCGGAGATGGCCTATTTCGAGTGCATTCACGAGATGAAACTGATTGTCGACCTGATCAACACAAAGGGCTTTGCCTTCATGCGCTATTCCATCAGCAACACCGCCGAATACGGCGATTACCGCACCGGCAAGCGCATTATCACCGACGAGACCCGCAGAGAGATGAAAAAAGTCCTCGGCGAGATTCAGGACGGCACTTTCGCGTCGGAATGGATCAGCGAAAACAAGTCCGGCGGGCGGGCGAAGTTCCTTGCCCAGCGCAGAATACAGAGCGAGCACCTGTCCGAGAGCGTCGGGGCGGAGCTTCGCAAGATGATGAGCTGGCTCAAAAAATAATAAATAGAATTTTGGGGAATCTCCGGGCGGGATTCCCCAAAATTTCCCTGCGATTTTATATGCTGATTTTTTATAAAGCGCAGTGTTTCAGACTTCTGTTAAAAACTCAGGAAGGTGAATAATTATGCAGTTAAACAGCGACAAAGTTCTGCGCGGCGCCGGGCGCGCCCCGCACCGTTCGCTTTTCTATGCCCTTGGTCTGACCGAAGAAGAAATTTCTCGGCCGCTGATCGGTGTATGTTCGGCGTTCAGCGAAATTGTCCCCGGCCATGTCCATCTGGACAAAATCGCGGAAGCGGTCAAGGCCGGAATTCGCATGGCGGGCGGCACGCCTATATTATTTCCATCAATTGGAATTTGCGACGGTATCGCCATGGGACACGCCGGAATGCGCTACTCCCTTGCTTCCCGCGAGCTGATTGCGGATTCGGTCGAGTCTATGGCTATGGCGCACTGCTTCGACGGTCTGGTATTGATCCCCAATTGCGATAAAATCGTCCCTGGGATGCTTATGGGCGCGGCGCGTATAAATATACCGTCAATAGTAGTCAGCGGCGGCCCGATGCTTGCCGGCCGGACTGACGGCGGTGAGGCAATGACGCTCAGCAGCGTTTTCGAGGCCGTCGGCGCGCACAAGGCAAAGCTGATTGACGGCGCTGAACTGACGCGTATTGAGAAAAAATCCTGCCCCGGCTGCGGCTCGTGCTCCGGAATGTTCACGGCCAACAGCATGAACTGTCTTTGTGAAGCCGTAGGTATTGCTTTACCGGGCAACGGCACAATTCCCGCAGTTTCTTCCCGGCGGATTCAGCTTGCTAAAAAAGCCGGCATGAATATCATGAATTTAGTAAAAAATAATATAAAACCAAGGGATATTTTGACAGAGGCGGCGTTTAAAAACGCTTTGACTACAGATATGGCCTTGGGCTGCTCATCAAACAGCATTCTGCACCTGCTTGCGATTGCGCACGAGGCCGGCGTTGAGCTGAATCTGGAAGATATAAACAAAATCAGTGAAAGCACTCCCAATCTTTGCCATCTTAGTCCGGCGGGGCCAAGCCCGATTGAGGAACTGGACGCGGCGGGCGGCGTCGCGGCCGTCATGGCGGAGCTGAAAAAGCGCGGTCTGATTAATCTTGAGCTTACTACGGCCAGCGGAAAAACCGTCGGCGAAAATATTGCGGAATCAGTGAATAAAAATACAAAAATTATCCGACCTATTGAAAATCCATACAGTCAGACAGGCGGTCTCGCGGTTCTTTATGGGAACTTGGCCCCGGAAGGCTGCGTTGTCAAGCGCTCGGCGGTTGCGCCGGAAATGCTGGTGAATTCCGGGAAAGCGCGCGTTTTCAACGGCGAAGGCGAGGCCATAGACGCTATCTTTTCCGGAGAAATCCGCCCCGGCGATGTCGTAGTTATCCGCTATGAAGGTCCCAAAGGCGCGCCGGGAATGCCGGAAATGCTCAGCCCGACCTCGGCCCTGGCGGGGATGGGTTTGGACAAAGCCGTCGCGCTGATTACCGATGGGCGCTTCAGCGGGGCGACCCGCGGCGCGGCAATCGGCCATGTTTCTCCGGAAGCCGCCGAGGGCGGGGCAATCGCGCTTATCCGAGAGGGAGACATAATTTCTATAAATATACCAGAATATTCAATAAATCTGGAAATCAGCGATGATGAACTTGCCCGCCGCAGGGAAGATTGGCGGAGGCCCGAGCCTAAAATCAAATCCGGATGGCTTGAGCGATACAGCAGATTGGTAAGTTCCTCCAGATATGGCGCGGTCTTGAAATAGCTGTAGTGCGTGCGCAAAGGCGGATGACCGTTCGCCTTTGCGCATGATATAATTAATACAGGTTAAAAAATTAACAGTTGCATGCCGTTTTTTTACTTTACTTTTGGGGGCGTATCTGCTAATATAAAAACGATAATTGTTATTAATAATTTTTTTTAAATAGGAGAGCTTTATCAATGAATAAAAAACGCATAAAATGGATAACGCAGACGGCAATTTTCCTCGCAATGCTGATTGCGGTACAGTTCCTCACGTCGCAGCTTGTGCCGCCGCCCGCCACGCAGTACGTAACTGGCTCAATCGTAAATTTGCTGCTGGCTGTTTCCGCCGTGATATGCGGTCTGTCCAGCGGCCTTACGGTGGCGCTTATATCTCCGGTTTTAGCGAAACTTGTCGGTATAGGGCCGCTCTGGGAAATAGTTCCGTTTGTTGCGGTCGGCAACGCGATTTTAGTACTGCTTTGGTATTTTATCGGCATTAAAAAAATACAGAATTTTTATATAAGCTATATAATAGCCGCTGTTTCCGGAGCCGTTTTGAAATTTCTGTTCCTGTTTTTATCTATAACAAAATTTGCCGTTCCGATATGGCTGCAACTCCCGGAAAAGCAAGCCGTAACTATTTCGGCAATGTTTTCGTTCCCGCAGCTTATAACCGCGCTTATCGGCGGGGCGCTTGCGGCGCTGATTCTCCCGTCGCTGAAAAAGGCTCTGAAAACAGAGGAATAATTGCTGGAAATTTATTTAGGGGCGGGCGTTTTTTGTCCGCCGCCGCTTTTTGTGCGTCTGTGCGGTCTGAAATTGTTATGCCAGGATAAAATTCATATTGACAAATTGTCCTGCGGCGAATACTATAATAGACAAGTTGAGCAAAAAACTTCTGGAGCGGGAATTCGATGGATGATTTTAAATATTTGGCGATAGTCGAGTGGGCAAAGCAAACTATCAGCCAGCGCGGGCTGACCGCCGGGGACAGGTTCTTTTCTGAGACGGAACTGTGCGGTATCCACAATGTAAGCAGGCAGACTGTGCGCCAGGCGCTTGCCCTTATGGAAAACCAGGGCATTATCCGGCGCAGGCAGGGGAGCGGCACGTTTGTTCATGTGTCGGCGGGGGGCAAAAGGGAGCAGGCGCTCACTGTGGGGCTGATTTCGACATATTTCAGCGATTATATTTTCCCCAGCATTATCACAGGGATAGAGCGCGTCCTGAAAAAAAACAATGTGAATTTACAGCTTTCTACCACACGCAATCAAGTTGCGGAGGAGGCCCGTGCGCTCCGCGCAATGCTGGCCCAGGGGGTGGACGGGTTTATTGTGGAGCCGTCCAAAAGCGCCCTGCCCAACCCGAACGTTGCTTTGTATGACGAAATTCGGGCGCGCGGCATGCCTCTTGTGTTTTTCAACGCGAAATACCCAAATTCGCCTTTCCCCTGCGTTGCCATGGACGATGCGGCGGCGGGGCGCATCGCCACTCAGCACCTGCTGGACTGCGGCCACAGAAAAATATCCGCAATTTTTGTGCTGGACGACGTTCAGGGCCATCTTCGCTACAAGGGCTTTATGGAAAGCCTTACCGCCGCCGGGGCGGAGAACCCGGAGGAGCGGGTGATGTGGTTCTCAACACAGGACAACAGGGCGGGGCTTTTTACTGTTTTCAGGAAAAGGCTGCTGGAGCTTTTGAAAGACAGCAGCGGAATAGTATGCTATAACGATTCGCTGGCGGTCAGGCTGCTTGAATTTTGCAGGGAGGAGGGAATCTCCGTGCCCGGCGGTATATCTGTTGTCGGCATTGACGACTCGAACCGCGCGGGCATATGCGAGGTTCCGCTGACGACGGTGAAGCACCCGAAGCAGCGGCTGGGCGAACAGGCGGCGGAGCTTCTCCTGCGAATGATGGAGAACCCGAACGCAGACGCAAAAGATGTTATGTTTGCGCCGGAGCTGGTTCAGAGGGTTTCAGTGATGAACGTACAGGCTGTATCTGAGCTTAGTTAATAATCTATAAAAAGATGTTTTATTTTTAGAGAAAATTATAGATTTATCATAGAATTTTATATGTACTTGTACTAATGTCCATGATAAAATTGTCTTGTCAAGTGACTGATTTATTAACGCGCAAATTTATTGAAGGAGTGAAAACTTAAAAATGAAAAAATTGCTTATTGTACTTGCAGCTATGACTTTAGTCGTAAGTTTCGCCGCGTGTACGTCCGCGCCGCCCGCCGCAAGCTCAGCCGACAGTCCGCCCGCATCCGTTGAGGCTGCACCGCCCGAGAGCGACGGCCTGATTAAAGTAGGCATCATAAACAATCCGCCGGAAGAGTCCGGTTACCGCGCCGCAAACGTCAAGGATTTCCAGGAGACCTTTACCGAAGACAACGGCTACAAAGCTTCTTTCGCCTACAGCCTTAAGTTTGAGGAACAGCTCGCTTCTTTCAACCAGTTTGTAGCGGACGGCGTGGACTACATCCTTCTTTCCGCCGCGGCGACCGACGGCTGGGACGCGGCTTTCAAGACCGCGAACGAAGCCGGCATTAAAATCCTGCTTTTCGACCGCATGGTTTCCGCCGATGAAAGCCTTTATGAAGCCGCTGTCGTTTCCGACATGGCGCAGGAAGGCATAACCGCTGTCGACTGGCTGAAAGCCCAGAACCTTGCGGAATATAACGTGATTCATATTCAGGGCGTTATGGGTTCGGACGCCCAGATCGGCCGCACCGCCGCTTTGGATAAAGAGTTCGCCGCCGGCGCTATGACCAAAGTCGTCCAGCAGACGGGCAACTGGAGCGACGCGGAAGCGAAAACTATCGTTGAAGCCGTTATTAACGCTAAGACCCCGTTTAACGTGATTTATGCCGAAAACGACAATATGGCGCAGGGAGCGGCGCAGGCTCTGGACGCCGCCGGGATTACCCACGGCGTTGACGGCGATGTTGTAATCATGGGCTTTGACTGCAACAAATGGGCGCTTCAGGAGCTGCTTGACGGAAACTGGAACTATGACGGCCAGTGCAGCCCGTTCCAGGCAAAAGTTATCGACGGCATTATAAAAGACCTCCAGAACGGCACGGCCCCAGCTCAGAAAAAGATTATCTCCGAAGAAAAAGGCTTTGACGCCAAGACAATCACTGCGGACGATGTGAACACCTACGGTTTGGGTTAATATTTTTGCTATTCACGTGATATAAACGAAATAATTTATAATTAGCCGTGCTGTGCGGGGTGTGTGGGCGTTTTTCGCACACTCCGTACAGCGCTGTATTTACAGGAGAATGCCTAATGCAGGATGGTGGTATAGTTTTAAGCATGCGCAATATCGGCAAAGAATTCCCGGGCGTGCGCGCTTTGCAGAATGTGGATTTCACGCTCCGCAAAGGCGAAATCCACGCGCTGATGGGCGAAAACGGCGCGGGCAAGTCAACCCTGATAAAAGTTTTGACCGGGGTTTATACTCTGGATACCGGCTATATAAATATAGACGGCATGTCCAAAGCGGCGAAAATCCGCTCCCCGCAGGAAGCCCAGTCTTTGGGCATAAGCACAGTTTATCAGGAAGTCATGCTTTGCCCGAACCTGACCGTGGCGGAAAACATGTTTATCGGGCGCGGGAAATACAGCTTTGTCAACTGGGGCCAAATGAGCAGGAGGGCAAAAAAAATACTGGATAACTTGGGCATCCCGGCCGCGCCTTCGCAGCAGCTTGCAAGCTGCTCCCTTGCGGTACAGCAAATGGTCGCCATCGCCCGCGCCGTTGATATGGAATGCAAAATCCTGATTTTGGACGAGCCGACTTCCTCTCTTGACGAGCAGGAGGTGGCGAAGCTTTTTTCGCTTATGCGCGAACTGAAGTCGCGCGGGGTCGGCATTGTTTTTGTCACGCATTTTCTTGAGCAGGTGTATGAGGTTTGCGACAGGATAACTGTTCTGCGCAACGGCGAGCTTGTGGGCGAATACAAAGTTGAGGATTTGCCCAGAGTCCAGCTCATTGCCAAAATGATGGGGAAAGAGCTTGGCGGGCTTTCGGAGATAATGGCGAAAAAAGCTGAGACCGGGGAATTCGCGGGCGTTCCAGTGTATGAGGCGGCGGGGCTTTCCAGCGCGGCGGGCACAAAACCTTTTGATTTCAGCATTAAAAAAGGTGAAGTCAACGGCTTCACGGGGCTTCTCGGCTCCGGGCGCAGTGAAAGCGTGCGCGCCATTTTCGGCGCGGACAGGATGACTGGCGGCAGGGTAAGCGTGAACGGGAAGGCGGCCAGAATCACAAAGCCGATTGACGCCATGAAACTGGGTATAGGGTATTTGCCTGAAGACAGAAAGCGGGACGGTATATCGGCGGATCTGTCTGTGCGCGAAAATATTATTCTTGCGCTCCAGGTGATGAAGGGCTTTTTCAGGCCGTTTTCCAGGGCCAAAGCGAAAGCCTTCGCCGACGAGTACATACGGCTTCTGGGAATAAAGACCGCTTCCGCCGATACGCCGATAAAATCCCTTTCAGGGGGCAACCAGCAAAAGGTTATTCTGGCGCGCTGGCTGCTCACCCACCCGGAGTATTTGATTCTGGACGAGCCGACGAGAGGAATAGATATAGGCACAAAAGTGGAAATTCAGAAGCTTGTATTAAAATTGGCCTCGGAGGGAATGGCTATCACGTTTATATCTTCTGAGACAGAAGAAATGCTGCGCACCTGTTCCCGGCTGATCGTCATGCGCGACAGGCGCATAGTCGGCGAGCTTAATGGCGAAGACATGACGCAGGATAAAATAATGCGCACTATTGCGGGGGAGGCGCCGGACAATGCTTAAACTGAAAGAAACTGCGCGGAAAAACGCGCAGCTGCTTTTTCCGCTGGTCTCGCTTTTCGCAATAGTTATTATTAATTTAATAGTCGAACCCAATTTTTTCTCGCTGGAGCTTAGAGTGAACAACGTGGGCAACACTGTTTTGTCCGGCAATGTTATAAGCATACTGGATAACGGCTCTGAGCTTGCTATTCTGGCGATAGGCATGACGCTGGTGACGGCGGCGTCGGGCGGGCAGGACATCAGCGTGGGCGCGGCGATCGCGATCGCGGGCGGCGTTGTGCTCCGGGTTCTCTGCGGTAACGAGGCCTCGCCGGACATCCTGCACGCGCCCATTATTTATGCGTTTTTGGCCAGCTGTGTTGTCGCAATGCTGTTCGGCGCGTTTAACGGCGTGCTGGTTTCGATATTCAAAATTCAGCCTATGATAGCGACGCTGATATTATTTACGTCCGGGCGCTCAATAGGCTATTGGATTGGCGGCGGCCAGATTGCCAAAATTTCCGAAAAGCAGTTCGGCTATTTCGGCGGATTTATTCCGGGGGTGCCTGTGCCCACGCCCATTTTGATAGCGGTATTGTGTATGATTGTGATTGCTCTGGTTTTAAAATTCACAAATCTGGGGCTTTATACTCAGGCAGTGGGCATAAACGAAAAGTCCGCGCGTTTAAACGGGCTGAATCCTGTCCGGATAAAACTGCTGGCATATATTATAATCGGGTTCTGCGTTGCCGTCGCCGCTTTTATCAAAGTAAGCCGGATGAGTACGATAAATTACAGTTCTGTCGCGCAGGATATAGAAATGGACGTAATTCTGGCGGTGGCAATCGGCGGGAACGCGCTCGGCGGCGGAAAGTTTAACATGGCCGGCTCTATTATAGGCGCGTATACTATTCAGGCGCTGACGGTCACGCTTTACGCGATGCCCGGCGTAACTTCGGAGTCAATCAGGTTTTATAAGGCGCTTGTTATTATTATACTTGTGGTTATAAGCTCTCCCGCGGTGAAAAGCGCTTTAGAGAAGCTTTGGGCGAAACTGTTTCCAAAAAAAAGCCCGCCCGTAAAGGAGGCGCTTGTGTAGCATGACAGCAATTAAAAAAATCAGGCACAGACAGCCTTTAACGGACAGTAATCTGCTGTTGATTATAACTATAAGTATATTTGCCGCCATGTATGCGCTTTCCATGATATTTTTCGGCGGCGGATTTCTGAACCCTCAGCAGTTTTTGAACTTGTTCAACGAAAACGCCTCTCTTATAATACTTGCATGCGCTTTAAGCGTCGTTATGATCCAGGGCGGCATAGACATTTCTGTGGGAGGCATTACCGCGCTGGTCAGCGTGTGCTGCGCCGTCTATCTTGAGGACCGCGGCGGGAGCGTTTTGGGCGCGCTGGGTCTGGCTTTGGGCATTGGCCTTGCGTTCGGGCTTCTTCAGGGGCTGCTCATATCTTTCCTGGACATCCAGCCGTTTATCATCACGCTGGCGGGAATGTTTCTTGCCCGGGGGATTAGCACTATGGTCGAAGTCAACCCGCGCACGGTAAAGCACGCCGGTTTTTCGGCTCTCCGGGAAATAGAAATCAGGCTGCCTGGGATAGGTTATTACGCCAAAAACGGCAATTTTATCAACGCGAAGATAGAACTTGGCGTGATTGTCGCGCTGCTTGTTCTGCTTGCGCTTTTTGTCGTGCTGAAATGGTCAAGGTTCGGTCGCAGTCTCTACGCTATAGGCGGCGGCAGCCAAAACGCACTGATGCTCGGCATAAACATAAGGCGCACAAGGCTGTACTCGTATATGATCTGCGGGATGTTATCCGGGATAGCGGGCTTTGTGTATCTTCTGCACACGGGTTCGGGTTCAGTTACCCAGGCCACCGGCGCCGAGATGAAAGCTATAGCGTCTTCTATAATAGGCGGGGTGCTGCTGACCGGCGGCGTAGGCAACATTATTGGAACTTTGTTCGGCGTAATTTCGCTGGGTACTATTAACAACGTCGTCGTGGCCATGGGGCTGAAAGGCCCGTGGTGGCAGGGCATAACCACAGGCGCGATGCTCTGCTTGTTTATCGTGCTGCAAAGCATAATCATTTCCAACCGAAACGGCGGGAGTTTTAAGCTGGCGCTGCCCGGATGGTTTATCCCAAAGAAAAAAACGAACGAAAGCAAGCCGCCGCAATAAGTCAGGCAAACGCAAAACCGCCGTTGCATTCATAGCGACGGCGGTTTTGCGTGTTTTTTATAATATTTTGCGATTTTTTAAGGGCTGTCCGGCGCGCCCGAACGCTGAAAACGCGTTAGCGCGCATGTAATTTTGATAAAAACACATTGACTTGCGTTACTCATTGAAGTACAATATTGAAGTACAAAAAAACAATATTAATCAAACGGGGAGTACTTATTTTATGGCTGAAAAAAAGAAGATTATTTTAAGCGCGGACAGCACCTGCGACATGCCTGTTGAACTTAGGGAAAAGCTTGATTTGCACCTGTTCCCTTTGCATGTCATTATTGGAGACAAGCAGTATACCGACGATGGCATCGACATCACCGGACAAGATATATTCAGGATTTACCGCGAAAAAAAACTGCTGCCCACAACTTCGGCCATCAGCGTCGGGGAATATGTCGATTATTTCAAGCAGTTTCTTGATAAAGGCTATGAGGTGATTCACATCAATATCGGAACGGGGGTTTCCGCCTGTCATCAAAACGCCTGCATAGCCGCAAGCGACCTGGGCGGGGGAATATATCCGGTGAATTCAAAAAGTCTTTCCGCGGGCTCGGCGCTTATCGTGCTGGAAGCATATGATCGCATACAGGAGGGCAAATCAGCCGCACAGATACAGCAGGAGCTGATCCCTCTAACAGACAATGTCAGGGTCAGTTTTGTCGTGGACACCCTGGAGTTTCTGCGCAAGGGTGGAAGATGCTCCGCGCTGGAGGCTTTTGGGGCCAATCTGCTTAAGCTTCATCCGTCGATTGACCTGGACAACGCCAACGGCGGCGCGATGACCGTGGGCAAGAAATACAGAGGCTCCATGGAAAAAGTTTACGTCCAGTTTTTGAAGGACAAGTTTGCGCTTTATAAAAATATAAAAAGAGCTGTATTTTTTATTGCTCATGCTGTTTTTGAGGACGAGAGCTATCTGCCGCTGATTATAAAAACCGCCAAAGAACTGTATGATTTTGACAAAATATATGACGCGCCGGTCAGCGCGGTTGTAAATTCTCATTGCGGGCCGAACACATACGGCTTAATATTAATGCTTGAATAATTTTTGCAAAACCGCCGGAGTGTCCGGCGGCTTTGCTTTTTTACTTTAAATTGCAGGAGAAAATAAAATGACAAAATTAAAAAAGCGCGGCGTGATTATTGCGATTGCAGTTTTTCTGGTAATTATCGTCTCCGGAGCTGTGTTCGAGATGATAAGAGCGGCGGAATTGCCGGAAAATAAATGCAAACCGGTGTTTATAGATGTGGAAGAGGGAAAAGATTTGGCCCGGTCGTTTGTTTTTTGGAGCGAACCTTGGCGCCTGGACAACAGAGAGCGCTTTCTATTTGCTGTTTATTACCCATATGTCCTAAGATACGACATAAGCAAAAACGTAATTGACAAATTCGTTGAGATAAAAGGGCAGGACTATATAAGGGTTTCTATCTCAAAGGACGGGCGGTATATGATTTCATGTCTGGGGGACGATATGTATAATAGCGATGGGTACAATTACTTCCTCACTGATTTTGAAACAGAAAAAACCACTTTCCTTGCGTATGCCTATGATGAAAATGCCGTCAATAAACTACCGGAGGAACTTCGCGGGGAAACTGAAAAGCTGGTGTTCAAAAGCGCCGGCAGCATCGGCAATTATGGCACGCCTCCATATTTAGACCATGTTTATGATAATTATAATGCCGAAGACAGGGCTTGCACTATTATGTATTATAAATCCTACTCAAAAGTTGAAAAAATAACAGCTATCAGGGATATTGGCTGCGGGAGCTATACTATAATTGACGAAAACACAATAGCCGCAATTGTTCCCATTGACGCGGAATTAGGCGGATATATGGGCTTTTATAAAATCGTTATAGCGGACGTTCCAAAAGACGAAATAATTCAGGAATATATTTTGATGCGGCCGGAAATTAAAAACTAAATTGAAGAATAAATTTAAGGCTGAACAGAAATTTTCCCCCAGTTGTTTTATTTCCGCCGAAAGCGTACAAACTTATATAGGCGGTATTATCAGCCAGCCTGTTAGAAAAGGATTATACGCACATGCCGGAGAAAATTTTAATTCAGCTTGAAAATATGAGCAAAACATATGGCGGCGGGAACAGCATAATCCACGCTCTCAAAGACATTTCACTTGAGATAATGCGGGGAGAGTTTGCCGCGATTATCGGCCAGTCCGGTTCCGGCAAGTCCACGCTGATGAATACCCTCGGCTGCCTGGATCTGCCCGACACGGGGCGTTACCTGTTAAACGGGCGTGATGTAAGCCGCATTCCGGAAAAAGAGCTTTCTGTGATACGCAACAGGGAAATCGGCTTTGTTTTCCAAAGCTTTAATCTTGTGCCTGGCATGAATGCCGCCGAAAATGTGGAGCTTCCCCTGTTTTACAGGGGCCTTGACCGCAAGGCGCGCCGGGAGGAAGCGCTTGCCGCCCTTGAAAAAGTTGGTCTTTCCCACAGGAGCGGGCACCTTCCCTCCCGGCTTTCGGGCGGCCAGCAGCAGCGGGTGGCCATTGCGCGGGCGCTTTGTGGTCAGCCGTCCCTGATTTTAGCCGACGAACCGACGGGGAATCTTGACAGCGCGTCCGGCGCTGAAATCATGCGGCTTCTGCTGGACATCAACCGGGAAGGCAAAACCGTTGTGCTTATCACCCACAATGACAAAATTGCCAAAAGCGCCGGCCGCGTGCTGAAAATATCCGACGGGCGCTTGATTGCATAAAAAGACAACAGATTCGTTTGAGTGCGAATCTGTTGTCTTTTTATAGGGGGATTAATAAGCGTAGTTTGCGGCGTATGCGGAATTCACCGCGGCTATATTCTTTTCCATCTGGCCGAGCGAATAACGTCTCAAGGCTTTGCTGTTTTCTGTGACGCTGAGACCCGCGCCCTTTTCATCAAGAGCAGCCGCATAGTCTTCGCTTTTGAACTCATACAGCAGCGAACTGCCGTAAATGGCAAAGTAAACGCTGAGCGAATCGGCCAGAACGTCCCTTCTCGCCACTATATAAATCTGCGTGTCCGAAACATTGATTCTGACATATTTGCCATAGCCCTCCGTTTCCCACACCGCATTGCTCACAAGAGCCGGTACTGACGAATTGGAATTGCTCTTGTCTATAAGCGCGGTAAAAGTGTCCTCGCTCAGGCCGCTTGTATAGTCGCTTCTCAATTCTTCCGGAACGGTAGACTCAAACTCCATAATAGCGGCGGAAAAGCCGTCCGGCGTACTGTTCAGATTGTCAATAAGCTTATCAAGATTTACATCCAGGATTTTTAAATCCGTATCCTCCGAAACAGGAACGGTGTAAATCACGGCGGCGGCATAATTTTCGGCATAATAAGCCTTAAGTTCGTCTTCCGGCACTTCATATTCCCCGCCTGCGCCGAAATACTTTGAGAAAAGCGTAGTACTGTAAACGTCGGACAAGCTGACGTTTTTAAAGCTTTCCAGCCCGATCCCAAAAGTTGAGTAAACCTTAATTTGAGCCTCGTTGGTTTCGTAGTTTTTTGCGGCCGTGTCTCTTGTGTTTTTAAGCTCGGCTTCGCTGACGGAAAGCCCCAGAGCCGTAAACTCTTTCTGAACGGTTACATAGCGTTTGCAAAGATTTAATACCTCATTTTGCAGCCATTCGGCGGAGGGAATGCCCTCTATAGTCTTATCGGCAAAAGGGACGGAGCTGGACGCCGCGGAAGATTCGCTGCCGTCCTGTGAGGACGCCGCCGCCGTTTCTTCGGCTATTTTCTGTTCGGCAAGCCCATATGCGACCTGCTGATAATAAAGATACACCCCGGCCGGTATTTTTTCGCCGTCTATCTCATAAACCCAAGTCGTATCGCCGCCGTAAAGCGTGCATGAGCAAACAGTAAATATCATCATGAACGCCAGAAGCAGCGCAAGGTATTTTAATAAAACCTTCATATTTTAAAATTCCTCCTGATTTTTGCTTTTAGGCTTTTTATCGCACTTTTAAACTCTAGCATATATAAAATTTTATTGCAATAGTTTTTTTATTCTTGCGGCTCAAAACCTGAATTCAGCTCGCGGATCCTCCGGGAAATTTCCGCGCCGCAGGCTATCGAATCATCCGCAATAAAGCGCAGCTCCGGCGTTTTTTTCAGCCGCAGGCGCTGACCAAGCTCGCGCTTGATAAAGCCCTTGCCATGGTCAAGACCTTCGACGGCTTCTTTTGTTTTGACTATGCCCTCCGCGTCGCTTATATAAGCCTCAGCATAGGACAAATCACCGCTTACGCTCACTTTCACGACTGAAAGAAGGCCCTTGACTCGGGGGTCTTTCAGTTCGCGGATTATGTCGGCCAGCTCTTTTTGAATATCGGCGTTAAGTCTTTCTATTCTGTGTCCTGACATTTATTTCCTCCATAGAGAATTCACAGATCCGCGCGGGGCGAATGCAATCATTCCGCGCGGTATTCTTCTGTAATAAAGGCTTCAAAAATATCCCCGTCTTTAATATCGTTGAATTTTTCAAGACCTATGCCGCATTCAAATCCAGCCTTAACCTCTTTTACGTCGTCTTTGAAGCGCTTGAGAGACGCAACCTGATCTTCGGCTATTATAATCCCGTCCCGTATAACTTTTATCTTGCAGTTCCGGTTTATTTCGCCCTCAAGGACATAGCAGCCCGCAATCGTCCCCACAGATGAAATCCTGTAGGTCATGCGCACCTCAATGCGGCCAAGAGTAACATCGCGGTATTTCGGCGCAAGCATGCCCTTCATAGCGTCTTTCACTTCGTCTATGGCTTCGTAAATTACTCTGTAACTGCGGATGTCCACGCCCTGAATTTCAGCGTTGATTTTGGCGACAGGGTCGGCCGCAACGTTAAAGCCTATTATAATCGCGCTGGAAGACCGGGCAAGCATGACGTCCGACTCGTTCACCGCGCCCACCGCGCTGTGAATGACGCGCACGCGCACTTCCGGGTTTGTGAGCTTCTCCAGCGACTGCCTGACGGCTTCGACAGAGCCTTTCACATCGGCTTTCACAATCAGCGGCAGCTCTTTCACTTCGCCCGCTTCTATCTGCGAGAACAGGTTTTCAAGCGTGATTTTCCTGTACTGATTTTCCTGCTGTTCTTTTTCGCTGTAGCGGCGCTGTTCAGTCAGGACGCGGGCCAGGCGCTCGTCCTCGACGACGTTGAAAATATCGCCCGCGCTGGGCACTTCGCCAAGACCTGTTATCTCCGCCGGGACAGAAGGCCCCGCCTCGGTGATAATTCTGCCTTTATCGTCGAACATTGTGCGCACATGGCCGACGGCCATCCCCGCAATGATAACATCCCCGGTGCGCAATGTGCCGTTTTGGACAAGCAGCGTAGCGACAGGCCCCCGGCCTTTATCCAGCCGGGCTTCTATCACGGTGCCTTTTGCAAGGCGGTTTGGGTTTGCGCGGAGTTCGCGCACGTCCGCAACAAGCTGAACCATTTCAAGAAGCGTGCCTATGCCCTGGCCGGTTTTGGCCGAAATCGGCACAGCGATAACGTCGCCGCCCCATTCCTCGACAACCAGATCATACTGCGTAAGCTGTTCTTTGATTCTGTCGGGATTTGCGCCCGGCTTATCCATTTTATTTATTGCGACTATAATAGAAACTTTTGCGGCTTTCGCGTGGTTGATGGCTTCTATCGTCTGGGGCATTATGCCGTCGTCCGCCGCCACAACCAGAATTGCGATGTCCGTCACCTGAGCGCCCCTTGCGCGCATTTCCGTAAAGGCCTCGTGGCCGGGGGTATCAAGAAAAGTGATATACTTGCCGTTCACTTCAACCCGGTACGCTCCGATATGCTGGGTAATGCCGCCCGCTTCGCCCGCGACTACGTTCGCGTTGCGGATTGCGTCCAAAAGCGAGGTTTTGCCGTGGTCGACGTGCCCCATGACAACCACAACCGGATTGCGCTCTACAAGCTGCTCCTCTTTGTCGGCGCTGTCGTTGAAAAGGCGCTCCTCTATTGTGACGACGACTTCTTTCTCGACTTTGGCGCCAAATTCTATCGCAATCATAGAAGCTGTGTCGAAATCAATCATTTCTGTGATAGAAGCCATAACGCCAAGATTCATCAGTTTTTTGATGACGCTTGGCGCGCTTGCTTTCAGGCGCGTGGCAAGCTCCCCCACGGTTATTTCTTCCGGTATGCTGACTTTAAGCTGCTGTTTGCGCGCTTTCTCAAGCGCAATCCTGTTCAGGCGCTGGGCCTCGGTTTCTTTCTGTTTGTTGGAGCGCTGGCTCCGGGCGCGCTGGGCGCTTTTCTGCGTAATTTTCTGCTTGCTGCGTTCGCTGTCTTTCTGGTTGTGCCGCCCGCCCGCAATCTCTTCATAGCGCTCGTTGTATTTCTCAAGGTCGACTTGCGCGGCCTTTGTATCGACATAGACGGTTTTTGTGGCGGCTTTTTGGGCTTGCTGCTGGGGCTTTGGCGGCTGGGCGGCCGGGGGCCTCTGCTGCTGGGCAGGCTGAAACGCCGCCGGGCGGTTTTGCTGCTGATTTTGCTGCGGACGCTGCGGTTTTCTTTCTGTATTATTATTATTTTGGGTCTGCGCCTGAGCGGGCTTTTGCTGCTGGTTTTGTCCCTGCGGTCTGGGCTTTCTTTCGGCGAAGGCCGGTTTTTGCTGCTGAGGCGGCCTGGCAAAAGAAGGCTGAGCCTTCACAGCCGGGGAGGCCGGAGACTCTTTTGAAAGATAATCCGAAAGCGAATCGGCCTGGCTTTCACTTGTCAAATAGTCAAAAATCATATTGAGCTGCTCATCTTCCAGAATAGTCTGATGCTTTTTAGGCATGTTAATATTTTGCTCCGCCATGAATTCCATAATACGCTTGCTTTGAATGCCTAAATCTTTTGCAAGCGCGTAAATCCTGTACTTAATTATCAATTGACAACCCTCCAAAATCACTGTTTGAAACCGCTAAGTACTGCTGGAAATCTCCGGCAAGAGAAAGAATCTTTTCCGCGAAATTTTTGTCCGAGATTCCCATGACCGCAGCTTCCCTTCCGGTAAAACGCCTTAAAACTTCCGCCGGTATCTGTAAACGCATAAACGGAACTCTGTATTTTTTTGAGAAAAATTCCACTTCCTTCTGTGTTTTCTGTGAAGCTGACGCGCTGACGAAGGCGGCGAAAACTCTGCCGCCTGCAAGACCTTCCCTCACGCTGTCGAAGCCGAGAAGAAGTTTCCCGGCTTTGCGGCTCATTGAGAGCATATGAAGCAGTTTGGACTCAATCTCCAGGCCGGGCATTAATTTGTCCCTCCAGCGCGTCATAAACTTCATCGGGTATTTTCTGCGAAAAGGCTTTTTCAAGCCTGCGGCTTTTCCGGGCTTTCTGAAAGCAGGGCGCGCTGGAGCAGACATAAGCGCCGCGGCCCGCTTTTTTGCCTGTGAGGTCAAGAAAGATTTCGCCCTCTTTATTTTTAACCACGCGGACAAGTTCTTTTTTCGGCTTCATTTCCCCGCAGCCAAGACACATTCTCAGAGGGATTTTTTTCGTTTTCAAATTTCAACAGGCCCCCTTAATATACGAATTTTGCATTTTTTTCATATGGGCGGCGCGGTTCGCCTTCATGCCTGAACAGCGGGTTCTTCGCCGAAATAACCGCTCTCGGGTTTTATATCTATTTTACAGCCAGTCAGCTTTGCGGCAAGGCGGGCGTTTTGGCCCTTGTTGCCTATTGCAAGCGAAAGCTGGTGATCCGGAACGCTGGCCTGGCAGGAATTAACATTCGGGTCCGGCAAAACCACGTTTGTCACCTTTGACGGGGCAAGCGCCGCGGCGACATACTCGGCCAAATTCTCCGAATATTTTATTATATCTATTTTTTCCCCGCCAAGTTCTTTTAGAATAGTGTTAATGCGCTCGCCCTTGGGCCCTATGCACGCGCCGACGGGGTCGACGTTATGGTCTTTCGACCATACGGCAATTTTTGTGCGCGAACCGGCCTCGCGGGAGATCGCTTTTATCTCAACAGTGCCGTCGTAAATCTCCGGAACTTCCATTTCAAAAAGGCGCTTGACAAAGCCGGGATGCGTGCGGGAAATTAAAACTTTCGGGCCTTTGTCCCCGGCGGCGACGTCGACGATATAGACTTTTATATAACTGCCTTCTTTGATAGTTTCCCCGGGAATCTGCTCGGACTTGGGAAGAATTGACTCGCTTTTGCCGATATCGACCGTGACGACTTCACGGACAGGATCAACTTTTGTGACGGTCGCGGAAACAATCTCGTGCTCCTTGCTCTGGAATTCCTGCAAAGCCTGGACGCGCTCGGCCTCTCGTATGCCCTGGCGTATGATGTGCTTTGCGGCCTGGGCGGCAATACGGCCAAAGCGCTTTGTCTCCAGCGGAATATCGACAAAACCGTCGGCGAGGGCGCGGGTGGAATATTTTTCGGCTTCCTCAAGGCTTATCTGCGTGTTTTTGTTTTCTATTTCAGCAGGGTCGGGCACAACATCTTTCCTGATAGACACACTGAATTTTTTCGCCTCTATATCTATTTCAACAGCGGCGTTATCAGAAGCCCCATAATCGCGCTTTACCGCGTTTAAAATTGCCAGGCGGATTTTTTCGGCAAGATATTCCGCGGGGATACCCTTTTCTTTCCCAAGCAGTTTGAGCGCGTCAAAAAATTCATCGTTCATAGATCCTTGCTATCTCCTTTATCAAAATCGTAGTACTGCCGCACCCATGCCGCTTCTTTCGGCGCGACAAGCGCTTCTTCCCCGCTGTCCGTCAGGATTTTTATGCCGTCCGCGTCTTTGCCGCGCAGTTCGCCGATAAAAAGGCTCTGGCCGTCTTTTGGGCGTATAAGCTTGACCTGTATCCGTTCGCCAATGAGTTTTTCAAAATGCCAGTCTTTGTTTAATTCTCTTTCAAGGCCGGGAGAAGCGACTTCCAGCCAGTAATTGCCCTCAATGGGATCTTCTTTATCCAAAACAGCGCCAAAAGCGCGGTGGAAATCCTCGCAATCTTTCAGCGTAATCCCGCCGTCCTTGTCTATCAAGGCCCGCAGATACCAGCTTGCGCCTTCTTTTAAGTACTGAATGTCCCAAATATAGACGCCAAGCCCCTCGGCTACCGCTTCCGCGAGCTTCCGGGCAATTTGCAAGGTTGAACCGCCTTTTGACATATTAAACAAAACCTCCCGCATTTGTCTGAATCTATCCGGAAATTCCTGCGCTTTCACAGACGAACGCGCTTCGCCCCCGCGCCCTGGAGACAAAACACATAAAGAAAGAGCGGGTTTGCCCACTCTTTCCTTTCAGTCGCACTTTAACAAACACTTATTTTATTTTAGCATAGCTTCGCAAAAAAATCAAGTAAAAAAACAAAATTATTCTTCCATTTGTTTGCCCAGGAAAGCGGCCGCTGTCTGGACAAGCTTGACTTCAACATCCGTTGCGGAAGTGGTGGCGTCGCCCGCAAGATACATCACAACGCCGGAAACATCCCCGACAGAAACGATAGGGGCGGCGACAAGCGCATATCTGTCAACGCCTTCGACAGGCTGAAGCTTTGAAGAAGGGTTGGAAGCGTTAAACACAAAAGTCTTGCGCTGTTCCATCAGTTCTTCAAGCTGGGGCGAAACTCTTCTTTCAAGAAGTTCTTTCTTGGGTATGCCGGAAACGGCGACTACGTGATCCCTGTCGCATACGACAACAGCAAGGCCGCCCGTCTTATAAAGAACATCGGCATACTGAGTCGCAAAATTGGAAAGTTCGCCGATGGGTGAATATTTCTTGAAAATCACTTCGCCGTCATTATCGGTGAAAATTTCCAGCGGGTCGCCTTCGCGGATACGCATAGTTCTGCGGATTTCCTTGGGAATAACAACTCTTCCCAAGTCGTCGATTCTTCTTACAATACCAGTAGCTTTCATTTTTAATTCCTCCAATTACTTTTATATAGCACGCATAAAATAAACTCAGCTAACTTCTGGTCAAATATAGTATTTGAAGCCAGGCATTAATTATTCCTTAAATTGAAATTTTTTACTTTCAATTTTATGAGATGTCCAGTCTTAAATGATGTATTGTTTTATTTCATGAATGCTATTTTGTTAAAAAATTTTCCGCCCCCCTGTAAAACAGTTATATTTTATATAAAGGGAGCGGACAAAGGCAAACTGCTACTCATTTCCTGACTGATAAATAACATAATGCCTCTTTTGTTTTATTATAACATATATTTTCTATAATTAATAGTGTTTTTTTGCATTTGATTGTAAAAATTTTGATAAAACCGTTTTTTACAAATATATTTGCCTCAGCGGGCATGGCATAAACAAAGACGGCTACCGGAAATCTGCGGTTTTTGCCGCTATGCAGAAGCATTTTCCATAGCCGTCGCGGGATGTTAGTGTTATTTGCTCTATCTTTTGTCACTTTTTCTGTCTCTCACTTTTTGTCAAAATTTTGCAGGTTAATATATTCCTTCGGTGTTGTATAAAACATAACAGCTAATCTCGTTTTCTTCAAGAGCCCTTATTTGCTCGTCAGCGCCCTTTTCCTGGTAACCGTCAAAATACTGGATAAACGGCAGAATTTCATGGACATTCCCCGCGCCGGCTTTTTTGATGGCGCTCACCACAGTCTTGGTGCTTTCATAGGGCTTATCCGAAGGATTTGCAATCTCCTCGCCGCCGGAATTTCCCGCCGCCGAAAGCGGCTGGGGGAAATAGGCCGGAAGTATGCTGCTGGCCACATT
This sequence comes from Oscillospiraceae bacterium, assembly GCA_031282245.1. Classification (GTDB taxonomy): domain Bacteria; phylum Bacillota; class Clostridia; order Oscillospirales; family Ruminococcaceae; genus JAITEB01. The sequence goes on along the minus strand of JAITEB010000018.1, from coordinate 28,036 downwards.
TTCCACCGGGATGTTCAGAGGGTTGCCGCCGTAGTAATCGGCGTTGCCGTTCATCTGCGCCGTGGCTGTGCTCATCAGAATCAGCGTGCAGTTTTTGCCGAGCAGGGCCTGCTCCAGCTTTTCGGCATAGTCGGACAAAACGCCTATGCGGTCGGTTATGCTGCGCTCCCCAAAGAAAGCCTTGTCCAGCGCCAGCCCGGACGGATACTGCAGGCTGTCCACTATAATATACTCAAAACCGTATGAAACTATATCAGTGCATATGTTTGTGATATAATTCTGGGCAACCTCGCTTTCGGGATTCAGCCAGGAACGGCCGCCCTTGTCCACAGAATTGTCTATCCAGCGGGTTTCCCCCAGGGACATATACATCGCGTATGAGTTCGGAATATTTTTGCTTGCCAGGTTGTCCTGGAAAGCGTGTATTTTGGGCACCGCGATAAAACCCGCTTCTTTCATGGCGTTTGTCCGCGCAGCCAGATCCGCCGCTTCGTTTATCAGCGGCTGAGCGGCCAGAACAGCCTTTGAGTCCGTTTTATAATACAAGTGTCCCGTTCCGTCTTTCAGCTCAAAAACAATCGTGTTATAGCCCTTTGCCCTGGCGTTCTGCAAAAACAGGCTAAAGGCCGTGTCGTCATAAAAAGTATTCGCCGGCATAAACACGCCCTTGAAAGTCTTTATTTTTTCTTCCCGCTCCGCCTTTTGCAGTTCCTCCTCCGAAGGCGCCTCCACCTCCACAGGCGGCGTAATCGCCGGTTCGTCGCTCACGGCCGGCAGTTCGCTGGAAACATATGGATCAGAAACCGTATTTTTGGCGGGATTAATCACCGTGTCAATAAATTCGCTCCACACCCCACTTAAACTGTATCCGACGAAGAGAAAAACCGCGCAAATTAACGTAATCGCAACGGCGCTTCCCATGCGCTTGCGCTTTTGGGCGCTGTCGTCATAAATACTTTTGTAGCGTTTGATCTTTGGCCCCTTGTTAGTCAAACTAATCCCCTCCCAAACAGAAACTTCACCCTCAAGAAATACTATCTTTCAGATTTTTGGCTTTACAAACAATATAATTTTGCCTGAAAACTAGTCTTTTATTTATATTTTGTCTGCAAAAACGTTCCGGAAAGCGCTTTTTAGCAAAACAACTTAAGAAGTGTGAGAAAAGATTGCATTTAAAGCCCTTTATACGCCTTAAATAAAAATCTTTTGTTATATTTATATATTAATATACCAACCATACTCCTGTCAAGCCATAAAGCGCTAAAGATAAAATTCCTATATAAATAAGTGAAATCGGAAGCCCTTTGAAGGCTTTTGGTATGTCGCAAAGCTCCAAACGCCGCATGCCCTCCACAATCATAACAGTGGCAAAAACATAACCGATCCCCGTGCCCAAAGCATAGCCCAGCGTCTGCGAAAGCGAGTAGTCCCTCAGCCCCGCAACCAATATGCCGCCGAAAAGCGCGCAGTTAAAGCTTGCAAACGGAAGCCTTTTTAATATAGCCCTTGCGTATTTTGTAAACAGGTTCTGCACCAGAAGCGACACCGCAAAATATGTGGCGCTTATCATAATCACATACAAAACCGGGATGAATATATACCTGTAGCTCCAGTCCCTTATCAGGTAATTTACAAGATAAAGCGGCAAAGCGGAAACCGCGCACATAAACGTCAAAAGCAGGGCATAAAGTATCCATGAGATCCGCCGGTCGCTTACGATTCTAAGAGAGCTGGAAGAATCTATGCCCCTGGTCAGAACAACATTCTCCGCGAAAGAAGCCAGCAGGGCATATTCAAAAAAAATTGCAAACGCAGCCTTTATATCAACCATAAGAATCCTCTCCCTGAAAAATCAAAACCTCAGCGGGCTGTAAAAGTTTATATAAGCTATGCGGACGGCGTATCATCAGCGGCGCCGCTTTCCGCGCGTTTCCTGCGGAAAGCGCTGTTCAACGAGCGCATAAACGCCGCGAAAAGTCCCAGAAGCAAAAATCCGAAAAACGGCGGCATTGCCCCTCTTATCCTGAAATTCGCCATCAGCGGCACAGGCGCGCCGTATATGCTGGAACTGGTCATAAGCTCACGCACAAGCCCGACAATGCAAATCACTGCGGTGAAACTGACGCTGTTCACAAACGCGTCCGTCAGGGCGGTGACCACATGATTCACGCGCGCGAAAGAATCCGCCCGGAAAACAACGATTACGTCTACCACGAATATATACAGATATATGCCGACGTTCTCCATCAGCACCAGAGGAAACAGCGCGTTAACCGCCAGTATCGCGGGGATGTAGAAAGCGGACGAAATCAGCGCCCACGCCGGAATACGCACATAAAACGGGCTTTTAAGCTTCAAAAGCGACGCGGCAATATAAGTGGGAATAACAGTTAACGCCATCATAACGCTTAAAGCAAGAGCGTTTTTCAGGCTTGTACTCACCGCGATGGCCGGGATTAACCCCATTCCCTTAACTAAAACGGGATTGCTTTTCCATATCGCGCTGAGTTTTGCGCCAAGCCTGCGCCCGGTTGCCGAATTTGCCATAATTAATCATCGCCTTTACTGGTGTTATACGACGAGCCGCGCCCTCTGCGGGGAGTTTCCGCACCCCAGCCGGAATTCCCGCCCTTACGCCTTCTGACGGTCGGTACAAAAGTTTTTTCGTCCTCGTCATCTTCGTCCGCTTCATCTTGCTGCGGTTCCGGCGCTTTTGGTTTAACGCTTGAATATTTATACTGCACGTCCTCAACGGATATTTTCGCCACAGGGTCGTCCCTGGGGACAAACGAACTGTCCGAAAGACCTACGCCAAACTTGTCAAGCAAGTTCTGGAAATGCAAATCAATTTCTTCTGCGGTTTCTTCTTTGGGCCTGATTTCCTCGCGGAATGCCTGCCAGCCCTTCGTCTCTTCAAAGACATTGACTGTCCTGTCCGAATCCTCCGGTTCCGGTTGGTCGTATTTTTCATATACAAACTCGAAGTGTTCCTGTTTTGGCGCCTCTTCCTCGGCCTTCGCCTTAGCTTGAGCTTCCGCAAGAGCCTTGGCCTCTTCCTCGGTCTTCGCCTTAGCCCGAGCTTCCGCAAGAGCCTTGGCCTCTTCCGCGGCCCTCGCCTTAGCTTGGGCTTCCGCAAGAGCTTTAGCTTCTTCCTCGGCCTTCGCCTTAGCTTGAGCTTCCGCTTCCTGCCGGGACTTAAGCTCGGCCATGCGCCTTGCCTCTTCAAGCCGCTGCCTTGCAAGTTCTTCCTGACGGCGCGCTTCCGCCGCACGTTTTTCCGCTTTTTTAAAGGCTTTTTCTTCCCTTATAACGCGTTTTTCTTCTTCTCTTTGCTTTTTAAACAGCTCCATTTCTTCAAGACCTTTACTATATTCTTCACTTTGCCGATAGAGTGAGATTCTTTCTTTGACAGTTTTGATTACCCCGTCCCCGGCTTTGTATTTCAGAACAATATGGTCAAGCACACCGGAAAGAGAGTTCATGATAAGTATTGAAAAAGTAATGCCTTCGGGAAATTTCCCGAAATACCTGAAAGTCATTGTGAGCAGACCGCAGCCAAGCCCGAAGATGATTTTCGCCAGAGGAAAGCTGGGCGTGGTAACCGGGTCGGTCGCCACAAATATCATAGAAAAGAGCATTGAGCCGACGACAATCTCCAAAAAAACGCCCGTCATTGCTGTCGCCCCGCCACCAGCAACGTCGCTTACGTTTTCAATCCTGGGCAAAATCAGATTGAAAGCCGAGGCAGTCAACAAAAAGCTGACAGGGATATGCCACGAGATTGTCTGGGTTATAAGCAGGTATACAGCGCAGCCGCACAGCAGAATTACGCATGTCACTCCCATCGCGCCGGGGAAGTGCCCCGTAAGTATCTCCCACAGTTTATCAGAAGGTATCGTCCCGTTTTTGACCCAGGAAAGCGGCAGCGACGACTCTTTCAGCGAAGAAAGCGGCCCATTGACAAGATTCCCGACATATTCGGACGCAATGTTCAGCGTCTGGTTGATTGGAGAACTGGGTTCGGGGTATTTCATGAGTTTGTCCGGCCAGCAGACCAGAACAAATGAAAAACCCGCACAGGCCGGGTTGAAAATATTGTTCCCAAAGCCGCCAAAGGGCTGCTTCGCGACAAATATCGCAATAACCGCGGCCGCGACCACCACATAATACGGAACCGAAGCGGGCATAAGCAGGGCAATTATAAGCCCGGTGATAAAAGCTGAGTAATTGCCTCTGATCGGCTTTTTCTGCAAAACAAGGCAGACCGTGTCGCAGATCAGGCAGGTGGCGACGGATATGGCGCAGATAATCAGCACCCGGAGGCCGTAATAATACCATGCGATCACCACAATAGGAACAAGGGCTATGATAGTATTTACCGTCATTGTCTTAATATTTTCGGAGTCTCTTACATGGGGTGACTTTGTGTTTTGCAACGCCACTGGAAACCAGTTCCTTTCATCGTGCGGATTTGCCACGCGTTTTTTCAATGGTGGAAAGCTGTTTTAAAACGCCGACCACCCCGCCCTTTGGGCACCCCTCCACAGGAGGGGAATTATAGCTCATTGCGCTGTGCAAGACTTATACCCCATGCCTTGTACCCAATGCAAAGAATTGTTCTCTGCAAAGTTTGTGATACGACGCAAGATCTAATAACTGCATGGGGTAAAAGCTATAAACATGGTGGAAAGCTGTTTTAAAACGCCGACCACCCCCTACGGATTGACGCTTTCGGGCTTTTTTTCGGCTATCCTGTTTTTTATCTGCATTACCATATAGCTCAAATCAAGATGCGCCGGGCAGATATAAGAGCAGCAGGCGCATTCGATACATTTTTCGGGGTGCAAGCGCTCCGCACGGGCAAAATAGCCGTATTTGCCGTATTTATATATAAATGACGGGCTTAAGCCCGCAGGACACACCTGATTGCATTTGCCGCAGTTGATGCATGGCTGTTCTTCTCCCGCCGCCGGAACATGAAAGGCAATCACAGAGCGTGTCGAATGCAGAATCGGAAGCTGCAAATTTGTAATGCTCGTCCCGCTCATACTGCCCATAATCACAACCTGCGACGGGTCTCTTATCAGGCCGCAAAACTCCAGCGCCTCCTGCACGGGCGTCCCTATCGGAACTTCCACATTGCAGGGGTAGCCTATGCAGTCCCCGGCCACTGTTATAATAGTAGTACTCTGCTTTTTGCCGAAATATACCGCCCTGTATAAGTGCACAAGAGCCTGAACGCCAATAAAGCCGCAGATATCCTTTTTGCCGGTGTAATTTTCTATGCGGTTTTTGACGGGGTATTTGCCGCTTATTTTCCGGATGTGCATTCCGCCTATAGAAGAAGGAACTATAGTTTTTGTGTCGTCTATATGCGAATAGCACAGCGCGAAAGATTTTGCAGCGGCAAACGCCCCTGCCGCAAGGGAAAGCGCATCGGCAACCTGATCGCCCTTTTTCATCAGGGTGTTCACTTTTGAGGAAACATACGGCTCTTCGTCGATCGCGTCCGCCACCAGGCAGTTCACCCGCCGCTCCCGGAAACCCAGAAATTTTTTATACAGCGACCTGCCGTCGGACTCGTCTATTATAAAAGCTTTTCTTGCCACGTCCACTAAATCGTTGAAATCTATATTTTCTACGATTGCGTTTTTTTCTCTGTCATAATACGGGATTTCGTCCTCCCCCTGCTGACCGGCTCCGCTGGGGCGGAACTGGCCGAACCTGGCGTGCTCCGCGCCCGGGTATTCAAAATTGGAAACGCCTATATATTCGGCCTCGTCAATAAAGGCGCTGGCTTTCTGAACGTCTTTTCCGTCGGGTATAGGGATAAAAATTCTTTTCGGAGAGACAAGCCTGCGCTGGTCCCGGGAGAAAGCGGGTTCCTTGTGCTGATACAGGTTCAGCCCGCCGGAAGGCTTAAATTTCATGGAAACTATCAACCTTTCACAAATAAAAAATCCGCCGCATATTATGTCTTAAGCAGTTTTATTATTAAGTCTCAATTATGTTAAAAATTAATATTTTAATATTGCCGGAGGCGGGAAAGAATCATGACTATAGAAGCAATGGCCGAAGACAAAATAAGAGTAGCGCTCTCATGGCGGGACATGGACTCAATAGGTATCAAATACGAGGATCTGGACTACAGGAACGAACAAACCCGGCTTATGCTTGACGAAATACTTGAAACGGCAAAAGAAGAAACAGGCTTTGACAGCACGGGCGCAAAGCTTTTTGTCGAAGTATTCCAGGATGCGGAAGGGGGATGCGTTTTTCTCTTTACCAGGATGAAAAAAGACAGTGGAGTGAAAAGCGTTTCAAAGCTGCGCGGAGGAAGGAAAGGCCTTGTAAAAATTATTGTCAGGTTCGATACGGTTGAAAGTCTGTGCTTATATTGCAGCGTTCTGTTGAAAAATAAACGCCTGCTTCCCCTTGCCAGCAGTTTATATACTCTTGACGGCGGCTATTATCTTTTACTTGACGCTTTCGCCTGCAACTATGGAAATTTCAGGCTGTTTTCGTCGGAGTATGCCCAGGAAATAAGGCGCGGAACGGTCGCGTCGTCCTATATAGAAGAATTTGGAAAAAGCGTCAGCAACGGCAAAGCGCTTGAAAAAATGGCGGCCTTACATTTTTCCGCGTATTGATTTAATACTTTCACCAAAATCGGCGCTGTTAAGAATCGCCGTCCCGGCAACAAGAATATTGGCGCCCGCTTCCCTTGCAAAAAGCGCAGTCTGCGCGTTTATGCCCCCGTCAACCTGAATGTTCAGGCTGGGGGCTTTTTTACGCAGCTCCGCGATTTTCGGCAGCATGTCCGGCATAAAGCTCTGCCCGCCCATGCCCGGCTCTACGGTCATGACCAAAACCTGCTCCAAGCTGTCCAGATAAGGAAAAACCGCGCTGGCGGGTGTTTCCGGCTTGACGGCAAGTCCTGCTCCGCAGCCCAGGCGGCGTATTTCGTCAATAACTTCGCGGGGGTCGTCCTCCGCCTCAACATGAAAAGTCAGACGATCCGCCCCGGCGGCAATGCATTTTTCGGCGTAAAACAACGGCCTGCTTATCATCAAGTGCACGTCGAAGAACAGCTTTGAAAATTTCCTGAGTGATTTTATAGTTGGAATGCCAATGCTTATATCAGGGACAAAGTGACCGTCCATTATGTCAAAATGAAGAATATCGGCTCCGCCGTCTTCAAGCCGTCTGATAGTATGGCCAAGAAAAGCGTAGTCGGAATTCAGGATTGAGGGCGCAATCAGTATCTCCGGCAAAGGGCACAACCCCCGGAATATAAAATAATTTTTTAAACAAGACAAAAGTCTTTGTGTTTATTTTACCGCAATGGTGAAAAAAGGTCAACCTTGTTAATCAATAAATTTTAATTTATTATAATAATTTGCGCAGACGCGTCAAAGGGGCGTATTTTTGGGCGGCGCCGCGCTTTAATCAAGTCTTGCTCTGTATTACAAACGCGGATTTTTGTTTTTTGAACCCACCTAATTTTCAATTTATTTACAATCTGTTCAAAATATCGTGATATTATTATATCCGCACTGTGTGAAATCAGCGAGGCGCAAAATTCATTCAAGTTTTGTTCAAGCTATCGCGAGTATTATTTTATCCAAAAATAAGACGGCTTTTAACAAATCTAAAAGGAGGCGAAAAATTCATGATTGAGGTTTCAAACCTCTCAAAGCGATATGGGGCGATCACCGCCATTGACCATGTCAGTTTCAAGGTGGACAAAGGCGAGATCATCGGTTTTCTGGGACCCAACGGGGCGGGAAAGTCGACCACCATGAATATTATCACGGGCTACATTTCCGCGACAGCGGGATACGTCAGGATTGACGGTTACGACGTTATGGAAAATCCCGAACAGACCAAGCGGCGCATAGGGTACCTGCCGGAGCAGCCGCCGCTCTATCCGGATATGACCGTCAAAGAATATCTGGATTTTATCTGCGACTTGAAAAACGTCCGCAAGGACAGGCGCAAAGCGCTTGAGGAAATCTGCGAACAGGTCAGAATCGCCGACGTTTACAAAAGGCTTATCAGGAACCTGTCAAAAGGCTATAAACAAAGGGTGGGTATAGCGCAGGCGCTTATCGGCAACCCGGACGTGCTTATTCTGGACGAGCCGACAGTAGGGCTTGACCCGAAGCAAATTATAGAGATCAGAGACCTGATTAAAAAGCTGGGCGAGCGGCGCACCGTTATTTTATCTTCGCATATATTGAGCGAGATTCAGGCCGTCTGCGAGCGGGTTATTATTATCAGCAGCGGAAAGCTTGTTGCGGACGGGCGGGCGGAGGAACTTTCGGCAAAGCTTTCCGACGATCATGATGTCCAGATACGCGTTGAAGGGCCGGAAGAAATTGTTTTCCAGACACTGAGCAAGGTTCACGGCGTTAAATCCGTCCGTAAGCTGGGCAAGCGTGAGGAAGGCTCTTTTGATTACCTGATAGAGCCGAAAGAAAAAACGGACGTACGGCGCGCTTTGTTCAACAGGATGGCCGAAAAAAAATATCCTATTCTTTCGATGAGCTCCAACCAGCTCACGCTGGAGGATGTTTTCCTGAAGCTGACCACAGGGGACTACGACGGGGGTTTGTCGGAGTTCACTCCGGAAATCCCCGGGAAAGACAATGCCGCGGAAGCGCCTGAATCCGGAACAGAAGCCGCGGCAGCCGAATCTGAACAGGAAGGGAGCGATAAAGCATGACTGCCGTCTACCGAAAAGAACTGCTGATTTATTTCACTTCGCCGATAGTTTATGCCTATCTGCTTGTCTTTTATTTTTTTTCCGGCCTTGGATTTAACGCCATCTGCATTGCCCAGCAGACAAATAACCTGACGGGCGCGATTGACTATATGTTTACTATTTCTATGTTTATACTTCCCGTATTGACAATGCGCCTTTTCGGGGAGGAACGCAAGAACAAGACAGATATTTTGCTGTATACTTCACCGGCGGGGACTTTCGGCATCGTCGCGGGAAAGCTTCTTGCGGCCGCGACGGTTTATGGGGTTGCGTCGGCCATATTCGTTGTTTATGCCTTTGTAATCGGCCTGTTTACGGCTGTGCAGTGGGCAGTGTTTTTCTGCGGGCTTTTGGGCTTTTTGCTGATGGGCGTTTCTCTGATCGCTATAGGCGGTTTTATTTCTGTTTTGACTGAAAATCAGATCGTCGCCGCCGTCATCACTTTTGCAATATCGCTTTTGCTTTCGCTTATGGATTATATTGCGAGCATGGTTTCCGGCATTGCAAAAACGGTTCTGGAATATCTGTCGTATAATACGCATTTTACGCCTTTCCAGACCGGTCAGATCGGGCTTTCGCACATCATTTTCTTCCTGTCCGTAACAGGGCTTTTCGCCTTCTTTACGGCGCGCTCAATTGACCACAGACGGTTCAGCGCTTAAGGCGGGGGAGGTATACAAAAATATTATGAAAATTAAAAAATTAAACTTAAGCAACAGGGCAAAAATGGGCGGCGTCGCCTGGATTATAAGCGCGGTCGCGCTGGCCCTTGCGGTGCTGCTTAATATACTGGCGAACGTCCTTGCGGAGCGGTACAATCTTGCGGCGGATCTGACGCCGGACTCGGTTTTCCGGCTGAGCAAAGAAAGCGCTGACTATGTGAGCGCGATAGATAAAGACTTAAAAATAATCGTCCTTGCCAAGGAGACTGACTACACCGGCAGCGGGAGCTATTTCAGCCAGGCAAACGAGATTATCAGGCAATACGCAAAAATCTCGGACAAAATAAGCGTCAGCTATGTGGATCTTCTGGAAAAACCGACCTATCTTTCTTCGACTTATCCGAACCTTACGGCGAACAGCGGCGATATTATAATAGACTCCGGCGAAAAGCAAAACGTAGTTTCGCCGAACAGCCTGATTAACCAGGATTATGACTATACGACCGGGGCTTCGACCATCACCTCAAAGGCGGAGCAGACAATGACTTCCGCCATTATGAAAACCCTTTCCGGAGTTTCTGTGAAAGTTATGTTTTTAACCGAAACAGGGGAGCAGCCCATGGGCGCTTTTTCGGATTTGTTCAGCGCGAACAACTATGAGATTGAGGAAAAGTCCCTTGTAAGCGGGGAGATTGACGGCGCGGATATTGCTGTTCTGGCTCCCGGGCGCGACCTCACAAAAGAAGAAGTCGGCAAACTGGACAAATTCCTTGAGAACGGCGGCAATTACGGCCGGACGCTGTTTTACTTCGGCAGCGCCGCCCAGCCGGAAACCCCGAATCTCGACGCTTTTCTGAAAGACTGGGGCCTGGGCGTCGATCGCCAGATTATCGCGGAGGGCAGCGCAAACAAAATTTTCGGTCAGGGAGCGGACGACGCGGCTTTGTACTTCTTTGCGGATCCTGTCGCGGACAGCGAATATGCCGTATCCAGCACAGGCGTGGGCGTTGCGGTTCCTTATACCCGTTCTGTTTCAGTTTATTTTGAAAGCCAGAAAAATATCACGGTCAAGCCGCTTGTGGCGACTACGGACTCGGCTGTCGCTATTAACATGGAAACCAGCGAAACCGCGCAGAGCGGGCCTTATACAGTGCTTGCAATGGCGCAGAAACTTATCTCCGATACGGCCGATCCCAGCGCAGAGCCAAAACAGTCACAGATTATTGCCGGCGGGAGCAACTGGCTTGTCAGCGGCGAAAGCGGGCAGAGCTATATTTCTGAGGCCGCCTTCTCCAACGGGGATTATTTTATCAACATAACCAACAAGCTTTACGACAGCGATGCGGGAATATCTATCGCGCCGAAATCGCTTGAGCCGGGAAAAATCACAGTCACAAGCTTTCAGGCGCTGTTTCTGCTTTTTGCGTTTGTAATACTGCTTCCTGTTATAATGCTTGTTCTGGGAATAGTGTTGTGGGCTGGCAGGAAAAACCTGTAATTCAGTTCTGTGGGGCGCGGAGACTCTATAGAGATATCAAAGAGAGATATAAAAAGAAGGTGCATATTTTTTGAAATCACAGCTAATCAGGCTTATTATCGTTCTGGCTGTTCTGGCCGTTCTTGCGGGGGCTTTATGTTTTTTTCTGCTTCTGCCGCCAAAAGACGGCGGCGGTGAAAGTTCCTCCGCCGCTTCTTCACAGGCCGAAAGCGTTTGGTCCTTCCCGGACGGGGATATAAGCGGGCTGAGCGTTCAAAACTCCGAAGGAAGCTACGCTTTTACCCGCCTGGAGGACGGAAGCTATCAGATAAACGGATATGACGGGCTTGAACGCAACGAAGCGGCTTACGCTTCTTTGGACGCTGTGCTGGGCCTTGTAAAGCAGGCGGTAATTTCCGACCCGCAGGGCGGCTATGCCCAATACGGCCTTGACAGGCCCGAAATCACTTTCAGCGTGAAACTTAAAGACGGCAAAAGCGAAGCCCTCAAAATTGGCGCCGTTTCTCCGGATTCAACAAAAACCTATGCCCAGACCGAAGGCGGCGGGGTTTTTCTGGTCGATTCAAGCGCGCTGACTTCCCTTAAAGAATCCCCGCTCTATTATATCGGGAAGACTGTTTCGCCGACTACTGACAATTACAGCGCAGTTTCCGTCAAGTCTATTATCTTCGGCGGGACTGTCCGGGAAGACAAGCCGATAAAGCTTGAAGCGCTTCCGGAAGGCGAGGATGCTTTAAGCTCATTCGCGGTCGAGCAGGACGGTTTTGTAATGGACGCAAATATGACCACTATTCAGCAGCAGATAAACTCCGCCCTGCAGCTCGTCGCTTCCGAGATTGCCATCATAAAGCCGGCGGACTCCGAGCTTGACGGGTTCGGGCTGAAATACCCCTATTCCAGCATGACGGTGAAATACGGCGAGCCGGTGGAATCCGACGTTTCGTCCGGCGCTTCTTCCGCTGAGACGGCGGAAATCATCAAAAGCTATACTATAAACGTCGGCGGCGAAGAAAGCGCGGGCAGACGATATGTCATGCTTGAAGGCGGCGCGGCGATCTATGTCGTGCCCGCGGAGGATATTCCATGGCTTGAGTACAAGTTTACGGACTTGTGCACAAATCAGCTCTTCCTCCCCAATATCAAAACCGTTTCGGAATTTGACGTGATAGACGGCGACGCAGTCTATCAGTTCAAGCTTGCGCAGGACGCGGAGGACGAAACCTCGGTTTCTATCGGCGGCAGGGCGCTTGAAACAGAGAGCTTCCGCAAGTTTTACCAGCTTTTGATTTCCGGTTCCGGCGAAGACCTGGTCGAAACGCCGCCCGCCGGAGCGCCAATCATGGAGTATATTATCAAGTATCACGACGCGGCCAAAAAAGATACCCATGTGCGCTATATCCCGATCGACGACAGAAATGTCGCGATAGAACTTGACGGCAGGGTGATATATTCTATCAGGACGGCTTATGTTACAAAAGTTCTGGAAAGCGCAAATATTATTGCCAACGGCGGGTCGCTCCCGACTGTGGACTGGTGACAGGCTTGACAAAGCCGAATTTATAGGCTAGAATAAAATACGGGAAAGTATGTCAGACAGCGGCTTGCCCGGGCGAAAAACCGGGCAAGAGGAAAGTCCGAGCTCCGCAGAGCAAGAATAACGGCTAACGGCCGCCGGGGGCGACCCCAGGGAAAGTGCAACAGAGAGATACCGCCGGGTTTTTTTTACAGGCCCGGCAAGGGTGGAAAGGCGAGGTAAAAGCTCACCGGCACACTGGCGACTGTGTGGACATGTAAACCCTATTCGGAGCAACACTGGAAAACGCGCAAAAGCCTGCTCGGCGCGCGTTTTCGCAAAATGTGGCCAGAACCCCGCGGCGACGCTGGGTCCAGATAGATCGCTGTCAAATACAGAACTCGGCTTACAGACATAGTTTCCTCGTAAAAAAGCGCAGGGCGGCAGTTTTGCGCTTTTTTTTTGCGGTTTATTCCTGAATCATAAAAAAATAATAGTTTATCAAGGCATATCCTATAGAACAAAGCAAAAAAATAATATATAATTAAACGGGTAAATCCTGAAAACAAATAAACCGGAGGGAATCTAAAAAAAATGGCTGTACTTGTAACCGGCGGAGCCGGGTATATCGGCTCCCACACCTGCGTCCGCCTGCTGGAGGCGGGCTATGATGTCGTAGTCGCTGATAACTACTACAATTCAAGCCCCGCCGCGTTGGAACGCGTCAAAAAAATCAGCGGCAGGGATTTCAAAACCTATGAAGTTGATATGCTGGACAAACCCGGCCTTGAAAAAGCGTTTGAAGAAAACCGGATTGATTCTGTGATACATTTCGCCGGGCTTAAGGCTGTCGGGGAGTCCGTGGAAAAGCCCCTGCTGTACTACCGCACAAACATCGGGGGCACGCTGAATCTGCTTGAGCTTATGGTAAAATATGGCGTAAATACAATTGTGTTTTCGTCGTCCGCGACTGTTTACGGAATTCCCGAAAAAGTCCCGGTCACGGAAGAATCGCCGCTGTCCGCTATAAATCCCTATGGTATGACAAAACTTAATATAGAGGGCATTCTAAGAGACTGTCAGGCCGCGCAGCCGGATCTCTCGGTCGTTCTGCTCAGATATTTTAACCCCATAGGCTCCCACAAAAGCGGGCTTCTCGGCGAAGATCCAAAAGGTATACCGAACAACCTTCTGCCCTATGTTTCGCGCGTCGCGCTGGGGATATACCCGCATGTGAACGTTTACGGCGGCGACTATCCCACGAAGGACGGGACAGGCGTGCGCGATTATATACATGTCGTCGACCTGGCGGAGGGGCATGTCAAAGCGCTTGGCTGGGCGGCGGAAAATAAAGGCGCAGGCGTTTTCAACCTTGGAACCGGCGAGGGCTATTCAGTTTTCGAGATTATCGCCGCTTTTGAAAAGGCCTGCGGGCGCAGGGTTCCCTATCAAGTGACAGGCCGCAGGGCGGGCGACGCGCCCATTGTATTCGCCGACTGCCGTAAAGCGAAAGCTGAGCTTGACTGGGCGGCTGTACGCGGAATTGACGAGATGTGCCGGGACGCCTGGAACTTTGTCTCTAAAAATCCGGAAGGCATAAAATAGATCCAGGCTATTTTAAAATGCCGGTCGTCCAGCCATTATTTGGATATCTTTCTCGAACGTATGGGCGAACTTTGTTCGCCCATAACACAATGGTGACTTAACCCATGAAAAAAAGGTTTTTTGAATTATACAGCAAAGCGTCACAGAACAATGGCTTATTTATAGTGCTTTGCTTTTCTTACATAGTTTATATTTTTCTGCTTTCCGTAATCAACAAAACCGTAGCCCAAGTGGTGAATTTTGCTTCTCTGGCGCTGTGTTTTTTGCTTATCGCCGCAGTCGGCATGGATCTAAAACGTTTTTTCAAAACGCCGGACGCGAAAATACTGGTCTGCTCGGCTTTGCTGGCGCTTTCTTTGACGGGGCTTCTGGTAAGGCTTGCTGAAGTATATCTGAATATTTCTCTGCCGTTTTATATAAAAGCAGCGGTGTGTATATTGCTTTTTATCGCCGCAGTCTTGTTCTGGACGGCCGTTAAGAGCTTTGTTCAAATTTTGCTCGAAACGGAAACCCGTTTTCCCGCAGAAAAAGACAGCGGCGTTTTCTGGATTGTGTTTTTCTTTTCGGTAAACTCGCTGTTCCTGCTATGGTCGATATATTATCCCTCCGGCGTTTCCACGGACACCTGGAACCAGCTTGCGCAAATCAGAGGAGATATTCCCTATTCTGACATCCACGCTATAGCGCACACTATATTTTTAAAATTGCTTTTCCGGATCGGCGAAAACTTCAGCGCGGTGATTTTTGTGCAGATCTGCGGGGTGGGGTTTATCAACGCGTTTTTTGCGCAATGGCTGAACGGCAGGGGTCTCCCTCTTATATGGATTCTGCCGCCGCTTGCCTTTAACCTGGCGGGATGCTCGCGCTTTATCCTCTGCTATGTATATCCCTGGAAGGACGCGCCGTATACTTTCTGCCTTTGTTATATATGCTATATGACAATCCGGCTTATAAACCAGCCCGGAAAAAAGCCCGGCGTTTTGAAAGCCGCGCTTTTGGGCGTCGCGCTTGCGTTTGCGTCGCTGTTCAGATATAACGGGATTATTGCTTCTGTTTTCTGCGGGGGCTGGCTTTTTGTTTATTTTTTGAAGAACAAGGCCTGGAAGCCGTTTGCCGCAACGCTGTTTGCGGCCGCCATAAGCGTTGCGGCTGTGTCGCTGTATTCCGGAAAAGTCCTGCATACGCAGTCGCCGGAAAATGGTTTTTCCGTTCAGGTTTTCGGCTCCGGGATAGCGGCGGTTGTGGCTGGCGAAGGAAATATCAGTCCGGAACTGCTCAGCCGCATAGAAGAAATTTTTTCTATTGACTATATAAAAGAAAACTACAAGCCCTGGGAAACGAAGCGCCTGATTTGGACGGACGAAACCGGAATCGCCGGGGAATTTAAAGACAGGCCGGATCTGCAGGTTTTCAATAACAGGTTCGTCCTGGCCATGGGCGAACGGCGGCAGGAACTTGTCAGGCTTTATCTGGAGCTTTTGCCGCGCAATCCTGGCCTTATGGCAAGAGATGTGATTTATAATACTTATGCCGTATGGGGGACGGAGTTCTATCAGGACTATTTTTACTCCAATTCTCTGGCGGTTCTGGCGATTTTATTTCTGGCGCTGGAGTTCTGGGGCAAAGCTATGATTAAAAGGCACTGGGCTGTTTTCGCTCCTGTCGCCTGCAATATGATTTCTGTGGCTATTTCAACAATTACCAATGAAACGCGCTATCTTCTGCCGACTTTTGCTTTGTTTCCGTTTTTGCTGATGTATGTGCTTTGGGCCGCCGGGCGTTCTTCCGGGTATTTTCAGGATTGACAAAAGGTGTAAGCTCTTTTAAAGCGCTTAGCCGCGCCTCGCTTTTAAAAGAACCGAACCCGATTAATGCAGCCCAAAAAAATCCTCCCTTGCCGCGCCAATATCCGGCATAATCAGCCTGTGCCCCATGTCCGAAAGCAGGCGGACGGCAATAGGCGCTATGTCCAGCAAACTGCCGCCGGAAACGCTGCGGCCCTGTGGAACATATTGGCCGCGCGCCATATAAAAAACGCCGTAGTTGTCATATCCGCGGGGATATCCGTGCTGGCCTTTCTCGCCTTTCCCGAAGATTTCAAAACTGAAGCCCGGTTTTGCGCAAAAGCCGAAAGGCAGCTCGGGCCGCCCGCATTCCAGCAGCTCATCTGTTGTAAGAAAGCGCTCAAAACCTTCAAGCTCCTGAATTCGCCTGCGTATTTCTTTGAGCATGTCAAAGCCGGCCCTGCCGGGATGCATAAAAGCCGAACCCCCGCAGCATTCGATATAAGTCGCGCCTTCTTCATAGCCTTTTTCGGGGGCTTTTTTTAACAGCCCCATGCCCACAAGAATATCATTGGGCAGGATTTCGTGTTTTAAATCAATCTGCGCATGATCCGAAAAGAGAATCACAGAAGCGCCGTCGCCGGCGGCGTTCAACAGCAAGCCCAGGTTTTTGTCCAAAGCGGGCAGCGCTTCTTTGACGGCGCTTTCTTCGCCGTATTTGTGGCACAATGTATCATAGGCCGTCCAGTGCATAAAGGCCAGTTCGGGCCTGTGGCTTTTTAAAATATTAAGCATACAGGCTGTTGAAAAATTATCAAGATCAGGCTGAGTCAGCCCGTTCATCAGGTGTCCGTAACGAAGCCACAGCCGAAGCTGCATAAACCTTGATCCTTCGCGCATGTTTTCGATCAGCTGGCTCTGGCCGGGCTGTACCATAAGCTCCGGCAAATTGTAGCGGATTTCCTTCGCCCCGCCTGTGACGGGCCACAAAACCGCCGCGGAACGCAGACCGGCGGAGTGCGCGGCCTTCCAGAGCGGCACGGCTTTCAGCCGCCGCGCATGGTAATTCCAGCGCGGAAACGCGCCCGGAAAAGGTTCCGTGTTGGAAATGACGCCGTGCCTTCCCGGAGAAAGGCCGGTCGCAACCGAGGCGTGAACCGGATATGTGTTTGTCAGAAAAACGCTGGAGACCCCCCTGGCGGCAGTGCACTGAGCGGCAAAAGCGGCAAAGTTTTTCAGCCTAAGCAATTCTTCAAACAGATGATCCCCCACAGCGTCAAAGCTTATTATCAAAAGCTTTATCAAAAAATCAGCTCCCCATACTCTGGTTTCGTCAAGTCCTCCCAGATAAGTATAAATCCAGTCTGTCAGCAGGGCAATAGCGGCTAAATAATTGCCACGGCAAAAGTAAGCGCTTTCGCCGTGGATTTTTATCAAATAAATTCAGTTTGTTTTATCAGGAAAAAATGGAAAGCGTCAGGAAAAGCCCGCTGAGCAGCGAAGAAACCAGAGATACGACAGTTATCTGCGTGTTGAGCGCAGGCCCGGCCGTGTCTTTAAAAGGATCGCCCACAGTGTCGCCGATAACGGCGGCTTTGTGCGCCGGCGAACCTTTGCCTCCGTTGTGGCCGGCCTCAACGTATTTTTTGGAGTTGTCCCACAGCCCGCCCGCGTTGGACATGAACAGCGCAAGCAGCAGCCCGGAAACTATATTGCCGGTCAAAAATCCTCCAATGGATTCCACACCGCCGATTACGCCGACAAGAACCGTCACGACGATAGTCATCAAACCGGCGGGAATAAGCTCGCGGATCGCGCCTGAGGTGGCTATATCTATGCACTTGTCATATTCCGGCTGCGCGGCGCCTTCGCGAAGCCCGATGATTTCTTTGAATTGGCGGCGTATTTCGTCGACCATGCGCATTGCGTTGCGGTTTACGCCCAGCATCAGCATTGCGGAAAAAACCGCCGGAACAGCGGCGCCGACCAGCATCCCAAAAAATACGTTCGGATTCATAACGTCAAAGCCGTCAATGTGAATACCCAGCCCCATTGCGGCGGCCTTTTCGTTGACTTCCGCCAGAAAAGCGCCCAGCAAAGCAATAACTGTCAGCCCGGCCGCGCCTATCGCAAAGCCTTTTGTGACGGCTTTGACAGTATTCCCGGCGGAGTCTAGTGAGTCCGTGATCTCCAGAGTATCTTCGCCAAGCCCGCCCATTTCGGCAAGGCCGTGGGCGTTGTCAACTATTGGGCCGTACGCGTCGTTTGAAATAATCATACCCACTATCGAAAGCATACCCACAGCCGACATCGCAATGCCAAAAAGCGGATATCCTTCGCCCATCGGGGCGCATATATAATAAGAAGCCAAAGCCGAAACGCCAATCCCGACAAGAGAGGGCAGCGTGGACAGAAAAGCGTAGGAAACGCCGGACAAAATCGTAAAAGCCGGCCCGGTTTCGGACGCTTCAGCGGTTTTGCGAACAGGCATGCGCCTGTCGTCGGTGAAATAGTCGGAGGCTATCCCGATAACAGTTCCCACCAGAAGCCCGACTGTGGAAGCGCCCCAGATCCTCCATGAGAAGCCGAAAAGAAGATTTGCCCCGGCCGTCAGCGCGGCGAACAGCGCCGTCGTGACGTAAGTCGAGTAGTTAAGCGCGCTTGTCGGGTTGCTGCGCTTTCCCATTCTTGCGGTGGCGACGCCAATAATAGAGGCCAAAAGCCCAAGAGCCGCGTATACAAACACAGTGACGACGTTTTTCCCGCCCAGCAGCGAACCCATGACAAGGGCCGCCGCCATAGAAGCCACGTTGGAATCAAAAAGATCCGCGCCCATACCGGCGACATCGCCCACGTTGTCGCCCACGTTGTCGGCGATAACGGCGGGGTTGCGGGGGTCGTCCTCGGGAATGCCCAGCTCAACCTTGCCGGTGAGGTCGGCGGCGACGTCGGCTGTTTTGGTGAAAATCCCGCCTCCCGCTTTCGCAAAAAGCGCGAGAGACGAAGCTCCAAACGAGAAGCCAAGCAGAGCCGAAGCGTCCCCCGTCAGCCAGAAAACGAGAGCCACGCCCAAAAGGGAAGCGCCGACAACAGCCATCCCCATGACCGCGCCGCCCCTGAACCCGCACAAAAACGCCGGGCCAATGCCCTTCTGCGCGGCGGCGGCCGTCCTGCCGTTGGCTTTTGTCGCAACGGCTATGCCGATTTTCCCGGCAAAGGCCGAAAATGCCGTCCCGCAAAGATACGCCAGAGCCATAACGATATTCTCAAGCCAGAAGCCCCTGCCCTGCGTCCAAATGGGCGCGGGAAGAAAGAGCGCGATAATAAGCGCCGCAACGCCCGCAAATTTCGCGAGAACCCCGTATTCCCTGTTTAAAAAAACCGACGAGCCTTTTGCGATATAGCCGCAGATTTCCTCAATTTTTTTGTTCTCCAGCGGCTGCTTTTTCACCCAGCTGTACAGCAGCGCGGCCGCGGCAAAAGCAACGGCGGCAACCGTTATTGACAGCGCAAACGTCGCCCATTCGCCCGCACCAAGGGACACATACCACTCTTTCATGAGCGAGAACCATGAATTTTCCATTTTGACCTTCCCTTTCAACGCTTTTTTATTTAAAAAATTTATTTTTCCGATTGAACGGGCGCAGACAAAAGCCCGACCCCATCCAAAAAGGCGCAAAAAAAAGACCTCCGACCGGAGGCATCCGCAAAACGGCAGTTGTACGGAAAAAAAGGACGCTCCACCCTTCGCCTGGGCAAGACCCCGGCCACGCCCGAAACTTGAAACTAAACAGCGGGGAAATCCCTGCCGCCAGCCAACCGGAATTAATATTCAATTTTTTTATTACTAATATATTAATAGATTATAGACAACAAATCAAAAACCTAACCCAGTATAAAATAATACAAAATCGGCAAAAAGTCAAGCAAAAAACAATATTTGTTTTTATTTTCTACAGATTATATAAATATAGTGTATATAATCTATCTATATTGTTAAAAAAATAATCCATAGCGGATACAAACCCGCCATAGATTATTATTTTTTTTACCCATCCAATTTGAGCACAGCCATAAAAGCTTCCTGCGGAACCTCAACCGTGCCCAGCTTGCGCATTTTTTTCTTGCCCTCTTTTTGCTTTTCAAGAAGCTTTTTCTTTCGGGTGATGTCGCCGCCATAACACTTTGCAAGAACGTCTTTTCTCAAAGCCTTGACGGTCTCGCGGGCGATGATTTTCCCCCCGATAGCGGCCTGAACGGGAATTTCAAACATTTGCCGCGGGATATTGTCGCGGAGCTTCTCGGCCATTCTGCGGGCGCGGGGATAGGCGCTGTCGCTGAAAACAATTATAGAGAGCGCGTCCACAATTTCGCCGTTGAGCAAGATGTCAAGCTTTGCCAGTTTAGATTTGCGGTAGCCCAAAAATTCATAATCAAAAGAAGCGTAGCCCCGCGTGCGGGATTTAAGCGCGTCGAAAAAGTCGTAAATAATCTCGTTCAACGGCAGCTCGTAGTGCAAGTTCACCCTGTCCGCGTCCAGATACTGCATGTCTTTGAAAATCCCGCGCCGCTCCTGGCACAGCTCCATTATGTTCCCGGTGTACTCCGAAGGCGTGAAAATATGCGCGTTTACAAAAGGCTCTTCCGCGTCGGCAATCAGCGACGGGTCGGGGTAGTTGGTCGGGTTGTCGATAAATATCGTGTCTCCGCCAGCCATAATCAGCTTGTAAATAACGCTCGGGGTGGTGGTGATAATATCAATATTAAATTCGCGCTCTATGCGTTCCTGAATAATCTCCATGTGCAAAAGCCCAAGAAAACCGCAGCGAAAACCAAAGCCAAGAGCCGCGGAGGTCTCCGGCTCGAAGCCCAGTGAAGCGTCGTTGAGCTGCAGCTTTTCCAGCGCGTCCCGCAGGTCGGGATAACGCGCGCCGTCAGCGGGGTATATCCCGGCGAAAACCATCGACTGCACTTTTTTATAGCCTTCAAGAGCTTCGGAGGCGGGGTTTCCGGCCAGCGTCACAGTGTCGCCGACTGTCGTGTCGCGGACGTTTTTGATGCTTGCGCTGAAATAGCCCACTTCCCCCGCGCGGAGTTCCCCGCAGGGGAAAAGCTGCGTCGCGCCCATATATCCCAGCTCAACCACGTCAAAAACCGCGCCGGCAGCCATCATTTTAACTTGGTCGCCGGTTTTCAGCGTGCCGTCAAAAACGCGTATATAAACAATAACGCCTTTGTAAGAATCATAATAAGAATCGAAAATCAGAGCTTTCAAGGCGGCGTTCTCGTCCCCGCCGGGGGCTGGAACTCCGCTGATAATTTCCCGCAAAACAGCGTCGATATTTGCTCCCGTTTTGGCTGAAACCTTCGGGCAATCCTCGGCGGGAATGCCGATAATGTCTTCTATTTCCGCGACGACGCGTTCGGGGTCGGCGCTGATTAAATCTATTTTATTTATTACGGGCAGAATTTCCAGGTTGTGGTCAAGCGCAAGATAAGTGTTCGCCAGCGTCTGCGCCTCAATTCCCTGGGAAGCGTCCACAACCAGCAAAGCGCCCTCGCAGGCCGCCAGGGAGCGGGACACCTCATAGTTAAAATCGACATGGCCGGGGGTGTCAATCAGGTTCAGGGCATAGACTTCTCCATTGCCGGTCTCGTAGTTCAGCCGGATTGCCCGGGCTTTGATAGTAATGCCGCGTTCCCGCTCAAGCTCCATATTGTCCAGAAGCTGTTCTTCCATTTCGCGCTCGCTTACCGCGCGTGTTTTTTCGATAAGGCGGTCGGCAAGGGTGGACTTCCCGTGGTCGATGTGCGCAATAATGCAGAAATTTCTGATCTTGTCTCTATAGGACATGTTTTTATCACCTCATGAATATATGACTTTTATTTTATCATAAAAATACGCGGGGCGCAATCGCGGGAATATCACTAAAAATTTTTTCAATCGTTCAAGCGCCGGTCTAAAAGCGGAGAGCCTCCCGTTTCGGGGCGGCTCTCCGCTTTTTATTAAAATAAAATTATAAAAATTGGGGTGACTGTTAATATCTTTCGTTTTCTTCCTGCCTGCGCTTTTTGTAGAGAAGTATAATTAATATTACAGCTCCGGCAAGTCCTATGCCGCCCAAAACCCATGGAAGAACGTCAAAGAATTTTATGCCTGTGTTCATGCCTTCGACTTTCGGTTCGACGCGCGCGACTTGCTCAATAGTGTTGCCGTTTTCTTCAAGGCTGTTTTTGATTCTGCTGTATGTCTTTTCGGAAAGCGTGTTTGTGTTGCCGCTGATAATAAAGCCAGGCGTTCCGCTGAATGAGCTGTTGCGGTTTTCTCCCGAATCCGAAGCGCCAAGGGTGTTTGAAGCGCCCTGACCGGAATTGTCCGACGATATTCCGTCTGAGAGGGGGGATGTTCCTCCGGGCGAAGAGGGCCTTCCGGCATCTTCAGAAGAAGAGGACACAGGTCTTTTCGCCTTTCCGGGCAGGCCGTCCGTGATGACGAACGCGCCCTTCGCGTTGGACAAAATAACCGAGAACCAGCTGTCGCCTTCGTTTTTCATTGCGTCAATCAATTCAAGCTGATCCGTTATGGAATTGTAATAAAACATATACAGGGTGCTGCCGTTCTCGGCGCTCTTGTTCAGAGCTGAGGAAACTTTTACTTTTAATATGGGTTCCGAGTACCACGGCCAGCCTATGCTGAAATGCAGCTGCATCTGGTTCAGGCCCGACACAAGAGAAGAAATCTCCGCAGCGTTTTTAGTACTGTATCCAAGATCAAAATAGCCTATAGTTCTTGGAATAATTTCTGTTTTGACGCTGCCCGGGTCAAAAATCCAGTTGATCTCTCCAAGGTCGATAGTCAGTCTTGCGCGGCTGTTGTACTGCCATTCCAGCACGCCGAAGGGCATACTTACAAACTCCTGCCCCGGCAGGGCGTTGACCAGTCTTGGGAAAGTCTGGGACGAGTTCTCTTTCTTTTCGCCTTTTCTTGTATAGTTCGTATAAGACACTAACCACAGCTCGCCGTCCTTGCCTGTGTGCAGCTTGTCCTTTACGGCTTCCCAGTAGTTGCTGTTGCTGCTTGCCGCTTTGCGTTCTTCTTCAAGCGGGTCAACATACTTGCCTACGACAATGGCCTTCACCTGAACGCTCAATGGCAGATCGTCGCCTTTGAAGTCTTTAAAAGTTCCGCTTATATAGGCGGGATAGTTGCCGATTATGTTTTTATCCACTGCGCCAGTACTAAGGCTTATCGGGAAAGTAACCTGTTTTATGGTGAAATTGTTATAGTCGGGGTCTTCGGCTACTTGCTTCGGCCTGTAGGCCGACAGCTTTGGCAGATTCCCCTGCTCAACCACCGCAAAGTCGATTCCGACTGATATATATGGCTTGTTGAGGACATAGAGCATGACGCTGCTGTTGAAATAAAATCGTTTTTCGGTTACAGGGTCAATGACATAAACCCTGATTTCCGTGACGCCGCCTTGGCTCAATACCGCAGCGTCCCAATCATAATAGGCCTGGATGTCAGTATGCGTCGTGCCGTTTACATCGGTGTATTTGGCGGTTAAGGGAATCTTGTTTTCTATGTCTTCCCGGGTCGCTTCGTTTTTGTACACAACGATGTTCGCGGCGACCCTGGCTTCAAGCTCGGGCTTGGAGTTGCCTTTGGAAACTTTGTCGTCGCTTCCGCCTCCGCCGCTCGGCGGGGCTTTGCCGGGCTTTGTCGTGTCTGATATATCAATATCGATTTCAAAGCTGTATATATTAAGCGCAAGTTTAATCGGAGCCGCGCTTAGCTTAAACCGGTCGGTGCTCTTTACAGAGCCTTCATAAAGACCGGGGGTTTCAAGGTCGGGCACTTGCGAGAAGTCAAATTCAGGCTTCAAAAGAGATTTCGTCTTCGGACTTTCCGCATAGAAAATACTTGCTTGCGCATTGTACATGGCTTCTATCTCTTCTATTGTGAAGCCAACAGGAACAGTGACGGAAGACCGGGCAGCGCTTATTGCGGGATAGTCGTGGACTTTCAGCTTAATTTCTTTTGTGGTGGAACCTTCTCCCGGAATATTAAGGTCGTCCGGCACGGAGTATTTGACGTTATATATGCCGGGGTTTGGATATGAGACGGGAGACGCCGGGGAAACAGTCAGCGGCTTGGGCGAGCTTGCGTCAAGCGTAACAAGATTTCCGTCGCTGTTGATATAAGTCGCGTTTACCCCGCTCAGCAGGTCAATAGCCTGGTTCACTCTGTAGTCCGGTTTCTCGATTGCTTCCGCGCCGTTGATGACAATGCGCTCGTGTATTTTCAGCGCGTACGTGTGCGTCACGGAGGCCGCCGAGCTTGAAGATATGCCGGGATGCTTGATCACAACCGAGATATTATAGTTCTTGTGCTTGGAGTAATCCACTTTGGCAAGGTTCGGAGAAAACATAGCCGGCATGGATGCGTATGTGAAATTCACGGCGCTTCCATCCGCCTCGACATAGCTTGCGCGGATGTCCTTCATATCGGGAACACCGTTTTCGGCTTTCGTCCTCAGGTTCACGTCGGCGGGGCCAATTATTTGCAGGGGGCCGTAAACGTAAAGCGTGGCCGTTGTTTTGGAGATATTGCCGTGCATGTCCTGCGCGCTGTACTCTATCGTGGCGGTGACGGGCGCGCTTGTATCGGCGGGATTTGTCGCGGACGTATTAAAGCCTGTGTTTCCGGCCGTCCTGGTAAGCTTAATTGTCGGGGTCAAAGCGCCGTCCTCTTTGTCCGTCACGCTTACGCCGCTGAAAAGATCGACGTTTGTCCCGGCGATAACCCTTATGTCTTTTGCTCCGGCGATAACCGGCGCGTTGCCGACAATAGCGCCTATTGTGACGGTGATATCCCTGTTGGCGCCTCTGGCGCTGAAACCGGAAATTCCCGCAGCTGCAAGAGCCATACTGTCGTCGACGGTAAATTTCAGAGGGTTGCTTCCGTCTTGCCAGGGCATTGGGTTCGGCGCGAATCCTATATTTGTAATACTGTGGTTTTTCACAGAAGAAGTCACGTCATCCCAGTAATTCACAGAAGCGGACACGTTGATCAGCGGGTCGAGCAGGGGATTGAAAGAAGCGCCGCTGTTCGCGTATGTCCTCGCGACTGATATGCTGTTCGCGCTTATCACAGGAATTCCGTGGACGGTGACTTTACCCCTGTTTTTTGCGTCCGCGTCGTCGGAGTTCACTGTGAAGTTTGTGGCCCCATAAGAGGCGGGAAGAGTATAAGAAGCGTGGTAAATCTGCTCGAAAGAGCCTACTGTGGCAAGGCTGCCGCTGCTGCTTGTTTCGCGCGTGACTGTTATATTGGCAAGCGGCACGGGAACAACTGCTCCGCCCGGTGTAGTCGGCGCCATCTCCGCGGTGACAGTCAATTTTGCGTGATTGATTAAATCCGCCGCCGCCGCGTCCGTTCTTAAAAGAATCGGATCTGGAGACACAAGCGGCTTGCCGTGGATGTACAGCAGGCTGTATACAGGGGTATTTCCTACGCTTTGAAATGGGTAGCTTGTCGAATAGCTAAGCTGTATGGTCTGGACGCTTGCATAGTTTACGCTGGTGGAACATGGCTGTATTACATTGCGCTTGAAGTTTGTATAGTCCGTGTAATACGCCTCAACAAGGCCATCGTCCAGGTTTATGCCTGTCGCGCCCTGAATCAGGTTCCTGACGGGGGCAACTTTTGTCATGGCGCTGTTAACTCTGAGCGTTATCGTCCTATAGGCGTGGGAATTATCTGTTGTGTTTCGGATGTCGCAGAAAATTTCATACGCGCCTATTGTGCCGCAAAGCGCGGCCAGATCCGCATCGGTCATAGCTGCGCCGGTGGCGGCGTTTGCGAAATTATACTCAGGAGTTACGGAATTGCCCAGCGTAAAAGCTTCCTCAATGGAGTTGCCTTTGGGAGGAGATCCTTTAGAGAGCGTTGGAACTCCAGAGAAGTTAGTCGAGCCGCTGACCACACCGTTCGACTGATAGTAATTAATAAGAAGCTTGTCTTGATCGCCGGGATTGCTTCCCGGCTCAATAATGCCGCCAGGCGTCACTGTGAATCCGTCGCTGTTTGTGAGCGTCACTTTTACAGTTACTCTCACGCTGTTCTGCGGGAGACCCGTAGCGCTTTCGGGGTGATTGAACGTCACAGTATAAGTAACGTCAACTGTCGCCCCAATTGCGGCGCTTCCAAAATTGAGCGTCTTGCCGTCCGCGCCAAGGCTTATGCCCGTGCCGGCGTTCGCTATGGAAATAACAGGGTCGGGAAGATTTGAATCTGTCGTATAGGCCGTGCCGTCCGCATGATAATACTTATTCGCGGAAGCCAGCTTGACGGGATCGGTCACAGCCATACGCGGGTCATCCAGAAGGTTTGCGCTGCCTTCCAGCGGGTTAAGGCTGGCGTTGGAAGCGCTGAGCGCCGGAAGCGCGTGAACGCGCACCTGTCGGGTTCCTGTGATTTCGTTGCCCGCCGCGTCGGTCGCTTTATAAGTGATTGTATAAGCTCCCGGCGTGGCTGTGGAGTTAAAAGTCCGACCGGTGATTTTTATGGAGCTTGCGGGAAGCTGCGTTTTAACCCCGCTGGCGCCAACATCGTGGGCGGTGACGCCGACCGGATCGCCGGAAGCGTCGACAAGGGCGGGCATTGCTGCGTTCTGCCACACATGCAGTATAGGCAGGTCGCCCTGGGTATTTCCCCCTGGGTTGGACGGGTCGGGCGGGTCAAAAGTTGGCGGGATTGTGTCATAAGTGAAATTGCTGTTGACTTTTGTAACGGCGCTATAGTTCCCGGCGATGTCTCCCGTGACAAGATAGACGTCAAAAGCGCCTGCGGAACCGTTTGTTATTATTGCCGGGAAGGTGGTGGAATCTATCGTTGCGGTAAAGTCCCCGCCCGATTTAGCAGGGGTTTTCCAGCCGCCGCCCGCAGGGTTCGCGGGGTCAAACGCCGGAGCCGCCGCGTCTTTTGCAACGGCGATATAATAAGCGTTGTTAATGCCGGAAGCCGCGCCGTTTGCAAGCGGGTCGCTGGGGGTGAAGATAAGAATCGCGCTGTCCTGAACCCCCGTCGGCGAACCGGGCGTGATAAGAACCTTCGGCGGCGGGCCAAGATAAATATCGTTATCGCTTATGATTGGAGAGGTTTTATCAAGCTTATAATTTTTTACAGTTCCGGAGGCGATTTGACCGTTTTGCTCTGTCGTATAATTTGTTTCGAGAATCCAATAAATATAGTAGATGCCGTCAGGCGGGGAGAATGTATGTAAAGACGTGACAGAGTTTGGTTTGATTGGTAGAGAAACGGTTGTCCATCCTGTTGCGGGAGCTGTTGTGGAGGTGCTGACAATATACTTGAAAGAGGTTATATAGTCGCCGCTCATCTTGGCCGTCGCCGTGAGTGTAACTGAAGAAAGGCTTTTGCTCCATGTATCGGAAGGCGCGACATCTGCGGTCACATCCGCGTCGGCGGCGGTTCCTGTTTTTTTGGAGACCTCCTGCGGACTCATAGTTACTACGATATCGGCCATCGGAACTATTGTTACCGCGGGCTTTGTCCCGATCTGGGCGTCTGTCTTTATTCTCACTTTTATATCCGAGTAAGTTCCCGGCATGAGGGCGTTAATGGGCATAATACTGATTGTCGTTTGCGCGCCTTTCGCGATACTTGTGTTGGGCACGGTTGAAATCCTGAAATTCGCTGCATCCGCGCCCTCAAGCGTGGCCGTGACGTTAGCGAACGGGATGTCTTGTGTAAGCGTTGTATTTTTGACTGTGAGCGTCTGTGTCTGCCCTGAACCGGGCGGAACGCCGTAGGTTAATTTTGTCGGCGCCGCTCCCTCATATGTCAGATTGGGAGCGGTGCCCGAAGTGGTCGTCACTTCAATTCTGGGATCTGCAGTCGGCAGTGTAATATGTGTGCCGATTGAGTTATTAAGAGTGCTGTTCTGCGGGAGATAATACTTGGTTGTCCCCCCGCTGGTAACCGGGTCTGTATAGAAAGTAATAGTCTCTTTAACCTGTGCGGTGGAAGCGAAAGTAAACGGCGAGGTGGCACTTGTCTTGCCTATGGGGTATTTCTGTATTTCAGCTGTGGTAAGCCCCGCATACCCCAGAAGTTCGGGAACATTGGGTACACCGGAAAGATTAAGGTAAATCTGCGCATTTGGCTGATCGTCATCCGTCTTC
>JAITEB010000009.1 GCA_031282245.1 Oscillospiraceae bacterium | reverse complement strand
GTATGCGAACAACACCGCCCTTTGGGCACCCCTCCACAGAGGGGAATTGTAACTTGGTAAGCTGCGCATAACTTATACCCCATGCATAGAGTATTGCCTCTGCGCATATATTCCCAATTCTAGGCATGGGGTACAAGCGATAAATGCCCGGACGAGCGACACTTCCCCTCTGTGGAGGGGTGCCCAAAGGGCGGGGTGGTTCGCATTTTAAAAGAGCATTGCCCCACTACCACAAATCAAACGCCTTTAAAAATTTGTCAACCTGAACGTTTTTCCCATTTATAAAGCTCTCCGCCCGCGCATATTCCCAGCCTTCGACCTTGTTAAAAGCGCGTGAAGCGTCCATTCTCACGATATCCAAACTATAGCAGCCAGAAAAAGATACCAGAAAAGCGATAATAAGCGCAATATTTAATAACTTTTTCATATATTTAGCTCCTGTTTTCTAAAAAAGCTTGACTTAAACCGGCGGCGCTGATATAATTATCTAGATATTGCCGCTGTAACGCAGGCAATATTTATATTGCGGCGGCCGGATGTATAATTCTGCCCGCGCGCCAAAAAAAATCCTTGCTCCGGGCAGACGCCCGGGGTCAAAAGTCCAGAAGGAGGTGTCAGCCAATGGCTCAAACCACAGGAACCTATGAAACCATTTTCCTCATGAGCACGGCTTCCGGAGAGGAGCCTGTCAAAGCGCTTATCGAAAAGTTCACAAACCTGATAAGCCAGCACGGAACGGTCGATTCTGTCGACGATTGGGGCAAGAGAAGGCTTGCTTATCCCATCAACGACGAAGTGGAAGGTTATTATTACCTGATCAACTTCACATCCGCGCCGGATTTCCCGGCAGAGCTTGACCGCATGTACAAGATCACTGACGGTATTCTGCGCACGATTATCGTCAGGCGCGAAGCCGCTTAGACGGCGCGGCAGCAGGGAGGGAAAGCGTAAACTCCATGAATAAAGTAATCCTTATGGGACGGCTTGCCGCCGACCCGGAACTTAAACGCACATCCAGCGACATTCCTTTCACGAATTTCACAGTGGCAATCAGCCGCTATTCAAAAGAAGACCCAAACCGGACAGACTGGATTGACTGCATTGCCTGGAGACAGAGCGCCGAGTTTATCACTCGCTATTTTGGCAAAGGCAGGATGATCAGCCTTGAGGGAAGCATTCAGACGCGGACTTACACGGACAAAAACGGCAACAACCGGAAGGCCGTAGAAGTTCTGGTTGACCGCGCGGAATTCTGCGGGGACAAGGGGACGAACTCCGGCTCATACAGTTCTGGTTTCAGCGGCAACTATGATCCGGGGTCGCCGCCGCCCGTTTCCGGCCAGCAGACTTCCGCCGCCGCCATATCCAGCGGTTCCGACGACGATTTCACCGTAATTTCCGACGATGAGGATCTTCCGTTCTGATCTGATTGATCTGATTGATCTGATCTGAAAAAATATCATGCACAGTATTTAAAATTCCGCTTGTTTTTATTATAGCATATCTTTTATCGAAAATCAATAATGATTTGCTGTTTATTGATAAAAACAAGATTTTTACGCCTTTACAAAGGCAAACACTCAAAAAGGAGGTTGTTTTTCAGTGCCTGTTGAAAGAATGGAGCGCAACGATAAAAACGAGAGACCGCCGCGCCGCAAATCCCGCCGCAAGGTCTGCCAGTTTTGCTCCGATAAAATAGAAAACATTGATTATAAAGATTTTTCAAAGCTCAGAAGGTTCACTTCTGAAAGGGCAAAAATTGTCCCGCGCCGCGTGACGGGAACCTGCGCGCATCACCAGCGCCAGCTCACGGTCGCAATCAAGCGCGCAAGGCATATGGCTTTTCTGCCTTATGTCAGCGAATAATAATTAAATTTTCACTTGCAGGGGCGGGTAATTATCCGCTTCTGCATTTTAATTTTTCACGGCTTAAGCGCAAGCGTGGCGATATACTGATTTAAGCTGACCGCCGATTTGCTCCTTGAAAATTTATTATAGCAATTATATATATTATATCACAGGCGCCGCAATGGTCAATATAAAAAACCGCGCGCAGGATCTCATTGCTTGTGTGCGCAAATTATGTTCAGGATGTTTTTTATTTTAAGCGAATATTGCAAATTGGTTACATTAAGTGATCCGACTTGCATTTATCTGAATTTGATGTATAATAAATAAGAGGCTGCCGTTCGTCCGCTTTTAATTTTTTCTGACAATAAGTTAAATTTATATATATATATTATATACAAAAAAAATCGCCGCGTTGCGGCGGTAATCTCACTGCGGCAATGAAGGGAGAATATTGCTTTATGACTGGCGATAAAAAAATGGGGACGATAGAGCCTATTGGCGGCGGCATTGGCGTTGCCGCCAAGCAATGGGACTGGCTTGAAGCTGATAAAGCTTATAAAGACGAAAGTTTTGAATCCGCCATGCGGGCTGTTTACGCTTATCTTTATATCCAGGGCGCGTGGCTTGTGATAAAGATGAACCGGGTTAAAAGGCATTTACGTGTATGGCTGGCCAGTCTTGGCGTTTTTCTTTCAGTCAGGGCGCTGAACATGCAGGCCGCCGTCAAAGCGGCTGTACATAACCGCAACGCGGAGTATCTGGAGGAATTCCGGAGACTGAACCACAGGTATCAAAAGAGCCGCACAAGAGCGATTGAGCGCTATGGCGAAGGGGCTTTGAGTCGGCTTCTGACAACGGCTTACGCGTTGCGGGGTTCTTCTGTGATAGTGGGGCGGGTATTGGCGACTTTGGCAAACTGCGTTGCCCCTGTGATTGCCGTTGCAATCCTGATGTACACCGTCAATTTCTTTTCGCACGTTTCCTATGGCCTTAAGGTCAGTTTAAACGGCAAGACGCTGGGATATATCAGCAACGAAAACGTCTACCAGAAAGCCGAAAAAGAAATGCAGAGCCGTATCTATTACGAAGAGGGCGCAAAGGCGCTTTACACAACGCCGTCGTTCACTCTTACCGTTGTCAGCAACAAATCTTTTATTGACGACAAGCAGCTTTGCGATGAGATCATTCTGGCTTCCGGCAGCGAAATTTCAGAGGCTACGGGCTTATATATTGACGGCAAGTTTTATGGGGCGACGAACAATCCTGCGGAAGTCACTAAAGCCCTTGATTCCGTCAAGAAGAAATACGGCTCCGGCATTAAAGGCGAAACTGTGAGCTTTGCTGAGGACATTCGCTTGCAGGAAGGCTATTATTTAAGCACAAGCATAAAGCCCATAAAAAGTCTTACTTCCCAGCTCACCAGGGAAACCGAAGGCCGGAGGACCTATGAAGTGGAAGAAGG
This sequence comes from Oscillospiraceae bacterium, assembly GCA_031282245.1. GTDB lineage: Bacteria > Bacillota > Clostridia > Oscillospirales > Ruminococcaceae > JAITEB01. Next base: position 6,820 of record JAITEB010000009.1, on the reverse strand, counting down.
CGATACGCCCTCGGGCATTGCCGCAAAATTCGGGATAAGCACGGAGGAACTTGTAAATCTTAACCCGGATATACTGGATTCGTTATTTATCGGCGACGAAATTCTTTTAAAGAATTCCAAGCCTTTCCTGACAGTTATTGCAAGCGCTACAGAAATAACCGAAAAAGAAATCGGCTATGAGACAGAAAAGGTCGAAGACAGCAGCAAATACAGCACATATGCTTCAATTGCCCAGACAGGCGAAAACGGCATAGCCAAAGTGACCGCGAAAGTTATTTATGAAAACGGAGTGCAGGTTGACCGGAAAGAAATCAGCACGGAAGTTATAAAAGAACCTGTTAATCAGCGAATTATCGTCGGCACCAAGGCATCTGTTCCAGCTCCGGCTCCGGCGAAAACAACTTCTCCGTCAAGCGGTTCTTCGACGACTATTAAAGTCAACCCATCCGGGCGCTTTGGCTGGCCTCTTTCGGGCGGCGGCCGTATTACGTGTCACTTCTGGGGTTATTACGGTCACACCGGGACGGACATACAGACGTTCTACGGCGACTCGGTTCTTGCGGCGGACAGCGGCGTTGTCGTATATACCGGCTTCCAGCGCTACGGCTACGGCTATCATGTTATTATTGACCACCAGAACGGCTTCCAGACGCTTTACGCGCATTGTTCTTCGATTGCTGTTTCCGTTGGGCAGAGTGTCCAGAAGGGGCAGGTTATCGCCTATGAAGGCGCGACAGGCCGCGTTACCGGGACGCATCTTCACTTTGAGATACGCGTCGGCGGGCGTGCCGTCAACGCATATCCATATCTTACATCATAGAAAAACGGCCGGAGCGCGGCTATTTGCCGCGCTCCGGCCGTTTTTACGGGCCATAGCTTACCTGCATCCTTTGCAAAACCTCTGCGGTTTTGACGGTTCCGTCCGCTATCCCGGGAATATTTAATAAAACGTAAGTCCACATGGACGAATTTGTCCGCAGGCTTATGGGTATATTTACCGAATCAGCTCCGGCGAACATCTCCGCGCCGCTTTGGATCAGCTTTACAGTTCCTGGCGGCGATTTTTTATCCTGAACATAGCCGCCTGTGTCGGCAAAGCGTCCAAGATTTTCCGCGCCGGTAAGCTCCATGACAAAGCCGGCGGCGGCTTCCCACTTTGCCGCGTCTTCCCAGGCGCCGCGGGATATATAAAAGCCGTTTACGCATTCTCCCAGCAGGTCTTTTGTGCCGGCGCCGCTCATTTTATATATGGGGAAAACTTTCACGCCTTCTTTCCCGGCCAGAGAGCCGACAAGCCACGAGCCATCAAAGCGCATGGCAGCCTGTTTATCAGCAAAAAGCGACAGCGCATCCTGCTCGCTCAAATATCTTATGCCTGGCGGGAAGGCCCTGTCTTCGTAAAGCGCGCTGATTCCGTCCAAACCGAGCGCCCAGCTGCCGGGGATCTGGCCGCCGTTTTCCGGCAAAAACGCGTATTCTTCGGACGACCCTGCGGAAAGGATCATGTTTTCCACAAGATAATGCGGCATTTCCAAAAAGCTGACGGACACAGGCGCAATATCGGTCGCGGCGAAATAAGTCACTGCGTTGACAAATTTTTCGTAGCTGTCCGGCAGCGGTACATGATGTATTTTGAACAAGTCGACGTTTACATAAAGCCCCTCCCAGAAGCTGATAATCGGCAGGGCATATCCGCTGTCCGTCAAAGTTTCAAGCGGCCCGGAAATATATTCTTGTTTCCGGGCTGTGATTTCTTCAAGCGTCACGAAAGTATTTTTTGCCGCAAGCTTGTCTGTGAATTCCCCGTCGTATAAAAAGCAGATATCCGGAACGTCTCCGGAAGCAAAGGCGGCTTTCCGGGCTTCGTCTTCCGCTATAGAGCTAATTTTTATACTCACGTTCGGGCGCTTTTCCTGATATTCCCGTGCAATCAGACTACATGTCCGGTAGCGCGGGCTGTCCGCCGCGAACTGGACGGCAAGATTCAGTTCGATCGCAGGGGGAGCTTCTGGTTCCGGTTCAGCAACGACTTTAGCAACGACAGAAGAAGAAACAGCTTTTTCAGAAGTTTCAGCTTCAGAATTGGGCGTCATTACAAACACGCCCTTGCATGAATTCGCGGCCAGAGATATAAATATCAGGCAGATTAGTATAAAAATTAATTTTTTTTTCAGTTCGGCCACCTCTTTTAATAAAAAATACGCATTTTTAATATAATATCATGACACCCGCTCAAGGTCTTTTTTCAGCCTTTTTATAATTCTCTTTTCAAGGCGCGATATATAAGACTGCGATATGCCGATGGCGTCGGCGACTTCTTTTTGTGTGCGCTCAAGCCCGTTGACCAGACCGAAGCGCATCTGCATAATCGCCTTTTCCCGCGGCGGCAGACGGTCTATCGCTTCATGGAGCAGTTTTTTTTCAACGTCCTGCTCCAGCCGCATGTTTACGGCGTCGCTGTCGCTCCCCAAAATATCGGACAAAAGCAACTCGTTGCCGTCCCAGTCGATATTCAGCGGTTCTTCTATAGAGAGGTCGTTTTTGTACTGGCTGCTTTTGCGCAGGAACATCAGGATCTCGTTCTCTATGCAGCGGGAAGCGTAGGTCGCGAGCTTTATTTTTTTTTCCGGGCAGAAGGTATTCACAGCCTTTATCAGCCCGATTGTACCGATTGAAATCAAATCTTCTATCCCGACCCCGGTAGACTCGAATTTCTTGGCGATATAAACCACCAGCCGCAGGTTATGTATAATCAGCGACTGCCGGGCGTCTTCGCGTTCTTTTGCGTTATCCAGCTTTTGAAAAACAACGTCCTCCTGTTCTGCTGAGAGCGGCGGCGGCAGGGTTTCCGAGCCGTTTATATAATAAATTTCCCCCCGGAAAAAGCCCAGTTTATTTAGAACTTTCCCCAGCAGAAGCTTAAGTTTTGCCGCTAAGTCTTGTATGTTTGGCATTTGGTTTTTCCCTCTTCTCTTCGGAAATATATTCAAGAATTTTGGGATTAATCAGACAGGTGTAGTCCCCGTCCGAGAAATTCTCGCCGCTGAACGCCAGATAAACTTTGTTTGTATAAAAGCGTTTCCCTCCCTGCATAAGCGTAAATTTTTCCGGGCGCACGGCGCACATAAGCCCCGTCCCGCCCAAATTTTTATACGGGATAAGCCGCAGATCCTTTCCGTAGGCGCTCTTCGCGACTTTCTCCATATTGGAAAACGAGGACTTTATCACATCGCGGAGCGTTTCCGGGATAAGCCCTTCAAGCGCTGAAAATTCGCAAACGCATACGGGAATCCCGGTGAACATTTCGCTCAGATCGCAGCCGGTGTCAAGCAGGCCCTCCAGAATGGCCGAACGCCCGTAGCAGCCCACCTCCACTTGATATCTGGTGTTGTCAATCCTGCCCCGCTTTAGCAGATGCTGCGCCGCTCCCAGGATAAAATAAATTATCACAGCGCTGACGATCAAAAGCGGCGCGGAAATATTAAAATAAACAAAAGAATTGCTGACCAGCATTCCCTTTGGCGCAAAAAGCATAAAATATGCCGTCATTGCCCCGGCAAACAAAAAAGTGCAAAAAACAAAAGCCCCGGCGCACTTGAAAAAAAGCCTTTTGTTCCGAAAGCCAAAGGCAATGGCGCTGATAATAAGCGCCATTGCCGCTCTTATAAAAACATTTGCAAAAACCGGCATTCCGGGCAGAAATATGCTCAGCGAGAAGAGGGCGCCCGTCATTGCTCCGGCGAAAATGCGGCCTTTTTTGGCTGACGGCATGACCAGTTTTGCCGTCAGCCGCAAAAGAAGGTAGTTTATAAATAAATTAACTACAAGTAATATATCTACATATATTGTTTGCTCCAATACGGCAAGCCCCCTCTTGTTTATTATTATATAAATATTCTATGGAAAATTTTGTAATTTAATGTTTGATAAAAAAATATTTTTGCAAAGCTTGCTTGACGTTTGCCGCAAAATATGATATGCTTAAAATGCAAAATTTTGCAATATATTTAATAAAATGCCAGAATATTCTTGAAGCTCAGAAAGGAGGAACGCATATATGCAGGAAATCCTGACAGTAAGAGAGATATCAAAGACATTTAATTTATCGGCAAAACAGCGCAAAATAGAAAAAGCGCTCAAAAAAACAGCTTTGGATAAACTTTCGTTTTCAGCGTACAAGGGGGAAATTTTTGGGCTTCTTGGCCCGAACGGGGCCGGCAAAACAACGGCCCTGCGCATTCTTTCCACGCTTATACAGCCGGACAGCGGCGACGCGGAAATAGAGGGCATAAGCGTCCGGAAAAATCCGGACGAAGTGCGCAAAAAAATTGGTTTTCTGACCAGTGAATTAAAACTTGACGATTATTTTACTCCTAATTATTTATTTAATTTTTTCTCAAGTCTTTATAAAGTCGAGCCTTCGTTTATGCAAAGGCGCAAAAAAGAGCTGTTTGAGAAATTCGGCATTGATAAATTCGCGGAAGTCAGAATAGCGGATCTTTCAACGGGTATGAAACAGAAAGTCTCGCTCGCGATCGCTATAGTCCACGACCCTGAGATTCTGATATTTGACGAGCCGACAAACGGCCTTGACGTTTTGACAGCTAAGATCGTCACGGACTTTCTTGCGGAACTGAAAAAACAGGGCAAAACGATTGTGCTTTCGACGCATATTTTCAGCCTGATTGAAAAAGTATGCGACAGGGTGGGCATTATCATCAATGGCAAAATGACCGTCTGCGATACGCTGGGAAAAATCACAGAGAACAGGCCGCTTGAAGACGTCTTTTTTGACATATACAGGCAGGAGGTTGGTGAACTCGAATGAAAAGCAATATTCTTATTATAATCAAGAAAGAACTGCACAGGTTTTTCAGCGATAAGCGCATGGTGCTGACCGCGCTGGTTATGCCCGGCCTTATGATATACCTGATTTACACATTCATGGGCAACGCCTTTTCCGGGCTTGTTTCGCCGCCGGAAGACTTTTCCGTCGGCGTTGTGAATCTGCCCGATTCGCTTCCTCTTGGAGAAACAATATTAAGTTTATTCGGCCCAGAGCAAGTCCCCGAAAGCGATATAGAGAACCGCAAAGAGAAAATCAAAAACAGCGAAGAGGATCTGTTGATCGTTTTCCCCGCCACTTTCGAGGAGGACATAAGCGCGCGCAGGTCCCCAAATATAGAAATATATTACAGCTCGGTTTCGGCTGCTTCCGGCGCGGTGTATTCCGCCGCAGTGAATATGCTTGATGAATACGAAAACAGCCTGGCAAACGTCTTTGACGTTAATAAGGCCGAAGGCGGCAAAGTGTACGACCTTGCCACAAACGAGGAAACGACGGGATTCTTTCTCGCTTCTATGATGCCGATGCTTTTGATAACTCTGCTGTTCAGCGGCTGCGTGGCCGTCTCCACAGAATCTATCGCGGGCGAAAAAGAACGCGGCACAATGGCCACCCTTCTTGTAACGCCTGTCAGACGAAGTGAGATCGCCATAGGCAAAATCGCCGGCCTTGCGGCGCTCGCTCTTGGCTGCGGCGTTTCAAGCTTTATCGGCTTATATTTCTCTCTGCCCAAGCTGATGAGTTTCGGCGGCGACAGTGACCTGATCAACATGAAGATATATAAAGTCTGGGATTTTGCCGCGCTTATTTTTGTACTGCTGTCCACGGCCTGCCTGCTGGTTTCGCTTGTGGCCATTATCTCGGCTTTTGCAAAGTCCGTCAAAGAGGCCACTGCGACAGTCATGCCGCTGATGATTGTGGTTGTGCTTATTGGGCTTAGCGCTATATTCAGCGCCTCCGCAAAGACCGGAATCCTGTGGTATTCCATACCGGTTTACAACAGCGTGCAGACTATAAACGGGATTTTCAGTTTTAACTATTCTATGCCGAACACGATAGTAACTATTGTGAGCAATTTTATATGCTCTTTAATTGCGGCGCTGGTTTTAACGCAGATGTTCAAAAGCGAAAAAATCATGTTTTCCAAATAGCCCGCAATCTGCCGGCCATGCGTTCCGCAAGAAACAGCGGGACGCATGGCGTTTTTCTGGGCTGTGCTGCTTGTGAAATTTTTGAAAACAAATTTGAAATCAATATTGTAAATGTATGCTGGCTTATGTATAATATATTTGAAGAACATGGGCGATTATTGCAGTTAAGATAACAGCAAAAGTAAATTAATCAGAGAAATATGCGGGATTTTCCCACACCAAAAAAATATAAAATTCCTGACAGGGCGAAAACGTTCGGAATTTTATAAGCGTCAATGCGGCAGCGCAAGAAACAAATTCTGTATAATCGCTGATAGCATATAAATAAAAAACGTAAAAATTCAATTAATAAATTATAAATATAAAAGATTTTTATTGCAATTTATTTTAATAAGTTGTATTGTATTAGTGAGAAGCACAGTAATATATTAAGCAAATGTGAACACAAAATGACACAATGGATGTATTAATTATGCGTAAATTATATTTTTTCTGTTGTTTATTAATATTGCTAATATTCCCCCAGGCGCTTTATTCCTGCGCGGGAAAGGCGGAGCTTTCCGCGTCCATGCCGGAAAAAAGCTCCGTGAACATATCGCTTCAACAGATGTTTGATGACTACGACTACCTATGGAAAGTTTTAGATGAAAATTACCCGTATTTTAACGTCGCCCTCCGCGCAGGAGTGGACATGTACAGCATACGCGATGAATACAGGATTAAGCTTAACAGTCTCCGGACAGGCCAGCAGTTTTACAGCTTCATGCTTTCCCTGAGCCACAAACTGAACGGGCAAGACGCAATAGGCCATCTTAAAATGCTT
>JAITEB010000045.1 GCA_031282245.1 Oscillospiraceae bacterium | reverse complement strand
ACTCTTGGAATTTCGAACTGACGTGTAGAGAAAATATTCTGAGCATGGGGTACAAGTTACGCATAGCTCTCCCAGTTACAAGTCCCCTCCTGTGGAGGGGTGCCCAAAGGGCGGGGTGGTCGGCATTTTAAAACAGCTTTATTATTTTATAATTTCCTTGCCGCCCACATACGGACGCAGAGGCGCGGGGATTTTCACAGCGCCGTCGGCGTTCAGGTTGTTCTCCAAAAAGGCAATCAGCATTCGCGGCGGGGCGACGACCGTGTTGTTGAGCGTATGCGGGAAATAAGTTCCCCGCTCGCCGCGCACGCGTATCGCAAGCCGCCGCGCCTGAGCGTCGCCCAGATTGGAACAGCTACCCACTTCAAAATACTTCTTCTGTCTCGGAGACCAGGCTTCAACATCAATACTCTTGACTTTCAGGTCGGCCAAATCGCCGGAACAGCATTCAAGCGTCCGAACGGGAATATCAAGCGTCCGGAAAAATTCTGTTGTGTATGTGTATAGCTTTTTGAACCAGACCATACTGTCTTCCGGCTCACAGACGACAATCATTTCCTGCTTTTCAAACTGATGGATTCTGTAAACGCCGCGCTCTTCTATGCCATGCGCGCCGACTTCTTTCCGGAAGCACGGCGAATAGCTTGTGAGCGCCTGCGGAAGCTCGGACCTGTCCAGAATAGTGTCAATAAAGCGGCCTATCATAGAGTGTTCGCTGGTGCCGATTAAATACAAATCCTCGCCTTCTATTTTGTACATCATATTTTCCATTTCGGTAAAGCTCATCACGCCGGTGACAACTTCGCCGCGGATCATGAAGGGCGGTATAAAATAGGTAAAGCCCCTGTCAATCATAAAGTCGCGGGCATAGGACAAAATGCCCGAATGCAGACGGGCGATATCGCCTTTCAGGTAATAAAACCCGCTGCCACTGGTTTTTCTTGCGCTTTCGAGGTCAACGCCGTTCAAGTTTTCCATAATTTCGATATGATATGGGATTTCAAAGTCCGGGATAAGCGGCTCTCCGAAACGCTCCACTTCAACATTTTCACTGTCGTCGCGCCCAATGGGGACGGACTCGTCAATTATATTCGGGATAACAAGCATACGCCTGCGGATTTCCGCGGACAGTTCTTCTTCGCGCAATTTCAGGGTTTCAAGTTTCGCGCCGATTTCCGTCCCGCGCGCCTTGCCGATTTCCGCCTCCTCGCGCAGACCTTTTGCCATAAGTCCGCCGATGGATTTGCTCAGGTTTTTGCGCTCGCTGCGGAGGCTGTCGCCTTTGGCCTTGATTTCGCGTATTTCTGCGTCCATGGAGATAACTTCGTCAACAAGGGCGAGTTTGGCGTCCTGGAATTTTTTTCTTATATTTTCTTTGACAAGTTCGGGCTGGCTGCGCAGGATGTTAATATCTAACATTTTCTATATCCTCCAATATTGTTTTTAACAAACCAGTTAAAATTATTATAACACATATTATATATTGATGTGTAGAATTTTTTCAAACAAAAAATAGAGGGATTGGCAAAAAGCCGCTCCCTCAAAATATTACCTGAACGCGATATAAATATAGGTTTTACCGTTATCGTTGATTTTGTAGAACATCCCGTCGCTGGGCACGCTTGCGGCGCTTTTAACGCGGAAACCGCTGGTCAGAACGCTAAGCCCCGGCGTTCCCCCGGCGGGGGAGGCCATGGCCATATAGCCCTTTGTGTATTCTCCCGAAAGAGTGAAAATATAGCCGAAATAGTTCACCTGCGCGACTATAATAAATTCGGGCTGGAAGCCGAGGGCAAAATCCCTGGAGGTCGTTCCGTCGCCGACATATGAGCCGGTCACGGGCGTTTTCTGCGCGGAGTTTGTCCAGAGCGTTCGCTCGTCCGCATTGATGTGTACGCCGCTGTTTTGCGTGTGAGAAGAAAGCGCCTGATCCAGAATTTCATTGTCGCTTACAAAGTCCTCCCGCTTGGGTTTGTCCGTGGCAATCCATTTGTTGAGATTCAGATTATCCGTTTTGTTGCTGCTTGCCATACTGAAAAATCACCTCTTATTTTATTTTTGAATTTTTGCGGGTAAAACCGGGACAGTTTTTAATAGCCGTCAGAAAACCAGCTCTTCCGGGGTAAGGTTGCCAATCTCGTCAAAAGTAAAGCCCTGCGCGTCAATCTCCTCCCAGCTGTGGTTTGCCGCGTCAAGCATTTCCCAGGTGACAAGCCCGAAATTTATGTCAAAAATCAAATGCGCCGGGAGTACCTTCTCAATGCGCTTGAAAATATTGCTATAGCCCTTCAGTTCGCTGTTATAATCCGTCGCCTCTATAAAAAGTCTCTCTTCTTCCGGGAATTCCTGGATTTCCGCCTTTACGCCCACGGCAAGAATAGCGGTCTCTATGCTTTCATGGCTGAAGCCGTCCGCCCGGATAGAGAGCGCCGCGAGAATCATATTCCGGCGCGTGCCGACTTCAAGGGCGGGGTATCTCTGGCCCCACAGCAAATCTTCCCACATATCAAGGCCCTTGTCACACGCAGTTTTGATAAACATTTCCCGTTTTATTTTGTCCAGCCTGAACGAAATAAAATCAAGCCCCGCGGAATATGCCTCCAGTTCCGCGCGGACAAGGCTTCCGGCGCGCAGCCTGTATATTTTAAGCGGCAGAAGCCGTTTTGTCATTGAACTTAAACTGACTGAGCCGCTCATGAGCCGCCCCCTATCAGGGAAATATCAAGGCTGCCGAGTACAATCAATTCATTTTCCGCGGCGGGAACATCGTTCAAAGGCAAGTTGACGTGATAATTTTTCAGCCCTTCCGTAGGGTACAAAAAGCCGTACAGGTCCATCAGGAGCAGCGGTTCGCCGATTTTCATCCCATTAAAAAATTCGTGAATCTTCTCGTCAATAAGCTGCGCAATCCGACTATAGCTCTTGCTGTCCTCCGGCATAATGGCAATCTCGACCGGTTGCGGATTTAAATCCGCCAAAGCGACCTCCGCGTCAACGGCAATTTCTTTCTCAAGATCTATTTTTTCCTGAACCCACGCGGCAAGCTCTTCGGAAACCTGACCCCCCTGCGCCGCAAGATAGACCTTGACAGTGCCGCGCCCGGAACTTCTGGGGATGACCTTCGCGGAATAAACCCCGCCTTCCTCCATGGCGAGCTGATAATAAAAGGCCGTGTTTGCGCCGTTAGGCATATTGCGGTAGCTGTCGACAAGCCGTCCGCGCAGGGATTCGTCACTTTCCCCGTCAACACCGCCTGTAAAAGCCGCCGGGTTTGTCACGGCGCTCAGCCCGGGAATTACATTGACAAAAAATTTTATCATATTTGGCCCGACGTTTGATTTTGCCCCGCCTTCCACGGCGCGCGCCGGGACAAGCACAGAAGTCTCGTTCTGCGACAGAACGGCTTCCTCCGCCGTTTCAAAGCGCAGGCTGTTTATCTCCGCAGTCTGGCACAGCGTCCCTTTTGGAATTACGATAGACACTACCGCTTCGCTTTCACGTGAAAACTTTAATATTCCGGAAGAAGGCGCGGCGGGCTTTCTCGCGATGCTCTTCTCGAAGGCGTGGCGTTCCAGACTTTCGCCCGCGGCCGTTTGCGGGAACATTTGCTCTTCCAGTTCCTGCGCCTTTGAATACAGACCGTAAAGCTGTTCCGCAAGGACTTTCATACGGATGCCTATATCCGCCGCATTGTCAGGCATATCGCCGGTCAGCTCGCAATACCTGTTTTGCATGATTTCCAGAATCTCGCTGTAACTCATAAAATCACCTCCATTTGGCTGACTGCGCCGCTGCCAATACTTAAACTAAAATCCATTTTTAAGATCCCTTCGCCGGGGAACGAGCAGTTCACGTCATATATCGCGGCCTCAGGAATCTCGGCAAGAGCTTTTTCGGCCAGAACCGCCGCTTCTTCGGCTATGTCGCTTCCACGCGAATATTTAAGGCCGTGCAGTTCGCTACCCAGATTTTTATCCAGAGCAAACGCGCCCTTTGGAATCATCAGGCGCAAAAGCGCCCGCTGGACGATTTCCTCTACGCCTCTGACGGCAAACGGCCTGCCGCTCTGATCCAGTTCAAAATCCCCGTTTAACAGTTTTGTGTCTATTGCTCATCATCCTTTCCGTCTGGCCGGATTGCTCCAAGACAAATATAAGAGCCTTCATAGGGGGCAAGCAGAACCCTGTCGCCGATTTGTGGAACCCAGGAACTTCCCCCGGCGCAAAGAAGAGGCAGGCCGCTTCTTTCCTCGCCGTCGCCGACAACATCAATCCTGCCGTTTTTGATCTCTTTTACCTGCGCCATTTTAAAATTTTGATATTCCCGCAAATTTTCACCCCTTTGTTTAATTTTACGCAGGGACGGCGGACCGCCGCCCCTGAAATACCGCGCGAATATCTAGGCCCTGAAAGTCAGCCGCGTTTTGCATTCGCCGTCGAGCCGCAGTTCAATCTCGTCAAGAACGCATTCCCGAACGGATGAAAATTCTTTTATTATTGCCGTGTCCCCGAGGGAACAGTCCAGGAAATCCGGCGCGTCAATCTCTATAATGGTTTTACGCTCCATGCTCGTTTGAATAATATCCTCCGCGCCGCGCCGGGGAAAAAGCGCCCATTCGGTCGACGGGCTGAGAATGCGCCGCCGAACGGTTCCGCCCGCATTGCGGTTTTCCACAAGAAGCTGAGAACCGTCCTCGTTGACGACATATACGTGCGAGATAACTCGGCTTGGCCTGCGGTTTATTTTCAGGCTGATATATCCGCACCAGTTCGCGCCGTTATCCAAGTTTGAAAAATAATGCTTTTTCATGGCGTCCCGATTGTGCAGAACAAGCCTGTTTTTCTCGTCGATATAGGGGGTAAGGCCGTAAATCTGCTTTGCGAAAAGCTCTATTACTTCCCACTCGCTCATTCCCTTTGCGACGGTAAAAAGCGGGGCGCGCCTGTCCTCGGCGGCTGTCACTCCCTTTATGCCAAAGGGAAAAGCGTGGGCGGCGGCCAAATCCGTAAAGCGCAGACTCCGGTAATCACGCGGGCGGGCTTCGTTGTCCAGCAAAAGCGCCGCAATTTTTCGCCGTGAATATATCTGCATATAAGAACCCTTCGGCGAAAAAAGCTGCGACTGACTGTCGACAATTCCCTCGTAAAGGCAGTCCGCGCCCAGATAAAGACATATATGCGAGGCTTCCGGCTGTGTTTCTTCGCTGATGACAGTGCAGTCAAGGCTGTCGCATGGCGTGTCTGTGCGCCTGACATACGAAAGGCGGCAGACAGTCCCCGCGTCCCAGCTTTTTGACGCGTTTTTTAAAATAATTCTAATATCCGCCATTTACTTAAGCGTCAGGCCGCTGTTTGGCCGCGTTTCCTCCACGAATTCAAAACTGTACTCAATAGGTTCTTTCCCCGCCTCGCCGATAAGCCCCAGCGAAGAGAAAACCGCGTTCAGCCTTTCGCCGCTGGGCAGGACAAGGCTTCCGGCGCTGTCCTCGTTGAAAACGGCCTTGAGCTTTTCGAACTCGTCGAAAGCCTTTTTGCCAAAGAAAAGCCCCCGCCCCGAAACGACGGTGGGATTCATCCCGGCCTGCTGGACATATGCTTTTCTGTTGTGCAGCCGGTAGGTCAGCAGGTTCCGGCTGCGCTTAACCGAAAAATAAGAAGGATTGTATGGCAGAATATAGCCCTTGTACCTCAGTATAGTCAATAGAGCGCCTCCGTTTCTCCCAGATATCTTGAATAGCAAAGCCCGTAATCCCTGGACAACGGCGGAAGCGACGCTTCTTCCGGCGCTTCTTCCCTCGGTTCCTCCGGGAATTTTTGCGGCGCGCTTTCTTCTATTATATCAATAGAATAATCCTGCGGTTTTATTTCCGGGCCGCCAAACTCCGGGCCGCCGCGTTTTTTTGCCTCCGGTTCCGCAAGTTCAGGATTGACGCGCTTTTTTGTTTCAGGCGGAGAAGGCTCGGCTTCCGGCATTTTTGCGGGCCTTGCGGGTCTTTCCTGTCCCTGCGCGACTTCAAGATTTTTCTCCAGAGCTTTAATAAAATTCTCTATCATGAATTTTTGCCTCCGGCGGCGCTGTTAAAGCCAACTTCCCAGCCTTCTTCAGAAATTTCCCGGTATTCAGCCGCATATCCGGCAATTTCCTCAAGGGTCAGTTTGTCAAAGACTTCCCATATGTTGCGAAAGGCGTTTTCTCCGCGGCTGTCACGCAGAGAATAGGCGCAGATCGCGGCGTTTTCCGCGGCGGCCATTGCTTTGTCCGGCGCTATCCGGCGGCGGGAATAATATTCTCCCGCTTCCGCGGCGGCGGCTATTGCCAGAAGCTGGCCGCCGGCGGCCAGCGGATAAACAAAATAATCTTCTTTCAATCAGCGCACCTCCAGCCTTTTTGACGCTATAAGCGTGATTTTCTCTATTATCACGTCGCCGATCTCCGCCCCTTCTGTTATATTCGACCACTCGCAGCCCGAGTATATAACTTTTCTGTCGGGTTTTACTATAACCAGATTAAAATCGCTCAAGCTATAAAAGCTTATCCCGTCGGAGACAAGCGTGTCCGCGGCGTAAACCCTGCCCAGCTCAATAATATAATGCGTTTTGCCGCCTGTGGTTCCGACCGGCTCTTTTTCTCCGAAAGCTTCTATATAGTGGTTTTCGCGGCTGGCCCTGGCTTTGTAGTTTTCCACTACGGCCAGTTTTCGCCCGTTCACCTCTATATAAATATCGCTGCTTGTCGGAAAAACTGTTTTTATCAAAAAATCCTCCCCTTTTTAGTTTCGCGCACTTGTCTAATTTATCTAGACTTCGACAAAAGCCGTAAGGTGAATCTGGTGCACGGCATACATCAGCGTAAAGCCAATCTCAACGACGCAGACGGTCGGCTCGTTCTCTTTTGGATAAACGACGGGCGCGTCATAGGCGCTGATAATATTCTGTTTTTTCTTGTTCTCCAGTTCGATAGTAACCTGCGATTTGATGGACTCGCGGGCGCTTTCGCTGTTTTTCAGGCCGCGCAGCCTGTCTTTGAGCATCGCCCGGACAGAAGAAATTACGTCGTCCGTTATACGCACGCTGGAAAGCTCATGGAAAGCCGCGCCGCCCTGCGGCTGTCTTGTTGTGATCGCCCTGATAAGCTCGGTGTTCCCGGAAAGATTCTCGAAAACCGCAACTCCGCCTTCGATAAGGCTGTCGATATTTTCTTCTGTGAAAGCTTCCGGAAAAACAAACTCGCCGCTGATAACAGAGCTGTTCAGGTTGGCGGAAGGATCGTCCGAAGCCGTCACAAGCGCGGCATAGGCCGCCGCAAGCCAAACGGAACTTTCCTGGCCGTTATAATTCACTCTGGGCGCGGCAAGACAGAAGCGCTCAGAATCAAGAGCCTGCGCCAGAGCTTTTGCCCCGACCGTGTTTTGATTTGCGACTTGTCCCGCCCCGCCGAAAGCGATTCTTTCCCTGCCACTTTGGGAGGCGCGTTCGACGCTTTCTTTCAGCGCCAAAAGAACTTCTTCGTCCTCGCTGGCGCAGACGACCGCCGCTATGTCCAGCGTCTCCGAAAGAGCGAACGCGGCTTTATAATCTTCCAGCGACGCTTCCGCCCCGACTGACGGGGCAATGCAGTAAATTTCAGAGACATAGTTTGAAAAAATCACCCGCGCCATGTCGCTCATCATGCACCCCGCGCCGAAAACGGCCTCAAGCCTTGTCTGGCGGCTGAACGGCCGTATGCTGAGAGCTTCGCCGTCCGTCGCCGGGGCAATCAGCGCAAGGGACTTCGCGCTGTAGCTTTTGCTGTAAGCGCCGGAAATGACATAGCTTGAATAAACTCCCGGCCTTTGCGAATAATTTGCTATTTTACCTCACCTCGTATAATTTTATAAATTTCAAAAGCTTCGCCGTCCTGGTTTTTAATCAGATTCAGGCTTGCGTTAAGCTGAATTTCAGCCTTCATGTGAAAAGCTTCCAGCGCGCTGTCAAACGCGAGTGCGCCGGCCCTGATTTCCCCGGCTTTGTACTCGTCCGCCCGGAGCACAAAAAAATCCGCAATCCGGGAAAAAATGCTGTGGCATTTTACGCCTTCGCTTTTCACCGGCGTATAAATATCCAGCGCAACGTATAAAAGCAGGTTTTTTGTAAAGATCTCCCCGGCTTCGCTTTCCCCGGAATATGACCCGCCGCTCAGACTTTTAATGCTTTCATAGCCGACGCAGACAAGCGGCCTTCTCAACGGGACGGACTGCCGCGCGGACGTGAATTCTTCTTTTACCTCAATATTTTCCCCGGACAGAAAAACCCGGAGGCTTTCGGCCAATCCCTGCTTTAACTCTTCAAAATAAATCAAGCTTCTTCCTCGCTTCCGTAGTCGAGTTCCGCCCAGAGATAGACGCTTTCGCCCCTGTGACGGCAGACCCGCATGTGTCTCACAAAATATATCCGTCCCAGCTGCGCCTCTGTTTTTATAAAATCTCCCCGGCGCAGGTCCGTCTGAACGGGCGGACAGTACATCCGGAAGCGTTCGCTTTCGAGAAAGCCGGGCTTTGCGAACGCGCCTTCCGGCGAACTTTCCGGAAATATACAGGCGGCTATCTCTTCTATGATTTCACCGTCTCGTATAATAAAAGCCTTTTCTCCGCAATTACTAATCGCATCCTGTATGCGCTTTACGCGTTCGAGTTCCGGCATCAGCCAATCCCCCTGAAAAAAAAGCCTTTATCCTCCAGCAGATCGGCGCACTGTTCAAGATAGCCGCCGGCCAGCGCCGCCGCGCCGGAAGCGCCCTTTCTCTCGCCGACGGAGATTTCCCCGATTTTGAAAGACTCACCGCCGCCGTTTATAAGACTGTATTTTTTCCAGGCCAGAGCTGCGGTAAGGCTTTCCAGCCTGGGCCTTGCGCTTTCAAAATCTATGCCCGGCCTGAGCCGCCTTAAAACTTCATGGATTTCACTCTCCAGCAGGGGCAGAAGTTTTTCGCTGTAAGTTTCTTTTGAGAAAAAGCAGAACTGTTGTTTTATTTCTTCCAAATCAAGCGTAAAATCCTGTGGCATAATTTTTCGGGGCTTTCCCCTGTATAATTCCGCGAAGCGGCGCAGGGGAAAGCCTCTGATCCGCCTTTCTTGTTTAGATTGTCAGAATTTTGACCGCGCCGTCAAAAATACGGGCAAAGCCTGCGGTTGACGTAATGCCCGCGCGCTCAAGCTGGCGGTCAATCAGTTTGTCGTAGTCGATTGCAAGCCCGCCGCATTCGACTTTCTCAAGGGCGCAGCCGCTGTCAAGCCCGATGACTGTGCCCTCCGGAACATAGGCCGATTTAAAAACGCCTGTTGTTCCGGCAAATTCGCCAAGCTTGCCACCCTCTAAAAGATTCACTCTGTTAAGGGGATTCAAAAACTCGTCCAGCGCGGCGATTTCCATAACGGTCGCCGGCGCGGCAAGAATAGCGGTCATGTCGTAATCGTCAAAGCTTGACCAAAGCGCGAGCAAATCCTCAAAGGCCAGCGCCGCTCCCGCCGCTCCGATTTCTTCGGGGGCGTTGCCGTTCCCGTCGCCGTTGAGAAGAACGTTAACGGCGTCCTGCATCTGTGCTCTTGCAATGTTCTGGCCGATGCGCCGCAAAATAACCGCGAACAGATCAAGCCTCTGGAATTTGACAGCCTCATAAGAAGCCGACAGCAGGCGCCCGTGTTTTTTCATTTGTACAAGATTGCTTTTTGTTTTAACATTCAGTTCCGGAAGGGCCGCGCCCTCCTGCGCGGGAGATTCGCCGGAATCAACGGTGTTAAAGCTTCTGTAGTCGGGGCTGTCCGCGTTTGTGGTGCTGGCTGTAATCGCGCTGAGCGCCGTGAACTCCTCCATACCGGCTTTGACGGCGCGGCTGACAAATTCCGGGAAAAGCGCGGAGGAGTCCGTTGTGCTGAAAAACTTGGACACGCTGTCCGAATAAGGCCCGGAGACTTTGATTCCAAAACGTTTGAGCTGGCGCTGATAGGCGTCAAGGCCGTTAAAAGCGCTGTTTTTGTAGCCGGCCGAGGGATCAAGATCCTCCAGAACCTGCGTGAAGTTTTTTCCGCGCACGCCGTACATGCCTTTTTCCAGTTTGACAGAATTATAATTCATAAGATTTTCCTTTCAAATCAAAATTTATTTATATCAAAAATGCTTTGTTGTCTGTAATTTCTTCGGCCTTGATCAAGGCGGTAGCGGGAGGGGCAAACGCGCCGTCATGACCGAACGCGCCTTTCAGCGCCTTAAGTTCTTCTATGTCCAGCTTTTGGGCGATGGCTTCCAATACGTCTGAAGGCATACCGGCGTTTCTGAAAAAGCCCAGCTTTACAATGTCCCGTACAAGCTCCGCATGATACGCCCTTCCATAGGCGGCTTCTTTTTCGAGCCTGCGCAGATAGCCGCCGTCAAGCTCCGGCTGGCCGCCCGGGTTTGTTTTGAGATAGATTTTTGTAACGCCGGCTTCCCGCTGCGCGGGGATCGCCACAAAAGACCACTCATAAGCGTCAAGCGGGTTTTGCAGGATTCTGTGGCAGAGCCTGCCGTTTTCGATTTTTCCGGCAATGTGAGAGCAGCCGCCTTTTTTCCAGTCCGCGCCGCAGACCGAGCAGATCTCTTTTTCAACGCTGCACGAGACGCTCACTTCTTTCTTGATGCCGCCCTCAAGCTCGCGTATTAAATCGGCGTTTTTTTCGCTTTTCAGCATATAGGCTTTCGCTTTAAGAGCGTAATAAGTCTCGCCCGCGCCGGTTACCCGCTTGACGTCCGGGACGACTTCGGCGGAATATATCCTCGCTGTCTGGCTTTCGGCCTTGGGGTTGTGGTCAAAAATTCCGGGCTTTCCCAGAAAAAGCGTTTGCAGCTTCTGCAAGGCGTCAAGGTCGAAGCGCTCAAAATCCCGGTCGATTTCGTTGTCGCAAAGCGTGACGTTAAAGCTGAAGACTTCCTCCGCCGCAAGAGGGCTTAGGGAATACTGGTTGATTAATTCAAGTTCTTTCGCGTCAATAATATTAATAATAAAAAACCTCACTTTCTGATTTTTTTTGAATTCGCGCGCATACGCCATATGTTAGGAGCACGGATCGCCCCTACAAATTTTCCAGCTCGCGCCTGATTTTGTCCGCCTGCGCGTTGACAAGCCGCGCTTTTGCGTCCTCTGTGATGTCCTGCATACAAAGTTCCTGCCATTCAATGCGCGGTTCTGCGGAAATCCCCCGCGAGCGCAGGAAAAAGCGGCAGATTTTTAATATAACCGGGTTCATAAGCGTCTGATAACTGACCAGTTCGCTGGTGAGCATATCCGCCTGCTGGCTGCTCATTCTTTCTGTCGTTGACCAGCTAAGCCCCAGCAGGAAGGGCGGCACGCCCAGCTTTGCGACAATCTGCTCAAGCATTTGCCGCACGGGGACGTTTGTGTCAATTATCTGGTTGTCCGCGCCGATGACTTTTATGTTGACGTCTCCGACCGCCATAAAGTCTTTGACTGGCCCTCCGCTCATGGCCTCCTGCCATTCCCGCGCGATCGCCTCCGCGCGTTCCTGCGTGTAAGCGCGTTCCGCGCCGCTGTCCGGGGGAGTGTAGGTCACCGCAAAGCGCAGGCTTCCCATGCGCTCAAAATTCTGGCCTATTGAGTTATAGATCTCCAGAAGAATGCTCGCCACAAAGGGCAGCCCCTCAAGAATGCTTCTGCCGGAGACTTCTCCGGCGCGGGGATTCAGCGCGGAAAATAAAATCGTCCCGTTATTGGCAAGCTTGGCGGAACTTTTGCCGTTTTTTACGCAAAGTTCCACATCAAAGCCGTTTGAGCTCCGTTTGATTTCGATATTGTCCAGCGGCGGGTTAAACAGGCCGTAAACGCCGCCCCCGCTGTCCAGAACGATCTCGCCCAGCGCGTTCCCGCAGGTCAGAAGCGAATCCATATAAGCGTATAAAAAGCTGCTTATGCCCAGCCCTGTGCCCGAAACGGGCACATTTTCCAGAAAGCGGCGCAGAAGCTCGTCGGCGTATTCATCGCCGCAACTTATTTTAAAATTTCCCATCAGGCGGATAATTTTTTGAATTCCCGCGTCTATAATGGGCACCGCCTGGCGCATTTGCTCATAGATTATATTTTCCGGTTTTCGCAGAGGGGAGTAAGAATTAATCAGGCCGAAGGGGTGGCCGGATTTTCTTGCCGTCTGGCTCATAAGCGGCGCGGGCGGGTTTTTCTTTTTTGAATTTTTTGAATTTTTTGAAAACAGCGCTATAATATCAACCTCTCTTTCTGCAAATAAATTTCTGATAATTTACTATCGCTCCTGCCGCCTGGCAAGGCTGGCCGCGAAGAATCCGGCCGGCCTCTCGCCGAACATGGCCGCGACAAAGTAGCGTATGTCGTCCATGGCGTGGTCGTCGCGCTTGAGCGGCGTTTCGTCTTTTTTGTCGTCCCAGCGGTAAAGCGAAAATTCCCTGATACTGTCCCTGCAGTCCGGCGAAAAAGCAATCAAATCCTGATGGAGCGCGTCCGCAACTTTTCGGATACCGTTCGGAACGTCGTTGTCGGCTTTTTCCACAGCGAATTTGCCGCGCTTGCGTATAAGCTCGATAAAGCTTGCCGCGGATGGGTCGACCAGAATTTTCTCTATTTTCAGTCCGGCCGCCAAACTCTCCAGCGCTTCGTAGTATTCCGCGTCGGTTTTTCTTGCGCCTTCGCGTCTAGAGTCATAATAAAATTCTTTCAGTCTGTACCATTTGTCATGAAACTTCCCCCAAAGCCCAAAAGAAGCCGGGTTTACTGTGCCGTAGTCGCAGGAAATGACGCGGCGCTCAAAATTTTCGGGAAGTTTCCCGCAGATATGCCTTTCCGGAGAAAACATCGGGTACACAAGCCCGTCCGGCGTCACCCATTCGCCCTCGACAAAGCGTCTGTAGAAATCCCCTGTGTAAAGCTTTTTATAGCGGGCAAGCATGCTCTCAGAAAGCGACGGATTGTCAGCCATGCTGAAATGAAGATAGAGCGCGTTTCTTTCGTCTTTTTTCAGAATCCACTCGTTGTAGAACCAATGGCTGGGGCTTTCGGGATTGCAGTTGAACCAGAAGCGGCTGCCCTCGACGGAGCATCTTGCAAGTCCCTGTTCGATAAAGGAGCGCGGCATAAGCGCGGCCTCGTCGAACAAAATTCCCGCAAACGTCGCCCCCTGTATAAGACTTGCCGAGCCTTCGTTGTTGCCCCCGAAAAGATAAAATCTCCGGCTTTGCCCTTTCAGAAAAATCTCAATATAATTTTCTTTTGAGTTTTCTTTTGAATCAAAGCCGAATTTGCCCAGCAGTCCCAGCAGCGGCCTTACAACATTGCGGCGCAGCGAGATAATCGTCTTGCCGCAGAGCGCAAAATTTCTGTCTTCGCCAAAACCCGAAAAGGCCCAAAGCGCAAAAGAAACGCTCATGCAAAAGCTTTTTCCGCTGCGCACGGCGCCGTCGCAGATAATCGCTGTTTTTTCGCTGTAAGCGCCGCCTTCCCGCCACCAGCTCATGCAGACAAGCTGTTTTTCCGAGAAGGGATAAATTTCACTCACTTTGTTTTTTGTCCGACACTGCCTCCGCTCCTTTGCTTATCGCCTGACAGAGAAGCTGCGCATAATTTCCCCCCTCCTCTTCTTTTTCGATTTTCCTGAGCGCTTCCAGCGCTTTCAGTCTGTCGAAAAATTCAACTTCAAAGCCGTCTTTCACTTTTTTTAATCTGGTAACGTTGAAAAAATCCTCTTCGTTTACGCCGTCCAGGCCGCCGCCTTCCAGAAACGCGGAAAGCAAAGCTTTGCTTGTCTCGCATGTGGCAAGGCGCTCCAGCGCCTTTTTCGCCTTGTTTTTTTCTCCCATAGACCGCCCCCCTTGCGATTTTTTTGTTGTTTTGAGAAATAGTTTTTGCTCTGTCTGCAGTTTGCAAAAACTCCTCTCACCATTCGCCGGAAAACGCAAAAAGTTGCGTCAAACAGCGCAACTTTAATAATATCAATACAGATTATTTACAAGTTATATTATTTTCTTGTTTTATACCAAAACTTTGAATTGTTTTTCCTGTACAAAAATGTTAAAATAAAAAAGTCATACGCATCTTCAGCCAAAAGGAGCGATATTTATAAAAAGAATCTTTGTTTTTTTATTTGCGGCGTTGCTGTGCGTACTTTCGTTGAACCTGTCTTCCTGCAACGTTTTGCAAAGAGAAGAACTCTACGAGTTTAATTATTCTATAGACGAATACCCCCGCAATATGGATCCCCAGACGCTCTCTGAAACAGAAGCGCGGCTTATTGTTCAAAATGTCATGGAAGGTCTTGTGACCATTGACAAAAACGGGCAAATTATTCCCGGAGTGGCCGAAAGCTATGAAGTTTCCCAGGATGGCCTTATATATACATTTAGTTTGAGGAAAGACGCGGCATGGGTGGATTACAAAGCTCAGTTTTACGCAAACGTCACTGCGGACGATTTTGTTTTTGCTTTCCGGCGAATTTTTGACAGGGAGACGGCTTCGCCCTTCGCGAACGATTTTGCATGCATCCTGAATTCCTCGCTGGTCGCTTCCGGACAAGTCGGCTCGGAGCAAATCGGCGTTAAGGCGATTGACGGCCAGACGCTGGAAATCCGGCTGAAATACCAGAACCCGGATTTTCTTTCCCTTTTGGCAAGCCCGGCGGCCATGCCCTGCAACAAAGATTTTTTTGATTCCACCGACGCGCATTACGGCCTGGACGCCAGAAATTTGCTGTATAACGGGCCTTTTTATATCGGGACTTACTCGGAAGAAAAGTATATTTATGCGGAAAAAAACAGCGCCTATGTTTCATCTCTGCCCTGCGTTGCCGAAAGCGTCTTGTTCCGCGTTTTACAGGAGGGGGAAAGCTCTTTCCAAAGATTCTCCGAAGGCAGCAACGACGCTTTGATTCTGGCCGGCGCCCAGATAGAATTCCTCGGCGCTGAAGACTATAATATAAGCGCTTACGAAGACAGCGTGTGGATTATTTGTCTTAACATGCTGGACAAAGTACTGGCGGATAAAAAAATCCGCCAGTCGCTGGCGCTTTCGCTTGACCGCGAAAAGTATTCCCAAAACGATATGCCCTCCTGGATGTCCCCCGCGTCTTCGCTTATCCCCTCTATAGTAACTGTCGGGGGTGAAAGCTACTCGCAGACAAGCGGAGCGGGCAGCGCCCTGAAATACAGCCCGTCAGAGGCGCGGCGGCTTTTTAACGCCGGGCTTGAAGAAAATAATTTGTCCGCTTTGCCCAAAACAACGCTGATCTATCCCGAAAACGAAGCCTATACCCATATTGTCCAGCAAATGCAGAAGAGCTGGCAGAATGATCTTTCCACTTTTATTAATATTGAAGCCGTGCCGCAGGCCGAGCTTGTGCAGAGAGTTTCCTCCGGGGATTACCAGCTCGCTCTGATTTCTTTGCGTTCGGATTCAAACAGCCCCTCCGCCGTTCTGAATTCGTTTAAAACGTCTTCAACCAAAAATATGCCGCGCTATTACTCCCAGCAATATGACAGCATTCTTGATTCCGTCGCCGCTATAAACGACAGCCGCCGCCAGGCGGAAGCTTTTGCCCGCGCGGAAGCGCTTATTCTTTCCGACGCGGCTGTGATTCCTTTTGCGAAACAGCATACTTATTACATCACCCGCAAAAATGTTGAGGACATTTATTTTTCGCCCTATGGCGGGATTATCTTTTTTAAATACGCAAAAAATTGACAAAAGGGGGAATCCCGCATAAATATGCGAAAAATGCCCGAGCTGCTTGCTCCGGCTGGCGACCTGGAGCGACTGAAAGCCGCAGTCGTTTTCGGAGCGGACGCCGTATATCTTGCCGGAAAATTCTTTGGAATGCGGGCTTCAGCCGGAAATTTCACGCCGGAAGAGCTTGACGAAGGCGTCCGCTTTGCCCATAGACAAGAAGCGAGGGTTTATCTTGCGCTGAACACCCTGCCCCGCAATGACGAAATAAGCGCGCTTCCGGATTATCTTTCTCAGGTTGGGGAAAGCGGCGTCGACGCTCTTATCGTCAGCGATATGGGCGTGCTTTCGCTTGTGAAAGAGTTTCTGCCCGATATTGAAATACACATGTCGACGCAGACGGGCATAGTAAATTACGCCGCGGCGAACGCGCTTTATAAAATGGGCGCAAAGAGGATTGTTCTCGCGCGGGAACTCAGTCTTGAAGAAATTGCGGAAATCCGCGCAAAAACTCCGCCGGAGCTGGAAATAGAAGCTTTTGTGCATGGCGCAATGTGCGTCTCTTTTTCGGGGCGATGCCTTCTCTCGAATTATATGTCGGGCCGGGACTCAAACCGCGGCGAATGCGTCCAGCCCTGCCGCTGGAAATATCACCTGATGGAGGAACAGCGTCCGGGGCAGTTCTTCCCGGTTTTTGAGGACGAGGACGGCGCTTATATTCTAAACGCAAAAGATTTGTGTATGATTGAGCATGTATCAGAGCTTGTCAAGTCCGGAGTAAGTTCTTTCAAGATAGAAGGCCGGGCAAAAAGCGAATATTACGTTTCGGTTGTGACAAACGCCTACCGGCTCGCGCTTGACGCATATTTGTCCGGTGCGGCGTTCGAGCCTTGGCTGGCCGGGGAAGTCGCAAAAGTCAGCCACAGACAGTACGGCACAGGCTTTTATTTTGGCCGCCCGGAAGACGGCCAATGCCGCGAAGCCGGCGGCTATGTGCGCCATTATGATGTCGTCGCGGTGGTGACAAGTTGCGAAGGCGGGCGGGTTTACTGCAGCCAGCGCAACAAGTTCTATGCCGGGGACGAACTGGAAGTTTTGCCGCCGCGCTCAAAGCCTTTTTTGATTAGGCCGGAAAGACTGTTTAATCCGGACGGCGAAGAGATAGAAAACACGGCGAGGGCGAAGATGGTTTTCTTTTTTGAATACGAAGGCGAAATTCCGGAAAGATCAGTATTGCGCAAAAAAATTAGATAAATTCTGCGTATGCCGCCCGGCATACGCGCAATTTCAGGTTTCAATAAATTAATATTAAGGGAGAAAGCTACAGACTATGAAAGCTCTTTTAATCGGAGGAACGGGAACCATCAGCACAGCCGTTTCAAAAAAACTGCTTGACGACGGCTGGGAACTCTGCCTTTTCAACAGGGGCAGCAAAAACAAAACCCTGCCGGAAGGCGCAAGGATTATTCAGGGCGACATAAACGACGAAGCCGCCGCCGCAAAACTGCTTGAGGGCGAATTTTTCGACTCGGTGGCGGATTTTACCGTGTTTACGCCCGAACAGGCCGAGCGGGATTACCGCCTTTTTAAAGACAAAGCGCGGCAGTATATTTTTATCAGTTCCGCGTCGGCTTATCAAAAGCCGCCCGTCGCCCCGGTAATAAGCGAAAGCACCCCGCTTTCAAATCCCCACTGGCTCTATTCCCGCAACAAAATCGCCTGCGAAGAGCTTTTGACGGCGCGCTTCAGGGAAGAAGGCTTTCCGCTTACAAATAGTGCGTCCAAGCCATACTTACGGTCTGGAAAGCGTTCCCCTTGCCCTGCACGGCGATAAAGGCCCGTGGCAGGTTCTCAAAAGAATGCTGGAGGGAAAACCCGTTATTGTCCATGGCGACGGCTCGACCCTTTGGACCGTCACGCACAACAGCGATTTCGCGAAGGGTTTTGCCGGGCTTATGGCCAACCCGCACGCCATCGGCCAGGCCGTGCACCTCACGGGCGACGAGTGCCTGACCTGGAACCAGATTCACGGGATTATCGCCGCACGGCTGGGCGTTAAGCTCAATGTTGTCTATGTAAGCTCGCACATGCTTGCGCATGCGGGCAAACCTTACGGCTACGATTTCGAGGGCGCTCTGACGGGCGACAAGGCAATTACCGCCATTTTTGACAACGCAAAATTAAAGCGTCTTGTCCCGGGCTTTGCCGCGACAAAGCGCTTTGATCAGGGCATGGCCGAAACCTTGCCGTATATTATGTCCCACCCGGAATTGCAGCTTGAAGACCCCGCATTTGACGAATTCACCGAAAAAGTTATTGCGGCAATTAAGCGCGCCTATTCCGACTTGGCCTAGGGGGGCGGCGGCCCGGCGGCCGCGGCGCTTCCCGCAGTCCTCAAACAGGGGGGAATTTAATTTGCTTTCTCTGAAAGACCAGCTTAAAATAATTGATGAGAACTATTTGACCGGCCTGGCCAACAAAGGTCTTGTCAAGCGCGCCCAAAAAGAGTTGCCGGAATCCGGCATCAAAATAGAATTCACCGAGAGCGGCATGGTCGCCGCGTTCTTGGACGGGACGGCTGTAAAAATCGGCGAAAGCCCGCAGAAATTTGAATGCTCCTGTCCCTCGCGCTCAATCTGCAAGCATGTGCTTATGGCTTTGCTGAAAGGTAAGGAGATTCCCGCCGAAAAAGAAACGCCGTCCGACCCGGAAAAGGCTTTTGCTTATGTCGCCGCCGCCACGCCGGAAACTCTTGCCAAAGCCTGCGGCAGGTCCGCAGTCGCGGGCGCTTTTTCAAAGATTGACGCCGGCGCAGGCGCCGAATTCGACGAGGGCGAGATTTTGAGTATTCGCCTTGCCGACAGCGCCGTGACCGTGCAGTTTCTGCCAAATTCGGATTTGAGCGAGGCCATTTGCTCCTGCAAGCGGAAAAACTGCCCCCACAAGGCTGAGGCCGTCTTGCATTATATCAAATTCAAGGGCGGCTCGCTTGCGGCTTTCGAGCCGCCGGAAGAGCGCGAAAAGGGCTTCGAGCCGCCGGAACTTGTTATCAAACATGTGAAGTCTTTTATAGAAGAAATTTTTTCTATTGGTTTGACGAGCCTGCCTTCCAATTGCGGCGAACGCTGCGGCCAGTTTGCGACGCTTTGCCATGGCGCGGGGCTTGCCGCCTTTGAAAGATTTTTCCTCACCGCCGAAAGCGAGCTGGAGCTTTTCGCCAAAAAAAGCGCCGCTTTCCAAAAAAACCGGCTGCTGTCCGGTTTTGCGCAAATCTACGAGGGCTGCAATGCGTTTGAAAATCAGAACGGCGCGGCGCTTGCCGAAATAAAAGGAAAATTCCGCCAATCATACAGGGAAATGCCCAGAATGCATGTTTGGGGATTGGGGGCGTTTCCGTGGCATTCAAAATCGGGATATTGCGGCGTTACCTCGCTGTTTTACTGCCAGGAACTGGAGCGGATTCTGACTTTCGGGCCTGCCCGCCCCGCCGAAAGCGAAAGCGAAGCGCAGAAAACAATTGCCCAGCTTTGGAAAATCCCGGCGGGCTGGGGCATTCCGGCGGGGATCGATTCTCTTGCGAAAAGCGGCCTGGAGCTTTCGGGCGCGAAAATCAGCGAGGGCTGGCGGCTTTCGGCTTCAGAGAGCACGTTGGGAACCATAAAGGGCGCAAGCGGCCTTGGCCTTGATGAGATTCAGCCTGTTTTTCTGCGCGACTTTTCTAAAATCTCGGATTTATTTTCGCTTGAACCGGACGATACGCAGACGCGCTATATTATCGCGCGGGTTAAGCGCATGGAGTCGGGCGAATTCGACAAGATCAGCCAGACTTATATCAGCCGGATTTTTGACGAACTTGGCAATTCGCTTGCGTTGAAAATCAAGTATTCAAAAATAAACGAGACCGCCGTATTAAATCTGGAATATTTTGCAAGAAACAAAATAACGCCGGACGCTTTCACGCTTTCTCTTGCCCTGTCGCAGGAAAACATGGAGACCATGGAAGCCGCCGTTTTCCCCGTCGCCGTCTGGACAGGGGACAAGCTGCAAAATCTTGGCGCGGAAGCGCTGTATTCCCAAAAAGAAAAGGGCGGATTCTCAAAGTTTTTCAAGGAGTTGACAAAGCTATGACGGAAGTTTTTTCGCATGTGGAGCAGACGCGCTATGCGCTTTCGCACTTGTTTGAAGCCGGGCTGATGACCGCGCGGGCGGAGGGCGAGATTTCCGCGTGCCGGAAGAACGCCGCAGAGCTTGGGCTGTCGAGGGCCGCCGGACTTCTGGAAAGTTTGCTGCAAAGGCTGGCGGCTTATAAATCCGGGGAGGAAAATATCTCCGGAGCGGTTTTAAGGCTCTCAAACTGCGTCAGTTATTACGACGTTTTATTAAAAATGCTGATTATAAAATCTATCTGCAAAGCGGCACAGGGAAGAGAGGGGGCTTAAAGCAAAGTGCGCATACTCGCTATAGAATCGTCATGCGACGACACCGCCTGCGCTGTCGTTGAGGACGGGCGCAGAATCCTGTCAGCGCTCAGCGCTTCGCAGATCGCCGAACACAGGCTGTACGGCGGGGTTGTGCCGGAAATCGCTTCGCGCAGGCATTTGGAATCCATCGTGCCGCTGTGCGAAAAGGCTCTTGAAAAAGCGGGGCTTTCCCTTGAAGAAATAGACGCGGTGGCCGCGACCTACGCTCCCGGGCTTATCGGGGCGCTTTTGGTCGGCGTGAATTTTGCGAAGGGTCTTGCATATGCTTTGGAAAAACCGCTTATCCCTGTGCACCACATAAGGGGACACATTGCGGCGAACTATCTGGCTTTTCCGGAGCTTGAGCCGCCTTTTCTCTGCCTTGCGGTCAGCGGCGGGCACAGCCATATTATAGAAGCGCGCGGTTATACTGAATTTGCGGTGATTGGCCGCACCCGAGACGACGCCGCCGGCGAAGCTTTTGACAAAGCGGGGCGGGCAATGGGCCTGCCCTATCCCGGCGGGGTTTATATCGACAAGGCCGCCCGCTCGGGTAATCCCGGCGCATACAGACTGCCATCTCCGAAAGTGGACGGTTCGCCGGATGATTTCAGCTTTTCCGGACTGAAAACAGCGGTGATAAATCTGATCCACAACACCGCCCAAAAGGGCGAAGCCGTTCGGGAGAACGATTTGGCCGCGTCGTTTCAGGCCGTTGTGGTCGATATGCTCGTCGGCCACACGTTAAATTGCGCTTTGCGTCTTGGACATAAAAAAATCGCGGTCTGCGGCGGAGTCAGCGCAAACTCCGCCCTGCGGGAAAGGTTTTCGCGCGAATGTTCTGAAAAGAATTTGCGGCTTTACATCCCGCCGCCGGAGCTTTGCGGCGACAATGCCGCTATGATAGGCGCGCAGGCCTATTACGAATTTTTGGCGGGACGCATCGCCGGGCTGGATTTAAACGGCGCGGCCTCTATGTCCGTTGAGGAATGCCGGATTTAACAAGGGGGGATCTTTCTGAGAGAGCTGCCGAAACTGGACGCCAGATTAATGGCTATTGCCGAAATGATACCAGAAGGGGCGCTTGTCGCCGATATTGGCACGGATCACGGTTTTCTGCCGGTATATCTGGCCAAAAGCGGCAAAGCCGAGCGCGCTTTCGCCTGCGATATCGCTCAAAAGCCGCTGAATTCGGCGGCCAGAACAATCCTGAAATACGGGGCGGCGCGGCAAGTCGCTCCGCTTTTGTCCAATGGCCTTGAAAAACTGGAGCCGAACCAGGTTGACTGCATTGTGATTGCCGGTATGGGCGGGATTACCATAAGCGAAATAATAGAGAACTGCCGATGGGCAAGGCGCTATAAATTCGACTGGTTTTTGCAGCCCATGACAAAAGCCCCGCAGCTGCGGCAGTACCTCTGCCGAAACGGCTTTAAAATATCGTCCGAAAAGGCTGTTATGGACAAAGGCAGAATATATACTGTCATTGCAGCAAAATACATAGGGCAAAAGTTTGAACCGGACGATATTTTTGCTCTGACCGGGATGGTTTCAAAGACGCCGGGCGAACTTCAGACAGCCTATATAAATAAAACTATACAGAAACTGCGGAAAAAGCAAAGAGGTCTTGCCTTGTCCGCCGACAGCGGGGAAACTGACAGAATCGGCGCTATTATTCAATCTCTTGAAAAAATCACAGAAGGAGCAGGATAAAGCTATGAGAACTGTTGAGGAAATCTATTTAAAGCTTGACCAGATCGCGCCTTTCCGCCACGCCGCCAGCTACGACAACTGCGGCGTGCTCGTCGGCGACGCGGAAGCAAAAGTCACAAAAGCGGTCGTTACGCTGGACATAAGCCTTGACGTCGTGGAAGAGGCGAAGCGCAAAGGGGCGAATCTGATAATAAGCCACCATCCCGTTATTTTTGACCCGCTGAAAGCCGTCACAAAACAGAACAGCCCCGCCGTCTACGAAATGGTTAAAAACGGTATAAACGCCGTCTGTGCGCACACAAACTTTGACCTCGCCGAGGGCGGCACAAACGACATTCTGTTTGAGATGCTTGATCTGACGGAACCGAAACCCCTTGGACCCACAAGCCCTGTCACTCAGCTTTCCCTGGGGCGCATAGGCAAGCTTGAGCGCTTTATGAGTCCCATTGAGTTCGTCAATTATGTCAAAAAGAGCCTGTTTGTTGGGGGAGTTCGCTTTACGTTAGGCTCGCGGAGCATCAAAAACGTTGCGATATGCGGCGGTTCCGGCGGCTCGCTTTACGAGATTGCCCATGACAGCGATGTTGACGCTTTTGTCACCGGAGACGTGAAGCACGACATTTTTGTGAAGGCGCAGAACGACGGTTTCACGCTTGTTGATGCGGGACATTTTTCAACCGAAGCCGGTTTTATCGACGTTATTATAGAAAAGCTCTCGAAAAGCTTTGGGGATCTTGCCTTTGCGCGCGCGGAAGCCTGCGTCAATCCGGTTAAATATCTGTAAAAAGAAAACGCGGGCGGATAATTTTCCGCCCGCGTTTTATAATTATTCAATTTCCCAGACGACAGTTACAGTGTCGCTGTTCTCTATGTCTTCCGGTTTAATATTTATGTCTATAGATGCGCTTTTCATAAGCTTTGGCTGCGCATATTCAAACTTCGTTTCAGAAAGCGGCCGCAGCTCTCCCCGGCTATTATAGTTAATGCTTTGGATATTTCCAAGCGAAACCCCCGCCGCCTTCGCCAGCAAAGCGGCTTTTTGCGCCGCGTCGGCCACTGCGTTCTCCGCCAGCCTGGCAGACACGGCGCCTTTGTCTTTTACTGAAAAAGAGATATGAAATTCCGGGCTTGCCCCGCAGGAAGCAATCGCCGCAAGCGTCCGTCCCAGCGTTTCCATGCTGAAATCAAACTCCAGCGACAGGCTGTGTTTGCACCTGTAGCCGGCGAATTTCTGCTTCCAGTTATTTCTTTCGTCCTGATAGCTTTCATACTCTGTATTGATGTCAAAATTGGCGGTCTTCAGCGCCTTGCCGTCGTGTCCCGCAGAAACAATTGCATTTCGCAGAGTTTTTATTTCGTTTGCGGCCTTCTCCATTGCGCTTTCATATTCAGGGCCAACGGAGACCAGATTCAGGCTGATGATAATCAAATCCGGCGTGGAAATAGCTTTGCCCGTGCCCGTGACAGTAATAAAACGCCCGCTCATATTTTTCTCACTTTCTCTGGTATAATTATATTTTCCTGGATATTTCAGTAATTCCCGCGCAGTGCGAAAAGCTGTAATATATAAGATTGCACTCATCGCCGAGAAATTCGCACAAGTCCGAAAACACGGAATAGTGTTCTTCGCCGTCCCAGTCCGAGCCACAGGAATTTTTGCAGATTTCCAGGCTTTCCCTGTCAGGAAAACTGATGTCGCCAATTAAAATTTTGCCGTCCTTTGCCAAATGCCCTAAAAGCAGTTTTATAAGCCGGACTTTCTGTTTGTCCGTGATATGATGGAGCGCGTAAGTGCTGATAATAAAATCGAAAATCTCCCCGTTGAGACAGGCCGGCAAACCTTCGGAGAAGTCATGCCGGATAAGCCTTGCGCCCGGCATTCTCTCGCCGGAAACTTTCAGCATCTCCGCGGAAAAGTCTATGCCCGTTACGTCATTCCCGGCCTTATAAAGTTTCGCGGCAAGCGCCCCCGTGCCTATCCCTATGTCAAGCGCCCTCGCGGGGCATTTTTTCATGACTTCGTCATAGATTGCGCTCATCAGCTTTTTATATCCGGCAAAAGGATATTCGCCATTGCTGTCGGACGTTTCAACTTCGTTTTCATAGCTGTCCGCCCACAGATCAAATTCCGTGCTGTCTCGCATAAATATTCCCCTTTTGGTGTTTATTTATTTTTCAGCGTATTTTTAATAATCCCGAATGCCTTGTCGCAGTCCTCGCTGGAGACGATGAGCGGCGGCACCATTCGGACGGAGCTTGCGTTAATTTCCGTGATCAGAAGCCCGCCCGCAAAACAGCCCAGCTTTACCGCATGAGCAAGCGGCGCGTCAAACTCTACCCCGACCATAAGCCCCCTGTGCCGCACTTCCCGCACATGCGGCAAAGTTTTCAGCTTCGCCGCAAAATAATCTCCGGCTTCGCGCGCGTTTTGAGCCAGGTTACGGCTGAGCAGTTCGTCAATCTGCGCCAAAGCCGCCGCGCAGCACACGGGGTTCCCGCCGAAAGTCGTGCCATGGGATCCGGCGGTAAAAGCCGCCGCAATCCCGCTGTCAGCGCAAACCGCCGCGATGGGCATCCCGCCGCCCATCGCCTTCGCCATGGAAACTATGTCCGGCCGCACGCCGTAGGACATAAAGCCCATAATATCTCCTGTGCGGCACCAGCCCGTCTGAACCTCGTCAAAAAGCAGAAGCAGGCCTTTTTCATCGCAAAGCTCCCGCAGACCCCTTATAAATTCGTCCGTGGCGGGATAAACCCCGCTTTCGCCCTGAACAGGCTCAATCATTATTGCGATTGTGTTTTCTGTAACCTGCTCCCGAAAAGAATCAAGATTGTTAAATTCGGCGTAAGAAAAGCCCGGCAAAAGCGGCGCAAAACCCCTGTGCAAAGCGCCGCCCGGCTGGCCTGTGGCCGAAAGCGCGCCGTAAGTCCTGCCATGGAAACTGTTAAGAGCCGTTATAATATAATATTTTTCAGCCCCATAATTATCCGCGCCATATTTTCGGGCAAGCTTTATCATGGCTTCGTTGGCTTCGGCTCCGGAATTTTGAAAAAAGATCTTGTCAAAGCCGATTGTCGCGCAGATTTTCTCCGCAAGCAAAGCCTGAGCGGTAATATATGGATAGTTGGAGATGTGAACCGCGTCCCCGGCCTGCTCACGTATAGCTTCGACAACTTTCGGATTAGCGTTGCCCGCGCTGTTCACGGCTATGCCCCCGAAAAAGTCCAGATAGGCCCTGCCGTTCTCGTCATACATATACACGCCCTCGGCGTGGTCGCAGATAAAATCAAACTGCTTTGAAAACATGATGTATTTATCCGCGATTTCTTTTATTTCCGCGGCGGTTTTGCCGCTGTTTTTCACCCTCGTTTTTGTTTCCCCCTGTTTTAGTTAGATCTCCAAAAATTTCTTTAAAGTCCCTTGCGCTCCGCAATATTATAATATTCAAATTTTTATATTCTTCTAAATATGCCAAAACCACAGGGCGCTGCGTGTGAGGAAAATCCCAGGTGTATTTCAAAAACTCAAAGTCAATCCTCTCCGGGCAGCCATCCGCCATATCCGGGCGAACCCGCCCCAGCGTCGCCGCTACGCGCTTTATCACCCTCCAAAGGCACAGCCGGCGGCTGTAGTCAAAAAACACAACTGTGTCCGCCCGAGGAAGCCTTAAATCAAGCGTTCCCGCATAGTTGCCCTCAACAATCCATTTTTCGCCGGAAACCAGCTCCGGAACTTTTTCCCGCCACTGTTCCCGCGGCATTTTAGCCCAGCCGGGGTTCCAGTATTCTTTGTCGAGATGAACGAGCGGCAAACCGGTCTTTTCAGCAAGTCTTACAGCAAAGGTTGATTTTCCGCTCCCTGGCGAACCGAGGATTAATATTCGCTTGCCAAGCTTTGCTTTATTCATGATTGCTCAATAAGCCTTGCCCCAAACCACCATATTGCTGGCGGGTTTTCCGCAGCAAATACAGGTCTCGGCAATATTTTCCCGCACAAAAGGCATACAACGCGCGGTCGCTCCGGTTTTTTCTTTGATGGCATCCTCGCAAGCCCTGTCGCCGCACCACATGGCCTTGACGAATCCGGGTTTATTTTCTATAATATCGGCGAATTCCTCAAAAGTGGCGGCGGAATAAGTCTTGCTTTCCAGCAGATTCCTTGCGCGGACAAGCATGTCGGCCTGAATTTTCTCCATGAAATCAAGCGCGCTTTTTTCAAGCCCGTCAATAGAGACAAAGATTTTCTCCCTGCTGTCGCGCCGGACAAGCACAACCTGATTTTTCTCTATGTCTTTCGGGCCAATTTCCAGCCGCGCGGGGACGCCCTTCATCTCGTATTCGCTGAATTTCCAGCCCGGTTTTTTGTCGCTGTCGTCAAGCTTGACGCGGGCTATTTTGGAGAGCCGTTCGCGCAGTTCGTTCGCCTTTTCGAGAACGCCTTCTTTGTTTTGATTGACAGGAACAATTATTATTTGAACAGGCGCGATTCTGGGCGGAAGCACAAGGCCGTCGTTGTCGCCGTGAACCATAATCAGGGCGCCGATAACGCGCGTTGAAAGCCCCCACGAGGTCTGATGGACATACTGCGGCTTGTTGTCTTTGTCGGTATACCTGATGCCAAAAGCCTGCGCAAAGCCGTCTCCAAAATTGTGCGAAGTGCCGCTTTGCAGGGCTTTGCCGTCATGCATGAGCGCCTCTATTGTGTAGGTCGCTTTTGCCCCGGCGAATTTTTCTTTATCTGTTTTCCGGCCTTTTATAACGGGGATAGCCAGTTCTTCTTCGCAAAAATCCGCATAAATATTCAGCATTTTGATAGTTTCTTCCATGGATTCCTCGGCGGTGGCGTGAGCGGTGTGGCCTTCCTGCCAGAGGAATTCAGTCGTCCGCAGAAACGGTCTTGTCGTTTTTTCCCAGCGCACGACAGAGCACCACTGGTTATAAAGCTTCGGCAAGTCCCGGTACGAGTGGATTATATTTGAATAATGCTCGCAGAAAAGAGTCTCTGAAGTCGGTCGCACGCAAAGACGCTCGCTCAGCTTTTCGCTGCCGCCCTGGGTGACCCACGCCACTTCTGGGGCAAAACCCTCAACATGCTCTTTTTCTTTTTGAAGAAGGCTTTCGGGGATGAACATGGGCATATAGACGTTTTCGTGCCCGGTTTTTTTAAAGCGCCTGTCAAGACTTTTTTGGACGTTCTCCCATATCGCATAGCCATAGGGCCGGACGACCATGCAGCCCTTTACGCCGGAGTAATCCGCAAGTTCGGCTTTTTTGACTATATCAGTGTACCACTTTGCAAAATCTTCCTCCATAGAGGTGACTTCCGCGACGAATTTCTTTTCTTCAGCCATAAATAAAACTCCTATCTGATTTTTTGAACTGTTTTTAATTCTAGCATTAATCAAAGGCTATTTCAAGCTGTTTAGCGGGATTTATGCGCGCCGCGCGGGGGCGGGCGCAAGATTCGCGTAAAAAGCCCCGGAAGCGAAAATCAGCCTCCGAGGTCTTTTATAATGCGCTGCGACGACCGTCTCAGTTTTTGCGCGGACCCACCGGCACGACTCCTGGGTGACGGCCGGGGTGGGCGGCTTCTCCTGTGGTAATAAAATACTCGCCCTTTTCGCGCCTTGCCTTTTCCACCATATCAGAAAGCAGGTCGCGGACAGCTTTGGAGTCTTTAATATGCAGTATGTCCGCTTCCGGGCAAGTGTTGTCCGACGAACAGACGTGAATGCTGCCAAGGCCGAGGATCCTTTCGCCGAGGGAGCGCGTCAGCGTGAGGTCGATAATCCGGTAAAGCCGGATTTCTTCCTCTTTTGTGCTGAGTATGCCTGTTGTAATGGAGAGAGTGTCGTTGTTAAGGGAATACCGTGTGAAAGACCACGGCAGACCCAAAAAGGTGCGTTTTCGGTCATACCAGACACTGCTCTTATCTTTCGCCATTGTTTTCTCAAGTCCTCTCATGTTTGATTTATATACACGCGCAGGGGCGGGCTTTTTGCCCGGCCCTTGATATGAAATACAGGGTTAAGCGCCGACATAGCCGACTTTTTCAATTAATTCCCGGCCTTTGTCGCTTGTGAGAAAATCATAAATTATTTTTGTATTCGGGTTTTTCCCGAAGGTGTCCGGGTTGTAATAAGCCTTAAACTCATTGATAAAAGGGTATTGCCCGGATTTAATGCTTTCGTTGGTCGGGGCAATTCCGTCGACGCTGAGGATTTTCACCGGGACAATATACATATTTTTCACATAATAATAAACTGAATAGCCAATTGCGCCGCCTTCGTTTTTGTAGTCCGCGACCGCTTCCATCAGTGCGCTCATCATTCCCGGGCGCAGTTCCGTCGGCGCGTCCGCCATTTGCAAGCCGTTCATAACCAGCTTTAACATCATAGTCTGGCTTCCGCTGTCCTCTTGTCTCTGATAGGCGACGATTTTCCCGGCTTTTCCCCCGACTGCCTTCCAGTCCGTGTATTCGCCGGTATAGATTTTCTGGATTTGCTCAGTCGTCAGGCCCTCGACGCTGTTTTCTTTATTGCACAGGAAAACAAGCGCGTCTCTGCCGACGGTTTTCCCCGTATCAAAAATAGCTTTTGGAACGCCTTCTTTTGTGCTGGCCGACGCTTCATAGGCGATAATCAAATCTGCGTTGCCGCCGGACAAATTCCAGTAAGAGTCGTCAGTAGTGCTGTGCGCAATAAGTATTTCCGCCTCGTCCGCCGAGATCCCGGTGAAATACCTGACCAGCGCGCGGGTAAGCGGCAAAGTTGCCGTCGAACCGTCTATAAGCGGGAACTCTTTGATGTCCATAAGGGTTTCCGCCTGTCCCACGTCAACCGGAGGGGCAGACGCGGCGGCGCCGGAGCCGCTTTTTGGGGGGACGCAAGCCGCAAGGCTTAATACTAAAAGCAGCGCAAATACTATAATTTTTTTCATTTTCAATCAAATCCTTTCTTGATTGCTGGAATAAATTTATATAATAAAATTCGCGGAAATCAGTCAAGTCCATTCCATGCGGACTCTTTCAAAATCCAGTTCCCGCCCAGATCGATAATCCCGTTCCAATCTCCGCGCGATACTTGCAGAGCGTTTCCGGCCAGCAAGCGTATCGCGCTGTATTCAAACGGCAGAACCTGTTTTCCGTCAATGCCGATAAGCCCGAACAAATAAGGGTACTGGCCGTAACGATCCTCACCGTAGCGGAATTTGCTGTCAATCAGATATCCATACTGAAAATACAGATAGTCCTGGGAAGAATAAAGCTCTTTCCCGTCAAGATCAAAAAGATAATATGTTACCGAGCTTCGATCGCTGTTCCACAGTGAAACAAGAACCGGTCCGTTTTTAGAATATATTTGAACGGGTTCCACTCTTCCCTCGATTGGAAGCGAAAGCGTTTTTTCCTCTGAAGTAAGAGGGTTGAGCATTTTGATTTTGCCGTCCTGATTATACAAAAACAGGTCGCAGTCATCAAAAGACGCTGCTGCGACAGTTAAACCGGCGCTTTCGTCCGCTTCAACTGGAATCTGGCGTATTAATTCGTTATCAATGCCGTAAATATCCAGCTTGCCGCCGCCCCGCAAAAAGAGATATTTGTCCGTCTGGGAAATCACGTCACATGGCGTGTCGATAAGCGGCGTCCCGTCGTTTTTATAAACAAACGATTGGTCGTCGCCGTTATAAACGCACATGGCTTGACTGTTCAGCCTGTAACCCCAGCTGAAAACTTCTTCCATGGCGAAAGTCCCGTCGGGATTGAACAGAGCAAAATGGCTTTTGCCCTGCAATTCATAATCCCCCCAGAACTTCCCGTCGTCGATTGGTTCGATCCCGCGAAGTTTTATCCCGTTTTCGAGCAGCGCGGGAAGACCGGCCTGCTGCAGTACGGGCAGTTTGTCCTGTTCAGTCATGTTTGCATCGCCGTAGCCATAATATTGCGTCGAGTAATAAGCGCGTATGTTCTCGTCCTCTATTGGCGCGGCTGCGCCGTCCTCCCCGATATAGTCGCACTCAAACAGCTCGGGATTGTATTTTATGCCGATTATTTTGCCTTTTAATGACGCAACGTTTTCCGAAAGACCGCTTTCACGGAAAATATTATTATATTCAAGTTCTGTCAGAAATTCGCCTTCCGGAGAAACAAGAGCGTACATTACAGGAGCGTTCCGCAATTCTTCTTCTGTCGTATATGTCTCGCCTATAACAGCCTTGTTTACAACAAAAAGACCGCTGTTCTTTGCCTGACTGCCGACCAGACTTCCGTCGCTGCTGTCCAGGCTGTAGATTGAGTAGTATTCCACCGGGAGAACATGCTCGCCCTTAGTATTTACCAGCCCGAATCTCCCCGTCTGATCGAAATATGGGAACAGACCGAAAGCCGCGGGATACTCCCCGGAAGGCGGTTCGGAATTTGCGGGAGACGATTCGTCCGGCGGCTGAACTTGCCCGCCGGAAAACGCGCAGGAACATGGCAAAAGCAACAGAACCGCACACAGTGCGCTAAGCAGTAGTTTTTTCATCTTGGAAAAATCATCCTTTCTTTGGGGTCAAAAGACCAGTCTTAACCGACAGGCCGCTTTTCAAAATCCCGTCGCATGCCCGCAACAGCTCCGCATTCTTTCTGTCGGTTTCATGCTTTTGCTCCAACGCCGTTTTACATCTGGGCGTTAAAGAAATTTTTGAGAGCGTAAACGACGTCGGCGGAATCCGCGTTTATGCTTGCGGCTTCGTTGATTGAAGAAATTGCGTTAAGCGCTTTGATATCGGCGTTATAGCCTATTGTATAAATCGGCACGCCGGAGCTTTTTATAAGCCCCTGGACGTCCCGCAGGCTGTGGCCTTCGTTTGTGTCTCCGTCGCTGAGCACGAACATCATCAGTTTTGCGTTCGGCTCCTCCTGCCTGGCTTTCATCAGCATATCCAAAGCGACGGCTATCGCGTCGAAAGTAGCCGTTCCCCCGCCTTCGCTCAAATCCTGCACAGCCCCGTTGAAATAGGCTCGCTGGTTCAGATCGAACTTTGCGATGGGCAGGTTTATATAAACTTTCGAGCTGTAGCTGACAAGTCCTATGCTGTTGTCAGGGTTGATATAATTCGCGCCGTTGAGCAGGGAATTTTTGAGCTGGTAGATCGGTTCGCCGCCCATAGAGCCGGAAACGTCCGCCACAAACACCGCGATAACCGGGCGTCCCGCGTCCTTTTTCTCCTTCCACAGTTTTTGCGCGCTGATGAGCGTCGTCCCGTCAAGCTGCCGCATTTCGTTTATATAATCGTTCATGCCGTTAAAGCCGTATTTGTCGGCCAGCTGCTGGGAATCCGCGTTCACGCAGAAATCCGCAAAGAGCTTTATTAATTCCCGTTTTTCGGCGGAAACGTCTCCCACGGCGTAGATAGGGCTGTCGTGGCGCGCGCCGTATGGCGTAAATACATAGCTGCGCAATTCGTCTGTGTTTTTAAACGTCTGATATTCCAAAATCATGGCCTTGAGGGAACCGCTTTTCACCGCGTCGCGCATCTGGATCGTCGAGTACGCCACAAATGGGATATTTTTCTGGAAATTCTCAAAAGAACTTATCGCGTTTGCGCTCAGTGGGTCGTCGCCGTCAAAATTGCTCAGCAGGGAAGCGACGAAATTAAGCCCTGCGGAACTTGCAAAAGGATTTGTGTAGCCCATGGCCAGCTCATCCGCGGCGGTGGCCTCGGCGATTGTGCGGACATTCACAGAGCCATAGTCGGCCACAAACTGATCGTACTGCGCCTTTTCCATGACGATGCCGGCGACATTCCCGGCAAGGCGCGGCGCAATCATCTCGGTCTGTACCCCGGCGGCTTTCAGCATTTCGCCCCAAAGCTCGTTTGACGGCGTGAAAGCTTCCGGGACGTATTTCCCGGACCTGATATAGTCATAGGCGAGACCGGACGAAACGGATCTGATCGAAACGGCGGCGCTTTTGCCGTTTATTTCAGGGTTCGAGCGGTTGAAGTTCCTGCCGGCCTCCACAAGCCAGCCGTCCATGCCGGAGCCGGATTTTTCGGTCGAGGAAAAAATCTCAACAGAGATTTCCGCGGAGGCCTGAAGCGTGAGCGGGTACTGATTTATGTCGGGCAGCTCCTGCGCAAGCTCGGCGGGCTGAAGTTCAACTTCGCCCTTGCGGGCGGGAACGTCCGTCGCGCCGATATTTTTGATAAGCCTTCCCAGTTTAGAGTCAAATTCGTCCTGGCTTATCTGCGAGCCGCTTTTTCCTATATTTTTGGTCAGCTCCAGCCCGGCGAAGATAAGCCCGAAAACCACCGCGGCAATGAGAATAAAAATGGCGGCAGCCTTGCCTCCGCTGATTTTCTGGTTTTTCTGCGTATTTTTATTCAAGTTCTTTTCCTCCTTCGTTCAGGCTTTTCAATGCCTGAATCATAGACTTTATGCCCACATCGCCGGGGCCGCTTCCGGATTTCGTCTCGCTTATGTATTTCGCGGTTTCAACCAGAAGCACGTCCGCGCTGTCAAGTATCTCATCGTTTTTGTGCAGAAGCTCGTTCAGACAGCGCCTGTGCCCGTTGTAGATCTCATATTTGCGCGGGTCGCCGGATTCGCCTTCGTCCCAGATCGTCACGCGGTTCAAAAGTTTTTTCAGGTTCGCCAGTATAGCTCCTTCGGCTTCGGCGAGCGTCTCCTGAACACTGTCGATAGTATATTCGTTTCTGTCCCAGATTTCTTCGGCTTTCCTCTGCTTTCGGCGGATGCTTTCGGCCTGCCGCCGCGCGGCGTCTATAATACTGCCCAGACTCGGGGTCTGCGGGCTATAAGCTTCCAGGGACTGCGCCGCGTCCTCAAGACTGTAAACCGGCTTCAAATCAAGCGGCTCCGGGGCAGGCGGTTTTTTATCAGCGCCGGTCAAGATAAACCGGTTAACGCCGATAAACAAGAACGCGCTCATCACCGCTATTGTGACGGAAGCCGCCGTTCCGACTGTCCCCAGCGCGCCCAGCGCGCCCCCCACCAAACCCGGCGAAAGCAAAACAACGTCCGCCACAGCGAGCGCCAAATTAAATACTGCCAGCTTAACAAGGGTTCTTTTATCCAAGAAAATCACCGCCCAAACTAATTATTAGCAAAACTGAAGCTGAATTTATTATAGCATAATTTATTTGCATACTCAATAATATAACTTAAAATAAATATAAGCAAAAATTAAATTATATACGCCTGTTAAATTAGTCCAGGGACGCGCTGCGCTCTTTCAAAAGCCGCTTTATACCCTCGAAAGTCACCTCGCTTATAATATGTTCCATGCGGCACGCGTCGGCGTCGGCCGTCTCCGCGTCTACGTGAAGAATCTCTATCAGAAAGCGCTTGATTGCGAAATGGCGGCCCAGGACAAGCTGCGCCCTTTTGCGGCCCTTTTCCGTCAGGCTTATATCCCCGTAAAGCTCCTGAGCAACCATGCCTTCTTTTTTTAGTACGGCGACAGCCTTATTTACGCTGGGCCGGCTTACGCCAAGGCGATTCGCCACGTCGACGGAGCGAACCTTTCCGTCTTTGTCCTCAAGCTGGATTATCGCTTCAAGATAATCTTCTCCGGATTCTCTTATATCGCTCATTAAAAAATCCGCCCTTTCCCGGTTTTATGCGCTTTGCCTTTATAAAATATCTTATGATAAAGCTCAACAATGCATTCTTACAATTTGATTTTATAATTTGATTTTGTAATTTGATTTTGTAAGCCGCGTCTTATAATGTAATTATATCAATAAATCCCCCCAAGGTCAACGATATTCGGCGCCGGAAGCGCTATAAATACATATGGCCGAACCCGCCAAAAAAATTTAAAATTGAGCCGACAATATTCTGGACATGTACGTACAAGTGTGATATATTTGATATATTATATTTTTGATAAGTTAATACAGAAGGTGATGTCATGTCCGTTCTTGGCGTTGAGCTTGGCTCAACCCGTATAAAATCAGTTATTATCAGCGAAAATTTCAGAGTGCTCTCAAGCGGGAACACAAACTGGGAAAACAAACTCTCCGGCGGCTATTGGACATATTCCCTGGAGGATGTATGGGATGGCCTGCGGCAGTCTATATCGCAGCTTGACGGGCTTGAAAACGTATCGGCCGCCGGCCTGTCCGCAATGATGCACGGCTATCTTGCCTTTGACCGCGACGGCCGCCTGCTTGCGCCTTTCAGAACGTGGCGCAACACCACTACCGCCCGGGCCGCGCGGGAACTGACGGATCTGTTCGGCTTCAACATTCCGCAGAGGTGGAGCGTCGCGCATCTGTATCAGGCTTTTCTGGACGGCGAAGATCACGTCAAAGATATTGCCTGCGTCACCACCCTTGCGGGCTATGTCCACTGGAAACTGACGGGCGAAAAAGTTCTGGGAATCGGCGACGCAAGCGGAATGTTCCCGATCAAAGACGGCGCTTATAACCCGGAATTCGCCGGGAAGTTTTATCAGAAAACAGGCATTGATATAAGCAAAATTTTCCCGAAAATCCTGCTTGCCGGGGAAGCCGCCGGGAATCTGACCGAAGAGGGCGCCAAGCTGCTTGGCGGCCTTATTAAGGCGGGAACGCCCTTCTGCCCGCCCGAGGGCGACGCGGGCACCGGCATGGTTACGACAAACAGCGTCGTCAGGCGCAGCGGCAACATATCCGCAGGGACAAGCATTTTCGGCATGCTGGTGCTGGACAGGCCGCTTTCGCGGGTTTATCCGGAAATCGACATAGTTACCACCCCCGAGGGCGCGGACGTAGCCATGGCGCACTGCAACAACTGCACCGGGGATATCGACGCATGGATAAATCTTTTTCTGGAAATTTCTCCTCTGGAAAAAAGCGCCCTGTACGACTTTTTCTATGACAGGGCGCTGGAAGGCGCAAACGACTGCGGCGGAGTTATCACCTGCAACTATATTTCCGGCGAGCAGATCACGGGCCTGGCCGAGGGCAGACCGCTTGCGGCAAGGCTGCCCGGCGCGGATTTCACCTTTGCCAATTTTGCGCGCTCCCTTTTGTATTCGTCTATCGCGACGCTGAAAATCGGCTTTGATGTGATGAAAGCCGAGGGCGTGAAAATAGACCGTCTCTGCGGCCACGGCGGTTTGTTCAAGAGCGGGGAGACCGGCGCTTTGTTTCTGGCTTCCGCGCTGGGCGCGGACGTCACCGTAATGGAATCCGCGGGCGAAGGCGGGGCTTTCGGAATCGCTGTGCTGGCGAGCTATCTTGGCAGAAACGAAAGCCTTCCGGAATATCTGGACTCTCATGTGTTCAGATATAACAGTCACTACACAAAACGTCCGGACAGCGCTGTTTCAGAGGGTTTCGGCGCATATCTCAAAAAATATCAAGCCCTTATTGAAGTGGAAAAAAAATCAGTGGAGGTTTTGTAATATGAAATTTTGGTTTATAACGGGTTCCCAGTTTCTCTATGGCGAGGAAACGCTGCGCCAGGCGGAATCCGGCAGCCGCGAAGTCGTCAGATATCTGTCCGGGCAGCTGCCCTTTGAGCTTGAGTATAAAGACACTGTAAAAACCGAGGGCGGCGCAAGGGAGCTTATCAAAAACGCAAACTACGATGACGACTGCGCGGGCATTGTCGTGTGGTGCCACACTTTTTCGCCGTCCAAAATGTGGATTGCCGCGCTTTCGTCCCTTCAAAAGCCGTATCTGCATCTGCACACACAGATTAATAAAGCAATCCCCAATAAAGCGATAGACATGGACTACATGAACCTGCACCAGTCGGCGCACGGCGACCGCGAGCACGGCTTTATCGCGGGGCGGCTCGGCGTTGCGCGTGAAATCGTCGCGGGCTATTATAAAGACGAAAGCGTTGTTAAATCAATAGAAAACTGGCAGAGAGCGGCAATCGGCGCGGCTTTCAGCCGTTCCTTGAAAGTGGCGCGCTTCGGCGACAACATGCGCGAAGTCGCTGTGACGGAGGGCGACAAAGTTGAGGCCCAATTAAAGCTTGGGTGGCAGGTGAACACCTACGGCGTGGGCGGTCTCGTCGAGGAGATAAACGCCGTCGCAGACAGCGAAGTTCAGGCTAAGATGGCCGAGTACCGCGGACTCTATATTTTTAACACAGACGATATTAAAACCGTGGAGTATCAGGCGCGGGAAGAGATCGCCATCAAAAAAATACTTGATCAAGAAGGCTGCAAAGCTTTTACAAATTCTTTCGAGGATTTGTATGGCATGAAGCAGCTTCCCGGCCTTGCTTCGCAGGATTTAATGCGGCAAGGTTACGGCTATGGCGGCGAGGGCGACTGGAAAGTCTCCGCGCTTACAGCAATCGCGAAAGCCGTTTCCGGCGAGCCGTCAAGCTTTATGGAAGATTACACCTATGATTATGACGCCGGGCTTATTCTCGGCTCCCATATGCTGGAAGTCTGTCCCACTATAGCGGCGGATAAGCCCCGGATTGAGGTTCATCCTCTGGGCATCGGCGGAAAAGAACCGCCCGCGCGGCTCTCTTTCAGCGGAAAGGCAGGAAAAGCCACCTGCACCTGCCTGATTGACATGGGCGCGCATTTCCGGCTGATTTGCGCGGACGCCGAGTGCGTCGAGCCAATTAACTCTTACCCGAATCTGCCCGTCGCCCGAACAATGTGGCGGCCGGAGCCTGATCTGAACACGGGCGCGGCGGCGTGGATAAGGGCCGGCGGCGCTCATCACACGGTTCTCAGTTATGGAGTAAGCGCCGATATTTGGAGGATTTTTGCGCGCATTATGGGCGTTGAGTTTGTGCATATTAATAAAACTACAGATTTGTACCGGCTTGAAAAAGAGCTTGAACTGGGTGACCTCTTATGGACTTTAAAGCGTTAAAACAGAGGGCATACGAGGCGAACATGCTTTTGCCGAAGCTGGGGCTGGTGATATTCACCTGGGGCAACGTCAGCGAAATCGACCGCGAAAGCGGCCTTGTCGCTATAAAGCCGAGCGGGGTCGAGTATAACGGATTAAAAGCCGATGATATAGTTATACTGAATCTGGAGGGCGAAATCGTTGAGGGGAGCCTGAAACCCTCCAGCGACGCCCCCACGCACTTGGAGCTTTACAGAAAATTTCCCAATATCGGCGGGATAACGCACACGCACAGCCGCTGGGCGACTGTTTTTGCGCAGGCCGGGCGGGGAATCCCCCCGCTGGGGACGACGCACGGGGATTATTTCTATGGCGAAGTCCCCTGCACCCGACTGATGACCCCCGCCGAAATCGCCGGGGAGTACGAGCTGGAAACCGGCAGGGTAATTGCCGAAGCTTTCCTGGACAAGTCTCCCGATGACGTTCCCGCCGTTCTTGTCGCCGGTCACGGGCCTTTCGCCTGGGGCAAAGACGCGGCGGAGAGCGTTCATAACGCCGCTGTTCTGGAGGAATTGAGTTTCATGGCCTGGCACTGCCAGGCTATGCGCCCGGATATAGCGCCCATGCAAACGGAACTTCTGGACAGGCACTTTTTGAGAAAGCACGGCAAAAACGCGTATTACGGCCAATAAAAAAGCGCGGGGGCGAATATTTGTTCGCCCCCGCGCTTTTTTATTATGCAAATTTCAGCCTTTATTATTTTTCAAGTCGTCAAGCAGCTCAAAAAAAGACTCCACGTCGCTGAAGCGGTTTGTGACGCTGGCAAAACGCACATAGGCCACTTCGTCCAGTTCTTTCAGCTTCCCCATAGCGAGCTGCGCAATCGTATAGGACCGCACCTCCCTGTCAAGCG
Source organism: Oscillospiraceae bacterium (assembly GCA_031282245.1). GTDB lineage: Bacteria > Bacillota > Clostridia > Oscillospirales > Ruminococcaceae > JAITEB01. The sequence continues at coordinate 63,259 of JAITEB010000045.1, read as the reverse complement.
AGCCGTGAACAGCGTTTTCTATTTCCTGAGCGACCGTATTTATAGATTCCCGCGAAACCGGCCTGTTTGCGCAGGCTTTCATTAAGCCCGCGACAAGCTTGTCGCGGTCAAAGCTCTGGCGGGTGCCGTCTTTTTTTATCACTGTGACGGGGAGCGTTTCGACTGTCTCGTAAGTCGTAAAGCGGCGCTGGCATTCCAGGCATTCGCGCCTGCGGCGTATGCAGCGCCATTCGTCGGTTGGCCGGGAGTCAATCACCCTGCTTTCCCAGTGGCCGCAAAAGGGGCATTTCAAATTAAATCAGCTCCCAATTTTAATGCGTTGCGAAAATATTTTGCGCAGGAAAAAAATCAGTTCATCGCAATCATGGCGATAATAATGCCCAGCATCCCGCCGCACATCACCTCAAGAGGGGTATGGCCGATAAATTCTTTGAGCATTCTGTGGCCTATATCTTTTTTCACCCGGAAGCGCTTCTTCTTTGGGGGAGCGGTTTGAAGGCACTCCGGGGGATCTTCGCCAAAAAAGCCCATGTTCAGGAAATATTTGTTGATTGCTTTGGCCTGTTCGCCCGCCGCCCTCCGCACGCCCATTGCGTCGTACATGACAATCCCCGCGAAAAGTATCGAAAAGGCGAACTCCGGCGAATCCAGCCCGGCGGTTTTCGCCATGGAGATAACAAGCGAGCTGACCAGCGCCGAATGTCCCGAAGGCATTCCCCCGGCCCCGAAAAGGCGCTCTAATTTAAATTTTCTGGTGATGGCCAGATTAAACAAGGTCTTGAGTATTTGCGCGGCGGCCCATGATAACAGAGAAACAAATATTACTTTATTGCGCAATAAGGTCACAAATACCACTCTCATAAAACAAAACCCCTAAAAGTTAAAATTATTTGCGCCTTTCAAGAAGCAAATCAGTAAGCCACAGCAAAAACCCCGCGTTCCCATCCAGGGCGTTCAAAATTTCTTTGGCTTCCCGCGAAAGCCCCGCCGCCATTTCTTCGGCTTTTTCAAGACCGTAAAACGAAACAAACGTATTTTTGGCGTTTTTCTCATCGTTTCCGGCCGGTTTGCCCAGTTCTTCGGCGTCAGCGGTTCGGTCAAGAATATCGTCGACTATCTGGAAACACAGACCCAATTTCTCGGCGTATCTGTCAATAGCCGCCAGGGTTTTGCCGCCTGCGCCCGCCGCCATGCCGCCCAAAACAGCCGAAGCCCTTATCAAAGCGCCCGTTTTGAGACTGTGAAGCTGGACGAGTGTTCCGGCGCCGATTCTTGTTCCCTCATATTTCAAATCCATAAATTGCCCGCCCGCCATGCCCTTATAGCCCGCCGCCGCGGACAGGACGGAAACCGCGCGGGATTTGGCCGCATCCGGCAGGGAGGAATCCGCGATTGCGCCGAAAGCAAGCGTCAAAAGCGCGTCTCCCGCCAAAAGCGCGTTCGCTTCCCCGAATTTTGCGTGGCAGGAAGGCTTGCCGCGCCTTAAATCCGCATTGTCCATGCAGGGCAGGTCGTCATGAATCAACGAATAGCCGTGAACCATCTCCAGCGCGCAGGCCAGCGGAAGCGCCTTTTCCAGCTCCCCGCCGCAAAGCTCGCAGAACGCAAGCGCCAGAACCCCGCGGATTTTTTTGCCGCCCTCAAGGCTGTAGCGCATCGCCCGCACAAGCCCGGACCACTCGCCCTCCGCGTCTGTATATCTCTCAAGCTCCGTTTCGATTGAGTTAACATAGCCTGTTAATTTTTCCTGGTGCAAGTTAAAATTCCCCATTTGTTTTAGCTTTTTTGAGCGTCCGCTCTGAAATCTCCTGTATTTTCAGTTCAGTCTGGTCGAGCTTTTCATAGCAAAGCGCGACCAGCTTCGCCCCTTCTTCGTAAAGCTCCAGAGAGCGTTCCAGCGTAAGCCCTCCGGCTTTCATGGCACGGTTTATCTCATCAAGCCTTTTCAGGCTTTCTTCCAGAGAAAAATCGTCTATCATAATAAGCCTCCGTTTGTATGTGCGTGGCAGCCTTCCGCCCTTTACGCATAATTTTCGCTTTTGCCCGCCAGGACACAGGAATTGCCTCTATGCCGGGCAAATCCCGGCAATTTCGGCCAGAACAGAACCGTCTTTAAATCTTATATCAATTTGATCCCCGGCGGCGCAGTCCCGGACGCTTTTTATAACGCCGCCTTTGCCGCTTGCTATTGCATAGCCCCGCAAAAGAACATCCAGCGGACTCAGACTGCTCAGCGTCTCCGCAAGGCGCAGGGTTTCGCTTTTGCGCTCTTTGTGAAGCCGCAAAATATTGTCCCTAAGGGGAGAATCCAAAAGGCTTTGCCGAATGCTTTTAATTCTGCCCGCCGCGTTTTCGCGCATGGAGCCGGCCATCTCATCCAGATACTGTAAAACGCCGTTTATATCAGGACTTACCAGCTCCGCCGCCGCCGAAGGCGTTGGGGCGCGAAGATCGGCGACAAAATCCGCAATTGTGAAGTCAGTTTCATGCCCGACAGCCGAGACTACCGGGATTTTTGAATTATATACGGCCCGCGCGACCGCCTCTGTGTTGAAGGCCCAAAGCTCCTCAATACTGCCGCCGCCGCGCCCCATAATGATAACGTCGCAACGGGTCTTATTCAGCGCGGCAATGCCGCGCGCAATCTGTTCCCCGGCAGCGTCGCCCTGAACAAGCGCCGGCGCCAGGACTATTTTTGCAGGCGGCCAGCGCCTTCTTAATATATTTAAAATATCCTGCAAAGCCGCGCCCGTTTTGGAACTGACGATTCCTATCGCTTCAGGGAATTTTGGCAGCGGCTTTTTGTGCCCGGGATCAAAAAGCCCCTCTTTTGCAAGCTTTTCTTTGAGCTGCTCAAAAGCAAAGTTCAACGCGCCGATTCCGTCGGGCAGAATGTCGGCGGCGTAAATTTGCACCCCGCCGTCGCGCTCATAAAGCGAAACATTCCCTCGGACAATCACTTCCATCCCGTCCGTCAGGCTGAACCGCAGGTTCTGCGCGCTGGACTTGAACATGACAGCCCTTATCGAGACGGCTTTGTCTTTCAAACTGAAATACAGATGCCCGGAAGGATAATGTCTTTTAAAATTAGAAATTTCCCCCTTAACAAGGCATTCGCCAAGGATTTTGTCGCCGTCCAGCAGGGATTTTAAATATACGTTAAGCTGGCTGACCGTTATTATATTAAAGCTGAACATAAAGTCCCCCTCTGCGCGGCGTTTTTTACAAAGCGTTCGCGAGCGCGGCGAGCCATGCAAGCCCGGCGGCGTTGTCGCGGGAATATTCCGGCTCCGCGAAAAAAATCTCCGCACTTCTCTCAAGATTTTCCCCAAGATAGGCGCGTATGATAGAATTCGAGAGAACTCCCCCGGCATACAACACAGGAAGGCCGGGATGCAGCTCCATTGCGGCCGCCGTCATTTCAAAAACAGTTCGCGCGACTGCTTCAAGACAGAATTTCGCGATGTTTTCTTTTGATATTTTATTTTTATATAATTTTTCACATTTATTCTCAAAGCCGGAAAGCGAGCAGTCCGCGCCGCGCATAACCGGCTTTGTCGTGTGCGACAAGGCAAAAGAAGCCGAACTTTGCCCCGCAAGCTTCTCCAAAGCTTCCCCGGCGGGGAACTTCAGCCCCAGCAGCCCGCCCACCCTGTCAACAAGCTGCCCGGCCTTCAGGTCAAGGCTTTGACCGATTGATTTTATGCGCATTACTTTTTCCTGGTCCGGCTGGACAAAAACAGTTTCTGTTGTGCCGCCGGAGACGTGAAAGGCAATAAATTCTTTTTTGATAAGCTCAGGATTCCCGGAAGAAAACACGGCCGCCGCGATATGCCCCGCCTGATGGGAAAACTCATAAACGGGAACCCTGCTGACTGAAGCGAGGGCGTGCGCAACGCTTTTGCCCACAATGAAGCAGGGCATATAAGAGTCTTCCCCGTCCTTCGGGCGCACCGAGACGCCGACAGCTTTCAGATACGGCTGCCTGTCTTTCATCAGGGCGTTCGCGGCTTCCGGTATCAGCTTCACATGCTGGAAAACCGCGTCGCTCTGCTTAAGCCCCAGAAAGCCCTCTTTGACGGAAAGAACTTTCCGGTTCTGCGCCATCGTTCCTTCCGATTTATTATAGAGCGCAAGAGAGCATGTATAATTGCTGGTGTCTATACCGAGAAAATCAGACATATTTGTCACCCGCCGCGTCAAGCCCATATTCCGGATTTCTCACAATGCTCCCCAAAAGACCGTTCACAAAAGAAAAGTCTTCTTCGCCGCCATATTTTTTGGCAAGTTCGACGGCTTCGTTAATAGAAACGCTTGTCGGTATACTTTCCAAGTTAAAAATCTCGAAAAGCGCCAGCCTGAGCACGGCAAGCGAAACCCGGGAAAGCCTTTTCGTCGCCCACCTTTGGGAGTGCCCGGAAATAATTTTATCTATTTCTTCAAATTTCGCTTCTATATTGAGACTTATCATAAGGGCAAAGCTGTCCAAATCCCTTTCGCCCAGATAGTGGTCATACTCGTCGTCCCTCGTCTCCGCCGCAATGGAAATAAGCTCCCGCATTGGAATTTCCCGATGAAAACTTTTTTCAAACACAAGCATAAACGCCTGTTCCCTGCTTGTCCTTCTGTTCATAGGCGCGCCTTTCTAAAAGCTTATGTCCTGGACATAAACATTTACTTTTGAGACAGCCACGCCTGTCATATTCTGGACGGCTTCTTTGACATTCTGCTGAACAAGCTTTGAAACTCTGCTTGCGCTTTTGTCGGCCTCCAGAACGACAGCCGCATTGATAACGGCAAGCTCACCGTTGCCGTCAATGCTCACGCCGCTGTTTTTCTTCGGGATTAAACCCTTGCCGTTGTTAAAATAAAAGGGCAGCTTTGCAAGCGCTTTCACCCCGTCCACTTCAAGGACAGCGGCGGCGGCTATTTTTACCAGTACGTCTTCTGAAATGCGCAGACTGCCGAAAACATCTCTCAGAACTACTTTTTCCAACTTTTCTTCCCCCAGACTAAACGTCTTTTTTGATAGTATACCACAATAAAATTTTATACACAACTAAAAAATACAGAATTCAAATTCGCTTTCCGGCAAGAATTTCTTCGTAGTCTTTCAGATTGAGCCTGAGCAGCTCGGGCGTGTCCAGACCATAGGGACAATGACGGCGGCAGTGACCGCAGTTTATACAGTTGTATATTTTTGACATCTCTGTCTGAAAGCTCTCTTCAAGAAAGCCCTGGCTTGGCGCGCGGCGTATAAGCTGGGAAATCCTGGCGCAGTCATTGATTTTAATTCCAGCCGGGCAGGGCAGGCAGTACCCGCAGCCCCGGCAGAAATTGCCCGCCAGTTCCGCGCGATCTTTTTCGACGGCGGCTTTCAATTCGCCGGCATAAACGGGCGGATTTTTCATATAGCTCAAAAATTCGTCAAGCTCGTTTTCGCGCTGGATCCCCCAAATAGGCAGAACGTTTTCAAACTGGCTCATCCAGGCATAAGCCGCCGCGGAATTTGTGATAAGCCCGCCGGAAAGGGCTTTCATTGCGATAAAACCCACGCCTTTTTCTTTGCAGAGCCGCACAAGTTCATGTTCTTTTTCGCCAGACAAAAACGAGAACGGGAATTGCAGTGTCTCATAAAGCCCGGAATTCACCGCTTCAAAAGCTATGTTCAGCCTGTGGTTGCTTATGCCGATGTGCCGTATTTTCCCCTGGGCCTTCGCCTCCAGCATAGCGTCATACAGCCCGGATTCGTCACCGGGCCTTGGCAGGAAAGCGGGATTGTGGAACTGGCAGACGTCAATATAATCCGTTTTCAGCAGGCGAAGGCTTGTCTCCAGATCATTCCAGAAATCCGCAGCGTTTTGGGCCGGCGTTTTTGTCGCGATAGCCAGACTTTTCCGGATGCCGGACAAGGCATAGCCGATTTTTTCCTCGCTGTCGGTGTAACTTCTTGCTGTGTCGAAATAACTGATGCCGCTGGCGGCGGCTTTGCGCAGAAGCTTTGCCGCGCTTTCTTTTGATATACGCTGGATGGGGAGCGCGCCGAAAGCATTTTTATCGGATTCTATGCCTGTTTTCCCCAAAATAACTTTGCTCATTTTTTATCCCCTTTATATTTATTTTCAGCCAAAAGAGATTTATCTGATTTAATATTGAGCTTTATAGCCCAATTTGTCAAGCATTGCAAGCAATAAATTAAATTTTTACAGAACTGTTATTTTATATTCAGTATTAGAAATAAAAAAAGAAAGCCTTTTGGGGGCTTCCTTTTTTGTGTGCGTTTTTCAAGGCTTGGTTTACGCCGCAATTTCTTCGGCGGGAGCGGCTTCAGACTTCTCTTTTTTGCAATGGTGATGCTTATCGGGACAGTTTTTGCGCAGCTCGTGAATCTTCTCAATTCCGCCAGAGGAGATAAAGCTGGCAATAATAACGCCAAGCGCGCCGATTATTGCGACAAGCAGGGTCACCGCAACCCATGCCTGCCAGGGCATTTTTGAGTCGTGACGCATTTTCGCAACCTCTTTTCTGTTTATCATTGTGACTTTAATATAGCACAAAATGTGAAATTTTGCAAATTAATTTTTATTAAATTCGCATTACTTTCTAAACAAAACGCACAGGGGCGCGGTTTGTTTATTCTTTGACCGCCGCGCCGCCCAGAGAAGTGACCAGCATTTTCTGCGTAATTATAAAAAAGATGACAAAAGGTATCGCCACCAGCAGAGCGCCCGCCGCAAAGTTCGTAAACTCGTTTTTCCTGTCCGTGACAAAATTGAAAAGCCCCAGCGCAAGCGTCATGTTCGCGTCGCTTCGGAGAACCATTTTTGGGAAAATATAGTCCATCCATGGGCCTGTAAAACTCGTAACCGTCAGGAAAATCAAAATCGGCTTGGCGATCGGCAGGATAATCGTGCCGTAAATCCTGAAATGATTCGCGCCGTCAATTCTTGCGGCTTCGTCAAGGCTCTTTGGGATGTTGTCCATATAGCTCTTGACAAGCCAGGTGTTATACGGGATATTTCCCGCCAGATAAACCAATACAAGCCCCCAGAGCGTGTCAAGACCGCCTATTCTGTAGAGTATGACATAAATTGCGACCATGCCGACAAAAGACGGGAAAATCTGTAAAATAAGCATACTCATCATCATGGATTTCTTGAACGTGAACCTGAAGCGCGAAAAAACATACGCGCCCATTGAAGCCACCAGCAGCGTTCCCGCCGAAGTGAATGACGCGATAATCAGCGTGTTCAAAAACCACCTGACATAGCTCCCGGAAAAAAGGGTTTTGAAGTGATCAAACGTAACGCCCTTCCCAAAAGGAATCAGCGGCATATTTGATATGTCGTTTCCGGGCGAAAAAGCCGAGCTTACGGTATAAACAAGCGGATAAAGCACCGCAAGGGCAACTATTGTGAGGATTATCACAATCACAATCGAATTAATCGTTCTTGTCGCTTTAACGCCCATTACAGTTCGCCCTCCTTATAGGATTTTGTGCGGCGGAAGTTGAATATGGCCACCGGAGCAAGAAATACGAAAATCATAACCGCAAGCACCGAGGCGTAATTATACTTGAGCAGGTTAACAGTCAGGTTGTAAATCCACGTGACAAGTATATCCGTCCCCTTCGCGCTGGTCATTGTGGAGTCCGCAACAACCGGGTTGCCCCCCGTCAGGAAGAATATCGCGCCGAAATTATTGATATTATGCGTGAACGACATGATAATCAGCGGCGCCGTCTGATAAATCACAAGCGGCAGGGTGACATGCCGGAAAGTCTGGAACTTGTTCGCGCCGTCAATCGTCGCGGCTTCATAAATATCCGCCGAGATGGCTGTCATTGTCCCCGTCACCAGCAGCATAAAATACGGGAAACCGGCCCACAGGTTTATCAGAATCGTCGTGAATTTCGCCAGCCACTCGTCGGAAAGCCAGGGAATAGCGTTGTTTATAACTCCCAGTTCTATCAGCGTCCGGTTGACTGTGCCGAAAGCCCCGTTGAGAAGGTTCTTCCAGACAAGCATCGTGACGACCGCCGGAACCGCATAGGGCAGTATAAAAATAGAACGGAAAGCCGGGACTATTTTCAGCTTGCTTTCCTGAAGCACAACGGCCATAATCATACCGCCGAAATAGCAGGTAAAAGTGGCGAGAAGCGCCCAGCAGAGCGTCCATACCGCTACGCGCAGCAACGCGCCCGTCCAAGTCGCGTCGCCGCCGAAAAGATAGATAAAATTCTCAAGGCCTACCCAGTCGACGGTCTTGTTGGGGGGAATGTGATCCGGCGTTGAATAGTTCGTAAAAGCTACCAGCGCGGAAAAAACCAGCGGCACCACCACGAAAAACACAACAAGTATCAGCGTCGGCGAAAGCGCGGCTATCGGGAAAGCGTTGCCCGACAGATTGCTGATAACAGCCGTATTTTTTGAAAATGACCCGGAAATCTGTGCGCGCTCGTGTTCCTGCAAAGCGCTCCGCACAGAGATGTAATAAAGCGCGGCAAAAATCAAAACTACCGCCAGAATCATAACCCCGTCTATCAGCATGAAAACTGAATTGTCGCGCATGGTGACCGGCAGGTCGGGCTTCTCGTCGCCCAGCGTCATCATGTCAATCAATTTTCTGACTATTGAAGGGGAAAAAACAAGAAAAACAATCTCAACCAGGGCGAAAAGCGCTCCCTTTATATACTGCTTAAGCAGAGCAATATGAGCGAGGCCCATAAATACAACAGAAAAGCCCAGCACTTTTTTTCTGCTGAGTCCTTCGGCAGCTTCCATTTTTTTTATCACCCTCTCTATTTTACTGTACATGGAATAGGGGCGGAAGCACTCCGCCCCTATTTCAAAGGCTGTAAATTAAAATTATGAATTCAGGATCTTGGTGTCGCAGGCGTCAAGTTCACCTTTGATGTCGGCGCCGTTCCAGATGTTGGCGGAAGCGTTGTTCATAGCGTCCCAGAAACCGGACATCTTCGGAACAGAAGGCATCGGGAAAGCGTACTTGAGCTGCTCAAGGAAACCGCCGATATACGGGCTGTCAACGGTTATATCAATAGAGGGAATAGCGCCTGTAAGATCAAAGCGGAGCTTCTGCATTTCCGGGCTGATCAGGAATTCGGCAAACTTTGCGGCTTCTTCCGGATGCTTTGTATAAGCGGAAACAAACATGCAGCGCGTGCCGGAGAACGAACCGGCGGGGGTGCTTTCTCCCGGGAGAGACGGAAGCGGAGCAACGCCGAAATCAACGCCCGCATCCTCGAAATTCTTGATGTTCCAGGGACCGGAAATGTGCATGGCGGCTGTGCCGCTCTGGAAAGCGCCGTCAGCAAACGAAGTGTTGAGGTCGCCGGCGGCGACGTCAAGAATTTTACGCAAGCTGACAAGAGTTTCCATGCCCTTTACAGCGGCGTCAGTATTCAGGTAAGTTTTGGTCTGGTCGTCTCCGTTCGGTCCAAACAGGCGGTTGCCGCCGCCGCTTGTGAACAGGATGGTGTAATATGCGTTGCCGACATCCATCATAAAGCCATATTTATTTGCGCTGTTATAGCTCTCGCAGAACGCAATGACATCGTCCCAGGTTTTCGGAGGATCGGTCACAAACGCTTTGTTGTAGTATAAAGCGTAAGTTTCTGCGGAAACAGGATAACCATAGGCTTTGCCGTCGTAGGTTATAGCCTGCGCGCAGGCGGCGAGAACCTGGCCCTTAATCTTGTCGCCATCGGCTGTGGGCAGGATGTGACCGTCGGAAACAAGCTGGCCGATTGCGTCGTGCGGGGCGGCAAAAATATCCGCGCCAACTCCGGCCGGGCCGTCCAGCGATATCTGCTTGGCTGCATCTCCAAGTTCCACGTTGACATACTTAATAGTAATATCAGGATTATTTGCCGTGAACGCCGCGCCAGCTTGCTTAATGAATTCATCAGGACCTGCCGTCGATTCCCAGACGGTCAGTTCAACGGGGCCGCCGCTTTTGCCGGAGCATGAAGCAAAGCTGAACAGAACCAGGGAAAGGACGAGCAGTGCAAAAAGAATTTTTTTCATGTGCATATTCCTCCGTTTGTAAATATAAATTTTTGCGCGTCAGCCCCTCAACGTGGATTTTGACGAGACTGGATACTTAAATGTTAAGTACTGATTTTAGAATAGCACATTTAAACGCCGCCGTCAATATGTATAGTTATTGTTGAATATGAATATTTTTTTTGTTTAGTATGAACGAAATTTTACGAATTTTAAAAATCAAAATATATTCTTTATTTTTAAAAAATTAAAAACCCAGCGGTGCGCTTTGAAGAATCTCCCATCTGCGGTTTTATTAATTTATGCAAGGTTATTGCCAGAATTTCTTGACGGAAAGAATATCCATGTGTTCTATTGCGCTAAGTCGGCTGAATCCGCGCCATTAGCGCATATTTCATAACGGATTTCTTTTTTTGTGACTTTGCCCATCAAAATCTTGACACTGCTGTGCATTTTTGCTAGTATATAATTATAACTTGCAAAAACAAGACAGCCTTCGGCTCATAATATAAAAATTTATAAAATTTAAGGAAGTCAAAATTATGGCTCTCAGAAAAACGTTCCTGGCGTTAGCTGCTCTGGCGCTTCTGTTCTCCGCTCTCAGCGCCTGCGGAAGTTCCGGTTCTTCTGAAGAAACCACGTCAATAATATCCGAAGTTTTTTCATCAGAAGAAGTCGTGTCAAGCCGGGCCGTCGTCGCTTCGCCGGAATCCTCTGCGCTTGTTTCCAGCGCTTCCCCGCCGTCACAGCCGGAAGAAAGCTCCTCCGAGATCGCCGCCAGTTCTGAAACGGCTCCGGCATCTTCCGACGCCGCTTCGTCTGAAGAAGTTGTTTCTTTAATAGAAACGCCTTCTGTAGAGACATTTTCGGCTGCGGATTCATCAGGCGAGTTTGTCCCCGATGTGATCCCGCCGGCGGAATCCGTACAGGCAGACACCGTGACGGAAAATGCAGCTATGGCTCAGCAGGTGCTCGCGCTTATCAATCAGGAAAGAACCGCCGCCGGGCTTACCTCCCTCCAGATGGACGCGACGCTCAACCAGGGGGCGAAAATGCGGGTTGCGGAATGCTTTTCAAATCTGCCTGATTCGTTTTCGCATACAAGGCCAGACGGCCGGGACTGCTTCAGCGTTTTTGAGGACATTGGCTATACGGCTTATACAAGGGGCGAAAACCTTGTCGCGAACCAGATAGGCTCTTCGGCGCGGGAGGTTTACGAACAGTGGAAAGACAGCCCCGGACACCATAAGAACTATATGAGCGCGGATTTTTTATACTGCGGGCTTGTTTTTATAGAAAAAAGAGGAGAAATATATTCTCTTATAGGCGCGCATATATTCGCGGGATAAAACTTTTGCAGGAATTTGCGGGTGGTAATCGGATTGAAAGAATTTTTTAAGTCAAAACGCTTCCTGATATTGGTCGTCGTGTTGTTTTTGATTATTGGATATATAGTCGGCGCGGCCAGAATGGGCAGCCTTAAGGGGCTGACTTCGGACTTTATCGGCTTTGTGACCGCCCCGGCGAAAAAGGCTTCCGCAAGCATTTCTGCGGCGGGGTCAAGTTTTCTGCGCAAATTTGTTATGGCGGACGCAATTTCCCGGGAAAACGAGCGGCTCCGGGAGGAAAACCAGGATCTCAAAGACCGCCTGATCGAATACGAAGCGACAAAGCAGGAACTGGAAGAGCTGAAAAAATATACAGGTCTACAGGATAAAAATTCCGAACAGGTTCCGGTTTCCGGGATGGTGATTGCCCGCGATCCGGACAACAAATACTGCTCGTTTTCTATTGATGTGGGCACGCTGGACGGCGTGAAGAAAAACGATCCCGTTATCACTTCCCACGGTCTTGTCGGGCTTGTGTGGGAGGCGAACCTTTCGGATTCCCGGGTGAAGACGATTCTTGACCCGTCCATCAATGTGGGAGTATATTCGTCAAAGACTTTCGATGTTGGCATTGTTGAGGGTACGCTGGAATACGCGATAGAGCGGCTGACCAAAATGCGCTTTATCCCTAACGAGAGCCAGATGGCCGTCGGCGACACAATTATCAGCTCCGGCGTGGGAGGAACTTTCCCCAAGGGGATTACAGTGGGAACCGTCAAAGAAATCGGCAAAGAAAACACGGGCACTTCCAAATATGCCGTAATTGAGCCTGCTGTGGATATTACTTCTATAAAAGAAGTCATTGTAATAATTTCTTTCAGGGGACAGGCTTCCCAGCTGGAAGAACCCGAAAACGACGACTCCGGGGCAGATTCCTGATGGGCAACGAAGGCTTTGGCGGATGGAGCAGCGGCAAAACCACCAAGGACAAAAATTCGCTGACTAAACGCCGCCTTATTGCCGTACTCAAATGGCTGGTTTACAGCATTATCATGATTCTTTCGTATGTCCTGATGGTTACGCCGGGTTTCCTCACCGGCGGGTACTCCCGCCCGATGCTGCTGATTCCTTTGACTGTCTGCATAAGTATGTTCGAGGGAGAATTTGCCGGCGGACTTTTTGCGGCGGCGGCGGGAATTTTCTGGGACACGGGTTCAGACGCGTTTATGGGTTTTCACGCGTTGATTTTATTTGTCTGCTGTATTGGCTGCGGGCTTTTGATTCAGCTTTTGCTCAAAAAAAGAATGCTGAGCGCGTTTCTGCTTTGCGCGGCGGTTTCTGTGATTTATTCCGGTCTGTACTTTTTCTTTTATTTCGGAATATGGCCGCACAGCGGCGCGGTTTTGGCGCGGCTGTTCCTGTGGGATTTTGTGCCGATAATAATCTACACGTTTTTGTGCACGCCGCTTTACTTTTATCTGGTAAGATTTATTTACAGGAAAATCCGCCCAAGAAGCGATGAAAGTCCCTGGGAAAATTAAATAATTAAAAAAAATCAGGGGCAGCCGCAAGGTTTGCCCCTGTAAAATTAAAAAAATTACGCCTTCGAGCCGCCCCATTCAACCAGAGTAAAGCCCTTGCGCTCCGGCGCGGGGGAAAGTTCAAGTACGGCTATTTCACCGCAGTTCCATTTACAAACGTATTTGCTCAATCTCCCCGATATACAGCGTGTGGAAGTCCCCGCCGGGGTAGTTGACCCGCGCCACTTCGGGGACGACAAAGCTTTCCGCGGTCATGGGCTGGCGGAAAAGTTTCTTACAGACAAGCACAGTCTTTGCCTCTTCAAAATAGGGAACGCCGTTTTCGCTTTTCAGGGTCAGGCCGGTTTGAGAAATTTTATCGCTGTCCCGGCCGGAAACAGTGCCGAGATAGCCCAGGGCTTTTTTTTGACCGCCGCCAAAAAACGAAAGCGAAAACCGCTCCGCCGCGTCTACAAATTCTTTTGTGTAACGCTGCGGGCGAAGCACGATATAGGCCACCGGCTTTGACCAGAGAATTCCAAAACCGCCCCATGAGGCCGTCATCGTGTTAGCCTTCCCGTCTTTTTCGGCGCTTATCAGCATCCATTCGTCGTCAAGCGCGATAAGGGGGTTAAAGGGCAGATCCTGCTTTGTGAACGCCTTGAATCCTGTCATTTTTTTGCACTCCTTAAAATTATTATAGTGTTATATAAAAAATATAAACCGGCAATTGAAATACGCGCATGATGGGCAAGCGCGGCTCTCCCATGAGAAATCAGCGGCCTTTTTCTCTTGCCAGCTTCTTTTTACGCGAGAAAGGAGTATCGCTTTCAGCCGCCTTGAAGTTATATACGGGCTTGATAATTTTGTCTATAAGAACCGTGTCCTGAATGTTCGCGATAATCTCCTCTATTGGTTTATACGCAAAGGGCGATTCGTCCAGGGTGCTTTCACTTACAGTAGTAGAGTATATGCCCTCCATGGACTTTTTATACTGGCTCATAGTAATAGCGCTTCTGGCGGCGCTGCGGCTCATCAGCCTGCCCGCGCCGTGAGGCGCGGAGAAGTTCCAGTCCGGGTTGCCCCTGCCCGTACAGATAAGGCTTCCGTCGCGCATGTTAATGGGAATCAAAACGCGCTCGCCTTCCCGCGCGGAGATCGCGCCCTTTCTTAAAATTTTGTTCTCTATGTCAATATAGTTGTGTATAGTTGTGAAACTTTCTTCCGCTTTAAGCCCGGAGTTTTTCAGGATTTCTCTAACTATGCATTTGCGGTTTACGCCGGCGTATTCCTGTGTAATCGCCATGTCGTGCAGATAGTCGTCGAGCAAACTTCCCTCCAGGAACATGAGCGAGCGGTCAATCCCCGAAACATCCGCGGGAAGACTTTTAAGTTCTTTCTGGATTTCTTTTTGTCTGCCCTGAGACTTCATCAGGGCGATAAATTCTCTGCGGGAGGATCCGCCCAGCTTGCGCTGGATTTCGGCCTCTTTCTGGTAGAATTCGGCAACCTGCTTGCCGATATGCCTGCTTCCGGAATGCACCACCAGATAATAGCGGCCTTCGTCGTCCCGGTCAATTTCGATAAAGTGATTCCCGCCGCCCAGCGTTCCAATGCTTTTGTACCCCCGGTCAAGGTTCACTTCTTCGGCGCAGCGGAGTTTTTCTATAGTTGTCTGTTCCGCCATCGCGTGAGCTTTCTCCCGGATTTCAAACCCGGCGGGGATGTTCTTGTGTATAACCCGGTCAATCTGTTGTGGTTCTATGTGTTTGTCTTTTAGTAATACTGTCTCCATGCCGCAGCCAATGTCAACGCCCACCATAAAGGGGACGACCTTGCCGTGAATTGTCATAGTGGTGCCGATTGTGCAGCCCGCGCCCGCATGGGTGTCCGGCATAATCCGGATTTGGCTTCCCGCCGCGAACTCCTGATTGAGCACGCGCATAATCTGCGATACTGTCTCGGAATCCGCGTTGTCCGTAAAAACTTTCGCCATATTATATTTACCCTGCAATTCAAACATAATATTTTCCTTTCATGTTATATTTTACCCAGACAGACCCCATTTTCTATGCCATTAATCAGGATCTCGCTGATTTTCCCGGCAAAACCCGCATCAAGCCCGGTGATTTTGACGGGGCTGTAGTTCTCGCTGTAGCCGAACCCCTCGCCCTCTTTGACGTTCTCAATCAGAACGCGGCAAGTGCGGCCAATCTGCCCACGCAGAAATTTTAATCTTTCCTCCCCGGCGACTTGTATAAGCCTGCGGCTTCTTTCGGCTTTTTCTTTGCGCTCAAGCTGTCCCGGCATAGCGTCCGCAAGGGTGCCTTTGCGTCTCGAATAGGGAAAAACGTGAATTTTTGCGAAACCTGCTTCTCTTGCAAATTCTATCGTCTCCCGGAATTCCTGTTCGGTTTCGCCGGGAAAGCCCACCATTATATCAGTTGTAATAGAACTGTTATTAAATACTTTTCGTATATTATTGACGATCTCCAGATATTCAAGCCTTGTGTAATGCCTGTTCATGCGCTTTAAAACGCTGTCGCTCCCGCTCTGAAGAGAGAGATGGAACTGCGGGCAGAAAGCCGGAAACCCGCTCAGCTTCTTGATATTTTCCGGCGAAAGCATTTCCGGTTCCAGCGAACTGAGCCGCACGCGCTCAACGCCTTCTGTATTGCAAACCGCCTCCACAGCGTCCGCAAGCGAAAGCCCCCGTTCCAAACCGTAGCACGAAAGATTTATCCCCACCAGCACAATTTCGGCAAAGCCCCGCCCGGCAAGACCCGCAGCTTCCCCGCGAACTTCCTCAAGCGGCTTGGACCGGAAACCGCCCCTTGCCGCCGGTATTATGCAATACGAACAATAGCGCTCGCAGCCGTCCTGAATCTTGACGAAAGCTCTTGTCCTGCCCTCGAAAGCGTTCGCGCGCATTTGCTCAAAGCTTTCGCCGCGCGTGTGGCGGCTTATGTCTATAACGCGCTCGCCCGTCCCTATTGCTTTTTGCACAGCCGCGACCAGCCCGGCGCGCTTATACGCGCCCGTCACAACCTGAACGTCTTCCAGAAGCCCGGACTCCTCCGGGAAAGCCTGCGGCATACAGCCTGTCAGGGCAATGACGGCTTCCGGATTGCCGCGCCTGATCCTGTGAATAAGCTGGCGGGTCTTGCGGTCGCTTTCAGCGGTAACTGTACAGGAGTTAATCACATAGACGTCAAGCCCGTTCCCGCCTTCGGCAATATCAAAACCGGCTTGACTGAAATTTTGCTTTAAAATCTGGCTCTCGTACTGATTGACCTTGCAGCCGAGAGTATAAAAGGCAACGCGCATAAAAAACACCTCAATAATTTGGCGGATCCGTAAAATAAATTAATAAAACGCTTGTATTAATCTTATCATAGCTCTGAAATCTTTTTTGTTCAAAAAATAGGTGTTGACTTCTCGCGACAGTATGTTAATATGTTTTTATAAGCGGGACGTAAACCTGCCGCAGGAAAAATTTTAATCAAGATAACTTATTTACTGGAGGTTAAATCTTATGAAAAAAGTGGAAATCGTTCTCAATACTATCAACGACGTAAAAGAATTCGTCACTATTGTTTCCGGCTATGATTTTGACATTGATCTTGTTTCCGGGCGTTACAGCATTGACGCAAAGTCCATCATGGGCATTTTCAGCCTGGATCTTTCCAAGCCTATCGAACTGAAAGCCCACAGCGACAGCCCGGAGGAATTCTTTAAAGAAATCGACAAGTTCCTTGTTAAATAAGAACCGGAAAAACCAAAAAACGCGAGCCGCCAAAAGAAATTTTGGCGGTTTTTTTCTTTGAGAAGAACTCCCGCTAAAAAACAAGCTGCACCAGAAGCATATATAAAACCGTGCCGGCGAAAATGCTCAGAAGCGTGTTTTTTTTCCAGAATTGCATAACGGCGACAAGCGCGATTGAGATAAGCTCCGGCAAACCATATGGGAACTCCAGCGGCTTTACGGCCTTGACGCAATATACAACAAGCATTCCTATGGCGGCGCAGGGCAGAACCTTTCCAAGATACCTGATATAGGCCGGGGTTTCTTTGCCGGAGGGGAAAATTATAAAAGGCAGCGCGCGCGTCAGAACCGTCGCCGCAGCAATCAGCAAAACGCTGATAAGAGCCTGGCTTTCACTCATACTTCGCCGCCAGCCTTTCTATGGGCTTTTTCAGAACCGTCAGCGCCAGCGCCATCAGGAGCATCGCCGGAATCAGAAAATTTTCCGCCCCGAATATAAACAGGCAAAGCACCGAAGCGAAAACGCCGACAGCCGCCGGAACCCGGTTTTGCTTTTCGCGGAGCAAATCCGCAAATATGGCGACAAAAAGCGCCGTCATCACAAAATCAATGCCCCTGGGGTTTATCGGCAGCGCGGAACCCGCGGCCCCTCCCGCAATGCAGCCGATTACCCAGTAAATCTGGTTCATGAGCGACACGCAGAGATAAAAAGCTTTTTGCGAAAGTCCCTGCGGCGGCTGCGCCGAATATAAAACAGTGAAAGTCTCGTCGGTCAGCGAAAACACCAGATACGGCCTGATTTTGCCCATGCCGCTGTATTTGTCCAGCATGGAGAAGCCGTAAAAAATATGCCGGGCATTGACCATTAATATAACCAGAAAAGCGTTAAGCGGGTTAAACGCCTTTGAAAGCAGCTCCGCCGCCACAAACTGCGCGCTCCCCGCGTATATCACGACGGCCATAAAGCCCGACCACAGAAAATTATAGCCCTTGCTCTGTAAAAGAATCCCGAAAGCCGCGCCCATGAACAAATAGCCCGTCATAACCGGGATTGTGGGCGCAAACGATGATTTTACCGCCGAAGCGATTTTTTTCAGATTCATAAAATTCCCCCAGTTTTTTTAAAATACTGTCTCCCTGCGCACGCGTCTCCGATTTGCCGTCTCCGGCCTAATGATTTTTCCAGACGCTCGGCGAGAACATCAGAATAATCGGGAAAATTTCCAAACGCCCCATAAGCATGTCAAGAGAAAGCGCGATTTTGCTAAGCGGCGAAAACCCCGCAAAACTACCATAGGGACCTATTCTTCCAAAGCCGGGGCCGATATTGTTAATGCATGAAGCGACGGCGCTGAAATTTTCCTCGAAAGTGAAACCGTCAATAGAAATTACAAGAAACGAAGCCGCAAAGATTATTAAAAATATAATTATATAAGAACCAATCAGGGAGATCACTTCCCGCTCCACCACGTTCCCATCAAGCTTTATGTTAAAAACCCGCTTGGGATGAACCATTTTGCGAAGCTGCTCTTTTGCCGCTTTGACCATAAGTATGACTCTTGAAACTTTAAGCCCGCAGGCCGTTGAACCGGCGCAGCCGCCAATAAACATAAGCAGAAGCAATATAGTCTTGCTGAAGCTCGGCCAAAGATTGAAATCTACGGTCGCAAAGCTTGTCGTCGACGCAAATGCGGCCGCCTGAAACAATGCCGTTCTGATTCCTTCGGAAACGCTGGGATAGTTTTTCATCGTGTCCAAATAAATCAAAACCGTGGAAACCACAATGATCAGCAGAAAAAATCTAAGCTCGGTGTTCTTCCCGACTTCTTTGAATTTCTTTCTCAGCATCAGAAAATACAGGTTGAAGTTTATTCCAAAAAGGATCATAAAAATGATGATAATCCACTCGGCGGCAGGGTCGCCATAGGCCGCTATCCCATGTCTTACTACGCTGAAGCCGCCGGTTCCCGCCGTCGCGAACGCGTTTGTAAGGCTGTCAAAGGCGGGCATACCCGTCAGCAGCAGCGCGATAAACATGATAAGCGTCAGCGCAAAATATATGATATAAGAAATTCTTGTGCTGTGCTTGATAAGCGGGACAAGCTTGTCCGCGGTCGGCCCCGCAATTTCGGCGCGCATCAGGTTTATCGTCCTTGTGCCGGAAAGCGGCAGTATCGCCACGACAAAAATCAATATACCCATTCCGCCCAGCCACTGCGTAAACGAGCGGAACAGCAAAAGGCTTTTTGAAATTTTTTCAACGTCGCTTATAATAGTGGCTCCCGTCGTCGAATAGCCCGAGCACATCTCGAAAAAAGCGTCCACAAACGAAGGAATTTCCCCGCTGATTAAAAAAGGCAGGGTTGAAAAAACCGAAAAAAGCAGCCATATGAACGAAACTATCACAAAGCCGTCGCGGGGATACATGTTTTTGCTTTTGGGCTTTACCAGAGCAAGCGGAACAAAAGCCGCCAGTATCGCGGCAATGCTTATCGCAAGGGCCGCGGCCGCGTTTGTCTCGCCGAAGTAAAGCCCGGCCGCCAGAGAAGGCAGCATGGCCGCCGCAAGAACGCACATAACCTGCCCTGTGATGCGCGCAAACAGACGATAATTCATATATTAAAATTACCTCAATTTATGTGAATATGTCTTCGTAATAATTTACTTTCCAGTTCGTTGTCACGACGACAATATGATCCCTGGGCATAATGCAGTCCCGGCCGTTTGGAATAATCACTTTGCCCCTGCGGACTATGTTCGCGATTAATATATTCTTTTTGAGTGGCAGCGTTTGAAGCTGCCTGCCCGCATAGATCGACTGCGGGTCAATCCTGAATTCCAGCGCCTCGGCTTTCCCGCCGGCTATTTTATAAAGCGTGTCGAAGCCGCTTTTCTCTGTGTTCTGCATGGCCCTGATATATCTGGCCACCCGGTCGGCCGTGATGGTTTTCGGGCTTACTGTGCTTCCCGCGCCTATCTTCTCAAGTATAGAGAAATAATTGCTGCGGTTTATTTTAGTGATCACTTTTTTGATTTTCTGTTCAGCCGCGCATATAGAAGCGACTATGTTTTCCTCGTCTATATCCGTCAGTGAAATAAAAGCGTCGACATTCTGAAAACCTTCGGAATTAAGTATCTCCTGGTCAGTGCCGTCCCCGCAGACGATATTTGCCTCCGGGAATTCTTCGCAAAGCTCCTCGCAGCGCCTGGGATTTTTTTCTATTATAGTTATATACATATCCATTGTTTCGAGAAGCTGGGCAAGATAATACGAAACCTTGCCCCCGCCAATAATCAGGACGCTTTTTATTTTCTGCTCAATTTCCCCGACGGATTTTAAAAACCTGTGTATTTCCTGACCGGAACCTGTTATATGTATTTTGTCGTTCTCGCAAAAAACAGTGTCTCCGTTGGGAATTTCAACCTCTCCGCCATGCTCACGCACGCAGATCAGTATTTTTCCAATGCTCTGCCTGCCGATTGACTTCAGGGGAACGCCGATAAGGGGATTGCCCGGCTTTATTTTCAGTTCGACAATATCCACCCGCCCGTTGGCGAACGAGTCCGTCCGGATTGCGGTGGGGAAGCGTATCAGCTTTGATATTTCCGAAGCGGTATAAGATTCCGGGTTTATAGTCATGCTGAGATTGAACTCGTCCTCCAGCATGCTCATCTGTTCTTTGTATTCCGGGTTGCGTATGCGCGCGATTGTGTTTTTTGCCCCCAATTTCTTGGCCATCAGGCAGCAAATCATGTTTATCTCGTCGCTGGAAGCGGCGGCAATCAGCAAATCGGCGCCCTGCACGCCCGCCTCAAGCTGGACGTCCATGCTTGCGCCGTTTCCCTTCAATACGCTTATATCAAGAACACTGGCGGAGTCAGCCAATTTTTCCGCGTTTGTATCTATAATAGTAACCTGATGATTTTCCTGGCTGAGCCTTTCGGCCAAAGCGTGGCCAACCTTGCCGTCGCCCACTATAATTATATTCATGCCTGATAGAGCACTCTCCCCATGGTTTCTCTGAGTTATCTTTCTTTTATATACTATAATACAAGTGTGTAAAATTTTCAAGCACTGTCTTTTGCCAAAACCAATTTTACTTGCGTCGGCGTAATTTGCGGGCATTTGGCTATATATCCAAAAAATCTGTTTCTAACGCGAGTTTTTTTGACAGAATATAATATTTTATATTTTTATTCAGTTTTGCGTTCTAAAGCGTGAGCTTTATCGAAAACTTTTTTTCTGATATTTAGAAAAACATGTTGAAAATTTACAAAATAAAGGGTAATATAATAAAGTAGTTGGGTGCGGAAAATTTATAAGCCAAGAAGGTGAAATAATTGTGTCGGATATTATCAGACAGCGGCTAACTTCTTGCTGAGGCATATTTACTCGACTGTTAGTTTTTGACACAATGTATTTTCGCGGAATCAACCCAAAAGAGGGCTATAAAAAATTTTCTTGTATGAATAATTTGCGTTTTCCAGCTTAAAATATTCATAACAAGGAGGGACTATTTACAGAATGGATATTACCGAAGTAAAAATTAGAAGAACTTATAACGAAGGTAAGCTTCGTGCGCTGGTTTCAATCACTCTTGATAACGACCTTGCTATTCACGATATTAAAGTCATAGAAGGGCCAGAACGTTACTTCATCGCTATGCCCAGCAGGCAGGAGGAAAACGGCGTTTTCCGCGATGTTGTTCACCCAATCAACGTCAAAGCAAGGCGCGACTTGGAAGACCGTATTCTCGGCGAATACTACAGATATAAAGAAGAGCTTATTAAACAGGAAAATCTTTATAGCGAACTTAAGAACGACAGAGACGAAAAGACTGAGTAAACCCCCCAAGTAAATTTTGCTTTCAAGAAAAAAGGTCTGTGATGTATAGTTTTTCATGGCAGACCTGTTTTTGTGTGTGGCAAAACTTGAATGCAGTTTCTTGACATCTTAGAAATGGGGAAATGAGACTATGCTGAAGATTTATGACTCCGCGATAGTCGGCGGCGGCGCGGCTGGGCTTATGGCCGCCATTCAAGCGGCGCGCCGGGAATTTGCTTGCCTTATAATAGAAAAAAACAGCTATCCTACTAAGAAACTTCTGATCACCGGGAAAGGTCGCTGTAACCTCACCAACAACTGCGACATCCAGTCTTTTCTTAAGAACGTTCACCGTAACCCGCGCTTTTTGTACAGTTCTCTGGCGGCTTTTCCTCCGCAGGCGCTTATGGCCTTTTTTGAAGCTGAAGGTCTGGAGCTTAAAACAGAGCGCGGGAATCGTGTTTTTCCAGTCTCGGACAAAGCTTCGGACGTTGCCCGGGCGCTTGCCCGTGCCGCCCGGGCTGCCGGGGCACGGACCGTACATGATGAAGCAGAAGCCGCCGTCAAAAAAGACGGCTTTTTTGAAATCCGCTGCAAAAGCGGGCTGATTTACAGAAGCCGCACGCTTTTGCTTGCGACCGGCGGTCTTTCTTACCCTTCTACAGGCTCGACCGGCGACGGCTACCGTTTTGCCAAAATTTTCGGGCACAGCATAACGCCTCCCCGCGCCTCCCTTGTGCCGCTGGAGTGCCGCGAGACATACTGCGCGGATCTGGAGGGCTTGTCCCTGCGCAACGTGACGTTAAAGCTGCTTAAAAAAGGCGGAAAAAAGCCGCTTTTTGCTGAGCAGGGCGAAATGCTTTTTACATCTTTTGGCATATCCGGGCCGCTGGTTCTTTCAGCCAGCGCCTTTATTGAGTCCGATGAATTTGACATGTATAAAATTACCATCGATTTAAAGCCGGCGCTTGACATAGAAACACTTGACAAACGGCTTCAAAAAGATTTTACTAGATATATCAACAAAAATTTTTCAAACGCCTTGTGCGATTTGCTGCCCGCAAAACTTATTCCGGTGATCGTCGCCCTTTCGGGAATCGTGCCGGAAGAAAAGGTCAATGGCATTTCCAGGGAGCGCCGCCGGGCTTTTGCGGAGCTTTTGAAAAATTTCCCGCTGAGCCTGAAGGCGCCTCGCCCTATAGAAGAGGCTGTGATCACTTCCGGCGGGGTCAGCGTCAAAGAGATAGACCCCGCGACTATGCAGTCAAAGCTTGTGCCGGGGCTGTATTTTGCGGGTGAACTTATTGACGTGGACGCATATACAGGGGGCTTTAATTTGCAGATAGCCTTTTCGACAGCTTATGCGGCGGGGGCGAATTTAAATCCGGTTTTGGTTTAATAGACTTGCGAAATTTGGTTTTGCAAACAGCGGAGGAATTGCATGTTTTCTGTTGCGATAGACGGGCCGTCCGGAGCGGGAAAAAGCACGGCGGCAAAAAAACTCGCTGAAATACTGGGCGTTACTTATGTTGACACCGGCGCGCTTTACAGGGCGCTTGCCCTGCATGCGCTGGGTAACAATATTGATATAAACTGCGGCGCCGCCGTCGCCGAAGGTCTTAAAGGCGCGGAGGTCGGCATAAAATATATAGACGGCGTTCAGCATGTCTTCCTGGGCGGGAAGGACGTGAGCGCCGAAATACGCGGCGAAGTTGTTTCGGCCGCCGTTTCTACAGTCGCAAGGTACGCCGAAGTGCGCGCCTTTCTGCTGGAAACCCAGCGGCGGCTTGCGCGGGAAAATTCGGTCATAATGGACGGGCGCGATATTGGAACTTTTGTGCTTCCCGGCGCGGACGTTAAAATATTCCTGACCGCCGCGCCGGAAATCCGGGCGAAGCGGCGCTTTGACGAACTTGTTCTGCGGGGGGAAGACGTCTCCTATCAGGATGTTTTGAACGGGGTTATAAAGCGCGACCGGCAGGACGAAAACCGTGGAATTGCGCCTCTGCGACGGGCTGAAGATGCGGTTCTGGTTGACAGCTCCGGCCTTGACTTTGATGAGACGGTACAGAAGATGCTTGATATAATAAGGGGAAAGATTTGAATGGACGCTGTGAAAAACACCGATAGCATGAATAAATTTTATAAATTTGCCATTGGCTTGATGAAGCCTTTTATAAAGCTGTTTTTCCGGCTTGATATCCACGGCCTGGAAAACGTTCCGGAAAGCGGGGGGCTTGTTCTGGCCGCCAACCATAGAAGCAACTGGGACCCGTTGTATCTTGCCGTTATTTTAAAGTCGCGCATGCTTCACTTTATGGCAAAGAGGGAATTGTGGAAGTTCCCGCCGCTGGGAAAGCTTATTGAGGCTTTGGGAGCTTATCCCGTCAACCGCGGGAGACGCGACGTAAAGGCTATTGAGACCGCAAGAAATATAATTAAAAAAGGCCAGATTCTGGCCATTTTTCCTGAGGGGCACCGCTCGTTCAGGGGCGAGCCGCTGCCGGTGCAGTCCGGCGTCGGGCTTATTGCCGCGCAGACTGGAGCCGACGTGCTTCCCATAAGCATTTACTGTGACGGCAAAGTCGGTTTTTTTAAGAAGATTACTATTCGCTTTGGCCAGATTATAAAAAATCATGAATTTAATTTTTCAAATCCGCTGCGCTCGTCCGAGAGAAAGGCCGCAAGCCGCATGATCATGGAACGCATTCACGAGCTTGCGGGGCTGCGGCATGCGGAGGATAAGCAGGGGCGCAGATTGTCGTCCCTATAGATTCAGGAACTCCAATTTGCGCCGGAAAGGAATGTATAATCGCCTTGACGCTTACAGTATGCAAGTCGGCGGGATTCTGCTTCGGTGTGGAACGCGCCGTCAAAATGGTCTACCGGCTTTTGGACGAGGGCAAAAAAGTCTGCACTCTGGGGCCGATTATCCACAACCCGCAGATTGTCGCCGAGATGGCCGGGCGGGGGGCACGAATTATTGAAGAGCCTTCGCAGGCCGAAGCAGGCGAAATTATAGTCCTGCGCTCCCACGGCGTCACAAAGCAGGTGATTGAGTATATAAAAGCTAATAATATGAACTATGCCGACGCAAGCTGTCCCTTTGTAAGCAGGGTTCAGAAAATCGTCGCGGAGCAGTCCAGGCAGCCGGGCGCTGAAGTTATTATTCTGGGCGACGCGGAGCATCCGGAAGTGAAAGCGATTGTTTCATATTGCGAGGGAAGCTGTCATGTGGCCGACAACGAAGACGATTTCAGGCAAATACTGGAGAAAACAGCCCGAAACGGCGGCAAAATCCCGGTTTTGGCCGCTCAGACGACATTTAATAAAGAAATCTATAAAAGCTGCGTAAATTTAGCGAAAAAAATATGTACAAATACAATCTTTTTTGATACAATATGTAATGCAACAGCTTTGAGACAGAAAGAAGCCGTACAGCTGGCTGAAAACTGCGACATCATGATAGTGGTCGGGGGGAAGACCAGTTCCAACACTGCAAAACTTCGTGACGTATGTCAAAGACACTGCCCGGCTTTTCTTATTGAGTCGGCGGGGGATTTAAAAAATATTGACATTATGAGCAATGCTAGGGTAGGGCTTACTGCGGGCGCATCCACTCCTGCCCGCATAATTAAGGAGGTACAAGAAACCATGAGTGACTTCATGAACGTAAACACTGTTGATGGAGACGATATCAGCTTTGAAGAAGGTCTTGAGCAAACGCTGAAAAGCGTACATAACGGCGACCGGGTTATCGGCGAGGTAATTGCCGTCGGGCCGACAGAGGTTCAAGTTGATATAGGTACAAAGCACGCCGGATACGTCCCCTTGGCCGAACTGACCGACGACCCCACAAAAACCCCGGCCGACCTTGCCAAAGTCGGAGACAGGCTTGACCTTATCGTAAGCCGGGTTAACGATGTTGAGGGGACAGTGACGCTCTCAAAAAAGCGTCTTGATTCTATCGCGGGCTATGAAAAAATCTGCAAAGCGGCTGAAACGAGTGAAATTCTCAGCGGTATCGTTACGGAGATCGTCCGCGGCGGAGTTATCGCGGTGTCCAACGGGGTCAAGGTTTTTATCCCGATGTCGCAGGCGACTCTCACAAAGAACGAGCCTCTTGAGGGGCTTCTCCGAAAGGAAGTTCAGTTCCGGATTATTGAAGTCAATCCAAGCCGCCGGCGTTCCGTCGGTTCTATCCGTTCTGTTTTGAAAGATCAGAAGAAACAGAAGCAGGAGAAATTCTGGGAAGAGGCTGAAATTGGAAAAGTATATAAAGGCGAGGTGAAATCCCTTACAAGTTACGGCGCCTTTGTCGATCTGGGCGGCGTTGACGGTATGGTTCACATATCGGAGCTTTCCTGGGGACGTATACACCATCCTTCCGAAGTTATCAAAGAGGGCGACGTTGTGGAGGTCTATATCAGAGACATTGACGCGCAGTCTAAAAAAATTTCCCTTGGTTACAGAAAAAATGAGGATAATCCCTGGGAGATTCTGCGGCAGACGCTGCAGTCCGGCGTCAAGACCAAAGGTAAGATCGTTTCTCTCACTGATTTCGGCGCGTTTGCCAACATTTCCCCCGGAATAGACGGCCTGATTCATATTTCCCAGATTTCGCAGCAGCATGTGGCGAAGCCGCAGGACGCTCTCAGCGTCGGGCAGGAAGTGGAAGTTATGATCACGGATATAGACTATGAGCGCAAGCGTGTCAGCCTGTCCATCAGGGCCGCTCTGAATGACGAGGACAGGAGCAAAGCCCCGGAAGAGCGGGACGCCGCCGAAGAAAAAGGCTTCACGTCCTATGAGATTGGACCTGACGGCGTTGTTGGGGAACTTCCGAAAGACTTGGCGTAAAAAAAATATTAATTAAAATTCAGGGGAAGGCTGTTAGGGGCCTTCTCTTTGCTTTGTCTGTGGTATCTCAAAAAAAACCGGAACTAAAATTCTATTATTTACCGCACATTTTTTTTAATTAATCAGCCAGAATAATAATGCAGTCGGCAAAAGATTATTTATTCGCTTTTTCTTTGTGGAGCGTTTGCGGCAGAGAGACAAAACTGGATTTAGTATATGAAAAAATAGTTTATTTATAGATTTTCCAGGATAGAGATTATTTTTAATTTATATACTAATTCCGCTTTGCATTCCCTGTGATTGTTTAAACGGATAAAAACTCTTTCGCTCTCTGCCGGTGACAGAAGCCGCTCATTCTGGTGATGGGCGGCTTGCTGTATATTTTTTATAAATGCGCTTAAATGCCTGTCGAGCCAAAGCCCCCGCTTCCGCGCTCGGTGTCGCCAAGGGCTTCCGCCGCTTCAAGCTCCGGCGTGAACACGGGCGAAAGCACCATTTGGGCGATTCGGTCGCCGTGGCGCACCGCAAAATTCTGGCCTGATCTGTTATAAAGCGAAACATAGATTTCCCCGCGATAGTCGCTGTCGATAACCCCGACGCAGTTCGCGGGGATTATTCCTTTTTTTGTGCCGAGGGAACTCCGCGCGAAAATATAAGCGACGCAATGCTGAGAGGGCAGCTCTATAGAAATCCCGGTCGGAACTAAGGCGGTCGCGCCGGGGGAGATGCCCAGTTCCGACTCCAGGCAGGCGCAGAGGTCGTACCCCGCGCTTCCGGGACTTGCTCTTTTGGGGACGACTGCGTTTGGCCGCGTTTTTTTATAGAAAATTTTCTCCACAGATAAATACTTCAATAGATTATACATGATTTAAAAAGGCGGAAAAAAATCAGTTGCAGCGCCAAATATCGGCGGCGTACTTCCGGATAGCTTCGTCGGCGGAAAAACGTCCCGCCCCGGCTATATTGTTCAGGCTCATCCTGTTCCAGGCGGCCGGTTCTCTATAGAGCCTGGTCATGCGGCCGCGGGCTTCGCGATAGCTTTCAAAATCTTTCAGGACCATATAGGGGTCGCTGTTCTTGAGGGAATTGGCAAGTTCCTCAAAGCTGTTGCCGTTTACCCCGCTGACCATAAGATCAATTGCGCGTTTTATATCAGGATTGCCGTTGTAATATTCTATCGGGCGGTAGGCGGCCTTTGCCGCCTTTGCTTCCTGGGCGTTCATGCCGAAAATAATAATGTTCTCGTCGCCGCAGGCTTCTTTGATTTCGATATTGGCGCCGTCAAGCGTCCCCAGCGTGATTGCCCCGTTGAGCATAAGTTTCATATTGCCTGTTCCGGAAGCTTCTGTTCCGGCAAGTGAAATCTGCTCGGAAACCTCGCTTGCCGGCATTAAAACCTCCGAAAGGCTTACCTTGTAGTCCTCAAGGTAGACAATGCGCAGTTTCTCGCTGATGTCCGGGCGCTTTTCTATTTCTTTCTGGAGCTGACAGATAAGCCTTATAATCTGCTTTGCAAGATAGTAGCCCGGGGCGGCTTTCGCGCCGAAAATAAATGTCTGCGGGACTATATCCAATTGCGGATTGTCAAGCAGTTTCTGGTAAAGGCTGATGATGTTCAGGGCGTTGAGGTGCTGGCGCTTGTACTCGTGCATACGCTTGACCTGGACGTCAAACATGGAAGCGGGGTCGATAATTCCGATACTGCGGCTTTTGAGGTATTTCGCAAAGTTTTCTTTGTTTTCCCGCTTGACTGCCCCAAGTCTTTCGAGAACTTGCGCGTCGTTCTGATACTTGCGGAGACCTTCCAGTTTTGTCATATTCTTGACGTAATCGCTTCCAAGAAGGTCATTGCAAAGCTCCGTCAGACCGTGGTTGGACTGGTTTAGCCATCTCCTGCTGGAAATGCCGTTGGTGACGTTTTTGAATTTCTTCGGCATTACAGAATAAAAGCCGCTGAATACGTCGTCTTTTATAATCTGCGAATGAATGGCCGAAACGCCGTTGACGGCGTGGCTGGCTATAACAGAAAGATTCGCCATCCTGATCTGATGCTTGCTGATGACGGTCATTCCGGCGATTTCGGCTTCGGATTTGTCGGTAACGCCGCGTATTTCGGCGGCAAATCGGTTATCAATCTCTTTGAGAATCTGGTGATGCCTTGGCAGAAGCGTCCGGAACAGATCCTCGTTCCAGACTTCCAGGGCCTCGGACATGACCGTATGATTTGTATAAGAGAAAGTGTTGATCGTTATATCATAGGCTTTATCCCAGCTGTAGCCGCATTCGTCAAGCAGCACGCGCATAAGCTCCGGAATCATGAGGGCCGGGTGCGTGTCGTTGAGCTGTATTGCGACTTTTTCGTGAAAGTTGTCCATAGTGCCGTACGTTTTCAAGTGCGTTGTGGTTATATTGTTAAGAGCGGCGCAGACCAGAAAATACTGCTGTTCCAGGCGAAGCTGCTTGCCTTCTATGTGATTGTCGTTCGGGTATAATATTTTAGAAATTACTTCGGCCATGGCGTTCTGGTTGATTGCGCGGGCATAGTCCCCGCTGTTGAACAGGCCCATGTCTATGCTCGGGCTTTTCGCCTTGAAGAGCCGCAGCTTTGTCACGCCCTTGCTGTCATAGCCGGATACATACATGTCATAGGGTACGGCCTCGACAGTTTTGTAATTCACATAATTGATATAGTGGTAGCCGTAGTCCCAGAATTCCTGAATTTCCCCGCCAAAGTGAACCTCGCTTGTCTGATCGGGGCGCGGCGTAAGCCACACCTCCCCGCCGGGAAGCCAGTTATCGGGAAGCTCCGTCTGCCAGCCGTCGATAATCCGCTGTTTGAATATGCCGAACTCGTACAGGATCGAATAGCCCGTGGCGGGGTATTCCAAAGCCGCAAGAGAATCCATAAAGCAGGCCGCAAGCCGCCCAAGCCCGCCGTTGCCGAGTCCCGCGTCCGGTTCCTGTTCGTACAGCGCGTCAAGGTTCGCGTCATATGTCTTTTTCAGGACTTCGCGCGCGCTTTTTTCTATACCCAAGTTAAACAAGTTGTTTTTAAGCGAACGCCCCAGCAGAAATTCCATGCAGATATAATAAACTCTTTTTCTGCCGTGGCTGCTGATGTCAACCGAAAATTTCCGGCGTTTTTCCGCAAGATAGTCTTTTATCACGGAGGCCAGCGCCTTATAGAGTATCTCGTCGGTTGCGTCTTCTCGGGCTACTCCGTATCCTTTCTCAAGCTTCTGCGCCAAAAGCGATTCAAGTTCTGATCTTTTGATTTCTTCTCTCATGCCAAACATAGAGCCTCCCTAGCCTTTTTAATAAAATAAATGCGCGGACCGCATCGCTGCGCAGGTTCCGCCGACAGAGGGCTAACGCAGTCCGCCCGGCATTCACATAAGCTATATTATACCTTTTATATCCAGTAAAGTAAATGTGTATTTATGGCAATTCTTAAAGACAGGGCGATAAAAACTCCCCTTTCTTGATTTCCGCAATTTATTTTTATAAATTAGTTTGGTTTTATTGATTTTGCCTTTATAATAGATTATACTTATATTTGAAACGTCTTAATTATATATGCGCTAATTGTCAAATATAATAATTCTGCAAATAATTTAAAAACTTTTTTCTGAAAATAAACAGGGTGTCTTTCTGGGCTGGAACTGTTAAAATTTGTTTATTATTAGAAAGGAATGTTAAAAACCTTATGGCAAACCGTATTAAAGTTTTTATCTGCAACTCCGAATATTCAATCCTGTCAAACGAAGACCCCGATTATGTGCGCGAGCTGGCAAGCGGCCTTGATAACTCCGTCAAAGATATTATGAACAAAGACAGCCATATTTCTATTACGCAGGCGCTTGTGCTCTGCGCGCTGTCTTATCTGGACGACTCCAACAAGTCCGAAAGCAACTCGGACAACCTCCGCACCCAGATTAAAGATTATCTGGAGGACGCAGCCTCGGCCCGAAGCGAGGTTGACAGCCTGCGGCGCGACATCGCCGCTCTCAAAAAAGAAAATCAGCAGCTTAAGTCCCAGCTGCTGGAGTCTGGCATGCCCGAAGGCTACAGAATACTTAGCCTGTAATTGCCTGCCCTGGCGGGGTACAGGTCCAGTCTCTCCCTGAAAGACCCGCTGCTCGTAAAATCATTTGCAAAGGTGGATAGAACATGCTGCTGAAATTGCAAAACGGTTCGGACATAAGGGGAGTCGCGATAGAAACCAAAGAAAGCAAAATAAGCCTGAGCCCGGAAAACTGCGCCTTAATCAGTTCTGGCTTTGTGAAACTCCTCAAAGAAAAAACCGGCAGGGAAAACCTGAAAATCGCAGTGGGCATGGATTCGCGGCTGTCCGGGCCGGGTCTTAAATCCGCGCTTGCCCAAAGCCTTGCAAAAATGGGCTGTTTTGTGCTGGACTGCGGAATGGCGACGACTCCCGCCATGTTTATGGCCTGCGTGCCGGAAGGATATGACTGCGACGGATCTATCATGGTAACGGCAAGCCATCTGCCATATTATTATAACGGCATGAAATTTTTCTCTAAATCCGGGGGCTGTGAAGCTTTGGATATAAAATATATTCTGGAAAACTCCTCCCCTCCGGAGCCGAAAAATGGCGGCAAAATTCAAAATGCCGACCTGATTGGCGTTTACTCGGATTTTTTGATTGATCTGATACGCGCCGGTATAAACTCACCGGAAGATTATGAAAGGCCGCTTGCCGGCTTTAAAATAGCTGTGGACGCAGGCAACGGCGCGGGCGGTTTCTTTGCGGAGAAAGTTCTTGCGCGGCTTGGAGCGGACGTTTCCGCAAGCCAGTTTTTGTCTCCTGACGGCAATTTCCCCAATCATATGCCAAACCCCGAAAACGCCGGCGCAATGCGCTCTATACGGGAAGCGACGGTGAAAGGCGGCGCGGATTTGGGCATTATTTTTGACACGGACGTTGACCGCTCCGCAATCGTCGGCAAAAGCGGAAGAGAAATAAACCGCAATGCGCTGATCGCCCTAAGCGCCGCAATTGTTCTGGAAGAAAACCCCGGAGGGGTAATCGTGACGGATTCGGTCACAAGCGCCGGACTGCCCCTGTTCATTGCCGGGCTTGGCGGGAAGCACCGCCGTTTCAAGCGCGGATACCGCAATGTTATCGGCGAGGCGATACGGCTTAACCGGGAGGGGATTTCCGCGCCGCTTGCCATAGAGACTTCCGGCCATGCCGCCCTGCGGGAGAATTATTTTCTGGACGACGGGGCTTATTTGAGCGCGAAAATCATCATCAAGGCGGCGCGGCTTCGCCGCGAGGTAAAAACCGTGGAAGACTTGCTTTCCGATCTGAAACAACCGCTGGAGACAAAAAATCTCCGGCTGAAAATCAGCGCGGAG
Source organism: Oscillospiraceae bacterium (assembly GCA_031282245.1). Taxonomy (GTDB): domain Bacteria; phylum Bacillota; class Clostridia; order Oscillospirales; family Ruminococcaceae; genus JAITEB01. The sequence continues at coordinate 31,553 of JAITEB010000045.1, read as the reverse complement.
AACTTTAAAGCCTGTGGAGATCAGGTTTTAGCGGGGCTTGGGGAGTTTGTAAAAACGGCTGAAGGCTGGAGCGCCGAGGGCGAAAATTACGAAGGATTGCGGGTGAACTGTGAAGAAGATTTTGGAAACGGCTGGTTTTTGCTGCGGCTTTCTTTGCATGAGCCGCTTATGCCGCTTGATATAGAGTCCGATTCGCCGGGCGGCTGCGATTATATTGCCGGGCGGCTGCGCTCTTTTCTGGGCGGGTACAAGTTTTTGCAGAGATTCTAATTTTTGGCCGCGGTTTCGTCTGCGGCTTCTTTTTTTTCTGTCTCAAGAAGCATAACGCCCGCCCATTCAATCCGCCGGGCTTTCACTTCTTCGACCCATATTTTCAGGCCGTATTTTTCCACAGGCGGGACGTTTGAGTCAAAGGGGATGGCTTTCAGCTCATGAATGATAAGCCCGCCCAAAGTGTCGTAGTCCTCGTCCTCCGGAAGCGCGGCTCCGGTTGCCCGGCTCACGCTTTCCAGGTCGGTGGTGCCCTTGATGCGCCACCTGCCCTCGCCGACGACATTTATTTCCGGATCTTCTATTTCGTCGTCAAAGTCGCCGACAATTTCCTCAAGAAGGTCGTTCATTGTGATTATGCCGGACATGCCGCCGTATTCGTCCAGAACGACGGCAAAGCGGCTTTTTTTCTTCTGCATGTTTTTGAAAAGCACATTGATAGTGATGTACTCCGGGACAAAATACGGGCTGCCCAAATAAGACTTGATATCCCTGGTTTCCGTCACGTTGTCTCTTCTGGCGGCGTAAAATTTCTTGGAATGAAGTATGCCGACTATATCGTCGGCGTCCTCTCCGCAGACAGGAAGATATGAATGGTTAGAACTTATAAAAGTGTTTTCCCAGACGTCCAGACTGTCTTCCAGCCACAGAAAATCAACGTCAGTGCGATGAACCATAATTTCATCGACGGTTTTATTGTTAAACTCGAATATATTTTCAATCATGGCCTTTTCTTCGGGGTCTATATTCCCGCTCTGGCTGCTTGCGTCAACCATTGCCCTGATCTCTTCTTCTGTAACGGTTTCTCCCTTCTCGTTCGGGTCGATGCCGATAAGGGAGAGGACGGCGCTTGTCGATATGTTCAGGAAAGCGACGAGCGGCGAGGCGATTTTTCCCGCATAATAAATCAGACCGGCGGCAAAGTCCGCGACCGCCTCGGTTCTTTTCATCGCGATGCGTTTTGGCACAAGCTCGCCCAAAACCAGCGAAAAATAGGCCAAAACCAGGGTGATGAGCACAACGCAGATATTATTCAGCAAGTTTTTTTCAAGCGGCACGCCAAGGCCCAGCAGCCATTTGGCAAGGGGATCGGAGAAGCTGTCGGCGGCAAAGGCGCTGCCCAGCAGACCGGCCAGCGTTATGCAGACCTGAATGGTGGCGAGAAATTTTGTCGGGCGTTCAATCATGTAGAGCAGTTTCTGAGCCTTTTTGTCGCCGCTTTCCGCGTCGCGGCGCACCAGAACTTCGTTGAGCGAAATAACGGAGATTTCGGCGCAGGCAAAAACGGCGTTCAGGAAAATAAGAACAAATTGCAGAACAAACTTACCTAGAATAAGTCATCCGAAGGCAAAGCAGCTTCATCCTTTCAAAATGTGCGACTATTGTTGTTATTGTGCGGCATGCGGGAAAATTCCGCGCATAATTATTCGCGCCGCGCCGGTGTGCGGGGGAAAGCCCGGAGGCCGTTTTCAGGCTGAAAATTAATATTTTAGACTATATTATAAGATAATTTATATGTGTCCGCCATACATAAATATATTAATTCATAAAAAATTTAATAGTGCCAATAGAAGAGCTTTTGCGCTTTATGCTATAATATGCTGTGCTGGAAGAATTTTTTTCAGGACAATAAGAAACGCCCGAATTTGTTGAAATCCTAAAAAAGAAGGGAAAGGTATCGCCGGATGTCCTCTGAATCTTATAACGGGTCCCCAGAGATATACGCTGTCAATTCCGGCAGCGATCCCGGACCGGACAATAATTTTACTTTTATTGTCGGGCAGGGCTTTCTCCCGAAAAAACCGGAGGAAGAAGAAAGGCGCAGTCTTCGCCGCCGAAGTTATATTTTGGGGATAGCGACGCTGGTTTTCCTGACAGTCGGCTTCTTTCTGCGGGAAGGCTCGTTTTTTCAGGACAAGTTTATAGAATTTCTTTCCCGGTTCAAAAATTACGCAATTTACATTTATTTATACCCCTATATAGTTTGTCTGCTTAGTTACGCCCTGCTTTTTGTGCTGTATTCCGTTTTTACAAGAATGTCAATCAGGAGTCTTGTGAATTTTTCCAACAACGTCCGCAGCAAACCGGACATAAAGCTTTTGCTCCCGGCCTGCATAGTCATGCTTGCCTTTTTTATAATGAGCGACTACTTTAAAAAAATATTCGTGTCAACGTCAAAATTATTCGGCGTCGCGCTTATCAGCGGCAGCAGGGTTGCCCGCTTTGATCCTCAGGCTTCACCTTTCACTTTTGTGTTCAGGTTCTTGCTGCCCTGCCTTTTACCCGCCTTTTTTGAGGAGTTTTTCTTCAGAGGGGCGGTTATTCAGTCTTTTGCGGATTTTGGCCACGGCTTTGCGATTGTGCTCTCGTCGCTGTTCGCCGCGATTTTCCGCATGGATCTCGCCAGGATGCCGGGCAATTTTATGCTCGGGCTTGTGCTTGGCTATTTCGCCGTTTATTCAGACAATATAATAGTGCCACTTGCAATGCGTCTCTTTGCGGAGTTCGGCTCCGGCATAATAATCAACTCTTACCAGAACATCCCGATTATAAACGATTTGCGCGCAAACAGCACGGTCTGGGCTGTTATAAAGCTGATTGTTTTCATTGCGGCCTATCTTGCCTTTTTTTATATTATAAAATCTCAGAAGGAACTTTTCAAGCCGCTTGCGACAAAATCTATAATCAGGCCCGGAGAAAAACTGTCGCTTGTGTTTTCTTCCCCGTTTGTGCTTATCAGCCTGTTTATACTGTTCTCCGGCATGCTGGCAAACTCTCTGCCCGGAACTGTAAAATCCTGATGGGGCGGCGCGATGAATTTTACATGCGCCGTGCGCTGGAATTGGCCGCGGAAGCCGCCCAGGAGGGGGAAATCCCCGTCGGCGCCCTTATTGTGAAAGACGGGGAAATCATCGCCGAGGGCAAAAATTGCCGCGAAAGGGACCGAAGCGCCCTTGCTCATGCGGAGATGAGCGCGATTGCCGCCGCGTGCGGGAAGCTGAATTCGTGGCGGCTTTCCGGCTGCGAGATTTTTGTCACGCTTGAACCCTGCCCGATGTGCGCGGGGGCGATTATAAACGCGCGGATAGAGCGGCTTGTCTTTGCCGCGAAGGATTCAAAGGCGGGGGCGGCGGGGAGTGTGGCGAATCTTTTTCATATGCAGTTTGCGCATAAGCCGCTCGTTAAAAGCGGGGTTCTGGCGGAAGAATCTAAAAAAATTTTACAAAGATTTTTCCAAAATATCCTGCGGAGATAATCATTAAAGTGACATGTTTAAGATAAGATTCAAATCAGAGCGCGAAATTTTGCTTTTCAGCTAAAATTAACCCGCAGGAAAACTTTCTTTCCCTTTTTGACAATCACGCCCTCGCCCTCAAAGAGAGCTTTTTCAAACTCTTGCGCCGGGTCGGAGATTTTCTCGCCGCCCACGACAATCCCGCCCTGCGTCACAAGCCGTCTGCCCTCGCTTCTGGAGGGAGCAAGCCCGGAAGCAAGCAGCAGTTTCAAAATTTCGATTTTGCCCTCTGTGAAATCCTCTTCAGAAAGGGAAGCGGAGGGCATATTCGCGTCCGCGCCGCCCGCAACAAAAACGGACTGCGCCGCGGAAAGCGCTTTTTTGGCCTCGTCCTCGCCGTGAATCAGCTTTGTGACCTCGAAGGCAAGGCGTTCTTTAGCCTTGTTTATATCGCTGTCCTCCAGCTTCGCGAATTCGTCTATTTCCTCCGGCGGCAGGAAGGTTATAAATTTCATCGTGTTTATAACGTCCTGGTCGCCGATATTGCGCCAATACTGGAAAAAGTCGTAGGGCGAAGTTTTGTCCGGGTCAAGCCAGAGCGCGCCTTTTTCGGTTTTACCCATTTTCCTGCCCTCTTTGGTGGTAAGCAAAGGGACCGTCAGCCCGAAAACCTCCCGGCCTTCCTTGCGGCGCACAAGCTCAACGCCGCCGATAATATTAGACCACTGGTCGTCGCCGCCCATCTGCAGCAGGCAGCTGTGCCGCCTGTAGAGCTGTAAAAAGTCGTAGCTTTGCATAATCATGTAGTTGAACTCCATGAAAGACAAGCCGCGCTCCATGCGGTTTTTAAAGCATTCGGCCGCGAGCATTCTGTTGACGGAGAAATGCAGGCCCACCTCCCTCAGCATGTCGATATATTTTATCTCGCAGAGCCAGTCGCCGTTGCGCTCGACAATCGCTCTGCCGCCGGAAAAATCTATATATTTCGAGATTTGCCTCCGGAACAGCTCGGCGTTTTTGTTTATTTCCTCCATGTCGAGCATTTTGCGCATGTCGCTTTTGCCGGTAGGGTCGCCTATCAGTGTTGTGCCGGTGCCCAGCAGCGCGATAGGGGTGTGCCCGGCGTTCTGCATGTGCTTCATCAGGACAATCGGGATAAAGTGCCCGACATGAAGACTGTCGGCGGTGCCGTCAAAACCTATATAAAATTTTATTTTTTCTTTTGACAAAATTTTTTTAAGAGCGTCCAAATTGGTTGACTGCGCGACAAGGCCTCTTGACGCAAGTGTATCTAAAACGTTTTGCATGTAAACTCCTCCAAATTTAAAATTTTTCCGATTGCAGGGGCAATACGCCATTCTGGAAATCTTTATACAGCAAACTGGGCTGAACCCCGGTATTTTTTTGATATTTTCCGGAGTCGTAATCGTCATATTCGCCCAGAAGCGTATGATAAAAAATTTGGCAAATCTCAACGCCGGGATAAATTTTAACCGGACTGACGCAGTGAATTTCCAGCGTCCAGAACCCGCAGAACCCCACATCTCCGAAACCAGCCGTCACATGGACATGAAGCCCCAGCCTGCCCACGGACGAACGCCCTTCCAGCATGGGCACAAAACCGTAGGTGGCGGTCTGCTCCAAAGTGCGGCCCAGATAAAGCCGGGCGGGCTGCAAAACCAGCCCTTCCCCCGGGATCTCCATCCTGTGGAAGTTATTCGGCCTGCGCATATCAAGAACCGCTTCGTCGTATACAAGAAGCTCGCTGCTAAGCCGCAGATTATAACTGTTTGGGTTTAGCTGCGCCTCGTTGAAAGGTTCTATTATTATATCCGTCCCCAAGCGCTTTTTAATTTCTTTTCCTGATAATATCATAATATTTTCCTCTTGTCTGAAAAAAATAAAAGCCCCATCCACGGCCATGGCCGTAAACGAGGGCGATAGTTTATACCGCTGTACCACCTCATATTTACCTCTGTCCTCACGGAAAGAAGCCTTTTGCGAGTTTTGGCAACTCTGCGCTGTAACGCGCGCGCAACGGCAGCCGCCTACTGCGAAGAATTTCGGCGGCGCGGCTCGGGGATGTATTGGGCGTGTAGCGGTTCTTTCCTTTCAGCAACCGGAAAGCTCTCTGAAACCGCAAAGCAGGCTTACTTGTTCCCGTCACAGCCTTTGCTTACTGTTTGTTATTTTGCGATGCTTTAAATCTATTATATACACAACTTTCGTCTTTTGTCAAGAGTTTATGCGCCGGGCTTTTCCCGAAAAAAAAAAATAAAAACCCGGGCATTACCGACCGGGTTTTTTGCCCGATTTGGTAACTCCGGGGAATTGAGCTTAGACCGCCCTGTTAAGTTTTTTAGCAATCTGAGATTTCGTCCTGGAAGCCTTATTTTTGTGAATAACTCCCTTTGAGGAAGCCTGATCAACGGCTTTAAAAGCGTTTTTCGCAAGAGTTTCACGATCCTCCGCGCCGGCCAAAATAGCCTTTTCAGCTTTTTTAATAAAGGTTTTCATTGCGGAGCGGGCGGACTTATTGCGGAGATTTGCTTTTTGTGACACACGAACCCTTTTTTTAGCGGACTTAATATTCGGCATTGTTTCACCTCCCTGCGCTGATTACACAATACAGGTTATTTTATCACGAATTTTTTTTAAATGCAAGGGATTATATAAAAATTCTTTGTCAGGCCAGCCGATTGACTGAACTGACAAAGCCCGCCGAAAAACGGCGGGCTTTGTCAAAGCTTACTCGCCGCCCAATTCTTTGCCTTCCAGATCCTCGATATCAAATTCCAAAAGTTCGCCGCACTCCGGGCAGTTTACCTCGCCGTCCTCCGGGCTGTCTATCAAAACTTCCGCGCCGCAGGTAGGGCAGATAGTTTCATAGACAAGCTCGCGCTCCTCCTCATCGTCCTCATCGGCTGTGTCGCCGTGGCTATGGCTGTGGCGGCAGCTGCAGTAGTGCTCGCCTTCATCATAGACAATATCCTGAATGTCGTCAATGCATTCCTGAAGTTCCTCGGCGATGTTATATAAATCCTCGCCGTCTTCCTGCAGAACTGAAACCGCTTCGGCAAGCTCGCCGATAACCTCGGCCATGGCCTTTATTATCCTGGATTCTTTTGAATCGTCCAGTTCCACTCCGTCGATAAGCCCCTTAAGATAGGCGGCCTTTTCTGTTACATACATAGTTTGCCTGTCCTTTCTCCGTTTACGGAATAAAAAATATTTTATGCGCGTTCCATATATTCGCCAACGCGGGTATCAATCCTGACTTTGTCGCCCTCGTTTATGAAAAGCGGGACGGAGACTTCCGCGCCGGTCTCCAGAGTGGCGGGTTTTGTCACATTTGTGGCTGTGTTGCCGCGTACGCCCGGGTCGGTTCTTGTAACTTCCAGCTCGACGAAAAACGGCGGCTCAACGCCGAAAACGCTGCCTTTATAAGACAGTACTCTCACATCCGTGTTTTCTTTGACAAATTTAAAATTGTCGGACAAAGTGCCTTCGCCGATAGGGATCTGCTCATAGGTTTCGTTGTCCATGAAATAATATATGGCGCCCTCTTTATAGAGATACTGCATTTCTTTTCTTTCGATAAAGGCGGTGGGGAATTTGTCCGAAGGGTTGAATGTGCGCTCAACAACAGCGCCGCTGATAACATTTTTGATTTTAGTTCTGACGAAGGCCGCGCCCTTGCCGGGTTTCACATGCTGGAACTCAATTATCTGAAAAACATTGCCATCAATATCGAATGTTACGCCGTTGCGGAAATCGCCTGCTGAAATCATATGATTGAACCTCTCCTTATGCCGCGCTTGGCAGCGCGCTTATTCTAAAGATATATAATATAGCAAAACGGAGATTATTTCAATAGAAAGTTTTTACGAAAGTATAAAAATACGAAGCACTGTTTGAACTCTTGCAAATTCCGCCCTCTGCCCTTCCGAAGCTCCCGCACGTGAAAGACAGGCTGGGCGCAATATCAAATTCCCGCAAATATACCAAAAAATTAAATTTAGGCTTGTCAGGCGTTTATTTTTGTGTTAATATAAAATATATTAATGGGGGTATAGCTCAGTTGGTCAGAGCGCACGGTTCACATCCGTGAGGTCGAGAGTTCGAGCCTCCCTATCCCCACCAAAATATAAAACCGTCTATTGACAAACTCTGCGAGGTCAATAGACGGTTTGCCTTTTGCCCGCCTCAATTGTTAATTAGCTGAAGCGAAAGTTTAAGGCAAAATGTCGACAAAAAATGTCAGTTGTAAGCTGGAATCAAAGTTTTTACCAAAAATTTTTATCAAATCATGTTGAATTTATATATTGACAAATCACTATATCATATGTTATATATATACATATATAATAAATAATATAATTTTGTATTAATAATTGCTTGGTAATATGTATTTTTATGGGGCTGTGATTCATGACGGAATTGCATAATGATAGAAGTTTTATTTCTAATACACGTGTTTTGCTTTCCCCATATAAAAAAAATTTGATAGCCGTTGCTTTTTGTGTTACTGTGGTCTCAGTATTGAATATATTTTTCCCGCTTGTAAATAAAGCTATTATTGACAAGGGCGTTATTGCAAAAGATTTTGCCGTTCTTGTATTTTATTTATCTATTTTGGCAATTCTTTTTATCGCAACAAAACTTTTTGATTTCATTGAGTTTGCTCAATTAACAAAAATCAATAAACAGATGGAAACTGATTTGACAAAAAAATCCACAGAACACTTATTAAAACTAAAATTAGATTATTTTAAAACACATAACGAAGCTCAAATTATGAATAATATTAGATTTGATATATCTAAACTGTGTTATTTGACAGATAGGTATATGCTGGTGTCGATTGTCCAAATATTTTCTATTATAGGCGGAATTATTGGATTATGTGTACTTGATGCAAAATTGTTAATTTTTGTTATATTATCTATTCCTGCCAAATTGCTGATTGTACGGCATTACACAGCCAAACGTGAGGCGACGTATAAGAAAACGTTAAGTAATTTAAATAAATTCGGCTCCTGGTTTGGCGATACTTTGAATTCTATTGATATAGTTAAGCTCTGGGGGTTGCATAAGCAAAAAATCAGTGATCTTTTATCCATACAAAATGACAGCGTTAAAACTTCTTTGACATTGGAATATACAGACAAATATAGTGATACTTTGGAATCTTTGATAGATTTTTTTCTGAATTGTGTTTTGTATTTAGTTGGGTTGACAGAGATAATCTCTGGAGAACTCACAGCTGGCGGGCTTATGGCGTTTATTGCCTATACAGCGCAAGTGATCAGTCCTGTATCATTCTTAACAAAAATTAAGTACCATTTTGTTGATGTGTTCCCGAGTATGAAAAGATATATAGAGTTTATGCAGATGCCTGAAGAGGGTTGCGACGACCCAAAGGAAAAACTCGTTCGTGTTCCTGACGTTATTTCGTTTAATAACGTTTCTTTTTCTTATGGAGGAAATAGAGTAATAAATAATATAAGCTTTATGATAAAAAAAAGGCAAAAGATTGCCTTGGTCGGCGACAACGGTTGCGGTAAATCGACACTGATTAATCTCTTGCTTCGTTTTTATGAGCCTGCTGCCGGTAAGATTCAGTTTGACGGAGTAGATATTATTGATTATGATATAGACGCATACAGAGAAATGTTCGCTGTTGTTCGGCAAGACGCAAAATTGTTCAATACGACTATTCGGGATAATATTGACCCTATGGGGCGTCACACAGAAGAAGGATTATTTGATACGTTTAATTCTTTAGCGTTAACAGATGTTTTAGAAACTCATCCGGAAGGACTAAATACCGTTGTTGGAAAAAACGGAGCAAAATTATCCGGCGGCGAAGCTCAAAAATTATCTGTGCTGCGTGCGGTATTAAAAAATGCAAAAATTTTGATTTTGGATGAAGCGACGTCAAGTTTCGATTTGGAATCGGAAAAAGTATGTAATGCATATATTTGCGAAATGATGAAATATGATTATATTATTGTGATTACGCATCGCGAGGATATATTAAAATATATGGACAAGGTGATTAGACTGGATAACGGCGAAATTGTCAACTAAAAGCATATCAGCGACTACTTGGGCAAAGCAGTAAAGAACTAATCGAAACTCAAATTTTATCAGAAAGGGGGACAAAACAATGAAAAACGTCAAAAAGCTGGTCAAACGGGCTGACTCTCAACAGGTGCAAGTTTATGGCTGTTCTTGTTATTGCGTTTGTGTTTGTGCATGCTATGACAGCTTAGCTAGTGCGGGAAATAACACAAGCAGCTATCAAAATGAAGCGTTTTACAGCTACATTCACGTTGACACCGGAATAATGAGCGGCGATTCGTCAAGCAACTAAAAATATGGATGTCCAAGTAGTGAGGGAATAGAATGTCTATTGGTATCAAACGTGTGTTCGTCGCGTTGTCCGCAATTTTGCTTTTTGCGGGTTGCGGACAATCGGCGGACGACAAGCTGTATGAAAATTTAAGTGTAGCCCCATCATCGCAAGCAGTTGAATCAGCGCCGGACACAAAACGCGTCCTGAGCATTAAGTCGTCGGGTTACGGCTCACCAAGCAATTACATACACAACGCTGTTGTTGAGTTTATGGCTCTCAATAAAGATGTTGATATAACTGTTGAATACGATGATGGAAATTATGGCGAAACGATCGAAAAGCTGGCCACGCAGTTAATGTCGGGACAAGCCGCGGATATTATTGTGCTTGACCTGAATTATAGCATAGACAGTCTCTTGCAAAGCGGGTACTTTGTCGACCTGAACGAATATATAAAACAAAGCGCGGATATAAACGATGAGAATTATTATATGCATATGCTTTCGTGTTTTGAGTCCGATGGAAAATTGTATGGTTTGACTTCGCAATTTCATCCTTTCGGGTTAATCAGCATGAGAAGCGATGTGCCTGAAGAACTGAAGACGCAGTTTGAAAGCGGAGAATTTTCATATGCAGACGTGTTGAGAGCATATGAACAATATGGAAAAGCTTTTTTGTCAGTATACGAATCGTATTCTCCTGCCAGTTTGTTTTATTACGCATACGATAAATTTATTGATTTTAACGGCAAAACGTCGCGGCTGTCGGATCCCGAAATGATTGACTTGCTGGATATGGCAAAAGCGATTCCCCCCGCGCCTAATGTTGAATATATGCCTGAAAGTATGCTGATTTCCAGCTTTGGGTCAACAGAGGACGCATATAAGCAAACATCTGACATGGATTACGGCTATCTGTTTCTTTCCTGCGACAGCGCTGCTTATTCTCCGTCTTTGCTGTTTCCCTATGAAGGCAGAATATATACGCAGCCTCAGATGCTTAAAACTCTTAACGGAAATAAATTGTTTAGTCCAGGCAATATTTTTTGCATAAATAAAACCTGCCCTGATAAAGATTTAGCTTGGGAGTTTATAAAATTTTGCATAGAAGATAAAAAGGATCCGTATGCCGATATATCCGCTTATCCTGATGCATACGCGTATACCGTTGGCGCTGGTTCCGTAAATCGGAATAACTATGAAACGCATGCCCGGCTCGCGGCGGACGCTGCGTATATAACGGGTCAGCAACAATTCGGCATGAAAACAACAAAAGATAAAGATACGGTTATTGCAGAAACGGTCGATTTCTTGATTTCATTGCCAGACGAATTGAATTACCCGGTTTCCCGGTATTCTCAACTGAATAAGATTATTTGGCCTGATTTATATTTGTATTTAACAGACGAGTACTCGACGAAGGAGACGCTCGACAGCATTAACTCAAAGGTGTCGGTTTACATCAACGAATAGTGTTTTGCGGCAAAATTATTTTGAAACATATGAGATTTGCAACTGCTTATTCTTAAAGTAATTCGCGCAACTGAAAAATTTAACATTTGGAGCTGTGAAAGATGCCCATATTTAAGACGTTTTGTACTCTGGATGGGTATTATGTCTATGACAGAAATACAAATTCAATACTTACAGTCGATAAACAAGATTTTGTTTCTTTGCAAAAGTTTGAAAACAAGCAAACTGATGAGAATATTAATCAAGTTATTCAACGATTTCAAAATGCAGGATACCTGTTACCGTCTGTTATAAAAACGATACAGCATCCGGAAACCCGTGACTTGTGTGAACACATCCAAAGAAAAACGGAGCAAATTACATTACAGATCACACAAAATTGCAATTTGCGTTGTGATTATTGTCCTTATTCAGGAGGATATGAAAATCGTAGTCATTCTAATAGACGGATGAGCTTTGAAATGGCGCAAAAGTGCATTGATTATCTTATATCTCATTCATGTGAGAATGATAAAGTGGCATTAGGGTTTTATGGAGGCGAACCTCTTTTAGAGATTCAGTTAATTAAGGACTGCGTTAAATATATTCAAAACAATTATTCTGAAAAAGATATAAATTTAACTATAACTACAAATGGCACTTTATTAACAGCGGATATAATGGATTTTTTGGTTGCGGCAAACTTTAATATAATGCTTAGTATGGATGGTAATAAAGACGTGCATGACCGTCATCGGAAATTCATAAACGGTCAAGGTACGTATGATAAAGTTATGCGGAACTTATTGTATATAAAAAATAATTATCCCGAATATTATCATAAGATTACAATTAATACAGTAATAAGCCAAGATGTTGATTTTAAGTGTGTAAATAGCTTTTATAATACAGACGATGTTGTAAGCTGTTATTCTCCGAAATATAGTATAGTTAATACATATAATGCTAAAAATTATGTGAATTATAACGAATCATTTGTAATCACAGAAAGATATGAGCATCTAAAAGCGCTGTTATGGCTTGCGGGTAAACTTGACGAAGATCGTGTTTCTAAATTATTTATTATAGAAAAAGCAGCCGTGAAAAGAACCCACGACCTTCTGAAGTCTGCGGGAGCTTTAAGCGAAGTTTGTCACCCTGGAGGGCCTTGTTTACCGGGGGCGCGACGCCCGTTTGTCGATGTAAATGGCAATATATACCCGTGTGAGCGCGTCAGCGAGAATTCCGGTATTATGAAAATAGGAACAATAGAAAAAGGGATAGATATAGACAAAGCAAAAACGCTGTTAAACGTAGGCGCAATTTCCGCCGATGTCTGCTCAAACTGCTGGGGACTGATACATTGCACACAGTGTGCGGCCGCGGCAGACGGCACACAAAAGCTTTCGCGCAGACTACGTCTTTCGCGCTGTTCCGGAGTCCTTGCGGATATTTTAGAAAAGTTTAAAATATATTGTTTTCTTCTTGAACAGGGATATGATTTTGAAAATCAAGGAGGGCTTGCCTATGAATAGCGCGTTAATGATTTTTCCGTTCGCTGCTGAACACGCAGCGATTGTTCGGTATGCGAATCTTTCGGCTTATTCGGTTCGCGGCGCCATTTCGCCTAAAGCTTGGGGGCTGTGCGGGCAGGACGCAGGATTCTGCGATAATGGAAATATTACCGGAGTGATAATTTCAGATGATTTTAATAAGGCGCTTAACCAATGCGATACTGTATTTATGGATTTTATTTCTGAAAAAATTACACCGGGCGTTTATTTTGACAGGATAAACGAAAGTTTGTCGCAAAATAAAACAATTATTATTACACAAAATTTAGAAGAATATTTGGGAATTCCTGAAGATAAATATCTAAATATAAAAGTTATAGGACAAAAGCAAGCGGGTTATTCTAATTATATTAATAATAGTCTTTGCGTGATAAATACTCCAATTATTTTCGTCGCCGGGATCGGCGAGAATTGCAATAAATTTGATATTCAATTAGCGCTGCGGGCATATTTTCAAAATAAAGGTTATAATATATTGCAATTTGGAAGCCGAGCATATTCTGAACTATTCGGCTTTTCTCAGTTGCCCGGCTTTTTATATGAACGGTTATCATTTTCTGATAAAGCGCTTATGTTTAATCAATATGTGAGCAAGCGGGAAAAAGAACAAAATCCCGATCTGATAATTGTTGGAATACCAGGCGGCTATAGTTATATGACAAAAAAAAGACCAAATGGATTTGGAGAAATTGCACTATGTATTTCCGCCGCTTTGGATGCGGACGTTTGTATTTTAAGCATATATAAAAGTTATGGACGTCAAAGCGATTTGAAAGAAATTATGGCAAAAGCAAGTAATAAACTAAACTGCCGCGTTGAGTTTATACACGAGGCAAATAAAAGACTGCTGTACGATCCTGCGAATATTGAGGAAATTGGTTTTTTGACCGTTCATACTCAACGAAATAATTTAGATAGACGGGTATTTAGCGTATTTGACAATATCAGCACTCTTTATGTTTTTGACGAAATATATAATCTGCTTGCGGCTTCGTAGAGTGTGTTTGAGGATGGGTATATTATGAACAAAGATGATGTACGAAACAAAGTGAAGACAATTTTTGAGAGCATAAAAAAGTTTGACGCCTCAAATGAGACAGAAAGTCTTTTTGGAAAGCGCCTTAACTTCACGTCGGCAGATGCGGCATATGCCCTGATTCGTATAGAACGTGATTTCCAGTTAAATATCCAACAACTTATTGATACGATTGAAAATAAGCGGCGCGGGTTTTCTCTTCAAGTTATAGTCGAATCAATTTATGATATAATAGAACTCGCATGAGAAAAATCAAAGTTGCAATTATAGATGATATTTTTGACTCGGCAACTATTGAAAAGAATTTTGAAACGGGTTTATTTGTATCTTCGATTCCTCATGGAAAAATGTGCAATATGGTATTTCAAAAATATGCCCAGGAGAACAAAGAAGTTTTTTTATATTCTTTTCAATCAAGCGGGCAACAGCCGGCAGATATATCCGCCTTGATAAATGTCTTTAATAAAGCGGCGAATACGCGTCCGGATTTAGTTATTATGAGCGCGGGAACAACTGACAGTTTGGCCGCAAGGGCTGTTAAGCCGGCTGTAAAAAATATGCTGGATAATGATATAATTATGGTCTGCGCGTGCAGCAACAAAAACATAATAACTTACCCGGCATCGCTTCCAGGCGTTCTGGGCGTGAGAAATGGCAGAAGCAATCAACTGTCAAATGGAGAATTCTTATTTGAACATGATCCTTTTGACGGAATAAATATTAATAGCTCTGTACCTGACTCATTAAGCGGTAATAGAACCGTGAAAAACGCCAGGTTTATGTCAAACAGTGTAACCACTCAATATATCGGCGCAATTGTTTGTGAAATCATGTCTTTTAGTATTAAAAATTCTTTTGAGTATGTCTGTCATGAATTGACTAAACAATCCAAGCCTATTTTATGGGGTTTGGACAATTACAAAAGTATTTTACAGCCTGCAAGTATAGACAGTAATCCAATTATTGTTGGAATTACCGGCGATAACGCGGATAAATTATTATTTGCTAAACGCCTGAAACAACTTTTTGAAAAAGAAGAATATTGTTCTTGTATCGTCGGGGACGACATACCGTTTTCCGTTAGTGAATTGACTTTCCCATATGAAAAATTGTTTGCAAACGATACGGTTGAAAAACAAACAAAACGCGCGATAATCTATTGTTCAGCGAATACTGATTTAGTATTTCTTTTGCTGAATAACTCTTATTCTGAAAAATGTGCGGATGTAATTGTGTCGCTTAACGGCGCTGCGAGGCCACTGGACTTGCCAGTTATAGATATATCCAAACACATCGATGAATATTCGGCAGTTAATGCTGTGAAAAACAAGTTAATCGAAATGTTCACCTGAAATTTATTTGAGAGAGTGTAAACATGAAATCTTCGTCCCGCCGTTCGCTGCCATTTCTGTTACCAAGTTTGCTTGGCATCTTAGGGCTTTATATTTTGCCGTATATTATGTCGTATTATTACTCCTTCACTGACATTGACGGAAAATTCGCAGGACTTGCAAATTTCCGGGACGTACTGGGAAGTCAGGCGTTTAAAATGGCGCTGGGCAACACTTCCGTTTTTATGCTTATTTGCGTACCTTTGAACGTAATAGTATCATTTTTTTTGGCAAACTTGCTTTATCATACTCGCATTGTAAACAAGATTTGCTTACTGTTATTTATGCTGCCGTTGGTTATTCCAAGTGGCGCTACAGTTGCCTTTTGGCAAAATGTTATACCTGGCAGCGTTTTGCAAAGCGATCTCGCGTTATTCGCGATAATTGTCGTATTTATGTTTAAAAACGTCGGGTTTAATACTGTTTTACTAGTGGCGGGATTGGAGTTTATCCCGCGCACTTTCTATGAAGTTGCTTCTATTGAGGGCGCGGGGGGTTGGCGTATATTCCATATGGTCACTATACCGTTTTTATCACCGACATTGTTTGTGGCGTTTTTGATGTCATTTGTCAACTCTTTCAAAATTTTTCGGGAAATATTTCTTTTGTTTGGAAATTATCCTCACAAGTCGATATATATGCTGCAACACTATATGAACAATCAGTTTTTTGCGGCAAACCTGCAAAAACTCAGTGCGGCATCGTCTGTAATTTCCGTGCTTGTTACTGTAGTGATTGCCGCGATGTTTTGGGGACAGAAAAAATTTGGCGAAAGGTTGTAAGCTCTTGAAAAAAGATATTTTTCGCATATGCTTTTTGATATTGTGCGCGGCGACTGTAATCGTGCCGCTGGTCTTTGTCATTGTGAGATCTTTCGGCGGATATCGCAATGCGCTGCTGAGTGACCCGTTGTACTTTCGATTGTTTTGGAACTCCGTTCTGCTTACTGTTCCGATACTACTGGGACAGCTGATTGTCTCGCCGATGGCGGCTTTCGCGTTTGAAACGGCACGTTTTCGCGGTAAAGAGGCTTTGTATTTTTTGTATATAATCATAATGTTAATGCCATTGCAATTGCTAATGGTTCCTCACTATATTACGGCTGAACTTCTTGGCTATAACGGGACTTGGTGGGCTATTATCCTGCCGGGAATTTTTGCTCCTTTTGGGACGTTTTTAATACGCCAGCAATTAAGAGGAATTAATCGTTCGCAGCTGGATGCCGCGCGTGTTGACGGCGCGGGAGAGTTTACTGTGTTTTGGCGCATAGTTGTGCCAAACATAAGCTCAACTTTGGCGGCGCTTTCCGTTTTGACATTTGCAGATTGCTGGAACATTGTTGACCAGGCAGTCGTCTTTATCAAAAACAACTATGAAGAACCTTTATCCGTATACCTTTCGCGTCTAATCGCCGACAATTCCTCACTTGTCTTTTCAATAAGCGTTATATATATTATTCCTGCCGTTTTAGTGTTCGCTTTAGGACATGATTTTTTAGCCGGTGGAATAGCCTTAACATTGAGGAGGGATAAATCATAAAAAAAACAATAATTATTATATTTTGTTTGTTTTTTTTGTTTATGGGCATAATGACAGCTGTTTGCATAAGTCACTATCGCGACCACTTGCCTATAGTTAATATCAGTATGGGTACGCCGAAGGGGGCGGATTCGGTTTTATTGCCTAAAACCGCACTGTACAATGATGGTAAACTAACATATATATGGATTGTGGAAAAAACACGCGGGGCTTGGGGAAACGAATACTCTGTCAAGAAAAAATATATCACTGCGTATTTTGACGAAAACGACAATTTAGTCTTTTATGGCAAACTTGAATCGCCAGTGGTTATAGATGTGAATACCCAAATTTATGATGGCGCAGTTGTGAGATTCAGGTAAATATAGTGAGCGTAACACAAGAAAGCAGGGCGGGAGAATTCTCCCGCCCTGCTTTCTTAATAATAATAGCTATATTATTCTTCGTCTTTAAGTTCTGGCTCAATAGGGACGTCGACAATTTCTTTAACCTCGGCTTTTACCTCGTCCACAATTTCGGTCAGAATTTCTTCCGAAGGCTCTTCCTGCGGTTTATACGGCTCGGCTTCGATAAGGGCCCCGCAGTGCTGGCAATAATGCGCCGACTTCGGGTTGACAGTGCCGCATACTTTACATACGGTTTTTGTGGAAAGCTCGCTTATGGAGCGGTCAAGAACATGTATTTTCCCGATGATTTCGTCAATGACGGCCACAAACTGGTCAATCTCGGCGTTTTTGTCAATGTCGTAGCGCTTCGCCTCATAATAAGCGCCGCCAAGCTTGCTGTAAGTGCCGCGCAGTTCCGCTTTCAAAGTAGCTTTCGTCGCGCGCAGTTTCGAGATTCTGATGGTCTCGTCAGTCTTTTTTCCAATGGCATCGATCAATTCTTTCGCTTTTTCGAGGAGCTGGTTCACATTATCCATTTTTTGCCAACCTTTCTGATTAATTAATAATATATAACTAAAATTCAGCCTTATTATACCATTTGGAATATTGCTTTACAAGTGCTATTATATGAAATAATATCTAGATAAATTCCCGCAGAAGCGAATCTTCCGGAACCAGTTTGACGGGAATTTTATCAAAAAGTTCTAATTGATTATAAAGCGACTCCAGCGCCCCGTAATACGGGCCGTTTTTGTCCGCCGCCTCAAACAAAGGCTCAAACAGCGTTCTGAACATCCCCGGTTCATAAAAAAGCAATGAGTCTATAAAATAATCAGCCAGAGGCTTGAACGGAGAAATATATTTTTTCTCGCCAATCCGGACAGACTTCCACATGGAAACAGTTTTTTCCAAAGTGGAATTGCGGTAGTTAAAATCGCGTATCACGCGCCTTATCAGGCGCAATTCGTAGCGATCAAGCAGAATTCTCCCCTCGTTGTGGAGATAGAAGCTGGCGACGCTGATAAACAGCCTGAAAAACTGCGATTCATCCAGTCCCTGCACAATCAGCGGGTTAAGCGCATGAATGCCTTCGACTATAATAACATGATCTGTCCCGCACTCTATTCTCTGCGGCGTTCCCAGGCGCTTTGCCCGGTGGAAGTCAAAGACAGGAAAGTCCGCCCGCCCGTCATTAAGCAGCTTGTCCAGGCAGAAACGCAGATGCGAAACGTCTATCGCTTCTATGGTCTCCAAATCCAGCGAACCGTCAGGAAGCGGCGGCAGTTTGTCCCTGTCTATATAAAAATCGTCGATAGAAACAATTTGCCCGGAACGCCCTCTTTTTTCAAGACCGGCGCACAGCCGCGCCGCCGTGGTGGTCTTGCCGGAGGACGAAGGCCCCGCCAGAAGTATTATTTTTGAATTTCTGCCGATAAGCTCCTCGCATATTTCGTCAATCTGGCTTTTATAATAATCCTCGCACCTGGATATATAATTTTCAGCGCCCTGATTCACCGCGGCGTTTACTTCTGTATAATCAATAATTTTAGCCTTAATTCTGCCTGAAGTTTTCAATTGGAGTTTATTTGCCTCCTTTTTTTACTATACTTGAAAACCAGTATAACAAGCGGATATTGCGCTTGTATATTTTATTTTTGATTAGTCTATTAAATTTTTATGAATAAAAATCTCACGCCGGGACAGAGTTAAAAAATATTATTTATCCCAGAATGAGTTTTCTATATATCTGTATTTGTAAATTTTGCCGGTCTCCGGATTGACGATAATTTCCATTATGTCAAAACGCGGCTGCAGGGCGCTCTCGCGCTCCGAAAGATAGGCGGTGGCGGCAAGGATTATTTTTCTGCGCTTTTTTTCGTCCACGGCTTCGCAGGGCAGCGCCTGAAAAATTTCCGAGCGCGACTTCACCTCCACAAAGGCCAGGAACTCGCCGTTTTCGGCGATCACGTCAATTTCTCCGTAAGGACAGCGCCAGTTGCGCGCCAGTATATTAAAGCCCTGTTTTTCCAGATAACGCGCGGCGAAATTTTCGCCGGCCCTGCCGATTCTTGCGGCCTCGTACTTTTTCAGGAAAGTCTTTCTGTGAATCTCCGAGACGCCCAGCTCGTCAAGCTTTTTATAGTGCTCTTTTGTGGGATAGCCTTTGTGCTTCGCAAAGCCGTAGCCGGGATATTTTTGGTCAAGCACGGTCATGTATCGGTCGCGGCTTACCTTTGCAAGGATAGAAGCCGCCGCGACAGAAGCGGACTTTGCGTCCCCGCCGACAATACAGACAGTTTTCACGTCCAGCTTTGGATTCTGGTCACCGTCCACAAGCGCGAGGGAGGGCTTTACGCTCAGCCCGCCGGCGGCGCGGCGCATAGCCTCAAGGCTGGCTTGCAGAATATTTATTTTGTCTATTTCTTTTTCGTTGCAGAAGGCGACGGCATAAGCGCTGGCGTTCCTGGTGATTTTATCAAAAAGCGCCTCGCGCTTTTCTTCAGACAGTTTTTTGGAGTCGTCAAGCCCTTCTATTTTTTCATCGCCAAGGATAACCGCGGCGGCAAAAACAGGACCGGCCAGAGGTCCCCGCCCGGCTTCGTCGATCCCGCAAATATCGCCGAAGCCCTGGGAATGATAGCTGTTCTCATAATAATACAAATCGGGCCTGGCTTTGTTTTTTTCCGCCATAAATCACTGTCTCCCTTCGGCCAAAAAATCTTCTGGGCTTTCAAGTGATATGCGCCCGGTTTTTCCTGCGCGGAATTCGTCTATAATGTGAATCGCCGCTCTAAGTGTGTCGGGAAGCCCTCCTTTTTGAACCATGCCCCGTTTTACGGCAAAAAGCTCCAAAAGCTCCGCCGGCTCCAGGCTTGACGTCTCTTTCAGGCTGTAACGCTCTTCCAGTATTTTATTATAATTTACGTTCAGGTATTCCAGCATGCGCGCCGCAAGAGCTTCTATATCAAGAATATCGTCTTTTATAGCGCCGGTGAAAGCCAGGCGTTCGGCGCAGTGCGGGTCTTCAAATTTAGGCCAGAGAATGCCCGGCGTGTCCAGGATTTCCAGATTTCCTCCCGCGTTGACCCACTGGGTTCCCCTTGTGACGCCGGGGCGGTCTTCAACCTTTGCGCAGCGGGAACCGCAGAGACGGTTTATCAGGGAGGATTTGCCGACGTTGGGTATGCCGACGACCATAAGGCGGATGGCCATGCCGGACATGCCCCTTTTGGCGCGGCGCGCAAGTTCCTCACGCAGGACTTCTTCCGCGGCCGGTTTTATCTTTTGAAGGCCTTTCCCGCTTCTTGAATCAAGCGAGATCGCTTTCAGGTTTTTATTTTTTAAATAATTTTCCCATTTTTTAGTTATGTTTTCATCGGCAATATCTGACTTGTTCAGGGCGACAAAGCGGGGTTTGCCTTTTAAAAGCAGATCCATTTCCGGGTTGCGGCTGGAGCAGGGTATCCTTGCGTCCAGCACTTCAATAACCGCGTCGACCTTTTGCAGGTTTGCTTTTATAATGCGGCGGGTTTTCGCCATGTGGCCGGGGAACCATTGTATTGACATCAGCTGCGGCATTTTTTAATAAGTCCTTTCGTGATTGAGATGAGTTAGTCAGTCTGTGAATATCAATATTATTTATTTTTTTCGCGCTTGAAATTTGAAGCGTCACAAAAATTTAGCCTGATCTTCGTTCAGATACTGTTTTATGTCGTCGGAAAGCCCTTTGCTTTTGAGGCGCTTGTTGAGGAGAACGCAGACAACCGAATAGACCACCGCGAAAACAGGCACGCCGAGAATCATTCCCGGCATTCCGAAAATCCCGCCGCCGACTGTCACGGCAAAGATTATCCATATCCCGTTAAGCCCGGTCGATTCGCCAAGAATGCGCGGGGAGATGATATTCCCGTCAACCTGCTGCAAAATCAGGATAAACACGCCGAAAAACAAAGCCTTTAGAGGATTCTGTATCAGCAGGATCATCCCGCCGAAAAAACCGCCCATAAACGGCCCGAAATAGGGAATAATATTTGTGACCGCGACAACCACCGCAATCAGAACGGCAAATTCGGCCTTGAAAACAAAAAAAGTAAAAATAAAGCAGATAATGCCCACAAGGAGCGCGTCCGTAAGCTGGCCGAGAATATACCGGCTGAAAATTTTGTTCGCAAGGGTGACAAACCGGATAAGCCTGCCCGCCGCCCGCTCGCTGAGCACCGAGACGACGGCTTTGCGAAACTGGCCCTTGAACTTTTCCTTTCCGGCAAGAATATAAATAGCGATAATAAGCCCGATAACAAAATTCCAGAAGCTTGTGGCAATGGAAAACACAAGAGTAATAAGCTGAGGTATAAGCCGCTGGGCAAGCTCATAAATCCGCATTGTGGCCTGATTAAGCGCGTCTTTCACCTGCTGGATTTGGTCGGGTCCCAGGAAAGTTTCAAGATGGCTTTCGGCAAGCACAGTCGCAAGCAGGTCTATAAGCCGCAAAGCCCATCTGTAAACTATTGGCACAAGAGACTCTATGCTGCTGAGCGTTTGCGGTATTATACCCAAAAGCAAAGCCCCGATTCCCAAAACAAAAATCAGAACGGCGGAAAGAAGCGCAAGGGCGCGTTTAAGCTTTGGGCGTTCTTTTTTTTTCTCTAAAATTAACTTGTACGCAGCCTCAAAATACTTTAAAACCGGGTTTAAAATAAAAGCGAGCGAACAGCCCACAATAAAAGGAGAGAGAATTTTCACGACATTTGCCAGGGACGCCTTGACAATATCAAAATGATTGAGCAAGAAGAAAAACAGCATGGACGCGCAGACAACCAGAAAGGCATATAGCGCCGTTAATAAATGCCGCGGATTTTTTCCAAATTTTATTTTGAACATCCCCTTTTTTATTTACGCACAGAATTCTCCGCCGGCGCTATGCAAGCGCTTTCACACGAACGGAGCAGACTTCTATGTCGTCTTCCTGCATAATATAATACCGGTCAAGCACCAGACTTTGCCGGCCGAAATCCGGCTTTTTCTCGCCGCCAAGCCACTTGATAAGCTCGTCGCTGTTATCCACCAGCAAAAAGAACGGTTCTGTGTTTATCTGCGGGTTATTTGGATCAATTGGGCGCGGAAAAGCTTTTTTATAGCCGCTGTCAAGATAAATCCTGTAGTTGTTGTAGAAAGCGGCGTCGAACTCGACGCTGCCGCTCACTCTCTGCTCGCCCGAGAAAAGCGCGCCGACGGAACCGGAGCGCCGGGATGATATTTCCAGAACAGTCCAGCCAAGGAACTTGTCTCCCGCCTCCAGCAGAACGGGCGATAAACTTCCCGCCGCGTCGGAAAAATACGCGGCGTCCGAGCCTTGGATTTGTATCCCGCCCGCGCTGAAAGTTTCTTTGGAGTTTGCCGCCGCAGAGCTTGCCGGCAGGGAAGAAAACGCCTGCGAAACAGGCGCGCCTGGCTGCCGCGCGGGATATCCGGCGTCCTCGTCGGGGTCTGCGACGGCGCTGGCTGCGCCTGAAACGGATTGTTGAGACGACGAGTTCTCCAGCAGGGAAGAAGCCGCGGGAGAAACTGACTGTGAGCTTTCATCAATAAATGTCGAGGCCGCCGAAGATATTTCCGGAACGCTTTCAGAAATTTCCTGGGCTTTTGAGGGCGCATCCCGTCCGGAACAAGAGCAGGTCAAAATCAGTACTGTCAGCAGCAGTTCCGGTATAACTGCCTTTTTCATTTTTTGTTCCGCCTTTCAAAAGTTTTAGCTTTCGTCCAAAGGCTTTCTCAAGCCATAGCATTGCAGGCTGCTTATATACACAGCGCCCGAAGCGCCGCTTGTAAATTCCAGACTCCCGATTGTCGCCTCGGCGTCTTCATAGATAAACCCCGGCTGATCCCATCCGCCAAGCCACTCTATAACATCCGAGCCGTTTCGGGCAAAAAAGCTTATGATATCCCTGTCGCTGTAATAAGGCAAAGGAACAAGCCCGGCGGACTCGTCCGCAAGCGTTATGAGGACGCTCCCGCCAGAAAGACCGTCAGGCGTATAGACGACGCTGCATTTTACAGTGACTTCCCCGTCAAAGCGGGCTTTCTTAAGGTTGTAGCGTTTCTCCCCGGCGCCCGTGTTTTCTTCGCGGACGGCCTCCAGCTCTTTCAGTTCCCAGCCCAGAAAAATATCTCCGGCTTTCAGAAGAGTTTCGGATCCCGCTCTTGTCCCGTCCGTAAAGGGCGCGTCGTCAGAGTAATAATATTTCCAGTCGGCCGAAGCTTCCGCCGGGGGTTCTTCCCGCGAAGAAAGCTTGCTATCCGAAGAATCCCCGGGTTCCCCCGGATCTGCGGAACGACCCGGCAAGCTCAGATCGGCGATGAATTCAAAACTTCCCAAGTTAAAAACAAAATGTGTGACAAGGGCCGCGGTTAAAATAAGCAAAACCGTCAGCATTATTTTTGCCAGACGCATTATTTAAGCCTTTCCGCGATAATCCCGCTCAAAACAGCCGGATTCCCTTTGCCTTTGGAGCGTTTCATGCACTGCCCGACCAAAAAGCCAAGCACATTCGTTTTGCCGGACTTATACTGGATAACGGCCTTTTCGCTGTCGGCCAGAACCGCATCAACTATTGATTCCAGCGCGTCCCTGTCGGAAACCTGCGCAAGACCCTTTTCGCTGATGATTTCCCCGGCGCTAAGCCCGCTGTCAAGCAGAGCTTCCGCAACTATTTTTGCGGCGGCGCCGGAAATTTCGCCCTTTTCAAGCCGGCTGACCATATCGGCAAGCTTTTCCGGCGTGACGGCGCTTTCGGAAAGTTCCATCTTTTTTTCGCGCAAAAAATAGGTAATATCCCCCAGGAGCCAGTTTGAAATATTTTTCGGCTGGCAAAGGCCAAGCGCCGCGGCCCGCTCAAAAAACGCGGCCCTGTCCATGCTTTCCGCCAGAAGACCGGCGTCATAGGCCGGAAGGCCGTATTCGCGCATATAGCGCGCAGTCTTCCTGTTGGGCAGTTCCGGCAAACCCTCTTTCAGCGCGCTTACAAAACTATCGTCAACAACGATAGTTTTTAAATCCGGCTCCGGGAAATACCGGTAATCCATCGCGTTTTCTTTGCTGCGCAAAAGAATGTTTTCGCCTTTGACGTCGTCCCAGCGGCGGGTCTCCTGCCCGACGGTTTCCCCCGCTTCCATAAGGGCGGACTGTCTGGCGGCCTCGTAATCAATCGCGCGGGCGGCTCCGGAAAAAGTGTTGACGTTTTTCATCTCGACCCGGTTATTAAATCCTTCCTGACCTTTCAACCGGACGGACACGTTAACGTCGCAGCGGATAGAACCTTCCTGCATTTTGCCGTCGGACACGCCCAGATATACCAGGATTTGTTTGAGCGTCTCAAGATAGGCTTTGGCTTCTTTGGAGCTTCTTATGTCAGGCTCCGAGACGATCTCTATAAGAGGCACGCCGCACCTGTTGAAATCCACAAGGGAGCCGGAAAAGCTTTCGCCGTGGAGGAGCTTCCCCGCGTCTTCCTCAATGTGAATGCGCGTTATCCCCACCCGCCTTTCTTCGCCGTCCACCAGAAAATCAAGCCAGCCGTTCTGACAGAGGGGCACGTCGTACTGCGATATCTGATACGCCTTCGGCAAGTCCGGGTAAAAATAATTTTTCCTGTCCTGCTTTGTAATATTATTTATTTTGCAGTTTGCGGCAAGCCCCATCCTGACTGCGTACTCGACGACCTTCTCGTTAAGCGTTGGAAGCGTGCCGGGAAGACCCGTGCAAATTTCGCAGCACTGGGTGTTGACTTCCGCGCCGAATGAATTCTTGCAGGCGCAGTATATTTTTGTTTCGGTCGAGAGTTCGGCGTGAACTTCCAGTCCGACTATTATCTCGTATTTTTCGTTTAATCCAGGCATTTTTGGAAGACCCCTTGTTTGATGAATAATAAAGCGTTCGTGCGTGTCCGGCGCGCGGGCTGATTGCTTCCCCCCTACAGAAGCGCCCTGGGCAGTTCCCCGCGCAAGCTTTCATAAAAATGCGCGGCTTTCAGCAAAATTTCCTCCGAAAAATGCGGCCCGACAAACTGCATACCAATCGGCAGTCCCTTGCCGTCAAGCCCGCAGGGCACATTCAATCCCGGCAGTCCCGCAATGTTGACCGTGACGGTGCAAATATCCGAAGCGTACATCTGGAGCGGGTCGGCGGTTTTTTCTCCCAGCTTGAAAGCCGTCGTCGGGGAAGTGGGCGTGATAATCAAATCCGCCTGTTCAAAGGCGGAGGCGAACTCGCGCGAAATTAACGCCTGTGTCGCTTTTGCCTTATTGTAATAAGCGTCGATATAACCGGAACTGAGAACAAAAGCGCCCAGCATTATGCGGCGTTTCACTTCGTCGCCAAAGCCTTCGCTTCTGCTGCGCTCGTACATGTCAATCAGATTCTCGAATTTTTCCGATCTGTAGCCGTATTTAACGCCGTCAAAGCGCGCCAGGTTTGACGAAGCTTCCGCGCAGGCGATAATATAATAGGCGGAAAGGGCGTAGTCCGTGCTGGGCAGGCTTATTTCCCGGATTTCCGCGCCGTTCTCCTTCAAAAGCTCTATCGCTTTGTAAACGCTGTCGCGGACTTCGCCGTCAATTCCCGGCCCGAAATACTCTTTCGGAACGCCCGCGCGCAGTTTTTTGCAGTCGAAATTGCTGATATCCGCGGCAAAATCGGGATATTCCCGCCGAACTGACGTTGCGTCCTTCTCGTCCTTGCCGCAGATAACGGAGTAAAGCAAAGCCGCGTCTTCCGCCGTTTTTGCAAAAACGCCTATCTGGTCAAGCGACGACGCGAACGCAACAAGCCCGTATCGCGAAACGCTTCCATAAGTCGGCTTAAGACCGACATTTCCGCAGTAAGACGCGGGCTGCCGGATTGAACCGCCCGTATCGGATCCAAGCGCAAGAGGAACTTCCCCCGCGGAAACGGCGGCGGCGCAGCCCCCCGACGAACCGCCGGGGACGCGCTCTGTATCATAAGGGTTGCGGGTTTTCTTAAAATAAGAATTTTCGCAGGAAGAGCCCATTGCGAACTCGTCAAGATTCATTTTTCCCAAAATTGGCATATAATGCGTCTTTATTTTTTTTATCACCGTCGCGTCATATGGAGGGATAAAATTCCCCAGAATTTTAGAGGCGCAGGTGGTCAAAATACCGTTTGTGCAAATATTGTCTTTAATCCCGATGGGGATTCCCGCAAGCGGCGGAAGAGTTTCCCCCGCGGAAAATTTTTTATCGGCGCTCTTTGCGGTTTCCAGCGCGTTTTCTTCTGTAACGGTCAAAAACGCCTGTATTTTATCTTCGGCTGTGTTTATCCTGTCAAGGGCGCTGCGGGTTATTTCTTCGGCGGAGCATTCCCCCGCCCGGAACATCGCCGAAAGTTCCGCCGCCGTATATTCGTACAGTTCCATGCTCAAACTCCTTGTATTAAATGCGTTTATGTTTTGGCGCGCCGACAGCGCGGATCCCCTATTCTACGACTTTCGGAACGACAAAACAGCCTGCTTCGCTTTGCGGGGCATTCTTCAAAAGCTCGTCCCGTTTGAGCGAAGGCCCGGTTTTGTCCGCGCGAAGCTCCATTTTGTCTTCCGGGTTCAGTCTTAAAACAATATCGGACGTATCCGGCAGTCTCTCCACCATTGCGATAATAT
Organism: Oscillospiraceae bacterium; assembly: GCA_031282245.1. Classification (GTDB taxonomy): domain Bacteria; phylum Bacillota; class Clostridia; order Oscillospirales; family Ruminococcaceae; genus JAITEB01. Next base: position 4,639 of record JAITEB010000045.1, on the reverse strand, counting down.
TTTCCATTTCGCGCTGAAAATGTTCCGCTTCGCTGTTGTCTATCAAAAGTCTTGACAAGCGCGCGATTTTTTTGACGTCGATCCCAGGCATCAGCCCACCCCTTTCTCAAGTATCTCAAGCAGCTCGTTTTCGCTTATAATATTAACGCCCAGACTTTGCGCTTTTGCGAGTTTCGACCCGGATTCTTCCCCCGCGACGACATAACTTGTCTTTTTCGAGACGGAGCCGGAAACCTTGCCCCCGGCGGACTCAATCAATTTGGAAGCCTCCGGGCGCGTGAATGTGGGAAGCGCTCCGGTAAGCACAAAAGTAAGCCCGGCGAGTTTGTCCCCCTTTGCTTCGGCGCTGGAGTTCATGTTAAGCCCGGATTCTTTCAGGCGCTGGATCAGTCGCTTTGTGCCCTCGTGGGCGAAGAATTCGACGGCGCTGTCGGCCAAAACGCCGCCGAAACCGTCCAGTTCCGAAAGCGTGTCCGCTTTTGCGGACATAACATCGTCCATAGTTCGGAAACGCGCCGCCAGAACCGCCGAAGCCTTTTGGCCTATATTGCGTATGCCAAGGCCATAAATCAAATTAGCCAGATCGCGGGCTTTGCTTTTTTCTATCGAAGCCGCCAGATTTTCCGCAAATTTTTTGCCGTCTTTCTTAAGCGATTTTATATCCTCCAGCTTCAGCGCGTACAAATCGGCGACGGAATTTACCAGCCCGCGCTCATGGAGCTGTTCTATTATAGAAGGCCCCAGACCTTCGATGTCCATAGCGTCCCGTGAAGCAAAGTGAACCAAGTTGCGCAGAAGCGTCGCCGGGCATTCCGGGTTTGTGCAGCGTATGACGGCCTCGTCCTCGGCGCGGCTGACTTTTTCGCCGCAAGAGGGGCAGATCTCCGGCATGGCGTAAGGCGGCGCGCCCTCCCTGTGGGCAAGCGATTTCAGAACCTCCGGAATAACGTCGCCCGCCTTGCGGACTAAAATAGCGTCGCCTATGCGTATGTCTTTTTCTTTGATAAAGTCCTCGTTGTGCAAAACGGCGCGGCTGACGGAAGTCCCGGCCAGCGTGACCGGCTCGAACAGCGCCGTCGGGGTTAGAGCGCCCGTGCGCCCGACATTTATCTCTATATCAATCAAAGTAGTCTGTTTTTCTTCAGGCGGATATTTAAAAGCGACCGCCCACCTGGGATGTTTTGAAGTCGCGCCGATACTCTCCCGCTGGGCGAAATCGTTGACTTTGACGACCGCGCCGTCTATGTCAAAAGAGTATTCATGCCGCCGCTCTCCGATTGCTTTTATTTCCTCCGCGACCTCTTCCGCAGTTTCGCAGACAAGGTATGACGGAATAACGCTGAAACCTGAAGAATTCAAAAAATCCAAAGACTCGCTGTGGCTTGAGAAATTACGCCCGTCAACCCGCTGGACATTAAAAACAAAAATATCAAGCGAGCGCCTTAGGGTTTTGCGGGGATCTTTCTGCCGGAGCGAACCGGCGGCGGCGTTGCGGGGGTTCTTGAAAGGCGCTTCGCCGTTTATCTCCTGCTCCGCCACGGCTTTGTCAAAGCTTTCGCGGGACATATAGACTTCCCCGCGGACTTCTATAAAAGGCAGAGGAATTTTCAAAGTCTCCGGGACGGTTTTTATTGTGCGCAGGTTGTTTGTCACATCCTCGCCGGTAAAGCCGTCTCCGCGCGTGGAGCCGCGCACAAAAACGCCGTCTTTATATTCCAGCGCAACCGAAAGCCCGTCGATTTTCGGCTCGACAGTGAAGCTCGCAGAGGGGTATTCGGCCTTAATTTTATTCACAAAAGACACAACGTCTTCAAGGCTGAAAACATCCTGCAAGCTGCCCATCTGGATTATGTGGGCGACAGGTTCAAAGCTGTTGAGCACGGCGCCGCCGACCTTACGCGTCGGCGAATCCGGCGCGGCAAGCTCCGGGAACTGCGCTTCAATAGCTTTCAGTTCCCGCATAAGCTGGTCGTATTCAAAATCCGAAATTTCCGGGTCATCCAGCACATAATATTTATAATTGTGCCGGTTTATAATTGACTTTAATTCTACTGCCGCTGCTTTGGCCGAATTTAAATCCATGCGGTGAATTTACTCCTTTGCCGCTCTTTATAAAATTTTGCTGTTATAATTATTATAGCACATTTTCCGAAAGTATAAAAGCAAAAGGAGAAGGTTTGCGGCCGCCTCCCCCTTTGCTTTCTTATATCTGTGTAAGGTTTTGTTTCAGGCCCGCAAAGCGCCAGGCGGAATGGCGGCTCTTGTCTTTGCTGATTCGCTTTACCGCGAAAGGCCGGTTTTCACCGGAAGCCGAGCGCGTCGCCATAATCGCTCCGGTTATCGCCGCGACAATTTCCTCGGCGTAGCCGTCTTCCGGGGGCAAGGCCGCAGCGGCCGGCGCCGATTTCAGTACGTCGGGCGCAAAATCATATGAAACGGCAGGAGTATTTTTCTTTAAGTTTTTGCGGTAGAGCGTAGCAAGGGCAAAAATCAAAAGGGCAGAAGCCACAAGGCAGATAAAAGCTGTAACAATAACACTTCCAAGGCTGTTGAAATTCATCATGCGGAAAGTCCTCCGTTATTATCAGAATATATAGTTTAAGCTTTGCTTTTGTGTAGGGCAAAACGTTTATCACTTAGAATTATACTATGCTCCGCCAAAAAAATCAACAAACAATTTTAGTTTTTGCGCTTTTCTTGGCGCATAATAAAGAATTACAGAATTGAGAAAAAAGACGCGTTCCGAGCCTATCGGCCTGCAACTTCACACAAGCTTAAACAATGGCGCAAACCTGAAAGAAACTTCCGAATTCTGGGCATTTATACCAATATGGAAGGCAACGAGTTTGATTATAGCCAATGGTATCCAAAAGCGAACAGAAGACCATTCCAACTATTATACAGCTCACAATCAGTTCACTAATTCTATAGCGCCCTGAAATACTTCCAAAAATTACTTTGTATTTTTGACATTAGTAGATAAATAATTTTAATGGAAATTAATATACCTATATATTTACACTAAAAAGTTATTGACAACTCAAAAAAACTGTATTATTCTTATTAATAAAATGAAATAAATAATTAATTAGTGACTGCAGTTTGCTGGTTGATACTTTTTGTGTATTGGACGCTCCGATGCCTATGACGGTTAGAAAAAATATGCAAATAAGCTAGAAATCAGTCGAGTGGCAGTATTTTTATATATTTCAGGAAAATTTTTACCAAATTTTTATATTATGGAGAGTTTAAAATGAGATACTTTTCATCAAAATTTGCAGTTTCTCTCCTGATATTTTTTATATTTTCCATTAAAGCCAATAATATTTTATATTATGCAGAGGATGCGAATTTTCCAAATATTGTATTTTTGGTTGATACAAGCGGCTCAATGGAGACCTCCGATCCGGAAGGAAAAGGAGTTAAAAATTGCCTCGAAATGGCCGTGAATTTGCTTCCAAAAGAAGCGAAAGTCGGATTGGTAACATATTCCGATAATGTAACCATAAATAGCCAGCTACTAAATGAGAGCGAGAGTAACATTACAGAATATTTACAACAAATAACATACAAAGGCAATACGAATCTAGCCGCGGGGTTGGAAGCGGCGGTTAACTTGTTGGAAGGTCAAGGCGGCAATTGTAAAATAATCCTAATTGCAGATGGCGAGCTATATTTGGGAAGCGGGGCAAGTCAGACTCAGGCCGCTGAAGCGGAAAATTTGCTGTATGAAACATTGGAAAAGGCAAAAAAATCTAAAATAATTATAGATACTTATATAATTTCGCCTTATTTTAACGGGAATATTGAGAAAATTGCGCAATTAAGCCGGGAAAGCGGCGGAGAAATCAAAGATATTAAGGAATTAAGCGACCTCGAAAAGGCTGTTGAAAGCTTGTGCCTTCCATATTATAAGGAAAATTTTTATACAATTACCAGCTTGAGTACAGAAAATGAACAGAGAGAAGTTACTATCCCAATTCCGACAGAATATATAAGTAAAATTAAAGTGTTTTTTTCCTCCGAAACTCCAGTTTCTGACATATCATTCCAGTCGTATCAAAAAGAATCCAAGATGATTTCAGGTGAATCGTTCAAAATTTTAATCATAGACAAGCCTGTTAAAGAGGATTTGCTGATAAAGTTTAAGAGCGCAGGCGAAAAAAGTATTAAGATTTATTACATTTTGTCATATTCGGTGCATTTAGAGGCTTCCGCCGAGGTTTCGGCTAACACAAAAGACAAGACTCAGTCAGCAATTTTGGTTGCGGATGTGATTGATGACAAATCAGGAAAATCCATCCTGAAGACAGGAGATTTTTCAAAGTTCAGGATTACAGTACAAATAAAAAACGTTAGTTCGGGCGAAGAAAAAGAAATTATTGGAAAAATTGAAAGAGGGAAAATAGTTGCTGAACTGCCGGAAGGGTGGCTTTTGACCTGCACAGCCGAGGTAAATTTGGTCTCGGAAGGCTTAACCATAGTAGCAGGAACGGCAAAATTTGGAATAGAAGACAAGCTGACACCCCTTCTTGAAGAAGAGAGAAAAGTTAAAGAACGTGCAGTAATTATTATGGCTACAGCACTATTGTTGTTACTTGTTATAATTATTTTGTTAATATTAAGCATACGAAAACCT
>JAITEB010000031.1 GCA_031282245.1 Oscillospiraceae bacterium | reverse complement strand
AAAACGCAAAAGCCAATAATTGCATGGGGTAAATTCTTTAAACGATGTGACGAGCGACAATTCCCCTCTGTGGAGGGGTGCCCAAAGGGCGGGGTGGTTCGCGTACGCAGGAGCTTTCGACGGGCGGCGGGCCGCCGTCTCCCGCGTGCTTTAATTACCTGCTTTATTTATCTTACTATGGGAATAAGAAGCATCTGCCTGTCCTGCAAAACTTCCTCTTCGATCTGGTTTTGTTCAAGTATCGCCGAAACAGAAGTATTATACTTTTTGGCGATGTCCCATATGCTCTCGTCCGAACCCGCAAAATAGAGCGTGAGCGCCGGAAGATTGTCATAGCTTTTTTTTGCCGCCTGATCTATATTTATATCATAGATTATATTCTTGCGGGTTTGCGAAAAGACAGACGCGCGGACGTCAAACACAATTTTTATTTCTATTGAGCCGCCGCCGTTTATCTCATAGTCGCTGCTCCTGACCGAAACGCCGGCGTCCGCCGTCATGTTTCCGGAAGCGGATTTTAATTTGTATTTGAAATCCGAGTCAATTATCCGGTCGAAGTATCGAATCCCCCCGGCGGTATTTCTTACAAGAATGCTTATTTTCACAATGGAAGAAACCGTCAGTTCCCCGTCGGAGATTCTCGCGCCGCGCGCCGCGGCGTTTGCCCAAAGCCCGTCGACGCTGACAATATCGCCTTCCGGCAGGTCAAAAACATTGCGCTCCGTATACTGTTCGCTTACTAATTCTGATAAACAATTAAGAGAAAGCGGCTTTGCCTGATATGAACTTTCGTAATTTGTGGAATACAAATCGCAGACAGTTTCTATGTCGCAGCTGTTGTAAGCCCTGATTGCGGCCTCTATCCCGACTTCAAGGTCAATCGCGCTTCCCTCGCCGTCTATGTCCGGCCGAAGCTCTATGCTGCTGTCATAAACGCAGAGATTCACAAGGCAGCGGCAGTCCTCGCCGACGCCGTCCACCTCGAAAACCTGGCTTATTGGAAGCGTGAAAGCGCATTTGAAAAGCTCGTTGCCCTGATCCTCGCTGGTGTAAATCAGGTTTACGTCCAAATCGCCTTTTAATACGACTTTGTTTGCCATGACTTTTACATCCGTCGTCCTGGCATTGCAGATTTTGCTTATAATGCACTTGATAGGCGCTTTGCTGGAGGAAAGCTCCAGTTCCTCCCGGACAGTAAACTGCTTGTCTGCGCTTCCGCAGACGGCGCTGACCGAGACGGTTTCTTTCCGAAGCTGTACGTTCTGGCCGCTTGCGCCTGTGATAATGCTTTCCTCGTGGCGGGCAAGAACTTTGACGTAAATTGAAACCGCTCCCCGAACGTCGACTCTGCGCTGGCTGAGCGCGCGGCAGTTGACATAATCAGCAGAAGGGTTTACTGTAACGATAGGATTCACGACAGGAGCTTTAAGCGCGACTGTTCTTGAGAAAGGGAGTTTCGTCTCATATTCAAAAACAGCGCCGCCCTCTGTCAGGTAAATCAAATTGATTGCCGCTATGCCGTCGATAATAATTTTATCGCCAGCGCTTTGCTTTGACGTTATCGTGGGGACGACCCCACAGTTTAATATCCTGATAACGTCCGGACAATAGTCCGGAAGAATAAAATCGCTCTCAATGGGCAGTTCCTGGTTTCCCTCGTAGGCTGTCTCGTTTATGGCGATAGTTTCTTTATTAACCGTCAGTTCCATTATGGCCGTTCTCTCCTTTTCTGATTTCTAGTCATATCTATATTCACACTTTGTCCTGTATATTACTTTCGGGCAAATAAAAAAGCCCTTGCGGGCAAAGGCTTTTTTACAGCAAATCGAAGGGGTGGCCAGTGCTTTAAAAGAGTTCTCCCCCCGCGTCGGCAGTTGGTTTTTTCTGCATGTCGTTGTACAGGCTCATTTCCAGATACTGCTGGCGCGAAAGAAGCACCTGCCGCGGAAGACTTCCCTTCGGCGGGCCGATAATCATGCGCTCCTCCATCATGTCCATCATGCGGGCGGCACGGGCGTAGCCCAGCTTCAGCCGCCGCTGGAGCAGCGAGGTTGAAGCCTGTCCCGCTTCGACGACGCATTCAACCGCCTTCGCGTACATCCCGTCTATATCCTCGTCGCCGTCCCCGCCGGACGAAAGCGGGGATTTTTTGTCCGCAACAGCCTGGCGGTCGATTTCTTCTATAACATCATCGTCATAGTCAGCGTCGGAATTGCGCTTAACAAATCCGACGATTTTTTCGACTTCTTTGTCTGTGACAAAACAGCCCTGAACCCGGAAAGGCTTTGCCGCGCCCACGGGGGCAAAAAGCATGTCCCCGCGCCCCAGAAGTTTTTCCGCGCCGCCGCCGTCTATAATCGTCCGGGAATCCACCTGCGACGAAACCGCAAAGGCTATGCGGCTTGGGATATTTGCCTTGATAAGGCCGGTTATTACGTCAACGGAGGGGCGCTGCGTCGCAATGACCAGGTGCATCCCCGCCGCGCGCGCCATCTGCGTCAAACGGCAGATAGAATCTTCAACGTCGTTGGGGGCGACCATCATCAGGTCGGCCAGCTCGTCTATAATTATAACTATATTGGGCAACGGCTCTATCTCGCCGGAGCTTTTGGCCAGTCTGTTATAGGCGTTCAGGTCGCGCACCTGGTTCTCGGCAAAGATTTTGTAGCGGTTGAGCATTTCTGTGACAGCCCAGCTGAGCGCCCCCGCCGCCTTTCGCGGAGCCGTCACCACGGGCACAAGCAATTGGGGTATGCCGTTGTAAACGCCAAGCTCGACTACTTTCGGGTCAATCAGGATAAGGCGCACATCCTCGGGGCAGGACTTGTACAAAAGGCTTATGATAATACTGTTTATGCAGACCGACTTGCCGGAGCCGGTCGCGCCCGCAATCAGCAGATGGGGCATGCGCCCCAAATCCGCCGTGACGATATCTCCGGAAATATTTTCCCCAAGAGCTACTGTCAGGTTTGACGGGCTGTCCATAAATTTTTTGGAGTTTATAATTTCTTTGATGTGCACAGTGCTTGTCTGGCTGTTGGGCATTTCAATCCCGACGGCGGATTTATTCGGGATTGGGGCTTCTATGCGCACGCTTGTGCAGGCCATGTTAAGGGCGATGTCGTCCGCAAGCCCGGTTATTTTGCTTATTTTCACCCCGGCAAAGGGCTGAAGCTCATAGCGCGTCACGGTCGGGCCTTGTGTGATATTTAAAACTCTGGTCTGAACGCCAAAGCTTCTCAGCGTGTCCTCCAAGAGACGGCCTCTCTGGGTCAGTTCCTCGTCGCTGGTTCCGACTTTCGCGGCGGGTTCCAAGAGCAGGTCGAGCGGGGGATAGGCGTAACCTCCCGGGCTTTTCGCCCGCGCCTGAAACTCCGCCGGGCTTTCTTTCCGAGCAACGGAGCTGAAAATAACAAGTTCGTCTTTTTCCGGCCTTTCAGGTTTCCCCGGCTTTTTCCTGTCAAAGTTGATGATTTCAAACAGTTCCGGCTCAGAAGCTTCTGTGGAGCGGCGCGGGTCTTCCACAGGATCTTCCGCCGCAATCTCAGCGTCCGCATAGTTAAACGGAATTGACGGGAAGGCCGTAAAAACGTCGCCGCGGTCTTTGGGTCCGGAGCCGAGAGGAACGTCTGTCCGGCTGCGCTTAGTCTCCCCGGAGCGCGCTCTGACCGGAATCGACTTAGGCTCTTCGCGGGAAGGAAGCTGTTTTTTTGGCTTATTTTTCTGGTTTTCTGTGTCTTTGGATTTTTGATATGCTTTTTTAATTTCGTCACGCACAAGCCACGGAAATTTAAGAAACTGCTTCAGAGTTATCCCCGTGAGGACAAAGAGAAAAAACACAATCATGAGAATCAGGATAATAAGCGCTCCGCCGGTTCCCATCCACTCCATCAGCGGCCAGGCGATGAGCACGCCGCAAAGCCCCCCGCCCGTGCGGTTTTCGCCGTCCACATAAAAAGAAGAAAGCCTGTACCAGAAGCGGCCCTCAATAGGCATGCCGACGCTCAGCACCTGCCATATCGAGCAAAGCAGAACAATCACTGACATAAGATTAAGAACCCTGTGCCTGGCGAATTTTTTGGCCAGCTTATCCATTGAGAGGAGCAAGCTCATCCCAATAAAAAGAAAAGGCACAATATAAGCGATACTGCCAAAAATTCCGAAAAAAAACTTGTGCATGGCGTTCCAGACGTTTGTGCCCTCGACAAAGACGAGAAAAATTAAAAATATGCCGGATATAAATAAAAATATAGTGGTAAGCTCCTGATCGCTGCCATTGTTTTTCTTGATGGGCGACATATGTATCCTCCGTTCAGGCTGTTTTAAAAAGGGCGGAGACAATCGGCCTTTTTGCGGGTTTTCGGATGCCGGCGCATAATAAGAGCCTCTCTCAAGGCTCTTATTAATTATACTTATTTTCCAAAATGAAATTGCACACTTTATGCGCCGGCGCCTAAAAAACTGAAAGCGTCTTTGAAAATATCATAAAAAGTAGTGCCCAGCACGGATTCAATCAGCGTAAGCGCCAAAATAAGCCCGCCGATAATCGTGTTGTATTTCGCGAAAAAGCCCAGATGACCTTCGCCCTGCACATCGCTGACCAGCCACTGAAGGAACTTGATAGAAACCCAGCCGAAAATCATCGCCGCAACTACGCCGGCCGGGATTATCCAGCCCGGCGCGTCCGCTATAGATTCGGGAACGGCAGTGCGGTCAAGCGCGGAAATGTTGCTGAAAAGCATTGCGGGCAAGTACATCAAAAGCGAAAAGCTGACAATAGAAGTATCGGAATACCCGCGCAGAAGCGTAACCGAAACAGCGGGTCCGGCGTTCGGCACCGTAAAGCCGAACGCCGCCGTCTGGGACACGCCCAGCAAAAGCGCGTCGGGAACGTTCATTTTAGAAAGCTCTCTGCTTCCGGGATAACGGCTGTCGGCTATATACATCAGAATGCCCATAGCCATAAAAATACAGCCTGTCGCAATTATGCTGCTTTCGGAACGCAGCGCGTCAATATATTTGCCAAAAAACGCAAGCAGAATCATAGGAACAAGCGAAAGGGGAAGCATAAACACCAGATTGCGCTCCGGGCGCATGTCCCTGAAAGAAAATTTCCCGCTGAAAATCTCGCGGATCATTTTCATGGCTTCTATTACGATATTTAAAATAAGCTTCCAGTAAACGATCAATATGGCAAGCAAAGAGCCGAAGCGGAAAACGTTGATATAATAAGGGATTGCGGAGCCTCCGGAAATTCTGCGCGTAAAATGATCAAAAACGGCCAGATGCCCTTCAATTGACACAGGGAGAAACTCCAAAAAGCCCTGTATCACTGCCTGCAACAGCGGATATATTTTTTCCACAATTTTTAACCTCCACTTTTATGTATTATGCCGTATTCTAATAGTTAACAGCCGCAAAAAACGCCAATCCGCATTGAATCATTTTGCCTCGCCGACAGTTTTATTATTCTCGGCACACGATGATCGTATTCTGGGCAAAATAGGCATTTATAATAACAGGTATTATATTATCACTTTTTTTGTAAATAAACAACGTCTGTTAAGAAATTTTTTATATAAAAATTAAAAAAATTTAATCATTTTATTTAGAAAAATTTTAAAAAAAATTAAAGTTCAGTTTATTTCCAATTTTTGACGTATGATTTTTTTCTTTAGGCGTTCACAAGTTCTAAGAAACGACTACACTTTCAAATTTATTTGTGCTATAATTTTCTTGAGAAAAATAAATAGAAACAAGATTTCCGCAATTCTGCGGGGCCTCTGAAAAAGAAATCGAAAAAATGGGAGGGAAAGCATTTGAGCATTTTGACAACATTGTCTCTTACAAAGAAATACGGCCGGAAAACAGCAATCAGAGATATTAACGTGCAGGTGGATGAAGGCGCGTTTTTTGGGCTGATCGGGCCGAACGGCTCGGGCAAATCCACTTTTTTTAATATTCTGATGGACTTTGTCCGCCCGACCAAAGGCAACGCTACTATATTTGATCTGGACTGCCAGGATTCCGGCAAAGAACTGAAAACCCAGGTCGGCTATGTCCCCGCTGTTCCCGCTTTTTATGACTTTATGAAAGTGGACAAACTTCTTGAGTATACAAAAAATTTTTACGGCTATGTCGATCTGGAATATCTGGATTCGCTCTGCGAACGCTTCCAGATAAACAGAAATAAAAAAATCTCGGCTATGGGCTTTTCGGACAAGAAAAAGCTTGCGCTGGCAACTGCGCTGCTGCATAAGCCGCGGATACTTCTCCTGGACGAGCCGCTGGCGGGGCTTGTGCCAATTATCCGCCGCCGCTTTCTGGATACAATCCAGGAACTGCACGAAAGCGGCGTAACTGTCGTCTATGGCAGCCAGGAATTGAACGAAGCCGGGCATCTCTGCGATATCGTCGCTCTCATGAACGAGGGAATAATAATAGAGACAAAAGAAGTCGCTGACAAAGGCCACGCGCGGGGGAAAGTCGTTGAACTGCAGGTTGAGGGAGATATAAGCGAGCTTGTCATGTCCCTTGGCGCGGAGCGCTTCATGAAAAGGAGCGACACTGTCTCGTTCAATTATTATTCTGACATGGACCGGCTTATTAAATCCCTTGCAAAATATGTCGTTCATGACATACGCGTCACCGATGTGCCGCTTGAAAACGACCTTATGACTTATAAAGACGAGGAGCCGACAGTATGGATATTTTAGCGAACGAAGTAAGGCGCAGCATCAAAACGGCGCTGATTATTATGCTTGCCGCAACTGCCTGGCTGTGCCTGACAATGCTGCCGTTCCCGGCTTTGGCGACGGAAACAGGATGGCGGGAAATCGGCGGCTTTTTTCAGGAACAGAACAAAACTCTGCTGGAAATAGCGCATTTGTCCGATTTTGTGAAGGCCCCGGCCGCCAATTTATATTTTTCTGTAATTTTCCAGCCAATAAGCCTGATGTTCTGCGTGTTTTTTTGCTGGCTGGGATTTTCCTCAATATCTCACGAAGAAAAAAGCGGCACAATCCGCTATCTGTATGCGATGCCAGTCTCCCGCATTCAAATAGCGCTGCAGAAAATCCTGGCCGGATTCGTGCAGATTTTGATCTGCTTTACGTTTACTTTGGCGCTTTCGTTCGGTCTGTGCCTTTATCTCATGCGCGAAAACTACGCGATCTACGAAGTATTATACACATCGTATATTATACTGCTTGGAGCGTTTCTGTCTTCGGCGACCTATCTGTGCGTGGGCTTTGCGCTTTCGCTTTTTCGTATACGCAGAACCCGTCTCGCGACGTTCTTCACTGTTTTGATAAGCCTTGCCTGCGGCTTTGTGGGAAAATATGTGCTCGATTCCCCGTATTTGCAGCTTTTGTCGCCTTATAATTACGCCGAAGCTCCCGATGTGCTTTTCGGCGGCATAGGGCTTTTGTATTTTGTGGTGGCGCCCGGGCTTGTCATTGGCTGCTCCGCCGTGACAATCTGGGTGTTCCAGAACAGAGACCTGATTAAAAAAGCCGTATGACCCGCGCAACAATAAGGAAAGTTCTCTTTGTTTATAGCCCCATTTCTTTCAGTTCAGCCGCAAGTTTGACATAAAATTCCCGGATATCGCACAGCTCGTCCTGATTGGCTTTTCTGGAAAAGTTCATCCGGCGCAAATCCGTTTCGTCCAGATGGGAAATCCCCCGGCGGCTTTTTCCGCGAAGCACTCCCCGAAAATTTGTCCATCTGGCCGACGCGACCGTAACTAAGCCGTCATTTTCGCCCTCCACCAGGCCGATAATCAGATTTTGCCACCACATAAGCGCGTCGCTGAGCGGGCTTTTCATAACGGCTGTATAGCTTTGATAATAAACCGAAGGCGCGTCCGGGTTTTGGCGGTTGAACTGTTTCATGTGCTCTGTCGAGAATTGATGGACGACGGTGAAAAAGTCCGGTTCTTTGTCCCCCACTGCCCGGGAAAATCCGTCAATAAAAAACGAAACCGCTTTATAAAATCCCTTTGGAAGCTTGCAAAGCCTGTCCATTGTTTTGGAACCGTGGTGCGGGGTCGCTATAGTCGTAAGGCTGGCTGCTTTCCCGGCCATCCCCAGTGAGGAAATCATATAACGCGCGTCCAGCCCGCCCTTTGAATGCGCAATCAGGTTTACTTTTTCGCTGCCTGTTTCGGCAAGAATTCTGTTCACGTTTTCTTTTAAAACTTCGGCGTTATGCGCAACGCTTCCCCAACTATCCTGTTCGCCGTAGAAAACCCTTGCGCCGTTCTGTTCCAACGCGGCGGGGATTCTGCCCCAGTAATTCATGCGCTTTGCGTCGCGCACCCCTGTACCGTGCACTAATACAATGGGATATTTAGTACCGCAGTTCATAAAGACCTCCTGTCTAAATAATATTCGTCGCGGCAAAAACCGCCGCCCTCACTTCCTCCGCCCCGGCCGCTTTGAGCGTCTTTGCGCACTCGCCAAGCGTCGAGCCTGTGGTCAGTATGTCGTCAATAAGCAGAATTTTCTTCCCGCTGACAGTCCGGGGCTTTGGCGCGCTGAAAGTTCCCGCGATATTTTTAAAGCGTTCCGCTCTGGTTAATTCGTGCTGAGGGGTTTTATTCGCGGTTTTCACAAGTACTTCTCCCTCAAGGGGAAGACACAGATATTTCGCGGCGTTTATGGCGAGAATCTCGCTCTGATTATACCCGCGCGCCTTTTTCTTTTCGGGGTGAGAGGGCACAAAGCTGATAAAATCAAAATTCAGGCCGGAATATTTTTCTTCTATTCGGTCGTAAATAAATTTCGCTAAAAAAGGCCCGTTCTGCGGCAGACCCTGGAATTTAAAACGCAGGATGGCGCTTTTTGCGCTTCCTGTGTAATAAAAAGGCGCTATGCAGGAATCAAAGCAGAGCGCCCCGGCGTCCTCGGCGCAGGAGCATTTTCCTGCGTCCCTTCCGCATTTCGGACAAATATCAGGGCCGATCAAATAGGCGTCCGTCTTGCATCCGGCGCAGATTTTCCCGCCGGGCGGCATAATTTTTCCGCAAAAAATACACCTCTGGGGAAAAAGTAAGTCAAGAAAATTAAAAATTTGAATCACCTGCTGAAAGTAAATTGGCGGCCCGCTTTTACTCAATGCCCATTTCCCGCCGGATAAATTTGCTCAGGCAGGTATATTTAAAATTAGAATTCACGTTTTCAACCATCAGGCGCACAGACTCCGGCTGGCCGACAAGAATCATCAGCTTTTTCGCCCTGGTAACGGCTGTATATAAAAGACTTCTGTAATAAGTCCTGCCTCCGGAATAGGCAAGCGGCATGATTACAGCCTCAAATTCGCTGCCCTGGCTTTTGTGGACGGTCACAGCATAGGCAAGCTCAAGCTCGCCCAGCTGCTCAAAACCGTATTCCGCAACGCGGTCGTCAAAAGCGATCTTTAAAGCGCCGGATTTTTTGTCTATAAAAATAATAGAGCCTATATCGCCGTTGAAAATCCCGCTCCCGTTTTCGTCTTCCTCCGGCGAAGCGCCCTCGCGAAGCCACTCTATATTATAATTATTTTTGGTCTGCATAACTTTGTCGCCCAGACGGAAAATTATACCCCCGTATTTTATCTCCGGCTTTTTTTCAGTGTCGTCGCCCGGCGGGTTAAGCTGCGCCTGAAGACGCCTGTTCAGCTCCGCCGAGCCAAGACCGCCGACTCTCATAGGCGAAAGAACCTGAATGTCCCACAAGGGGGAATAGCTGTAAGCCCGGGGGAGCCTTTCGGAGCAGAGCTGTAAAACGGTTTTTATCGTGTCCTCGCGGCTTGGGGAATACAGGAAAAAGAAATCGCCGTCCCTGCGTTTGAGTTCCGGCATTTTCCCGCTGATAATAGCGTGGGCGTTGGTGACAATAAGGCTTTCCGCTCCCTGGCGGAAAATCTGGGTCAGCTTCACTGTGCCGATACAGCCCGAGGAAATCATGTCCCGCAGGACGCTGCCTATACCAACAGGGGGAAGCTGGTCGTCGTCTCCGACTATCACAAGGCGGCAGGAAAGGCGCAGGGCTTTCAGCAGGCTTTCAAACAAAAGGCAGTCCAGCATGGAAGTTTCGTCTATAATCAAGACGTCGCAGTTTAACAAATTCTTCTCGTCGTGGATAAATTTCTGCTCTTCGTTTTCGTCAAAGCCCACACCCAGCAGGCGGTGAATAGTCCTGGCCTCGCAGCCCGTAAGTTCGCTGACGCGCTTTGCGGCGCGGCCTGTCGGGGCGGCGACGGAGACTTTTTCACCCATGCTTTTGCACAGCCTGATAATGGCGTTCAGCGTGGTGGTTTTGCCCGTGCCAGGGCCGCCGGTCAAAATCATCACAGGCAGATTCATGGCCATCGCGACGGCTTTTTTTTGCAGATCGGCGTATTGAATCCCGCTTTTGTCCTCAAGCTGTTTGATATGCCTGTCCCAATTCAGGCACAAATCCGGAACGCTTTTAAGCATGAGGGCAAGTCTGCCAGCTATATAGCGCTCGGCCGAAAGAGTATTTTCCAGATAGACAAGGCTTTCGCCGCTGTTTTCCTCCAGCCATAGAAGCTCTCTCCCCGCCAGCTCCCGGAGGGAAAGCCGGATAATCACAGGTTCAACGTTCAGTAACTCGGCGGTTTCCCGCTCCAGAAGTTCCCGGGGATAACAGCTATGACCTTCAAGCTGGCTTTTTTTAAGGGTATGTACCAGGCCCGCCTCAATGCGGCAGGGTGCGCGGTCGTCTATCAAAAGCCTGCGCCGGAGAGCGTCCGCATTTGCGAAAGGCAGGCTCACCCCGCCCGAACATAGCGTGAAGGGGTCGGCCTTTATCAGCTCAAGCGCCATAGAGCCATAGATTTTCCAGGCCTTTATCGCATAAGAAGCGGGGATTTCGTTCTGCGCGGCGAAAATCATCAGCGGGCGCATTCCAAAAACTTTATTAAACTCCTGCCTGATAAGCATAGCTTTTTCCATGGATATTCCCCGGATAGTGGCAAGCTGTTCCGGCTGTTTTTCTATAATTTCCATTGTTTTGTCGCCAAAGGCGCGGACGATTTTTTTCGCCATAGCGACGCCTATGCCCCGAATCGCGCCGCAGGCCAAATAGCGTTCGATCGCGGCCGCGCCTTCGGGCAGACGAACCTCTACCGTAAGAGCTTTGAACTGCGTCCCAAAAGAGGCGTGGGAGCTGTAGGAACCTGTGGCCTTTATCCTGTCGCCCTCGCTTATTTCGGCCATGCTGCCCACAACGGTTATAAGATTTTCGCCGTCGTCCAGATCCAGAACCGTGTAGCCATTTTCGGGATTGCTGAATATTACCGCGTCAACAGTGCCTTCGACCGTGATTAAACTTTCATCTGCCATTTTTATATACTTCCGTTTTGTTTAGCTCTCCGGGCGCCCGGCGCCCGGCAGGAATATATCGTTTGCCTATAAGTATACGGCATTTTCGGCGTAATTGCAAATTATTTTCGTGAAAAAAAGCCGCCCGGCAAATTCCGGGCGGCTGCGCAAAAAAATCCGAATTTAAACTTCCGGAAGCTTTATTTCTTTGTTTGTTTCTTCCGACCTCTCAAAATACAGAGACAGGTCTATAATATCTTTTACAAACTGCGTCTGATAGCCTCGGTTCGCCAGTTCCTTCATGCGGACTTCCCCGCACTGATAGGCCATAAGAGCGTTTTCTATGCCATATTTGTCGTTGAGCGCTGACAACATCAGCACGCCGCATTCTATATTATCATAAGGGTTGCTGACGTTCAGCCCCCTTTCCGAAAGCCACCGCCAGTTTATCTGGTTTATCTGCATAAGCCCCCTGTCGTGGCTGCCGTTCTTGTTCACATGATCCGGAACGTCTTTTATAAAGCGGCTTTCGTGCCACATCAAAGCCAGCGCAACTTCCATGTCGATATTATAGAACCTGCAGAGCTTGTAAGTGTGATACTGCAAATCGTCGGGCAGGTTTATATTATAGGGTTTGTAGCCGCTTAGAGGCGAGTGGCAATACACGCTTCCGGGAGAACGGCGGAGAAATCCGGGCAATGGCTCCGGAACCTGGGCGGACACCCCGCTTGCCCCGCTGAGCAGACTTATCAAGGCCGAAATACTGACAGCGAGCAGCAATCTTAAAGCAAACATCAGTTTTTTTCTTGTTTCCCTTTGCATTAAAAATCCTCCGTCTTGTTTGGCGGCCGCAAAAAAAGCCGCATGAAAACTTTTTCGGCGCGGGAAATATTTCTCAAAGCTTGGCGCCGTTTTTATTATCTCCAAGTTTGGCCTTTTTAATCAGGATATATTTACAGCAAATATGCTATCAATGCAAGTGCATATTAATTTGCAGAAACCGGCAGGGATTGACGCGCGCGTCAGTCCCTGCCGGTTTAGTCAGTTTACTTCAGTTATAGTGATATTCTGAGCAATTACCCCGCTTTCTGAGACGATTATGTCTTTGATTTGCGCCGCGTCTTTTGTGGTCAGACCCTCTGCGCTTTTTACAACTATGTTTGCCTTCCCGTCACTGATATAGGCCATGCAGTCCTCAAAGCCCTTTGCGCGGACAAGATTTTCAACATTGCTTTCGGCGCCGATTGAGATGGATATTTTGGCGGCGGTTGTTATCGCGTTGTTTTTCTCCTCGTCGGTGGCGTTTGCGTCTTTGATGATATTATTGAGCTGCTCTAGAATCTTATCTCGTGTATGCTGCCGGTCCAGCCTTGCGTTTATAAAATATTCGTCGGTGCTTTTGCCTATCAAAGCGTCGGTTGTTACAGCGCCTTCCGCTCCCTCTTGGGCGCCCGTCGGCTCGCCGGCTTCCTCGCCGCCAACGTTATCCGCGGTTTCCGCCGCTTCGCCGTTCTGGGCCGCCGCGACAAACTGGGTGTCGCCGTAATTTTTGGCGCTGCTTGCGGAAAGATCCGCCGCTTCTGAGACGCCCGCCCCCGTCTCTTCGATAAGGCCGCCGTTTTTGCCGCTTAACGTTGAGTGCAGGTATACTGCCGCCCCCAGCGCCAGGATAAGAGTCGCCATTACAATTTGTTTTTTTCCGAATACCATGAGTATTTTCCTCCTGATTTGTGTAATTATTTATGAATTTCTTAAAAAGCATACAGCCCTCTGCCGGATTCACCCCGAAAGCTTCGCTATATAGACGTTATTGGCATAAATTCCTAAACCTGTTGTAAGCATGTTTATAATATCGCTTTTGACAGAAGCTTTGTCGCCTCCTTCGCAGACTACCACCACCCCCTTGATTTCCGGCAGAAGCTCGGCCAGAAGCAAAGCCTTTTTCCGGCTGTTTTCGTCCTCTATATAGATATATTTCTCGTCTCTTGAAAGCGAATCGCTTCTGTTTTCGGAACCGGAGGCGTGTCCTTCGCCCGATTCGGTTTTCAGGCTTATGTCACGGGCATAGACATATTCTCCGGCGGTTTTGAGCGTTACCATCACTTTGGCTTTGCCCACGCCTTTGACTGACTGGAGCATGGACAGTATTTTTTCCTCAAGCTCCAGGATATAAGTCTGCCGGGGAAAGGCGGCAATGCTTTCCGGCGGGCTTTTGTTTGCCGCCGCGCTTTTATTCCCCCCGATGAATTCTGATATAAGTATTAGCAGCATCCCCGCAAGGCCGAGTACGACGACGATACGCGCGGCCTTTTTGTTTTTCCCAAGTTCCTCGAATAGTTTGTTCAGCCCTGTCGATTCCTTTTCGTCCATGAGTTTTATCCTCCCTCTGCAATGACTTCTGTTTCAAATCCTGTGCCTTTTGTGAGCAGCGCGGCGATTTCTTCCGCCTGTCCGGGGTTTTCTATATAGATCCTCACCTGATTAATAGATATGCTGGAATCCGCGCCGCTAGTATAATTTACTGTGATTTTTTTGCATGAATACCCGTTTGCGTCCAGCAGGCTTAAAACCTGTTCTGTGACAATCCGGTTGATTTCCGCGTTTTGCTGCTCCTGGATTTTCTTCCGGATGTTCTGGCTGATTTTTTCGCTCTCTTGCCGGACTGTCCCGGAAAAACCGAAATCAATCTGCGGGATGCCGTTTGACAGGGGTATAACTATGCAGCAGAGAAAAAATACCCCAATGACTGCTCTCATAGATTTTTCAACGCCGCCGCTTGGTATAAGCATTAATATAATCCCGCCAATTATCGCAGACATACAGACTGAAAAAGCCCAGTTTTTTATGGCTTCTATGATAGAATCCCCCTTTTTGATAAGGCTGTTTTAAAATGCCAACCACCCCGCCCTTTGGGCACCCCTCCACAGGAGGGGAATTGTTGCCCGTTTTATCATTTATAGCTTGTACCCCATGCCCAGACTTTGGAATAGACGTATAGGGGCAATGTTCTGTGCGTGGGGTATACGCTATGCATGGTGCATATAGCGACAATTCCCCTCCTGTGGAGGGGTGCCCAAAGGGCGGGGTGGTTGGCCGCTATAGCTTGCACCCCATGCCCAGACTTTAGAATAGACGTATAGGGGCAATATTCTGTGCGTGGGGTATACGCTATGCATGGCGCATATAGCGACAATTCCCCTCCTGTGGAGGGGTGCCCAAAGGGCGGGGTGGTTGGTCAGCTCTAGCTTGTACCCCAAGACCAGACTTTATATTAGACGGATAGGGGCGAGAGTCTGTGCGTGGGGA
>JAITEB010000030.1 GCA_031282245.1 Oscillospiraceae bacterium | reverse complement strand
AAAACGCAAAAGCCAATAATTGCATGGGGTAAATTCTTTAAACGATGTGACGAGCGACAATTCCCCTCTGTGGAGGGGTGCCCAAAGGGCGGGGTGGTTCGCGTACGCAGGAGCTTTCGGCAACCCGCGCGGTGTTAAGCAAGCCAAAAGCGCAGAAAAGCACAAATATAATATAAAAAACATCAGGGGGGAGTTATGATTGGATACGCGGGGAATATATAAAGATATTGCCAGGCGCACCGACGGCGATATATATATTGGCGTGGTCGGGCCGGTCAGAACAGGTAAATCTACTTTTATCAAAAAATTCATGGAAACGCTGGTTATTCCGAATATCGAAAGCGATTTCCGCAAGGAACGCGCCACCGACGAGCTTCCGCAGTCGGCGGCGGGCAGGACGATAATGACGACCGAACCGAAATTCATCCCGGAGGAATCGGTGAACGTCACTCTGGACGGCAGCGCGAATCTCAGCGTACGCCTGATCGACTGCGTAGGCTATATCGTGCCCAGCGCCCTGGGCTATATCGAAAACGAAGCTCCGCGCATGGTCATGACCCCATGGTTCGACACGGAAGTGCCTTTTAATATGGCGGCGGAAGTCGGCACGCAGAAAGTCATAAAAGAGCATTCCACCATCGGGCTTGTCGTCACAACCGACGGCAGCATCAGCGACATTCCCCGCTCCGAATACGAAGAAGCCGAAGAAAGAGTTATCAACGAACTCAAAGAGCTTGACAAGCCTTTCGTCGTGCTTTTAAACTCTGCGCGCCCGGACGCGCCGGAAACACAGGCGCTTAAATTAAGGCTTGAGAACAAATACGGCGTGGGAGTTCTTACAGTCAGCTGCCTTGACCTGCTTGAAAAGGACATCAAAAATATTCTTGCAAGCGTTCTGTACGAGTTCCCGATTAAAGAGGTCGCCGTGGAAATGCCGCGCTGGATCGTCTCTCTGGACAACGGCCACTGGCTGAAGAACACGCTTTACACCTGCATAAAAGAAGCGGCCGTGGATGTAAACCACATCAGCGACGTCGAAAAAAACCTGCAGAGCGTGGGAGACTGCGAATATGTCGACAAAGTAGAGCTCAGCAATATCGACCTTGGATCCGGCAAAGCGACGGTTGCGATAAAAGTTCTGCCAAGCTTGTTTTACAAAATTCTGGGCGAAACAACCGGCCTTGAAATCAGCTCCGAAGAAGAGCTTATGCCCTGTGTGATTGAGCTTGCGCAAATCAGGAAAGCCTATAATAAAGTGAAAGGCGCCCTTGAAGAGGTGGCCGCGACGGGCTATGGGATTGTCATGCCGACGCTTGACGAGCTTTCGCTGCAAGAACCGGAAATTCTCAGGCAGGGCGGGAAATACGGCGTGCGCCTGAAAGCCAGCGCCCCTTCAATTCACATGATGCGCGCGGACATCACGACCGAAGTCGCGCCGATTGTGGGCAGCGAGAAACAGTCGGAGGATCTGGTCATGTACCTGCTCAACGATTTCACCGAGAACCCGAAAAATATCTGGAGTTCTAATATCTTCGGTAAGTCGCTGCACGAGCTTGTCAACGAGGGGTTGCACAACAAGCTTTACAGAATGCCCTCCGAAGCCAGGATGAAACTCCAGGAGACGATAGAGCGCATCATCAACGAAGGCTGTTCCGGCCTGATCTGTATTATACTATAAAATTAAAGCCCCCTGTCCGGGGGCTTTAATTTTTTGCTTACCCGATTCTTTCGTCATAAGCGGGAATCCAAAAGTTCGCGCCAAAGCTTAAGCCGGATGTAAATAAATTGTTAAAAAAAAATAAAGCGCTTGCTTTTTTCAAAAAAATGCGTAAAATAATACTTGAGCTTAGCACTCGATAGATTAGAGTGCTAAAATTATCAAATCATAAACTGGAGGAATTTTATATTATGCAGCTTAAACCTCTTGCTGACAGGGTAGTAGTCAGGCTTATCGAAGCGGAAGAAACAACAAAGAGCGGGATTATCCTCGCGGGCGCGGCCAAAGAGAAGCCGCAGATCGCCGAAGTTATCGCGGTTGGCCCCGGCGGGGTCGTCGACGGCAAAGAAGTCAAAATGACGCTTAAACCCGGCGACAGGGTTATCACTTCCAAATATTCCGGGACAGAGGTCAAAGTAGACGGCGAAGAATATACAATCGTGCGCGAATCGGACGTGCTGGCGCTGGTTGAATAAAGCCCGCCCTGTTTTCACTGCAAAACAACAAAAAGCAGCGAATATTTTTTCATAAGAAAAGGAGATAAATCAAATGGCCAAAAAAATTATCTATGGCGAGGAAGCCAGAAAATCCCTTCAAGTGGGTCTGGATAAGCTCGCCGATACCGTTAAAATCACCCTCGGGCCTAAGGGCCGCAATGTCGTTCTTGATAAAAAATACGGCGCTCCGCTTATCACAAACGACGGGGTTACAATCGCAAAAGAAATAGAGCTTGAAGACGCTTATGAAAACATGGGCGCCCAGCTTGTCAAAGAAGTTGCCACAAAGACCAATGACGCCGCCGGCGACGGCACCACAACGGCGACCCTTCTTGCGCAGGCGCTTGTTGCGGAAGGCATGAAGAACGTCGCGGCGGGCGCGAACCCGATGGTTATCAAAAAGGGCATTCAGAAAGCCGTTGACAGGACTGTCGAAGTTGTGAAGGCCAATTCCCAGAATATCGCTTCCAACGACGATATCAAGAAAGTTGCGACAGTCTCCTCCAGCGACGAAGAAATCGGCAGAAGAATCGCGGACGCTATGGAGAAAGTTTCTTCCGACGGCGTTATCACAGTTGAGGAATCAAACACAGGCGTCGATGAAGTTGATATAGTGGAAGGGATGCAGTTTGACCGCGGCTATATCGCGCCCTATATGGTAACAGATACCGAAAAAATGGAAGCCGTGCTGGATAATCCCTATATTTTAATCACGGACAAGAAAATCAGCAACACGCAGGAAATTCTTCCCCTTCTTGAGCAGATTGTCCAGGGCGGCAAAAAGCTCCTGATTGTTGCGGAGGACGTCGAGGGCGAAGCGCTTACTACGCTTATATTAAATAAACTGCGCGGCACGTTTACCTGTGTGGCGGTAAAGGCCCCCGGCTTCGGCGACAGAAGAAAAGAAATGCTCCAGGATATTGCCGTCCTGACAGGCGGCGAAGTTATCACAGAGGAGCTGGGACTTGACCTCAAAGAAGCCCGCCTGAGCCAGCTTGGTTCCGCCCGTCAGGTTAAAGTCACAAAAGAGAACACGATTATTGTCGACGGCGGCGGCAACCCGGCGGAAATCAAAAAGCGCGTGGGCCAAATCCGCAGCCAGATTGAAACGACGACTTCCGATTTTGACCGCGAAAAGCTTCAGGAGCGTCTTGCCAAGCTTGCGGGCGGCGTTGCCGTTATAAAAGTCGGCGCGGCCACCGAAGTCGAAATGAAAGAAAAGAAGCTCCGCATTGAGGACGCTCTGTCCGCTACAAAGGCCGCAGTCGAAGAAGGCATAGTTGCGGGCGGCGGCATCGCTTACGTCAACGCTATCCCCAGCCTTAACGAGCTTCTGGACGCTGTGGAGGGCGACGAAAAGACGGGCGTTTTGATAGTTCAGAAGGCGCTTGAAGCCCCTGTGCGCCAGATTGCCGAGAACGCCGGGCTTGAAGGTTCTGTAATAGTTGACAAGATCAAGTCTTCCGGGAAAGTCGGCTTTGGTTTTGACGCTTATGCGGAGGTTTACTGCGATATGATAGAGCGCGGCATCGTCGACCCGACGAAAGTTACAAGAAGCGCTTTGCAGAACGCGGCTTCTGTTGCGGCGATGGTTCTCACGACTGAAAGCCTTGTGGCGGATATCAAAGAAGACACCCCGGAGCCTATGCCGAATCCGGGCATGGGATATTAAGCGGCAAAAAAACAGCGGCGGGAAACTTTCCCGCCGCTGTTTTTTTTATTTTCTAAAAAGCCTATTAAAAAAAGCAAAAATATATGTTATAATAAAAACAGCAAGCGGGACGGGTTGCGTGATTTATGCCGCCCGCTGTTTTTATGTGAAAAGGAGAGACTGTATGTATGATTAAAACGCTGGCGAAATCCATCCGGCAATACAAGAAAGAATCGATTCTTTCCCCTGTTTTCATGGCGGCGGAAGTGCTGATGGATGTGCTGATCCCATTTTTGATGATAAAGCTGATCGATCTGGGCGTTGTCGGCGGCGATATGGGCTATATTGCCCGGCTTAGCGGCGTTCTGGTTTTAATGACGCTTGTTTCCCTCTGCGCCGGGGCGCTCAGCGGTTCTTATTCCGCAAAGGCGGCGGCGGGTTTTTCCGCGAACCTGCGGCAGGATATTTTCCGCAGGGTGCAGAGCTTTTCTTTCTCCAATATTGACAAATTTTCTCCCGCAAGCCTGATTACTCGCCTGACCACCGACACCGCCAATGTGCAGATGGCGTATCAGGTCATTATCCGGATGGCGGTCCGCTCTGTCTTAATGACCGTTTTTGCTTTTATCATGGCTTTTCAGGTAAGTACAACAGTTCCGCTGGTTTTCCTGGGGATTGCGCCTGTGCTGCTTTTCGGGCTGTTTTATATTGTCCTGCGGGTACATCCTTTTTTTGTCAAGGCCTTTGACGCTTACGACAAGCTGAACAATCTGGTGGGCGAGAACCTGCGGGGCATAAGGACTGTCAAGTCTTATGTCCGCGAAGAAACTGAAAAACAAAAATTCGGCGCCGTTTCTGACGACATTTACAGGCTTTTCGTCAAGGCGCAGCGGCAGGTCGCGTTTAATATGCCGCTTATACAGTTCTGTGTGTACGCAAGCCTGATTCTGATTTCATGGTTCGGCGCAAAGCAGATTGTCTCCGGTTATATGACGACAGGCGGGCTGATGAGCACTATCAGTTATTCTATGCAGATTATGATGAACCTGATGATGCTTTCCAACGTTTTTGTTATGATTATTATTTCCCGCGCTTCTGTCCAGCGCATTGTGGAAGTTCTGCGGGAGGAATCCGCGCTGAAAAACCCGGAAAAACCCGTGACGGCCGTGGCGAGCGGCTCCGTTTCTTTCCGTGCTGTTGATTTCAGCTACTCCGGCGACGGCGGCAAGCTTTGTCTAAGCGGGATTGACCTTGACATAAAGTCCGGCGAGACAATCGGCATTATCGGCGGCACCGGCAGCTCAAAAACCAGCCTTGTCCAGCTTATCCCACGGCTTTACGATGTGACGAACGGAGCTGTTCTTGTGGGCGGCGTCGACGTGCGGGACTATGACATTGAAACGCTGCGCAACGAAGTCGCGGTCGTTCTGCAAAAAAATACGCTGTTTTCCGGCACAATCAAAGAAAATCTGCGCTGGGGCAAAGCGGACGCCTCCGATGAGGAACTGCGGCATGTGTGCGGGCTTGCGCAGGCGGACGAATTTATCGCGGCTTTCCCGGACGCTTATGACACTTATATTGAGCAGGACGGAACAAATGTTTCCGGCGGGCAGAAGCAAAGGCTGTGCATCGCCCGCGCGCTTCTGAAAAAGCCCAAAATCCTGATTCTGGACGACTCCACCAGCGCGGTGGACACAGGAACCGATTTTCTTATCCGCAAGGCTTTCCGGGAAGAGATCCCGGACACCACAAAATTTATTATAGCGCAGAGAATTTCTTCCGTTCAGGACGCGGACCGGATTATTGTAATGGACGGCGGCAGGGTTAACGCTTTCGGCACTCATGACGAGCTGCTGGCGGCCAACCCGATTTACAGCGAGGTTTACAATTCTCAAATTCAGGGCGGGGGTGACTTTGATGAAGAAAAATAGCGGCGTAGTCCGGCGGCTTCTGCGGGAAATGGGGAGCTATAAAGCCGCGCTGGTTTTTGTTTTTATTTTTATTGCGCTGAGCACGCTTGCCAATGTATCAGGCTCGTTTTTTATCCAAAGTCTGGTGGATGATTATATAGCGCCGCTTCTGGCTTCCGAGCGCCCGGTGTTTACCGGGCTGCTGAAAGCCCTGGCCGTTATGGGGGGCGTTTATCTTGCCGGCGTTATCTGCACTTTTTTGTATAACCGCACAATGGTGGGTATTTCGCAGGGAGTGCTGAAAAAAATCCGCGACGACATGTTTGCCCATATGCAGTCGCTGCCCATAAAATATTACGACACTCACACTCACGGCGATCTGATGAGCCGATATACGAACGACATTGACGCCTTGCGTGAAATGCTTTCTATGAGTTTCCCGCAGATGCTGTCCTCTGTGATAACCGTTGCGGCCGTGACCGTCACAATGCTGTCGCTGAGCATCCCGCTGAGCCTTCTGGCCTTTGCCTGCGTCGCCGTCATGCTGGTTCTTGTCCGGAAAATCAGCGGCGGCGCGGCGAAGTATTTCCGGGAGCAGCAAAAAGCCGTAGGCCGGCTGAACGGCTATGTCGAGGAAATGTTCAGCGGGCAGAAAGTAGTAAAAGTGTTCTGCCACGAAGAAGCGGCGCAGGAGGAATTTGACAAACTCAACGAAGATCTGCGCAGAGACATGGCAGGCGCGAACCGGCTGACCAGCATTCTTATGCCGCTTATGATGAATATAGGCATGCTGCAATACGTCCTGATCGCGTTTGTCGGCGGCCTGCTTGCTCTGAACGGCGCCGCCGGGATGACGCTCGGGACAATCGCCGCTTTCCTGACGCTTTCCCGGAGCTTCAGCGCGCCTATCGGACAGATGTCCACTCAGATTAACGCCATCACAATGGCCATTGCGGGGGCTGAACGCATTTTCAGCCTTTTGGACGAACAGCCGGAAAAAGACGAGGGCTATGTCACGCTGGTCAACGCGAAGTATGAGAACGCTTCTCTTGTTGAGCGCCCGGAAAACACAGGGCTTTGGGCATGGAGGCATCCGCACGGCGACGGAAGCGTGACTTATACCGAGCTTAAGGGCGATGTGCGGCTTTTCGACGTGGATTTCGGCTACAGCGAAAACAAAATCGTTCTGCATGACATAAGCCTGTACGCGAGGCCGGGGCAGAAGATCGCCTTTGTCGGCGCGACCGGCGCGGGAAAAACCACTGTCACGAATTTGCTAAACCGCTTTTATGACATTGCGGACGGAAAAATCCGTTTTGATAATATTAACGTAAACAAAATCAAAAAAAGCAGCCTGCGGCGTTCTCTGGGTATTGTTTTGCAGGATACGCACCTTTTCACGGGGACTGTGGCGGACAATATCCGCTATGGCAAACTGGACGCGACGGACGAGGAAGTGCGCCGCGCCGCCGAACGAGCCAACGCCCACGACTTTATAACGCGCCTTCCGGATGGCTATGACACGGTGATTTCCGGAGACGGCGGCAACCTTTCAGGCGGCCAGCGCCAGCTTTTGGCGATAGCCCGCGCAGCTGTGGCCGACCCGCCGGTTATGATCCTTGACGAGGCGACCTCCAGCATTGACACCCGCACAGAAGCTATAGTGCAGAAAGGCATGGACGCTCTTATGGAAGGCCGCACGGTTTTTGTGATCGCGCACAGGCTTTCTACTGTTAAGAATTCCGACGCTATTATGGTCATGGAGCAGGGAAGAATTATTGAGCGCGGCGACCATGACGCGCTGATTGCGGCGAAAGGCAGGTACTACCAGTTATATACGGGCGCGTTCGCTGAATAAACTCGTTCGGCCGCTTAAAAAAAACTCCCCCGCGCCGCCTTTGCAGGCTGGCGCGGGGGAGTTTTTAACATTCAGAATTTGTCAGCCGTTCCCGCTTTTGCGCCTGTACAGCCCCCGGAAATAGTCCGCATCGGATTTAGAGAACGTCCCAATCAGATAGTTCATGAATATATAGACCATCGCGGAGAAAATCAAAGCGATAAGCAGCCCCGGCACAACGGCGACGCGTCCAAAAAGCAGCTGCCTGCAAAAAAAACTCATATTCAGAACAGTCGCCCCAACGGCAATCAACGGCTTCAAAAGCCAGTTTACAAAATCAAAGCGGATTTTCGCGACTTTATAAAGCCGTCTTATACAAAGAGTGGAAGTAAAAATATTGCTGATTATCATAGTGATTAAAAACGCCGTGAAGCCATAGCGCGGCACAAACAGGTAAACCAGCAGCAGCCGCAGAAGGGAATCGGCCAGATTATACCAGAGCGTGCTCATCTGCTCGCCTGTCACGTTCAGAACGCCCGCCGCCGTTATCTCAAGATAAATACATACGCATATCGGCGCAAGAATCCTCAGCATCGGACCCATCTCGGCATTGTTGTAAATCACAAGACCGATTTCATCCGGGAACGCGGCAAATATACCCACAACCAGAACGCTCATAATACAAGTGAACTGCAAAACTTTTGATACGGTGTCAGATATGGCTTTTTTGTCGCCGCGGGCGTTTGCGCGGCTTATTTTCGGCAATATAGCAATAGAAACAGAAGTCAGCAGCGCCGAGGGCAGCATAAGCGTCGGCATAACCATACCGCACAAAACGCCGTAGGTGCTTATCGCGGACTCATAAGAACCGCGATATTGCTTCAGTCCCGCCAGAATTAATATGTCCTCTTCCATTCGCAAAAAAGAGGTTGAGTTGGAACTGATTGAGAGCGGCGCGGCAATTTGCGCAATGTCTTTCAAACAGCCTTTGCCGGCGGCCTTCGCGTCAAATTTCCTGCGCAGATCCGGCCTGTAGAAGGCATAGAGATAAAGCAGCGAGGCCAGTTCCCCGGCGGTATATCCCCAAAAAATCCCCGCGCAGGCGCAGGACAGACCGTCTTTGACGGATATTTTCAGCAGAAGAAAGATAAAACCCATCCGGATAGCCTGCTCGACAAATTCGGAGCTTGCGGGCTTTACAATTTCGTTGACGGCGAAAAAATAGCCTTTGTAACAGGAGGAAACGGAAATAAAAACAAGACTTGGCGCAAAGGCGAGTATAGATTTGACCGCGCGCCTGTCTTTGAGGAAGCTCAGAGCGATTTTATCCGAAAATATAATTGCCGCGGCGGCGGCCGTCAGGCTCAGCAGCAGGGAAATGCCGACCGCGCCGCGCATTATTTTCCTGACCCGCCCGCTTTGGCTCAAAGCCGCGCATTCCGCCACAAGGCGGGAAACAGCGGTGCTTATCCCCGCGCGTGAAAGATTGATCGTCAAGGCGTAAAAAGAAAAAATAAGCTGAAAAAGGCCGATTCCCTCCGCGCCGAGGGTGTTTGAAAGCAGTATACTGAAAACCACCCCGACAAGGCGCGTCATGATTGACGACAGCGTCAGAACGGCGGCGCCGTACAGCATTCCTTTTTTTCGCATACCGGGATTAATACCGTCCTTTCGATTGCGGCCTGTACAGGCTTTCAAGACTTCGCGCATATATACAAGTATATTAGGCCAGTCCCTGATTAAGTACGGCAGGGGGCGTTAATTTTTTCTACAGACGAATTTTACACGATTTTTACAGTTATCCTCCTGCAAACTATACATAATAATCTTATTATAGCTTTGCAATATAAATTAAAGAGAAAAAATGGGGAGAAAAAACAGTGAAAAAAATAATCGCAGTCTTGTTGGCAGTCTTTGCGGCAGCGTCGGCTTTTACGGGATGCGGGGGCGCGTTTGACACAAGCCAAGCCATAAACGTCATTTCCCGCGAGGACGGTTCCGGTACGCGCGGCGCGTTTATTGAGCTTTTCGGGGTTGAAGTAAAAGACGCGGACGGAAACAAAAAAGATATGACCACAAAAGAAGCCGTTGTCGCAAAGCAGACCGACGTGATGATGACAAACGTTTCCGGCAGCCAGTACGCAATTGGTTATATCTCTTTAGGCTCGCTTAACGACACGGTAAAAGCGCTTTCTATCGAGGGCGCGGCCGCAAGCACCGAGAACGTCAAAAACGGGTCTTATACAGTGCACAGGCCGTTTTTTATAGCTACAAAAGGAACTCCCGGAGAGCTTGCCCAGGATTTTATCGGCTTTATTCTTTCGGCCGAAGGTCAGGAAGTGATCGGCAAGAGCTATATCCCAATCAGCGAAAGCCCGGCGGCCTATGCCGGCGGCAAGCCTTCCGGCAAAATCGTTGTCGCCGGTTCTTCTTCGGTCACGCCCATAATGGAAAAACTTAAAGAAGCTTATCTGGCAATTAACGCCGGCGCCGCTATCGAAATTCAGCAGAGCGATTCTTCAGCAGGTATGACTTCCGCAATAGAGGGGAGCTGCGACATAGGGATGTCCAGCCGCGAACTCAAAGACAGCGAGCTGGCGGAGCTTACGCCGACGCAGATTGCCACAGACGGAATAGCCGTTATCGTCAACAAAGACAACCCTGTAAGCAACCTCAGCAAAGAAGAAATCCGGGCGATTTTCACCGGCGAAATCTTGACATGGGATAGCATAATAAAATGAAAAACTGGAAAGAGAGCATAATGCGCGCTGTGTTTTTCCTGTCGGCGGCGGCGTCTATACTTGCAGTCGCGCTTATCTGTCTTTTCCTGCTGGCGAACGGTCTTCCCGCAATCGGGAAAATAGGGCCGTTCGCTTTCCTGCTTGGAAAAGACTGGTCGCCGGCGGATGTGCCGCCGTCTTTTGGAATACTGCCGATGATTGTCGGCAGTCTGTATATCACAGCGGGATCTGTTATAATCGGGGTTCCCGTGGGAATTTTCACCGCTGTGTTTATGTCTCATGTATGTCCCCCAAAGCTATATAAATTTATTAAGCCGGGCGTGGATCTTCTGGCCGGAATCCCGTCGGTCGTTTATGGTTTTTTCGGCATGGCGGTAATACTCCCTCTTTCGGGAAACAGCATATTGTCGGCGTGTATACTTCTGGGCATAATGATTCTCCCCACGGTTATTACGATTTCGGAAAGCGCCTTGAGAGCCGCCCCGGAGCAGTATTACGAAGGCGCGCTTGCCTTGGGCGCGGGGCATTACCGCTCGGTTTTCAGCGTGGTGCTGCCCGCCGCAAAATCGGGGATTCTGGCTTCTGTAATATTGGGAGTGGGGCGCGCGATTGGCGAGACGATGGCCGTAATAATGGTCGCGGGCAACCAGCCGCGCGTTCCCTCCTCTGTTTTTCAGGGGGCGAGAACTCTTACGGCCAATATCGTGATGGAAATGGCTTATGCGGCGGATCTGCACAGGGAGGCGCTTATCGCCACCGGAGTCGTGCTGTTTGTGTTTATCATGATTATCAACCTCAGTTTTTCAGCCCTGAAAAGAAAGGAGAAATAATGCGCAAAGCAAAGCTTAAACTGTCCGAGCGCATTCTGCGGGCGCTTACATGGGCGGCGGCCTTTCTGACGGCTTCAGTTCTCGTTTTCATTGTTGGGTTTATTTTTATAAAAGGCCTGCCCTATTTAAAGCCTTCTTTGTTTGCCTGGAATTACAACAGCGAGAATGTTTCGCTTATGCCCGCGCTCATCTCGACTGTATATATGACGTTTTTGTCGCTGCTTGCGGCCGTGCCGCTGGGCGTTTTTTCGGCCATATTTTTGACGGAATACTCAAAGCGCGGCAATAAATTTGTCGCGCTCGTGCGCGTCACCGCGGAAACGCTGTCCGGGATACCCTCGATAGTATACGGTCTGTTCGGAATGCTGTTTTTTGTAAATTTCCTCAAATGGCGATATTCTGTACTGGCAGGGGCGTTCACTCTCTCGATTATGATACTGCCTCTGATACTGCGCTCGACAGAAGAAGCGATAATAGCCGTCCCGGATAACCTGCGCGAAGGCGCGTTCGGGCTTGGCGCGGGACGGCTCAGAACAGTTTTCAAAATCGTTCTGCCAAGCGCCGCCCCGGGTATATTCGCGGGGATTATACTTGCGATCGGGCGCATTGCCGGCGAGACGGCCGCCCTGATTTACACAGCCGGAACAGTCGCGCAGTTTTCGGTCAACCCGATGGAATCGGCGCGGACGCTTTCTGTACACATGTATGCGCTTTCCAACGAAGGGCTGCATACCGGAGAAGGCTACGCGACAGCCATAGTCCTGCTCCTGCTGGTGATTTTAATCAACGCGGCCTCCGCATGGGCGGCCAAACGAATAGGGGTGAAAAAGTAAAGTGAACTGTTTTGAAATAAAAAACCTCGACCTGTTCTATGGCGGCTTTCAGGCGCTTAAAAAAATCAACATGGAAATAGAAGCGGGAATGATCAGCGCCTTTATAGGTCCTTCCGGCTGCGGCAAAAGCACGCTTTTAAAAACTCTTAACCGCATGAACGATATAATAGAAGGCTGTAAAATCACAGGTTCCGTCCGGCTCTACGGCGAGGATATTTACAACGGCGCAGACGTTAATCTTTTGCGGAAGCGCGTTGGCATGGTTTTTCAAAAGCCCAACCCATTCCCTATGAGCGTTTACGACAATATCGCTTTCGGCCCGCGCACCCATGGCATAAAAGCCCGCTGCGAGCTGGACGCGGTAGTGGAAAATTCCCTGAGGAACGCGGCTATCTGGGATGAAGTTAAAGACAGGCTGAAAAAAAGCGCGCTTGGGCTTTCCGGCGGGCAGCAGCAGCGCCTTTGCATTGCCCGCGCGCTTGCCGGTTCGCCGGAGGCTCTTCTTCTGGATGAACCCACAAGCGCCCTTGACCCCATTTCAACAGGAAAAATTGAAGAACTGCTGCTGACATTGCGGGAAAAATATAGTATAATAATAGTTACGCACAACATGCAGCAGGCGGCGAGAATCAGCGACAGCACAGCGTTTTTTCTCCATGGTGAAGTAATAGAAAAAAGCGACACAAAAACGATTTTCGCCCGCCCCGCCGACAAAAGAACAGAAGACTATATTACAGGGAGGTTTGGCTGATGAGAAGACGCTTTGACGAACAGCTTGCGGATATGCACAACAACCTTATCGAAATGGCTTCGCTCATTGAGCGCGCTATCGCCCGGGCGACAAAAGCCCTGGAGACCCAGGACGCCGGCGGCGCGCGGGATGTCATCGCCAGCGACGACATCATCGACGACAAAGAAAAAGAAATAGAGATGCAGTGCCTGAACCTGCTCCTGAGCCAGCAGCCTGTCGCCCGCGACTTAAGGCAGATTTCCACCGCCCTGAAGATGATTACCGACATGGAAAGAATCGGCGACCACGCGTCCGACATATCCGAGCTGTGCGTTTATCTTTCCGGCCAGGACTATATCAAGCAGCTTGAACATATTCCCAGAATGGCGGAGGCCACCGCCAAAATGCTGACATGGAGCATTAACGCCTTTATCAAAAACGACCTGGAGCTGGCAAAAACTGTAATAGCCCATGACGATATAGTTGACAGTCTGTTTTTCAACGCAAAAAAAGACCTGATCGCCCTTGTTCATGATGACGCCGAAAACGGCGAACAAGCCTTCGACCTTCTGCAAATCGCAAAGTATTACGAGCGCATAGGCGACCATGCCGTAAATATAGCCGAATGGGTAATTTTTTCTATAACGGGCCTGCACAAGGGCAGCCAGGTTCTCTGAAAGTATGTATGAGCGCGCGGGGCGGCCCGCGGCCCCGCCAAAAGGAGTGAACGCTTTGCGCAGAATCTACGCCGTGGAAGACGACGACAATATCAGGGAACTTCTGGTCTACGCGCTTTCGTCAGCCGGCTTTGAAGCCGCCGGTTTCGCCGACGGCAGCGCGCTCTTTTCGGCTGTGCAGGAAAGGGAGGCTCTGCCGGATCTGATCATTCTTGATATAATGCTCCCCGGAGAAGACGGCGTGACAATTCTGAAACGCCTGAAGGCGGCGCGGAAAACAGCGGGAGTCGCTGTTATAATCCTGAGCGCCAAAGGCTCGGAATATGACCGCGTGAAGGGTCTCGATCTGGGAGCGGACGATTATATTACAAAGCCTTTTTCTGTGATAGAGGCCATTTCGCGCGTCAAAGCCGTTCTGCGCCGCGCGGCGCTTCCCTCCGGGGAAGGAGCGCTTAGCGCTGACGGAGTTGTTCTCAACGAAGAGAAGCGCCGCGTTTTCGCCGACGGCAAAGAGATACCGCTCACATATAAAGAATTCGAGCTTCTGCGCTTTCTTATGCTCAACAAAGGCATAGTTCTGAGCAGGGACAGGCTTCTGGACCATATCTGGGGCTACGACTTTGTGAGCGAAAGCCGGACGGTTGATATGCATATAAAATCCATCCGGCAAAAGCTCGGCGATTGCGGCGGCATTATAAAAACCGTCCGGAGTGTTGGATATAAGGTTGAAGATTGATTTATGAAAAAACGGATTTATTTTTGTATGGCGCTTCTGACTTTTATAAGCCTCCTGGTGCTTGGAGCCGCGCTTTGCGCGGTTTTTTACGGGCAGTTTTCCAGAGCTGTACGGGAAGAGATAAAAGCCACAGCCGAAACGCTCAGGAACATATCGCTTGAAGAAGGCTCCACAGTGTTTTATTCTATTGATCCGGCCGATATACGCATAAGCGTTGTCAGGCCGGACGGACAGATAATATATGACAACGCCGCGTCCGCGCAGGAGCTGGAAAATCACGCCGACAGGGAAGAAATACGGGAAGCTTTAAACGGCGGTTTTGGGGAGAGCAGACGTTTTTCCGCAACGCTGGGACAGGAAAGCTGGTATTATGCCGTGCGCCTGCCCGACGGCAACGTTCTGCGCCTGGCCAAGGCCACGTCGAACGCCATTGACTTTCTGAAAGAAGCTCTGCCAGCCGCCCTCTGGGTTCTGGCCGCCGTTTTTGTCATTGGATATATCGCCGCCGGGGAATTGACAAAAATGATCGTTGAACCGATAAACAGCGCCAGTTTGGAAGAAGGCTTTGTTCAGCCTTATGACGAGCTTGCGCCTTTTGTGCGCACTATAAACGAACAGCGCCGGCAGATTGACGCCCAAATCGCGGATTTGCGGGAGCGAAGCGACACCGTCAGCGCTATCATGGAAAATATGAGCGAGGGCGCGGCCATGATTGACGGCAAAGGGAACATACTTTCGGCGAACAGAAGCGCTCTGCGCATTTTTGACGCCGATTCCCCCATGGAGGGGCGCAATATAATCCAGCTTCTGCGCGACGCCACCCTCATGGACTACGCAAAGGCCGCCCTTGCCGGCCGGCGCGGGGAAACGGATACGGAACGTTCCGGCCGGGTTTACCATGTCTATTTCAGCCCCGTTGCGGGAAGCGGGGCGATTTTGCTCTTTCTGGACACTACCGAGCGCGCCAGGGCGGAAAAACTGCGGCGCGAATTTTCCGCGAACGTCTCCCACGAACTTAAAACGCCGCTGACGAGCATATCCGGCTATGCGGAAATGCTTGCGGGCGGCATGGTTCGGGACGGCGACAGGGACGCGTTTATCCGGAAAATAAGTGACGAAACTGCGCGGATGATCGCTCTTGTCGAAGACATTATGCTGCTCTCCAACCTGGACGAGGGCGCGGATGAAAAAGTTTTCGCCCATGTTGACATTGCCTGCGCCGCGACCTCTGCGGCTACTGCTCTGGCCTCAAAAGCGGAGGAAGCGCAGGTCAGTATAAAAGTGGAGGGCGAAAAAGTTTTTGTCTGGGCAAACAGCTCCATGATGTCCGAAATGTTTTTCAACCTGATTGACAACGCGATAAAATACAACAAGCCCGGCGGTTCCGTAGTTGTTAGATTTTTGAAAAAGAGGGATAAAATAAGCGCCGTGGTTTCCGATACCGGTATAGGAATCCCAAAAAGCGAACAAAGCAGAGTCTTCGAGCGTTTTTACAGGGTTGACAAGTCGCGCTCGAAAAAGACGGGCGGCACCGGGCTTGGCCTGGCTATTGTCAAGCATATCGCCATTATACACGGCGCGGAGATCGCTCTTCACAGCTGTGAAGACAGAGGAAGCGCCATCAGCGTGGATTTTAAATCCGTGCCTGACAAAAGCGGCGGTTCTGGTTAGGGCTTGCCGCTTTTGTTTGAATTTTTTTCTTGATACTGCCAAAGATATAAAAAAGCGCGTATATATTGACGCGAAAAAAACAAAGGAGTATAATAAAATAAAACTATACTTAATAAGTATAATTCAACATGGAGGCCTATAGAAATCATGTCCGATATATTATTGGAAGTATCAGATATCCGCGCTTCGGCGGGAGACAAAGAAATCCTGAAAGGCGTCAGCCTTATAATAAAAAAAGGCGAGGTTCATGTCCTGATGGGCCCAAACGGCGCGGGAAAGTCAACTTTCGCCAACGTAATCATGGCCCACCCGGGATATACCGTCACCAAAGGCTCTATCTTTTTTGAAGGCGCGGACATCTCCCGCGAAAGCGCGGACCAGCGCGCCCGCCGCGGGATTTTTATGTCCTTTCAGCAGGCGGTCGAAATCCCCGGCATAACGCTGGAAAACTTTATACGCAGCTCAAAGGCCGCCGTCACCGGCCAGAATCAGCCTATTTTAAAATTCAGAAAACAGCTTTATTCATATATGGACGCGCTGGACATGAAACGCGCTTATGCTGGGCGCTATCTGAACGTCGGTTTTTCCGGCGGCGAAAAGAAAAAAAGCGAAATTCTGCAGATGTCCGCGCTGGAACCTAAGCTTGCCATTCTGGATGAGACCGACTCCGGCCTTGACGTCGATGCCGTAAAGATAGTTTCAGAAGGCGTAAAGCGGCTTCTGGACGGCGAACGCTCAGTTCTGATAATTACCCACCACCAGCGCATATTGCAGGCCCTGGCGCCGGATTTTGTCCATGTGCTGGTCGGCGGCCGGATTCTTATGGATTCCGGCGCTTCTCTTGTGGAGAAAATCGCCAGCGAGGGCTACAAATGGCTGAGCGAGGAGGCGCTTGTCTGATGGCGGAGCGGAAAACTCAAATAGCCGACATTGACCGCAGTATTTACGACGTAAAAAACGCCCCGGACGCCGCCTTTCAGACGCTTGGCCTGAACGGGGATATTATCCGCGAAATCTCCAAAGAAAAAAACGAGCCGGAATGGATGCTGGAATTCCGGCTGAAATCGCTTGATGTATATAATCAGCTTGATTTGCCCCCATGGGGTCCGGACATCAGCGAGGTGAATCTGGACAACATAGTTTCGTATATTAAGCCCAAAGCTGGTTTAAGCTCAAGCTGGGAGGAGGTTCCGGAAGACATAAAAAACACTTTTGACCGCCTGGGTATCCCGGAAGCCGAAAAGCAGTCGCTGGCGGGCGTCGGGGCGCAGTATGACTCCGAAGTGGTTTATCATTCCATTCAGGCGGAGCTTGAGAAGCAGGGCGTTGTTTACATCACAATGGAACAAGCTGTGCGCGATTACCCGGAGCTGGTCAAAGCGCATTTTATGAAGTGCGTCACCCCGCGCGAGCACAAGTTCGCCGCTCTCCACGGCGCGATCTGGTCGGGCGGTTCGTTTGTCCATGTTCCGGAAGGCGTGGAGGTCGCAATGCCGCTGCAATCATATTTCCGGCTGAACGCCCCCGGAGCGGGGCAATTTGAGCACACTCTGATAATTCTTGAAAAAGGCTCGAAACTGCATTTTATAGAAGGCTGTTCCGCGCCGAAATATTCCGTTATAAACCTTCACGCGGGCTGCGTGGAGCTTTTTGTCGGCGACGGGGCTTCGCTGCGTTATTCGACTATAGAGAACTGGTCGAAAAACATGTACAACCTGAACACCAAAAAATCTATTATAGGCAAAGGCTCAAAAATGGAATGGGTCTCCGGTTCGTTCGGCTCAAAAGTTTCCATGCTTTACCCGCAGACGGTTTTGCAGGGCGACAACTCCACAATGGAATTCACCGGCGTGACGTTTGCGGCCGCGGGACAGTGTTTGGACACAGGGGCAAAGGCCGTCCATGTCGGCAAGAACACAAGTTCCACTATAAACACAAAGTCAGTCTCAAAAAGCGGCGGCGCGGCTGTTTTCCGCAGCGCTGTGCGCATTGGCGAAAAGGCCGACAATTCAAAATCCACTGTTTCGTGCGAATCGCTGATGCTGGATAATATTTCTAGATCTGACACTATCCCGGCTATTGACGTCCACAACAGCCTGGTGGATTTGGGGCACGAAGCCAAAATCGGGCGCATAAGCGAGGACGCGATTTTTTATTTGATGTCGCGCGGCATTAAAGAAACCGACGCAAAGGCCATGATTGTGCGCGGCTTTGCCGAGCCGGTCGCGAAAGAGCTTCCGCTTGAATACGCGGTTGAGATGAATAATTTGATTAATCTGGAATTTGAAGGCGCTATAGGCTGAGCTGTAAAGGCGAAATCCGCAAATCTTTCACAGAGGGGAGCAAAATATAAATGCAAGTTAAAACAAATGTTCTGCCCGCGCCGACCTGGCGCTATATTGGAGTGAATTATGACACAATAGAGCAGCTTGAAAAATTCCGGCAGGGTAATATTATGGCAAAATGCAGCGACCCCGCCGTAAAAGCAATCGCGCCGGAAAAAATTGCGGAAAGCGACGCAAGCGCCAATTGCGGCTATATGATAGACACCGCCGAACTTTCGGGGACTTTGCGGATTGAGTATTTTTCTGACGGCGGGGATTTGGCCGATTATTCTATAATTACCGCGCGGGAAGGGACAGACGCTATGGCCGTTTTCACCTGCGGCGGCGACGTGCATTTTCATAATGGCCTTACGCGTATAATCGCGGAGAAAAATTCGCGGCTTACGCTTATCAAAATACATGGCTTCGCTCGCTCTGAGCAGGCCGTCGACTCTATTCTGGCAAACGTCGGGGAAAACGCCGAGCTGAACATAATTTCGCTGGAACTGGGCGGCGCCCATTCGCTGACGAATTATCAGATTGAACTTGATGGAGAGGCTTCCCGGGCTTTTATTGACAGCGCCTGCCTTGCGAAGGGCCGCGAGGTTATGGATATTTCTTACAGAATAAATCATCGGGGCAAAAACAGCGTGAGCAGTATAACGTGTTCTGGCGCACTGAAAGGCCAGGCCAGAAAGACTTTTAAGGGCACGCTTGATTTCAGAAAAGGCTCGTCTGGCTCGAAGGGAAGCGAGATAGAAAACGTTACGCTTCTGGACAGGGGAGTTGTCAGTCGCAGTGTTCCGATAATTCTCTGCACGGAAGACGATGTTGAGGGCAGCCACGCCGCAAGCGCCGGACGCATCGACGAGGATGTGCTGTTTTATATCACAAGCCGGGGCATTCCCATGGAAGAGGCCCGCAGGCTTATCGTTTTTTCTAAAATTGCGCCGGTTGTAGATAAAATCCCGTTTGAGGATCTGCGCGACGGCGTGAATATATATCTTGAGAATTATATGTGCGATTGAGTTGGTGAAATTCTGCGCAGGCGAACCACCCCGCCCTTTGGGCACCCCTCCACAGAGGGGAATTGTCGCGCTGTATGCTATGCAAAACCTGTACCCCATGCAGAGAATTTTGTTCTTGCCAGATTTGGGGCATAACGTGAAGTTGAATAATTGCATGGGGTAAATTCTTTGAACGATGTGCCGAGCGACAATTCCCCTCTGTGGAGGGGTGCCCAAAGGGCGGGGTGGTTCGCATAAGCAGAATTTAAACAGCGCTTAGAATTAAAGTGATTAAAGTCAAAGTAATTAAAGTCAAAGTCAATATGAAAGGATGAAAAAACTTTGCAAAACCCCTTTGCGGATAAAATAAAAGACTTCCCGATTCTGGCCGGGCAGACGGACGGCAAACCCTTTGTCTATTTCGACAACGCCGCCACCACCCAGAAACCCCGGCAGGTTATAGAAGCGCTGACGGACTATTACGAAACCTCAAACGCAAACCCGCACCGCGGGGTTTACGCCCTGAGCGAAAAAGCGACGGAAATTTACGAAAGCGCGCGCGCAAAAACCGCGAGCTTTATCAACGCAGCAAAACCGGAAGAAATTATCTTTACAAGAAACTCCAGCGAAGCTCTGAATCTGATATCTTATTCTTATGGGCTGGAAAACCTCCAAGCGGGAGACGAGATTGTCGTCACGATTTTGGAGCATCACAGCAACCTTTTGCCCTGGCAGATGGCTGCCCGGAAAACCGGCGCCGTTTTGAAATATATTTACCTGAATCCCGACGGAAGCCTGAACATGGATCAGGCATCGGAAATAATAACGTCCCGGACGAAAATCGTCGCTGCGACGCAGGCCTCAAACGCGCTGGGGACGCTGGTCGACGTCCGGGAACTGGCCGAGCTTGCGCACAAAAACGGCGCTGCCGCTGTTATAGACGGTTCGCAGAGCGTACCGCACATGAAAGTGAATGTCCAGGATCTGGGCTGTGATTTTATGGCGTTTTCCGGACACAAAATGTTCTCGTCTATGGGTTTTGGGGCGCTCTATGGCAAGCTTGCGCTTCTGGAGCGAATGCCTCCTTTTCTTAGCGGCGGGGATATGATAGAATATGTAGAGGAGCAGAGCGCAACTTTCGCGCCTGTACCGGAAAAGTTTGAGGCGGGAACCCAAAACGTTGAGGGCGCGGCCGCGCTTTCCGCCGCGATTGACTATATA
Organism: Oscillospiraceae bacterium; assembly: GCA_031282245.1. Taxonomy (GTDB): domain Bacteria; phylum Bacillota; class Clostridia; order Oscillospirales; family Ruminococcaceae; genus JAITEB01. The sequence continues at coordinate 33,624 of JAITEB010000030.1, read as the reverse complement.
AATTCGCTGGGGATAGAAAATATTGACAGGTATGAGCGTGAGCTTTGCCTTTATGCCCTTGAGAAAATGCGCGGGCTGGATTTTGTGGAGCTTTACGGGCCCGAAAACAGAGCGCCGATTATTTCTTTTAATATAAAAGGAGTTCATCCGCACGACGCCGCGACTATTCTGGATTCTTACGGCATATGCGTGCGCTCCGGGCACCACTGCGCGCAGCCGCTCATGAAATATTTGGGCGTGAATTTTACCAACAGGGCAAGTTTTGCCTTTTATAACACTCCGGATGAAGTGGACTATTTTATAGATTCTTTAAAAAGTGTAAGGAAGTGGCTTGGATATGGCTCTTAACGGCGGGCTTGACGCGATTTATACAGAGCTGATAATGGAGAACAGCCGCAATCCGGCCAACCGCCGCGAACTGCCGCAGAGCCGCGGCTTGTGCACGGAACGCGGGCACAACCCTTCCTGCGGGGACGACATAACCCTGCAAATCGACATAGAAAGCGGCAGAATAAAAGACATGGCTTTTTCCGGCTTCGGCTGCGCGATTTCCCAGGCTTCTACAAATATTATGATAGATCTCCTGCGCGGCAAGACCGTCGGGGAAGCCAAAACGCTGTGCGAGACTTTTATTAACATGATAAAGCGCGAAAGTGTGGATGAAGACGCGCTGATAGAGCTTGAGGACGCTTGTGCCTTCAAGAACATCAGCAATATGCCCGCCCGGGTGAAATGCGCGACGCTGGCATGGCATACGCTCAGTAAGGCGCTGAACGAAAAATACGGGCTGTAAGGGCGGACTGTGTTCGCCCGGTTTTTTTTATAAATCCGCAAACCCGCCGCTTTTAAAATAGTAAATAGTATTGAATTATCCGTGCAAACGCTTGTAATCTCGTGAAAGTTGCGGCCTTGACTTTTGCTTTGTTGTGGTTTAATATTTAAAATGATATGCCCGCCGCCATGGCAGGGAAAATAAAGACGAGGGAGAACTGATTGCAGATGGAAATGGAACGAGTGCATAATTTTAATCCGGGGCCTGCCGCTTTGCCCCGCGAAGTTCTGGAGCAGGCTCAAAGAGAACTTTTGAGCTATGATAGATCTGGTATGTCCGTCATGGAGATAAGTCACCGCTCAGCCGCTTTTGAGGCGATTATTGGGGAAGCGCGGGACTCTCTGAAAGAACTGATGAACATACCCGACAATTATAGAATTTTATTCGTGCAGGGCGGCGCTTCGACACAGTTTGCCGCGGTTCCGCTGAACCTGTTCAGTAAAAACGGCAAGGCCGACTACGTAGTCAGCGGCAACTTTGCTCAAAAAGCAAAGGAACAGGCCGAGCGGTACGGGCTTGTCAATGTTGCGGCTTCCTCCAAAGATAAGAATTTTTCGTATATTCCAGCGCTTGATCGGGCGAAATTTACCCCGGATGCGGATTTTTTTCATATAACGCTGAATAATACTGTATATGGAACACGCTTTACAAGCCTTCCTGAAACCGGGGATATTCCGATTGTGGCGGACGCGTCCTCATGCATTTTATCCGAAGCCTGCGACGTTTCCAGATTCGGGCTTATTTACGCGGGCGCGCAGAAAAATATCGGTCCCTCCGGCGTTACTATAGTGATTGTGCGGGAGGATCTGGTCGGCCATGCGCTGGCCTGCGCGCCCGTTATGCTGGACTACAAAACTTATGTGGAGTCTGATTCGCTATATAACACCCCGCCGACTTTCGCGATATATATGTCCCTGCTGGTTTTCCGCCGGCTGAAAGCTTTGGGCGGCGTTTCCGCTATCCAGAAAATCAACGAAGAAAAAGCCGCTTATTTATATAATTTTATAGACAACTCAAAAATTTTCACAGGCACGGCTGAGCGAAAAGACCGTTCTATTATGAATGTTACGTTTGTTTTGCCGTCAAAAGAGCTTGACGCAAAGTTCGTCAGAGAAGCGACCGCAGCCGGCCTGGTCGGTTTGAAAGGCCACAAGGCCGCGGGCGGAATGCGCGCAAGCATTTACAATGCAGTTGAGTTTGAGTCCGTAAAAGCCCTTGTAGAGTTCATGAAAAAATTCGAGCTTGAAAACGGAGGCGCGCTGTGATGTATTATATCAAAACGTTGAACAAAATTTCTCCGGTTGGGCTGAACCTGTTTGACGCGGAAAAGTATACCGTTTCGGACGACACGGAGAACCCGGACGCAATGCTGCTCAGGAGCTGCAGCATGCACGGCATGGAGTTTCCTCCTGCGCTAAAGGCGGTAGGCCGCGCGGGAGCGGGCACAAACAACATCCCGATAGAAAAATGCACGGAAAAAGGCATAGTTGTCTTCAACACGCCCGGCGGCAACGCCAACGCCGTCAAAGAGCTTGTTATCGCGGGGCTTCTGCTGGCCTCCCGCGACATTGTCGGCGGAATCGAGTGGGTGAAAACCCTTAAGGGCGACGCAAACCTCCCCAAAACCGTCGAGAGCGGCAAAGGACAGTTTGTCGGCTATGAAGTAATGGGCAAAAAACTGGGCGTAATCGGCCTTGGAGCGATCGGCGTGCTTGTGGCAAACGCCGCGTACAGTATGGGCATGGACGTTGTCGGCGTCGATCCGTATATCTCTATAGGCTCGGCCTGGAGCCTGCATCCGTCTGTCCGCAAGGTCGACTCAAAGGACGATCTGGCTGACTGCGACTATATCACTATACATGTGCCCTGCACAAACGAAACAAAAGACACTGTTGACAAAAAATATCTTGCGAAACTGAAAGACGGCGTGAAAATCCTGAATTTTGCCCGCGGCGAGCTGGTCAACGACGCCGCCATGCTGGACGCGCTCCACAGCTGCAAAGTTTCCTGCTATGTCACCGATTTCCCGTCGGAAAAGCTTTTCAATGTGAAAGGCGTTATCGCACTGCCGCACCTTGGAGCTTCCACAGAGGAATCCGAAGATAACTGCGCAAGAATGGCGTCGGAGGAAATCAAAAATTATCTTGAGCTTGGCAATATTGTCAATTCCGTCAATTACCCGGACTGCACGCTTGCCCGCACGGGCAGGACGCGCTTTGCCGTGACGCATAAGAATATCCCGAAGCAGATTTCAACTATACTTGACACAATCGCTTCTTTTGGCATTAACGTCGACAACATGGCCAACCAGAGCAAAGGGCCTATCGGCTATACCTTGATTGAAATAGACGGGGACTGCCCGGCGGAGCTTCCCGAAAAGCTCCGCGCTATGACGGAGGTTGTGAATGTGCGCGTGATGTAAGCATAGGGGAACTTCTGCTTATGCGAACCACCCCGCCCTTTGGGCACCCCTCCACAGAGGGGAATTGTCGCTCGGCACATCGTTCAAAGAATTTACCCCATGCAATTATTCAACTTCATGTTATGCCCCAAATCTGGTAAGAACAAAATTCTCTGCATGGGGTACAGGTTTTGCATAGCATACAGTGCGACAATTCCCCTCTGTGGAGGGGTGCCCAAAGGGCGGGGTGGTTCGCACTCGCAGGATTCCATATACAAGTTTTTAGTTTTACATTACAGAGAAATCAGGTGAACAAATGTCGGAGATAAAAGCCTTTTGCGCTTTGCGCCCGGCGGCGGGATACGCCGACCAGGTGGCCGCCCTGCCCTATGACGTGATGAACAGCGGGGAAGCGCGGCAAATAGCCGGGGACAAGCCCTATTCTTTCCTGCGCGTTGACAAAGCCGAGATAGACCTGGACGAAAACACAGACCCTTACGACCCAGCGGTTTATAAAAAAGCGGGCGAAAACCTGCGCAGCCTGATAGAAAACCATATACTGGAGCAGGATAAAGCGCCCGCGCTTTATATATACCGCCTGACCATGGGCGGCCGGGAGCAAACCGGGCTTGTGGCCTGCGCTTCTGTTGACGAATACCTGGAAAACCGGATTAAAAAGCATGAGCTTACCCTTGAACGCAAGGAGCGTGACAGGATACTTCATGTTGAGGCTTGCGAGGCGCAGACTGGGCCGATTTTTCTGGCCTATCGGGGACGCGATGATATAAACGCCCTTATAGAAGGCTGGAAATCCGCGCACTCCCCGGTTTATGATTTCACAGCGGACGACGGGGTTTCTCACACTGTCTGGATTATCGGCGAAGAAAGCGCGATGTCCGGAATTATTGCGGGTTTTGAAAAAGTTCCCGCCTTGTATATCGCCGACGGCCACCACCGCAACGCTTCGGCTGTAAAGGCCGCTTTGCGCAGACGGCGCGAAAACCCGAACTATAACGGCGCTGAGGAATTTAATTATTATCTGTCCGTGATTTTTCCGGCGGAACAGCTTGCTATACTGCCATATAATCGGGTTGTGCGGGATTTGAACGGCCTGTCCGATCAAGATTTTCTGGACAGAGCTTCAGCCCGCTTTGACGCTGCTCCGGTCAAAGGCCCCTTTGCGCCGGAGGAAAAAGGGACGTTCGGGCTTTATCTGTCCCGGCAGTGGTATAAACTCACGCCGCGAAAGAACCTGACGCCTGGTGGCAACGCGGTTGACAGGCTTGACGTCTCTGTTTTGCAAAAATATATATTATCCCCGATTCTCGGCATAGGCGATGTGCGCCAGGACAGCCGCATTGATTTTATCGGCGGCATACGCGGCCCGGGCGAGCTGGAGCGGCTGGTGAATTCCGGCGGATATTCCGCCGCTTTTTCTATGTATCCGACCTCAATAGAAGAGCTTATGTCAATTGCGGACAGCGGCCTGATTATGCCGCCGAAATCAACCTGGTTCGAACCGAAGCTCAGGAGCGGGCTTTTCGTCCACTTGATATAAAAAAGCAGAGGGGGAATAACTGTCCGCCCCTGCTTTTATCTGCCGGCAATAAATTTTACACCACGCCCAGCGACAGCGCGAAAGAGGCGCCGTAAAGACAGAGCGTAATAATCATGACCGGGCTGGAAAAATACAGCGAATATTTATTTTTGGGTATAAGCGCGCCGGAAATTTGCATTTCGTTGTTTAGTATAAGCCAGCGCTTTTTCCGGGCGAACCTGATAATTGCGTAAACAAGGCAGACCCCCAGCAAAGCCAGGTCGATATAATATATAATTGTGCGGGCGGTTTCCGGGATATGGCCGCTGTTTTCCAGGAAACCGCTTGTGACAGCGTAAAAATTGTTCACCGCGTGAAGTATTATTGTCGGGATAATCGAGTTTGCCTGGCAAGCCACAAAGCCCAGGAAAAGCCCCATCACAAAGGCAAACGGCGTTTGGGAATAATTTCCGTGCGCAAGCCCGAAAAGCACAGACGAACAGATTATGGCAAAACCGTCGCCATACGCCCGGAGCGGCTTCATGATAAGCCCGCGGAAAATCACTTCTTCCAGGATGGGAGCAAGGACCGCCACGGCAAGAATCGACAGCAGGAAAGCCGTTATATTTGAATTTTTATAAAGCGTGGAAAAAATGTCGTCGTTTACGCCTTCTTCCGGGAAGGGCAGAAGCCGGGGGAAAACCTTGTTCAGGTAGCTGAAAGAGTGTTTCAGCCCAAGCCCAAAAAAGCTTCCCGCAAAATTTATCCCAAGCGTGAAGACCGACATTGTGAAAATATTTTTGAACTCAAGCGCGGGCTTCAGACGGCTGTTTTCGTTGACAAAAAGCTCGGTCAGCTTTATCCCCTGGCGCTTGAACAGGAAAAGAAACGGCAGCGTGTCTTGAACAATCGTGAGCAGCGCCAAAGCGGCGTAAATTATTACGGCAAAATTGGCCGAAACTAAAAGGTTTGACAAGGCGGAGAAATTTACTCCCCTTGACAGCGCCATTACGACAATAACAGCCACTGCGACAATAAGCAAGACTGTGGTGACTAAGGCCTGTTGCAGCAGAAAAGCGCAGCCGTGTCCGGCTGAAAGCTTCCTGACATTTTTCTTCTCCGCCTGTTCCGGGGTGTCCGGCGCGGGCAGGACGGGGAACACGGGATATTGGCTGACGTAACCGGCGGGCGGGGCTTGATAATATGGGCGATCTGGGTTCGGATACTGGTTCATATGCGCAAGCGCTTCCTCTCAATATTGATTGCGTCTATATTTTTTTCAAGTATACTATTAAGATGCAGTAAATACAAGGCATTATTTATTAAAGCTATTGAAAAAGACCTGTCAAAGTGTTAAACTTTCTGATTAGAAAATAGAAAATGATGCGTGCGCCGGCCGCGGTACGCGCAATCCCCTGGCGCAAATGATAAAAAATTTCGGAAGAGGCGACCTTGCATGGCAAAAATATGCCCGCTTTACAGCGGCAGCAGCGGCAACAGCACTTTTATCGGCGATTCTTCAAGCGGCATTCTGATTGACATCGGGGTAAGCTGCAAAAAACTGATAAGCGGCCTTGAGACCATCGGACAAAAGCCGGAAAATATTAAAGCCGTTTTCATAACGCACGAGCATTCGGACCACATACAGGGCGTAAGCGTATTTTTAAAGCGCTATAAAATACCGCTTTTCGCAAGCGCGGGGACTATCGCCTACATGGAGGAGCACGGCTGTTTCTGTGAGGGCGCAAAGTATTACGAGCTGCAAAGCGGGGGGACGGAGGTCGCCGGGATGGAGATAACAAGCGCGCCGACTCCCCACGACGCAAAAGAAAGCGTCTGCTACCGGATAGAATACAGCGGAAAAAAAATCGCCGTCGCAACGGACATAGGCTATATCACAAAAGAAATTGAAGCTGCCGTTAAAGGCTGCGACGCGGTTTTGATTGAGTCCAACTATGACATAAAAATGCTGGATTCCGGTTCTTACCCCTATTACTTAAAAAAGCGCATCAAAGGCCGCAAAGGTCATCTTTCCAACCCGGACTGCGCCGAGATGGTTCTGCGGCTTGTCCTGGGCGGTTCCACCCGGATTTTCCTGGGGCACCTGAGCGAAGAGAACAATTCGCCGGACATAGCTTATCAGGCGACTTTTCAGGCTCTGCGGGAGCAAGGACTGTTTCCCGACAAGGATTATCTTCTGCGCGTGGCGGACAGGTACAAGCCCAGCGCGGCATATTCGTTTTGATAACTGTATAGAGAGGCGTCGGCAAAATATGCGCATTGAAATACTGGCTTTTGGAAAACTTAAAGAGCAATACTGGCGGGAAGCCTGCGGCGAATATATCAAGCGGCTTTCTGTTTTTTGCGATATAAAAATCAGCGAGCTTCCCGAAGCCCGCCTTGGCAAAAAGCCGTCGCCGAAAGAAATCGGAAACTGCCTTGAGCGTGAAGGCGAGGCGCTTTCAGCCAGACTTGCGCCAAGGACGAAGCTTGTGGCGCTCTGCATAGAAGGCAGGCGGATAAATTCAGAAAGTTTTGCGGAATTTTTGGACGAATGCGCGAAATCGGGTTTCGGGGCGCAGTTTGCGGTGGGCAGTTCCTATGGTCTTGCGGAAGCCGTCAAGCAAAAAGCGGATTTAGAGCTTTCGTTTTCGGCAATGACTTTTCCGCATCAGCTTGCGCGGATCATGCTTCTGGAGCAGATCTACAGAGCTTTTGGCATTTTGAAGAACAGCAAGTATCACAAACAGGCAAGCATTCGGGCTGCAAAAATTTCTCAAAAATAAGGAGTGAAAATTTTACGAAATACATGCATATATTTAATTCCCCAATAGGCAGGGCGGCCTTTGCCGAGGAAAACGGAGCGATAAGCAATTTTTATCTGGGCGAAGAGACTTTGGCTATGCGCGACAAAATTGATCAAAAAGAAAGCCCGCTTCTGCTGGAAGCCGAAAGACAGCTTATTTTGTATCTGGACGGAAAGCTAAAACGCTTTGATTTAAGCCTTTCGCCCCAAGGAACGCTGTTCCGGCAAAAAGTCTGGTTTGCCCTGCAGCAGATACCCTATGGCGAGACATGGAGCTATAAACGTCTTGCGGAACATATCGGCAGGCCCGGCGCGTTCAGGGCCGTCGGCGGAGCCAATAACAAAAACCCGATACCCATAGTCATCCCCTGCCACAGGGTTATAGGGACGGACGGTTCTCTTGTGGGCTATGGACTGGGGCTGGAACTTAAACAAAAGCTGCTTGACCTGGAAAAACGCAAAGCCGGCGACTAATCCCCGGCTTTGCGTTCACTGTTTTTCTTTGTTTTTCTTTTTTCTGAAAACAATCAGCTTGCTTAATATATAATTCAGGATAATCACAAGAATATTTGACAGAATTTTAATCAGCATGCTGTTAAAGCCCATAATAGTGACGAACACATGCATAATCGCAAGATCCATCAGGCCGGTTAAAGCTCTTGCGCCGAAAAAAGAAGCAATTTCTTTCAAGAGAAAACCAGGCGCTGTATTTTTGCTTTCAAAAACCCAGATTTTGTTTGTGATATAGGCGAACAAAACAGAAATAAACCAGGCTATGGCCGTATTTATATCCGGGGCAAAGTTTGTGTCTCCAATATTGACCTGCCGTATAATATGCTCGAAGCTCCAAAAGCCTGCGATATTCACGGCAGTGGTCAGCGCGCCGAAGACAAGATAAAAAACCAGTTCTTTATATTTGCTCCAATATTTATCAAACAGCTCTTTTATTTTTTGCATTTTATCTGCCTTTCCGCCGCTTAACCCGGCGTGCTTTCCCGTTCCGGATACATTGTGTCTCTTGAGGATAAGTCGGTTCTGAAGCTCACTTTGTCAACGACTGCCTCCCGCGCGGTGTCGTAAACGACAAAATTCAGCCCATGCTTGTTCAGCGCGTACTCTTCGCCGTCTATTTCTATAGATGCCCGCGCGGCGCCGGCCGTTCCCCCGCTTATCATGCTCAGCCGCACCTTGTTTTGGCCAAGCATAAAATTATCCTGGACATAAGCTTCGTCGTTGCTTTCATAAAGCTTTTTCCCGCCGCTTACAATCGCGAGATAATTTTTCCCTATGTTGGACTTCAAATCCGGATTAAGTCCAAGCTGGGTGAAAGACTTCACCGTCCAGTCCCGAAGGCCGCCGAAATTTTCCCCGCAGGCGGCGATAAACACAATATAGTTTTTGTCCTTCAGCTCGAACATATACCTTGCCATGCTGGGCATGGATATAAGCGTCCTGTTATAGTCTTCCCTGCTGTAAAAGACCCTGTTGGCGTCGTTTACCGCGTCTATCGCCGAGACATAGGGAAAAATCCCGTGAGAGCCATAGTATACCTGTGTTGACGTAAACATTATGCAGAAGGCAATGCAGGCCCAAAGCCCAAAATTGGAAAAAGTCCTTCCGTCGGTTATTGTTTTGCGCACTTTGCCGAACTCCTGGGAAATTTTCTGCCTTGCGGCCTGACTTGGGGCAAGCTTCATCTTTTCTTTAAGCTGGGCAAGTTTATCAAAGGTTTCGCCGGAAGGTTCCAGTAGGCGTATCATTTCCGGCACTAAAAATATAGTAAAAATATATATAAAAAACACCAGGCGCGTGAAAATATAAGTTTTTACCGCAACGATAAAATACGCCAAAAAAGAGAGATAGCTCAGATTAATAAGCACAATGTTTCTCGGGTCTTTTTTCATCAGGGCTTTTGAGGCAAATAATGCGGCGGCGAAAACGAGCAGCGGTATAAAAATATAATACATGCCGCCGGGCTTGGTATACACAGTGTTTTTTTCCGGATTATAAGATCCTCCGAAAAACGTTTCCGACAGAAATTTTATAATCGGGTCTGCGAATAAAAGATAAACCAGGGTGGCCGCGCCGTATACGGACAGCGAGATGTAATTAAAAGGTATTTTTGCGATAAAATAAACGGGGATCATGATAAGAGCCGATTTGTGGAAACTTGCCGCCAAGAGTATTATTGCCGTATAAGGCAAAAAATTTGTCAGCAGATTTTTGAAGAACGCCCCCGCCCGCATCTTTTCTTTTGTATAGTCCAGCTTTGAATTCATCAGCAGCGAGTAGGCCGTAAAGCAAATTAATCCCGCGATGGCGTAGCGCACAAGGTTCATGGCGTTGTAAAAATAATTCAGAGCGATAAATAAAAATACGCTTATAAACGGTATTTTCGAGTATTTGCCGATCATGACCATGGCGATTGCCGCCGCGACGACCGACACAAAGATGTAAAAGCCCTGCAAGCCTATTCCGAACATAGTTAAAAGCTTTAAGCAAATAAGAAAGCCTATTTCCTCCTTTCTTGCGGAAAGCTTGCCGAAAGGCGTTTTTGAAACTTCTTCCCATATGTTCGCGTATGAGTAATAGTCAAACCCGACCCCATACCGGAAGCCTCCGATAAATATCAGCAAAGCGCCGACAACGCAAAGATAAATCAGAGTGTAAGTTCTGGAATTTTTGTATCTGTAATATTGTATAAGGCCAGGAATCAGTATAACAGCAAAAAGGAAAACATAAATCAAAGAAAATTTGGGCATTAGTAATCAATCCTTTCCTGTAGCATTATACCAATATGAACAGGAAATTACAAGGCAAACCTGAAAATCCGCGCCGTTTCCGGGCTGTTTTTTCATAAAAAATTCAGTTTTACTAAAAACAAAAAAGTGTGAGCGCGTATTTATTTTTTCTAAAATTTGTTGTTATCCTGACTGTTTTTGTGTTATTATATTAAATACAAGACAGTCAGGTTTGCGCAGGGAAAAACCTATGCAAACCCTATAAAAACACACGAAATATTCAGGCTTAATTCTGCCGAAAAAATAGGAGGCATATTTTTATCAATGAAAAAAGCAGCCCTTGTTTTTTTATGCGTTCTGGTTTTCATTCTCCCTCTCGGCTCCTGTTCCCAAAAGGAGGAACTGTACAGGGCGGATTCGCCCGACGGCTTGAAAAGTACTGCGGTGTGTCTGGTTAATCTGGAAACCAATCAGGTCATATACGAAAAAAATTCCGGTAAATACTGCCTGACCGGCGCTCTTGCACAGCTTATGGCGGCGCTGGTCGTCACCGACGAATGTCTCAATCCCGCGCAGACAATGGCGGAGTCCAACCAGTTCACTTTCAACGGCATTGCCGGAAGAGCGCTGCCGAATGTGAACATAGAGAACAAAGAACGCTACACAGTTGATGAGCTTTTAAACGCCATGGTTCTCGGCAGCGCGTACGACGCGGCAAACGTTCTTGCGCAGAGCTTTGGGGACTCCAGCGGCGATCCCAAAGCTTTTGTCGCCAAAATGAACAAAAAGGCCGGAGATCTGGGCATGACCAACACACAGTATACCACGGCAAGCGGTCTCTGCAACGAAACCATACGTTCCAATACTACCGCTTATGATACATATCTGCTTGCCAGGTATATTTACGAAAACCGTCAGGTTCTGTTTGACATGTCAAACAAAGTCAACTACACGATAGCCGCCCGTGAGCAGCAGTTCTCTTATAAAGTCACAAACAAAAACGCCCTGATTGACGCGGCTTCCGGCGAATACAAATACGACTACGCCAAAGGGATAAAATTTATCAGCGACTCTGTGGCGGGCGACTGCCTGGTCACTTTTGCCCAGAAGGAGGAAGGCGGACCCAGCTATATTCTGGTTCTTTTGAGCGCTCCATATTCTTCTTCGGAAATTCCGCCGCAGAATATATATGATCCAAACGCGGAGAAAGAAACCCCGGCAAGCGGCGAGGACGCGGAAAGCAGCTCCGAGGCAATTTCTCAGGAGGACGAGGGCGCCCCGGCGGCATTCGCGGCAAGTTCCGCTCCCGTTTCCAGCAGTCTTCCCCTGTCCCCGGCGCCGACGGACTCCGCGCCTTCTGTTTTTGCCGAGGCAAAAACGCTTTTCGACTGGGCGTTTGACACTATTTCGATAGAGAAATATCCCGAAGACTCCGGCATAGTTAAAGCCATTCCCTTTTCCGGCTCCGCAAGTAAAAAAGAAATCCGCGCCGGCCTTGACGTAAGCGCAAAGAGCCTGGTACCCGGCGGGACGGATACAAACTCAGTCAAACTGCTGTGCCAAAGCAAAAGCAGTCTCTCACAGGAAGTGAAAAAAGGCGATATCGTCGGAAGCGCCAAAATTATTATACCAGGCGATGAAAAAGCCCCCACAACGGTCAATCTGGTCGCCCTGGAAAATTCCAGCGAAAGCAAATTTTTCGCGGCGCTGAAACAGGCGCTGCTGGTCGGCCTTGCGCTGCTGATTCTGGCCTTCTGCGTTATGGTCGTTATACGTTTTTTCAACCTGCAAAAAGCCAGAAAAAGGCGGGAAGCCCGGCGGCGGCGTTCCCGCGCGGCGGCTGATAAATCCAGACTAAAATAGCCTGAACCTGAAGCGCTTCCCGAAAAATATTTTCAGGAAGCGCTTTTTTTTCGGCAAATTAAAAATTATCCGACGACTATGCCGTCTTTGATATATATCTGGATTCTGAAGCCGATATTATCCGGCTGTGAATTGTCGGCGACAAAGGCGCTTTTAGAGCCTGCGGCAATGTTCAGCGCGTTTGTGTTATATCCTCCGCCGCGGTTGATGCGGAAGTTTGCGCCTCTGGCTTCCATTGTCCACTCCCAAACGTTCCCCGAAATATCATAAATATTATTGAGAACCGCGCTGTCATAGCTTCCGGTGGGGATTTTTGCAACTCCCCCGGCTTTTTTGACCTGCGTCACGCCATTTTTGATATATTCAAATGCTTCGCTCTGGAAGTTGCCCCGGCCGACGCCGACTGTGCCATAATTCGCGTTCTCCGGTATGGTGGATTCAAGCCAGTTTACCATAGCGTCCCACTGCGAAGCCCAGAGAAGGCCGCTGCCAACGAACGGATTCTGCGCGTAGATGGCATGGCTCTTGTTGTAAGAAGCGTACCATGAAACCAGCGAAATATAGTTGTTGTCTTTCTTGACTACAGGCACAGCCTTGTTGAGGTCGCCCGTCTCATAACGCCCAATATAGAACCCGCCGTATTTTTTCAGGCTTGCCACAAGTTCGTCGCGCTCCGCTTTAAGTTCTCTCAGGAAACCTTCGGGGGTATCGGCGCCTGAACCTGCCGTGACCAGGTTTGTGAGCTTGCTATCGCTCTCGATTACTTTTACGTCTTCTTTTATCAGACTGACAATATCCTGTTCAGTGACGGGAATCCATACAAACTGGTTGCCGGTCTCGTCCTGTATCACAAGGCCGTTGTTCAAGCTGCCTTCAACATATTCAAATCCGCCGGGGATATAAACGTCGCCCTCATAGTGACCGCCGCCGGAGGTGTCCTCACTGGACTCGGGAGGCGCGTCGCTTGTTTCTTCTGAAGACGAATTGTCCTCCGACGAAGCGCCGTCCTCACTTGAAGAAGAACCCTGGCCAGAGGTGTCCTCGCTGGATTCGGGAGGCGCGTCGCTTGTTTCTTCTAAAGACGAATTGTCCTCCGACGAAGCGTCGTCTTCACTTGAGGAATCCGCCGAACTTGTGTCTTCGGAGCTTTCCGCTTCGGAAGAAGTTTCAGAAGAGCTTGAACCCGTGCCTGAATCCGGGTCTACTTGCAGTACAAAGCTTTCAGGAGCGTTAATTTTCTCCACTACGAAGGGAAAATAAGTCTGTCCGCTTGAATTTACAGCGTCAGTAAAGAATACTATGGGACTTACTGAAACAGTCGTAGTGCTGAAAACGCCGTCGCCGTCAGTTTTGCCCAGCAAATATTTCCCGGGGTCAACTCCCGCAAGCTGGAGAAGCTCTGCAATAACCGGATAATTCCCAAAGTCCGCGTATATATTCGCATCCACAAGGAGATCGCTTGTAGTCAGGTCAATTGCGGGCAAAGCGGGATCGCCCCAGTAGAAAACCTCCTGCATTTCGCCAACGGCGCCGAAAAAGCCGCCGCTTGAATCAACTATATTGGCCGGGGGAAGTATCAGCAGGGAGCCGGTGGCGGGTCCGCAGCCTTTGCCTATTCCGGCGGCGTGTATTCCGCCAACGGCTTTAACAGTTCCTCCAAGAATAATCACATTGGTCGAGTTTGCGCTCCAACCGCCGCCGATGCCCGCGCCATGGTCGCCGCCCTGCGCGTTGATTATACCGCTTTTTATAATGACATTTCCGCCGAACTGTTCCGTCGAACGGGGATTTGGCCCGCCGTTGTAGCCCGCGCCGATTCCGGCCGCGCCGCTATATCCATAATCGCTGTAACTGCTGGAGGAAATAACTCCCATATGTGTAATAGCGTTAAGCGTTCCTGAACCGCTGATTGTCACCTGCGTCCCGGCCGTAACGTCCAGCGCGGCATAGCCGAGCTGATCCCACCGGCCAAGCGCCGTGCCGGAATAAAGACTATTTTCGCCCACCAGAACCAGTTCGACTTTTGTGGCGGGATCGCCGTTGTCCGCCCCGCCATAGGCAAGAATAAAGGGCGCCGCGTCGTCCTCCGTCCGGATGTCAGCATTGTCAAGAATTACAGTCCCCGTGTAGCCGCTGGCTACAGTGATAATATTTCCAACGCCTGTTCCGGTATAGCTGCCGGTCAGCCTATAGTCGCCGCTCCCCGCCTGGATAATAAACGGGCCGTTTCCCACGTCATAAGTTGTAAATAATGCCAGGCTTGCGCCGTCAGCGGCCGCTTCTGCAAGCTCCGTAGCGGCGGCGGCGCCGATAAGGCCCACACTTAGCATAAGAACAAGAGCAAGGATAACAAAAGCTTTTTTTTTCATGTTTTTTTCATATCTCCTTTCAAAATTTGAGGGGGGGGGTAAAAAAAGCAAGTCGGGTGTTTTCTTCTGCCTCCTTTTAATTGCTGTATTTAAATTTGTCTGGCGATAATAAGCGTATATTTATTATATATGAAGATATGTATATAGTCTGCCAAACTGAAACATCGCAGCTGCACAACAATCATAATCCAACTATTATAAAAAGTCAAGCGCATAAAATCTGTTTATTTCAGTTATTTATTAAATTTTTATAAACTAAAATTAATAATAATTTTGAGCTGCAAGTATTAAAAAATCGCTAAATTACTAGTATTATTAAAATTAATTTTTTATATAAAAAAACAGAGACAGCCATTTGAGACTGCCTCTGTGATTAATATTCCGGAACCGGCTCCAATTACATAAGCAAGCCCAGTTTTTTCTTCATTTTGGTCAGCGTCCGCCGGGAAATAGCGAAGGCCTTTTCCGCGCCCTGGCGGAAACAGGATTCAAGATAGATTTTGTCTTTCATCAGGCGTTCGTGCTCTTCGCGAATAGGTCGAAGCTCCTCAATAACCGCTTCGCCGACAGCCTTTTTGAATGCGCCGTAGCCCTGACCGGAGAATTCCCGCTCAATTTCTTCAAAAGAACGGTTTGTAACGCAGGAATAAATCGTCATCAGATTGTTAATGCCATCTTTGCCCTCGCCATAGACGACTTCTGTCCCGGAATCGGTCTTTGCGCTTTTGAACTTGCGCATAATAATTTCCGGTTTGTCCAGAAGCAGCACCGGTCCTCTGGGGTGGAGGTCCGACTTGCTCATTTTCCGGGCCGGGTCGGCAAGCGACATAATCCGCGCGCCCTGCTTGCTGATATACGGCGCGGGGATTTTGAAGACCTCGCCGTAAAGCCCGTTGAAGCGCTGGGCAATATCCCTGGCAATCTCTATGTGCTGTTTCTGATCCTCGCCAGTGGGAACATAGTCGGCCTGATAGAGCAGTATATCCGCCGCCATAAGCGAAGGGTAGGCAAAAAGCCCCGCGTTGATATTTTCCGGATGTTGTTTGCTTTTGTCCTTGAACTGGGTCATTCGGGAAAGTTCGCCGAACTGCGTGTAGCACTGCAAAATCCATCCGGCTTCTGCGTGCGTGGGAACCTGGCTTTGAATAAAAATAAGGCTTTTTTCGGGAGCAAGGCCGCAAGCGATCAGCAGGGCGAAATTCTCCGCCGTCTTTGCGCGGAGTTCTTTCGGCTCAAGACGTATTGTCAGAGTGTGCAAATCCGCCAGAAAATAATAGCAGTCGTTTTCGTCCTGAAGTTTTTTCCAGTTTTTCATTGCGCCTATATAATTGCCCAGCGTGAAAGTACTGGTCGGCTGAATGCCGCTCAGAATAATTTTCCTTTCGCTTTCGCCGTCCATAATAAAACCGCCCTTCTGTAAATACGCGTGTATAGACAAAAGTATTTTAGCATATTGCAAAGGATTTTGCAAGCGGGCGGCGCCTTATAAAATTTATTGCCGCAATATTAGCAAACTGTTATAATATTTTCAAAAAACAGCTCTCAGTTTACAAACGCGGATTTTCGTGATATAATATAAAAGAAGTGTACAGGCGTTCGCGCCCATATTTGTATAAGTTATACAAAATCTATATTATAAGAAAACACTCATCGAGAGGGGCTTTTAAAAATGAACCTTACATTCAGCGCTCGAAAAACCGAACTTGACGCCAGATTTAAAGAAAGAGCACAAAAAAAGCTGAACAAGTTTGACCGCTTTTTTGATTCCGCCAGCGCTTTTGCAACTGTGACGAGGGAGCGCGACCGTTTTACGGTCGAAATTACTATTAGTTCGGGCGGCATGTTCTATCGTTCGGAAAACACAGCCTTTGACGAATATAACGCGCTGGAAGGCGCGACAAACGCGATTTTCAGGCAAATTTCCAAAAACAAGACAAAGCTTGCGAAAAAACTGCGCAAAGACGCTTTTGTTCCCCAACCGGACGACCTTTCCTCCGAAATTGAAACAGTGGGGGATGAGGAGGAATACAAAATCGTAAAAAGCAAGACTTTCTCCGTAAAGCCCATGACGATTGACGAGGCCATTTTGCAGATGAACATGCTGGAGCACGAGTTCTTTATTTTCAAAAACAGCGGAACAAACGAAACCAGCGTTGTCTATAAAAGAAAAGACGGCGATTACGGCCTGCTTGAACCTGAAGTTTTATAGATTCCGGCGCTTTACAGCCCTGGCGTTTTTTTTGCGCAGCCCCCGCCGGGGCTTTTAATTTTTGCCATATGAAGTTCAGGGCTTTGCTTTCGGCGGCGCCGGCGAATCCGTACACCCTTTCAAGCACACGTATCTCTAAGCTTTTTTTAATTTTTATTATGCCCGCTTGACCAGGAGCGCTTTATTTTTTAATTATGATAATATTTTAGCTTGACTTTTGTTAATATGCGTGTTAAACTGGCATTGTGTTTCATATCATGCCTGAAAATATGAGCTAATTTGCCCTTATAATATAAAAAAAGAGGGAAAGCCAGCCATGCGATTTTTTGACGAAAGCGCAAAGCCTCGTTTCCGCAGGAGGATGTCCGCCGCAAAACTGACGGCTTTGTTTTTGTGCGCCGTTATTGCTGTGGTGTTTCTTTGTTCTTCGGTGTATATTATATCTCATACCCGTCACTATCACGACCGCAACGGCTCGGGCGGTTGCTGCTCGGTCTGCGATAACCTTTTGACCGCTAAAAATACTCTGTTGCAGTTTTCCGTCGCTTTTGCCGGAGCTGGGGTTTCGGCCGGCGTTTTGTTCGTTTTTTCAGCCGTTATAAAAACAGTTGTTTACGCCGTTTTTTTCAGCCCCGTCAAACTAAAAATACGCCTGAATAATTAAAAGCCGGCACAAGGGGATACTGCGCCTGTTTGAAAGCGGCGGGCAGCGTTTCCTTGTGTTTGTGCGTCTTAAAATAAAAATTAACGGAGATATTTTACTGATGAAAAAAACAATATATATATTGCTTGCTTTGCTGATTGCTGCCGCGCTTATGGCCTCCTGCGGCCAGGCCGCTTCGTCTGGCGGAAGCGGAAAAGTAAGCGTTGTGGCCACAACTTTCGCGCCCTATGACTTTACCCGCGCTATTGCGGGGGACAAGGCCGAAATTACAATGCTTCTGCCGCCTGGTGCTGAAAGCCATTCTTTTGAGCCGACGCCGAATGACATCACGAAAATTCAGAACTGCGACGTTTTTATATATGTCGGCGGAGAATCGGATGCATGGGTGGACAGAATTCTCGGCTCGATGGATACGTCGAAAATTAAAATTATCACGCTGATGGACTGCGTTGACAAGGTTGAAGAAGAAGTTGTCGAGGGAATGCAGGAGGAGGAGGAAGAAGAGGAAGGCGTGGCTTATGACGAGCATGTCTGGACCTCGCCGAAAAACGCAAAACTGATTGCTCAGAAAATTTCCGGAGAGCTCTGCGAAACCGATTCCGCCAACGCTGAAGTTTACACGCAAAATACAGATTCTTTTGTCTCTAAGCTGGACGAGCTTGACGGAAAGTTTCAGGCAGTCGTAGACAGCGCTTCCCGCAGAACTGTAGTTTTCGGAGACAGGTTCCCGTTCCGGTATTTTGCGGAAGCTTACGGGCTGGAATATTTCGCCGCTTTCCCGGGCTGTTCGACCGAGACGGAGGCAAGCGCCGCGACAGTCAAGTTCCTGATTGACAAAATCAACGCCGAAGAAATACCGGTTGTGTTTCATATTGAGCTTTCAAACGCGAAAATAGCGGAAACCATCAGCGAGGCGACCGGCGCAAAGGTTCTGCTTCTGCACGCCTGCCACAATATAACAAAAGATGACTTTGAGGCGGGCAAGACTTATCTTGACCTGATGACGGACAATGTCGAACCGTTGAGAGAGGCGCTTAACTAATATGGCTCCGATAATTTTCCGGGACGTTTCTTTTGCCTATGAGGGCAACACCGTTGTGAGCGGGCTGAACTTTGAAGTTAACGGCGGCGACTATCTTTGCGTCGTCGGTGAAAACGGTTCTGGAAAGAGCACGCTTATCAAAGGCTTATTGCGCCTTAAAGCGCCGCATCAGGGGGAGATTCTTACGGACGGCACAATAAATCTCAACGAAATCGGATATCTGCCGCAGCAGACGGCCGCGCAGAAGGATTTTCCCGCAAGCGCCTATGAAGTTGTGCTGTCCGGGCGGCTCAGTTCGCGGGGGATTCTGCCTTTCTATTCGCGGGAGGACAAAGCCATAGCTGAAGAAAACATAAGCCGGCTTGGCATTTCCGATTTGAGAAAACGTTGTTACCGGGAATTATCGGGGGGACAGCAGCAGCGGGTATTGCTTGCGCGGGCGCTTTGCGCGACGAAAAAAGCTCTTCTGCTGGACGAGCCTGTCGCCGGGCTTGATCCGGTTGTCACGCAGGAATTTTACAAATTAATAGAAAAAATCAACCGGGAGACAGGGCTGACTATAATTATGGTCTCGCATGATATTCACAGCGCGGTGAGATACGCAAGCCATATCCTGCATCTGAAAAACACTCAGGTGTTTTTTGGCCGGACGAAAGATTATGTCGATTCAGAAGTGGGCCGGAATTTCCTGGGGATGGGGGGCGCCGCCATTGATTAGCATTCTTCAGGAGATGTTTTCATATACTTTTCTGGTGCGCGCTGTTGTGGTGGGACTGCTGGTTTCGCTCTGCGCGGCGCTTTTGGGCGTGAGCCTGGTTCTCAAGCGCTATTCCATGATAGGCGACGGGCTTTCTCATGTGGGCTTCGGCACGCTTGCGATAGCGACGGCGATGAACGCCGCGCCTTTGATGGTCTCTATCCCTATAGTAGTTCTGGCGGCGTTTTTGCTTTTGAGAATCAGCGAAAACAGCAAAATCAAAGGCGATGCGGCCATTGCGCTGATTTCCACAAGCAGCCTTGCAATCGGCGTGATAGTTATCTCGTTTACGACGGGCATGAACACGGACGTCTGCAATTACATGTTCGGGAGCATTCTTGCCATGAACAAGGACGATGTGAAGCTTTCGGTTGCGCTGTCGGTTGTTGTGCTGACGCTTTTCATTCTGTTTTATAACAAGATCTTCGCGGTCACGTTTGACGAGAACTTCGCCAGGGCCACGGGCGTGAAAACGGGGCTGTATAATATACTGATTGCGTCTTTGACCGCGGTCACGATTGTGCTGGGGATGCGTATGATGGGGGCGATGCTTATATCCAGCCTGATTATTTTCCCGGCGCTCACGTCCATGCGCGTCTGCAAAAAGTTTAAGAGCGTGACTTTCTGCTCCGCCGCAGTTTCTGTCGTCTGCTTTTTTATAGGGGTAGTTATTTCTTACGCGGTAGTTATAAATAACAATACCTTACCCACGGGGGCAAGCGTCGTGATGGTCAATATCGCCGCTTTCCTGATTTTTGGGGCAGTCGGTTTTATCAAAGGGAGGATTAAAACTTGAAGAAAATAGTAATCTTGCTTATTATCTGCCTTTTGCCCGTTTTTTGCGCATGTCAGGCAAAATCTCCGGTGAACCAGACTGCGACAAACGGCAACGGCACACCCGCCGTCAATATTCCGGAGGTCTCGCAGGCACAAACCGTATCCGGCGGCCCGGTACACGACGTCATTGACTTTAATATTTACGACGGCGGCTCTGTAATCGAAATCAAAGAAAAAATGTTTATTGCGCAGACGAATGATATTTATTACAATGCCAACGACTATCTGGGAAAAACCATCAAATACGAGGGTATTTTCGGCTGGTTTGATTCGGAGGGCGGAGAACGCTATTACTCTGTAATCCGATACGGTCCCGGCTGCTGCGGCATCGACGCCAACGCGGGCTTTGAGGTGCAATGGAGCGCGGACGGGCTGGGCTATCCCGATCAAAACGACTGGGTTGAAGTTGTCGGGACGCTGGAGGAATACGAGGAATTCGGCTATTCTTTTTTGCGGCTTGACCTTGATTCGATTAAGGTTCTGCCAGAGCGGGGCGCGGAGTTTGTCAGCCAATAAAAAAATACAAAAAATAATGTCGCTATGGGAGCGGACTAAGGTCCGCTCCCACTTGATTTTTTGCGCGTCAGGTTGTATGATAAGTGCATATAATATAATTAATTGAGGGCTGGGCAATGCGAAAATTTTCTCCGCTGGCCTGCGTTTTTGTTTTTTTGTTTTTTTTGCCGTCGTGCTTTGTCTCGCCGCCGGCTGAAGAAAGCTCTTTTCTGGCCATGGACACCCTGGTCAGCCTGTCCGCCGAAGGGCGGGACGCAAAAGAAACTCTTTCCCGGATAGAGGACAGAATCAAATTGATAGACGGCGCCATACTTTCCGCGCACAGGCCCGATTCGGAAATATCACGGCTGAACAGCTCCGGAAGCGCGCCGCTTTCGCCGGAGCTTTACGGCTGGCTGGAAACTTCCCTGGAAATTCAGAAAAAAAGCTCGGGAGCTTTTGACATAAGTCTTGGGAAGATTAAGCTCCTCTGGGAAGACGCCGGAAAAAATCAAAGCCTTCCTTTGCCGAAAGCTTTTGAAAGCCTTATCAGCGGCGGCTTACAGCTTTCAGACGGAAAAATCAGCGGGCTTGACAATCGCCTGCTGGATTTGGGAGCCGTCGGAAAGGGGATCGCCTGCGACGAAGCGGGCAAAATACTGCAAAATTCCCGCTGCGCGCGCGCCGTTGTTTCCGTGGGGGGAAGCATACTTCTTTACGGCGGCGGAAATTTTAAAGTTGGAATACGGCATCCCGAAAAAGGCGCTCAGGAAATTATCGGGGTTCTTGAGACGTACGGGGCTTTTGTATCGACTTCGGGCAGCTATGAGCGCGGCGTAGAAATAGGCGGCGCCTGGTATCCGCACATTTTTGACCCCAAAACCGGATACCCGCCCGAAAACGGTCTTGTCAGCGTGACTGTCCGCGCGGGATCCGGGCTTGTCTCGGACGCGCTTTCGACGGCGTGTTTTGTTCTTGGCGCGGAGGGAAGCGCGCCGCTGCTGAAATTTTACGGCGCTCAGGCAATTTTTATAAACGACAAAAAAGAAATATATACAAGCGAAGAGCTTGCCCCATATTTTGCGCTGGAGGACAACGCTTATTCTGTGTTTATCCTAAAATGAAAAATTCTGATATTAAGCTTATCAAAAAAGCGGACTTGGTTATTATGTTAGTCATAGCTCTATTTGCGCTGATTCTGTGGCTGATATTTTTCCCGGCA
This sequence comes from Oscillospiraceae bacterium, assembly GCA_031282245.1. GTDB lineage: Bacteria > Bacillota > Clostridia > Oscillospirales > Ruminococcaceae > JAITEB01. The sequence continues at coordinate 11,849 of JAITEB010000030.1, read as the reverse complement.
AAGAAGAAAGCCGCAGTCGCTGTGATAAGCGTAAACGGGCAGGAGTTCCGGCGCATAGCGCTTGATTCTGTGGCCGGGCCTTACGAACTTCCGCTTGACTGCCAGCCGCCGCTTGCTTTGATGATAGAACGCGGCTGCGTTTATGTTCTCTGGGCCGAATGCCCGGACAAACTTTGCATAAGGGCCGGGAAGCTTCGCAAAAACGGCGATACCGCCGTCTGTCTTCCGGCGGGGGTTGTTGTCCGTCTGGAGGCCGGGGAGTGGCTTGACGCGTTTACTTACTAAAATTCGGGCTTGCGCTGCTCTGGAATTTTTAAGTATGCGCGGGAGACTTCACACGCCGCAAGAAATAAATTTACTGCCGGGAGATTTCTATGCAAAAAAACAGCAAGGCGAAAAAAATCGCTCTGATCGGAATCCTTGGCGCGCAGGCAATAGCGCTTTCTTTTTTAGAGAGACTGTTCCCGCCGCTTCCCGGCCTGCCGCCGGGGTTTAAGCCGGGGCTTTCAAATATAATAAGCATGTTCGCCGCAGTGCGGATGGGGCTTGCGCCCGCTTTGGGAATAAGCTTTATGAAATCCGGTTTTGTTTTTTTATCTTTTGGGTTTACATCCGGTTTTCTGAGTTTCTGCGGGGGATTTTTGAGCGTGCTTGTAATATCTTTTTTGTCGAAAATAAAATTTTTCGGCCTGATCGGGCTGAGCGTATGCGCCGCCGCCGCGCATAACGCCGGGCAGCTTGCCGCCGCCGCGCTTGTCGCGGGGAGCGGGGCGGTTTTCGGTTATTTTCCCGTTCTGCTCCTGACGTCGCTGGCAAGCGGCGCGGCAACAGGGCTTTTGCTGCGGCTTCTGCTGCCCGCTTTAAACAGGCAGAGCGGGCATTTTTATAATTAGATTCTAAGGGGGAATTTTTACATGTCAGCTAAAATTGCCGAGGGCGTTCTGGGCGCCGTCGGCAAATACCGGGGCGGAGTGGGAGTAAAGCACTTCAAAAACACCGCCGAAATGGAGGTCGAGCGCCTTCCCGAGCCAAAACGCGTTGTAATATCCATGCAGCACCATATAGGCGCGCCCTGCGCGCCGCTGGTCAAACCGGGCGGCAAGGTCAGCGTCGGGCAGCCGATAGGGGATTCCCCGGCATATGTCAGCACGCCGATTCACGCCAGCGTTTCCGGGGAGGTAAGCGCGGTCGGGGAACTGATGCTTCCAAACGGGCGCATTGTTCAGGCAGTTACTATAGAATCCGACGGCGAAATGCGGCAGTTTGAAGAGATCGCGCCGCCCAGACTTGAGACAAAAGAGGATTTTATAAAAGCAATCCGGGCTTCCGGCCTGGTTGGTCTTGGCGGGGCGGGCTTTCCCACGCATGTGAAATTTAATATACCCGAGGGCAAAAAAGTTGACACGCTTGTGATAAACGCCGCCGAATGCGAGCCTTTCATCACTGTCGACTACCGGGAATGTATTGACAATTCCTGGGATATTCTTTCCGCGATAGAACTTATCAAGCGCTTTTTGAATATAGACAGGGCCGTTATAGTTGTGGAGGACAACAAGCCCGAAGCAATCAAGACGCTTGCCCGCGTCGCCGCGAATATGTCCTTACGTTTCCACGACGTTAGCGTTATGTCGCTGAAGTCGCGCTATCCGCAGGGAGCGGAGAAAATGGCGGTCTATTCGGCCACCGGCCGGATCGTCCCCGCCGGGAAGCTGCCCATGGACGCGGGCTGCCTGGTGATAAACGTGGCAAGCGCGGCATTTATCGCGCGATATGTAAAAAGCGGAAAGCCGCTTGTCAGCCGCAGCCTGACTGTGGACGGCAGCGCGATCGCGAACAGGAAAAACGTCCGGGCGCCGATTGGCACACAGATTTCGGATTTGATTGATTTTTGCGGCGGTTTTGTCGCCCGGCCCGGGAAGATCATGTTCGGCGGGCCTATGATGGGTCTTGCCGTGACGGACGCGAATTTCGCCGTGTTGAAAAATAACAACGCGGTTCTGGCCTTTCTGCCTGAGAAAGAGATTCCGGAAAGCGCTTGCATTCACTGCGGGCGCTGCGCGGCGGCCTGCCCGATGAGCCTTAGCCCCACTCTGATTGAACGCTGCGTCAAAATCCGGGATATTGACGCGCTGAAAAAAACTTCGGTGGACGCGTGCATGGAGTGCGGAAGCTGCGCCTATTCCTGCCCGGCGCGAAAGCCGCTTGTTCAGACAATGCGTCTGGCAAAAAGCCTTGTGCACGAGGTGAAAAAGCTGTGAAGCGCGCAAGCCGCAAACGCAGGGGGCGGCGCGCAACAATCCGCAAAGGTGTGATGATAATTAATGGAAAAAATTGAAAAGCTTACGGTCAGCGCCTCTCCGCACCTGCATTCCGGCGCAAGCACCCAGCGAATTATGCTTGATGTACTGATTGCGCTTTGTCCCGCGCTGATTGCGTCAGCGGTGATTTTCGGGCTGCGGGTTCTGGCGCTTTGCGCGGTCTGTGTGGCGGCGGCGGTTTTGGCGGAGTACATATCCCGCCGCGCCATGAAGCGGCCGAACACAGTCGCCGACTTGAGCGCGGCGGTTACCGGCCTTCTGCTTGCCTTCAATCTGCCGCCGGGCCTGCCCTTCTGGATGGCGGCAATCGGCTCCGTAGCGGCCGTCGTGGCGGTAAAACAGATGTTCGGGGGGATTGGACAAAATTTTATAAACCCTGCGCTGGCGGGCAGGATAATCCTGCTGATTTCGTTCCCGTCGGCCATGTCGAAGTGGAGCGAGCCGCTGGGCTGGCGCGGCGGCCTTGACGCGCTGAGCGGCGCAACCCCGCTGGAAGCCCTGGCAAATTCGGGAGCGCTGCCGGGAAAATGGGAAATGCTTTTGGGCATTCGCGGCGGCGCACTGGGCGAGGTATGCATAATTGCGCTTGTTTTGGGCGGCGTTTATTTAATTTTGCGCAAAGTAATTTCCCCTGTAATACCGCTGTGCTATACCGGAACTGTCGCGCTTGTCATGCTTATCGCCGGGCGGGGCGATTTAAACTATGTATTTTATCAGCTCTGCGGGGGCGGGCTTGTGCTGGCGGCGGTTTTTATGGCGACGGACTACACCACATCGCCGATAGATATAAAAGGCCGGATTATTTTCGGAATAGGCTGCGGGCTTCTCACAGCGTTGATACGCCTTTTCGCAAGTCTTCCGGAAGGCGCTTCGTTCTCGGTTATTATCATGAACATTCTGGTGCCGCACATAGAACGCCTGACCACGCCGAAGCCTTTCGGCTTTGTCAAATCCGGGAAAGGGGACGGGTCGTGAAAAATAAAAATCCAAATAAAAATCCAAATAAAAATCTTAAAGAAATTATAGTGCCTGTGATTGTACTGTTCTGCGTCTGTCTTGTGGCCAGCGTTTTTTTGGCGTGCACCAATTATGTGACAAAACCGCTGATAGACGCAAAGTCGCTTGAAGAAGCGAACGCCGCGCGAGCGGCGGTTCTGCCCGCCGCAACGTCGTTTTCGGAGACGGACGGCGGCTATATCGGGCTTGACGGTGAGGGGAATATCGTCGGATACGTCTTTACTGTCACGGTGAAAAGTTACGGCGGGGACGCCGCGGTTATGACGGGGATAAGCACCGACGGTTTTGTCACCGGGCTTGAAATTCTTTCGATAAGCGACACTGCCGGGCTTGGCATGAACGCCCGGCGGGAGGAGTTCCGGGCGCAGTATATCGGGAAAACCGGCGGAATAAGCGTTTCAAAAGACGCGCCAGGAGGCAACGCAATCGACGCGCTGACCGGAGCGACGATTACTTCCCGCGCGGTGACGGACGCCGCGAATCGGGCGCTGGAACTGTTCGGGCAGGTAAAGAAATAGCATTTAATTAGTGAAGGCTGGTGACTAATATTGACTACTATAGAAGAAAAACGAACGCTGAGACAGGAATTCACAAAAGGGCTTGTCGCGGAAAACCCGACGCTGCGGCTGGTTTTGGGCACATGCCCGACGCTGGCGGTCACAACCTCGGTGGTCAACGCGCTGGGGATGGGCATTTCCGCCACGCTTATCCTGCTGTGCTCGAACATATGCATATCCGCAATCCGCAGGCTGGTGCCGGACAGAATCCGCATCCCGGCTTATATAGTCGTGATCGCGTCATTTTCAACAATGGTTCAAATGCTGGTTAAAGCGTTTGTCCCTGTGCTGGATAAAAGCCTTGGCGTGTTTTTGCCACTGATAGTGGTGAACTGCATAATTCTGGGCAGAGCGGAGGCCTTCGCCCGCAAAAATACTGTGCTCGCTTCGGCGGCGGACGGCCTTGGCATGGGCATAGGGTTCACGGCGGCGCTGCTTTGCATGGGCACAATCCGGGAAATCCTGGGCGCCGGGACTTTTCTGGGCGGCGCGCAAAGCCTGCTTTCGATATTCGGCGAAAACGCGCTGGGCGGCTTTGACGGTTTCCGGCTTATACCGGAGGGCGCTTTTCTTCAGCCCATGATAATATTTATTTTAGCGCCCGGGGGTTATTTTGTTTTCGGCTTATTAATAGCTCTCTCAAACAAACTGGCCGGGAACGGCGGCAAAACCAAGGCAGGCCTGGGCTGCGCCGGCTGTCCGATGGCGGCGAACTGTTCGCTTCCGCAGAAAGAAAAATGCAAAACGGAGGTGAAACCCGAATGAAGCTTGCGTTCAGCGTTTTAATCGGCTCTATTTTGGTTGAAAATTTTGTCCTGAGCAAATTTCTGGGGATCTGTCCGTTTTTGGGCGTCTCCAAAAAGCTGAACACGGCGGCGGGAATGTCGGTTGCGGTAATATTCGTCATGCTTTTGGCGACGGCAGTCACTCAGCCGATTAACCGATATTTACTTATGCCCAATGGACTGGACTACCTGCAGACAATAGTGTTTATTCTGGTAATTGCCGCTCTGGTTCAGCTTGTTGAAACCGTTCTGAAAAAATTTCTCCCCGCGCTTTATAAGGCGCTTGGGATATACCTGCCGCTCATCACGACGAACTGTGCGGTTTTGGGCGTGGTTGTGCTGAACGTGAACAACGCTTATTCTTTCGGAATCGCGATGATAAATTCTCTCGGGGCCGGCCTTGGCTTCATGCTTGCAATGGTGATGTTCGCGGGAGTGCGGGAACGGCTGGAAAGCTGCGACATTCCCAAGTTTTTGCAGGGCCTGCCTTCAACGCTGATCGCGGCTTCGCTGGTGTCGCTTTCTTTTTTGGGCTTTGCGGGGCTGGCGGAGGGAATATTTAAATAGGGGGGTAATAATATAAATAGTATTTTGCTTGCCGCCGCGATAGTCTCCGGCATAGGGCTGATCCTGGGGCTTGGCCTTGCGCTTGCCTCGAAGGTTTTCGCCGTGCCGGCAGACGAAAAGGCCGAGCTTATTCAGGAAATTCTGCCCGGCGCGAACTGCGGAGCCTGCGGGTTTTCCGGCTGCGCGGGCTATGCCGCCGCGCTTTCCGGGGGCGAAACGTCCGACACGGCTCTCTGCGCGCCCGGGGGCGCTCAAACGGCGCGGAAAATCGCCGAAATAACCGGCCTTGCCCTCGGCAAAGTCACAAAAAAAACCGCGCTTGTGCGCTGCCGGGGGAACAGCCAAAACACAGAAAGCCGCTTCTCATATAGGGGTATACAGAGCTGCGAAATGGCGGCGCAGCTTTACGGCGGCGAAAAAAGCTGTACTTATGGCTGTCTGGGCTTTGGGGATTGCGCGCGCGAATGCCCCTATGGAGCTATTTCCGTCTGCGACGACGTCGCAAGGGTTAACCCGGAGCTTTGCCGGGCCTGCCGGAAGTGCGTCGCCGCCTGCCCGCGCGGACTGATTGATCTTGTCCCCGTTGAGGAGACAAATGCGGCCGTTCTCTGCCGCAACAGGCACAAGGGAGCGCAGACCCGCAAGGAGTGCAGGGCGGGATGCATTGGCTGTATGCGTTGTGTGAAAGCCTGTGAATTTGGCGCTGTCGCAGTTGGGGAATTCTGCGCAAAGGTGAACTTCAGCAAATGCACCGGCTGCGGGAAGTGCGCGGCGGTCTGCCCGGTGGGATGCATAACTTTGCTTAGCTGAACCGGGCTGATTCTGCATATCCAGAATAATCTGAAAAAAAAACAAAAGGGGAAATATTATGCTTGGAGTTTTGGCAAACGTCGCGGCGGTGCTTGCGGGCGGCTTAGCCGGGCTTCTGCTGCGCGGCCGCCTGTCGGAAGCGCTCACGGCCAATCTTACAAAGGCAATCGGCCTTTGCGTCTGCATAATAGGCGTTTCCGGCGCCCTGAAAGGCGACGCAATGCTTCTGGTGCTCTCGCTGTCCCTTGGGGCTTTCACGGGGGAATTAATTAATATAGACAAACGCCTGAACAATTTTGGCCTGTGGCTGCAAAAAAAGTTCAGCCGCGGCCGCCGGTCCAACATCGCCGAAGGCTTTACTTCGGCGACGCTTTTGTTTTGCGTCGGGGCAATGGCCGTTGTCGGATCTATAGACAGCGGCCTTCGCGGAGACAACAGTATTTTGTTCGCCAAATCGCTGATTGACGGCATTTCCGCTATGGTTATGTCGTCCGCGCTCGGGGCTGGGGTTTTGTTTTCCGCCGCCGCCGTTTTCGTGTATCAGGGACTTATAGTTTTGTTTTCCGGTTTTTTGCAGAGCGTGCTTGTGGATGCGCTGATTGTGCAGATTTCCGCCGCCGGGAGCGTTATGATTCTGGGAATAGGGCTTAATATGGCGCTTTCGGCAAAAATAAAAGCCGCAAACCTGCTTCCCGGGCTGCTGTTTGCGGCGATGTACCACTATTTGTTTTTAAATTAAAAGCGCAAAAAACCGAATATTCCGCCAAGCGCTTCAAGCGGGCCTGGCCTTTTATGTTTTCGTGCCGTTTTATTTTGTGCCAAAAATGCGGTCGCCCGCGTCGCCCAGTCCCGGGACGATATAACCGACATCGTTGAGCTTCTCGTCAAGGGCGGCGCAGTAAATTTTCACGTCCGGATGCGCTGACGAAAGCGCATGCAGGCCCTCCGGCGCGGCGCAGGCGCACATAAACTTTATGCTCTTCGCGCCCTTTTCTTTAATCAGGTTGATAGCCTCTATCGCGGAGCCGCCCGTTGCCAGCATGGGATCAAGCACTATTACGTCCCGCTGGTCAAGTTCCTCCGGGAATTTTGAGTAATATTCAACCGGGCGCAGGGTCTCGTGGTCGCGGTATATTCCCACATGCCCGACCTTTGCCGAAGGGACAAGCGTCAGAACGCCGTCAAGCATTCCCGTCCCCGCGCGGAGAATTGGCACAAAGGCGAGCGTTTTTCCGGAAATCACTTTCGAGCGCGCAATTCCCACAGGCGTCTCGACGTCCACATCTTTGAGGGGGAGATCCCGCGTGGCCTCATAGCACATCAGCATTGCCAGCTCTGATACAATCTGCCGGAAGTCTTTCGTTGTGGCGTTTTTGTCGCGCAGGAGCGCAAGCTTGTGCTGAATCAGCGGGTGGTCGCATATTACAATATTTTCGGACATTTTTTATTCCTCCTGAATTTAAAAAATAGAATCCCCGAAAAAAGCGCGGGTCTTTGCCCAAACAAAGCCCGCGTCTTCCGGCTTTGGCCGGAGCTATTCAATTTCGACGGAAATTTTGCTTCCGCTGCGGTTTGCCGAGGCGCGGACGACAGTGCGGATAGCCTTGGCGATCCTGCCCTGCTTGCCGATGACCCTGCCCATATCGTTTTCCGCGACATGCAGATGATAAACAACGGTTCCTTCTTCGTTTTCCCGGTCGGCGGTCACTGTGACCGAGTTTTTGTCCTCAACCAGCCCCCTGGCGATAACTGTCAAAAGGGAAGTCTGATCTTTCATGATAAGCCTGAACCTCCTTTTGTAAGGGGGAAACCGCGTCCGCGCTTTCCCCTTTGTTTTGCTGTTTCTGCGCGCTTTTTAGAGAACATTATTATTTTTGAATAATATTTTGACGGTATCCGTAGGCTGCGCGCCGTTTGCTATCCATTTTTTAACTTTTTCGCCGTCGATTTTCACCACAGCCGGGCTTTTTGTAGGATCATAGTAGCCGATTTCTTCAATAAATCTGCCATCCCTGGGGTATCTGGAATCCGCCACTACAAGACGATAAAACGGCGCTTTTTTTGCGCCCATTCTGCGAAGCCTGATTTTTACAGCCATAAAAAATCCTCCTGAGATTAGTAAAATTATAATTATTTATTTTTATTACGGGCTTTGGATTAGGCCCTGTAAAAAACAATAGAATTTTCGGGCAGTCAGAAGCCGAAATTTTTCGGGTTTATTCCGCCAAAACCGAACGGTGTTTTCTGTCTGCCTTTCTTTCCCTTTTTAGCAGAACCCTTCTGGGGCGCGAACTGCTTCATCATTTTCTGCATCTGTTCAAACTGCCGGAGCAAAACATTCACTTCCTGGACGGTTCTTCCGCTTCCGGCGGCAATTCGGCGTTTCCGGCCCGGATTTATAATAGAAGGATTCCTGCGTTCTTTTTTGGTCATAGAATTAATCAGCGACTCAAAGACCGCAAATTTGCTGTCGTCAATATCGTCCGGGCTGATTTTCCCCGCGCCTGGTATCATGGCAAGAATCTGCTGAAGCGAACCCATTTTTTTAATCTGCCCGATCTGTTCCATCAGGTCGTCCAGGTCAAAGCTGCTTTTTTTGATTTTATCAAGCGTTTTTGCGGCTTTTTTCTCGTCGAAATCTTCCTGCGCTTTTTCAATAAGCGTCAGAACGTCGCCCATGCCAAGAATCCGCGAAGCCATCCTGTCCGGGTAAAACGGTTCTATCTCGTCAAGCTTTTCTCCCGTCCCGGCAAATTTAATCGGCTTGCCCGTCACCGCCCTGATAGAAAGCGCGGCCCCGCCCCTTGTGTCGCCGTCCAGCTTTGTCAGCACAACTCCGTCAATGCCCAGCGCTTTGTCAAAGCTTTCCGCAACGTTCACCGCGTCCTGCCCGGTCATGGAATCGACAACAAGCAAAATATCCGAAGGCTGGAGGCTTTCTTTTATGCCTTTCAGCTCGTCCATAAGTGCGTCGTCTATATGAAGCCGCCCGGCGGTGTCAAGAATGACATAATCGTTGCCATAGTCCCGCGCGTGCTTTATCGCGGCCCCGGCTATTTTCAGCGGCTGAATCTGCCCCATCTCGAAAACCGGAACTTCCGCCTGAGCGGCAAGCACTTTTAGCTGTTCTATAGCGGCCGGCCTGTAAATATCGCAGGCGACGAGCAGCGGCCGATGCCCCTGTTTCCTGAGAAGTTTCCCGAGCTTTGCCGCATGGGTAGTCTTGCCGCTGCCCTGAAGGCCGCACATCATCACGACGGAGGGCGGGCGCTTCGCCCTGTTCAGCCGCTCCCCGGCGGCGCCCATAAGGGCGGTCATTTCCTCATTGACGATTTTTACTACCTGCTGCCCGGGGGTAAGGCTTTCCAGCACCTGGGAGCCGACGGCTCTTTCCGTCACTTTTGCGACAAAATCTTTTGCGACTTTATAGTTCACGTCGGCCTCCAAAAGAGCAAGGCGGATTTCCCGCATAGTCTCTTTTACGTCGCTTTCGGTCAGTTTTCCTTTGGAGCGAAGCCGTTTGAATGCCGCGGATAATTTTTCTGAAAGTCCCTCGAAAGCCAATTTGAGTCCTCCTTGTGTTTTCAGGCATTTTCCATAGCGGAATACGCAAGCTTTTTTATACTTTCCGCATGATCGGAAAGCGTTTTCAGGGGCTGTTTTGCGGGGTCATACTCCCCAATTTTTGCCGATAATTCTATAATTTTGTCAAGGGTATTATTTATATTCTGAAAGCGCCCAGCAAAGCCCAATTTTTCTTCCAGATTTAAAAGGCGGTTTTCGCCGTTTTTTATGCCGTCCCGCACAGCCTGGCGGGTAATTCCCATATTATCCGAGATTTCAGACAGAGAAAAATCCTCGTTATAATAAAGCGCTACCAGTTCCCGCTGCTTTTCCGTCAAGGCAGGGGCGTAATAGTCAAGTAGCATAGATATGCGCAAATTTTTTTCCATCCGGTCGGCGCCCTCCCGGCCAATAAATTCTGCTGTAAAGCCAATTAGCTTTATACAGTATAAAATATAAAAGCTAATTTGTCAACAAAAAAGTTTGGCCTTGATTTTAATATTGTTTTATAATAAACTTAATTTGTCAGCGCGAATATGCGCGCGCCGGGCAGCGAGACGTTTTTCCCGCATAAACTTTCCGCCAGAGGTGATTGATACGGACGATATTATAGAGCTTAACGGCAGAATAAAGTCATTTTTTAAGGACAAGGGCTATGGCTTTATCGTCAGTGGAACCGGCACATATTTTTTTCATGTCTCGCAGCTGCTCTCAACAGTTACGCCTGTTCGCGGTTCCACAGTCAGATTTAAATACCGCAAAAGCAAAGCCATTGCTTTTGACATAGAAATCGTCTTTTCCAAAAACGCGAAAGTAATCGCCCTGGGCACAAAACGCATGTTTATTAAAAACGTAAAGGCCTATGGAACCGACGTCAGAGAATTTTATTTTGAGAAAATTTATCAGGTAAAAAAGGGCTTCTGGACAACAAGTATTGCCTTTGAAGCGTTTTCCCAGTGGGAAGAACCCGACGAAGGCCGCATTGCCAATGTCACCAGCAAAGAAAATCAGACTTTCAAGAGATACCGGGACGAAGAGGGCGAGCTGAAAGAGTCGGATTTTGAGACCGATAACGAGACAATAGAGCTGCGGCAGATCTGCTGCCTGTATGTTATTGACGAAAATGGTCAGGAGCACGTTTTCCGGGAGGATAAAGCAGGTTTTAATATATACCAGAAACTGGAGGAGCTTGATATTGTTTTTGGCCTTAAATAAGCCGTAATTTGCGCTCGAAATAGCTTGACAAAGCAACTAAAATTATATATAATAGCTTTGGCCGTTCCGGATAGCTTTGCCGTGACAGCTCTTAGTTTGATGTGCTTTTAAATTAATATGGTGGGTATAGCTCAGTTGGCTAGAGCGCCAGATTGTGGCTCTGGAGGTCATGGGTTCAATTCCCATTATCCACCCCATAAAAAAGCCCATAACCATGCGGTTTGTGGGCTTTTTTATTTTCCCAAAATTTTGAGCGTTTGCCCCAGCACAATAACGCTTTCCGGCGCAAGCCCGTTAAATTCTGCCAGCTCTTTATATTTCCCACCGTTTCCCAGCTGTTCCGCCGCAATTTTCCAGAAACTGGCGCTGGGCTGGAGCGCGTTGGCAGTTTTTGTCAGGCCACTCTTGCCCCAGTTGCATTCGATTATCGCCTGCGCCAGCGTGAGTGAAGGCAAAACTTTCCATTTATTCCAGCCTTCCTGCGCCAGCAGCGCAACTGTGCTGATAAAATTTTCCTGTTGCGTAGTCATTTTTACCTCCTAAATTTTACTAATATTGTCAGTTATAGCCATTAAGGAGGCTGTTTACAGCCTCCTTAATGGCCGCCCGAATCGCCGGACTGATGGAAATTCCTGCCTTGATAATTGCATCCATAATTTCACTGTTCATGTTATTTTTCTATCCTCTTTTCTCAAGATTTTCTACTTTGCTTTCTAGTTTATACGTTCGTTCGATAACTTGATTATGTTTCTCGACCTTTTCGCGCAGGTTGTCGATTTTTTCCAGAACCATTTGTTCTATATGCTTCAGCCTTTCGTCCTGAAGCTCGTCGCGCCTGTTTGACTGGATTATGTTGGCTAAAATAGTCCCAGATATTGTTAGTACACCTGTCAGTACGCCCGCTATGATTTCTATTATTGCTGCGTTCATGGGATTTATTTCCTTTCGGCTTAAGCTAAGATTTCATCCGCCTGTTCCTGCCCAGCAATCTTACCAGTAATTTCCTCGAATTCGGC
>JAITEB010000004.1 GCA_031282245.1 Oscillospiraceae bacterium | reverse complement strand
GCCTTCTCCAGCTTTGCCGCCTTCTCCGCAAAGCCGATATGCCCAAGCAGCATTGAAACCGCGCGGATAACGCTGCACGGGTCGGCAAAGCGTTCGCGGCCTTCCGTCACCATGCGGGGCGCCGAGCCGTGGATGGCCTCGAACATCGCCCATCTTCCGCCGATATTCGCGCTTCCCGCCGTGCCGACGCCGCCCTGAATCTCGGCGGCTTCGTCGGTGATAATATCCCCGTAAAGATTGGGCAAAACAAAAACCTGAAAATCCCGCCTGCGGTTTTCGTCGATTAATTTTGCGGTCATTATGTCAATATACCAGGAATCAAAGACAATGCCCGGATACCCGGCGGCGACTTTTTTGCAAACGTCCAGAAATTTCCCGTCGGTGGTTTTGATAACATTCGCCTTGGTGACGGCGGTGACGCGGGTTCTGCCGTTTTGGGCGGCGTGCTCAAAAGCGGCGCGGGCTATCCTTTCGCTGCCCTGTAAGGTCGTGACGGTAAAATCCAGCGCCAGATCTTCGCCAAGCTCTATTCCAAGATTTCCTACGGCATAAGAGCCCTCTGTATTTTCGCGGAAGAAAACCCAGTCAATTCCTTTTTCGGGGACTTTGACAGGACGGACGTTCGCGAACAAATCCAGCGCTTTGCGCATAGCGACATTGGCGCTCTCTATATTTTTTGTGCCGCTCCCCTTTTCCGGGGTAGTCGTCGGGCCTTTCAACAGAACATGGCAGGCTTTTATTTCGTCAAGAACGTTGTCCGGGATGGCCATGCCGCAGGCAAGGCGCTTCTCTATTGTCAGACCTTCTATTGTGCGGATTTCCGCCCTGCCGGAGGAAATTTCGTCCGCAAGCAGGAATTCCAGAACCCGCCGCGCCTGCGCGGTAATGGCGGGGCCGATTCCGTCGCCGCCAATAACGCCGATTATAATTTTTTCCAGCTTTGAATAATCCGTCGCGTTCTGCGAAGCTTTCATGTTTTCTATGCGCGCCATTTGAAGTTCGACAATTTCTTTAATACGCTCCTGCGCCTTTTGAATTTCGATTTTATAGGACATATCAGGCAACCCCCTTCTTAGTGTTCATTGTGTTTATTGTGTTTATTGTGTTTATTGTGTTCATTGCGGATCATGTTAATTTTTCCGCCCTGCAAAAGCATTGCGCGCTCGTTTTCGCTTGCCTCCAGCAAAAGCTGGTATTCCGCGCCTTTGCCGCCCTTCGCGACAACAAGCCCGGTTTTTACCTGTTCCGGCGCGTTTTCTATTATTAAGTCATCCAGCAGGGAAATTCTGTCATAATCTTCCGGGTTCTCAAAAACAAGCGGCAAAATCCCGGAGTTGATCAAATTCGCCTTGTGAATTCTGGCAAAGCTTTTGGCAATCACGGCCCTGACTTTGAGGTAGAGCGGCGCAAGCGCGGCATGCTCGCGGCTGGATCCCTGGCCGTAGTTCTGCCCGGCGACAATAAAGCCGCCGCCGTTTTCCACGGCGCGCGCGGGAAAATCCGGGTCGCAGGGAGTCAGGCAGAATCCGGACAAATACGGTATATTCGACCGGAACGGCAGAAGCTTTGCGTTTGAGGGCATAATATGGTCGGTCGTAATATTGCCCTCGGCCACAAGCAGAACTTTTCCCGCGACTGTCTCCGGAAGGTTCGCGTTGAGCGGGAAAGGCTTGATGTTCGGCCCGCGCGCAACATTCACGCTTTCCGGGTTTTTGGAGGGCGGGATTATCATATTGTCGTTTATTTCAAATACTTCCGGCTGTTCTATAACAACAGGACCGCCAAGTCCGCGCGGATCCGCAAAAGCGCCCGCAAGAGCGCTCGCGGCGGCCGTTTCCGGGCTGACAAGATAAACCTGCGCGGATTTCGTCCCGCTGCGTCCAAAAAAATTGCGGTTGAAGGTGCGTATACTCACCGCGCCCGTCGCGGGGGCCTGCCCCATGCCGATGCAGGGACCGCAGCCGCACTCAAGAATCCTTGCGCCCGCCGAAATCAAATCCGAGAGAGCGCCGTTTTGAGCCAGCATGTTCAGCACCTGCCTTGAGCCGGGCGAAATAACAAGACTGACGCTTTCCGGGACGGATTTGCCCCTGAGAATGGCGGCGGCGGTCATCAGATCCTGGTAAGAGCTGTTTGTACAGCTGCCTATTGCGACCTGGTCAACTTTTTTGCCGGCAAGCTCGCTGATGGGCACAACGTTGTCCGGGCTGTGCGGGGCGGCGGCAAGGGGTTCTATTTTGTCCAAATCTATCTCCAAGTTTTCGTCATAGCAAGCGTCTTCGTCGGCGGCAAACGGAAGCCAGTCGGCCTCGCGCCGCTGGGCTTTCAGGAAAAGCCGCGTTATCTCGTCGCTTGGGAAAACAGAAGCGGTCGCGCCAAGTTCCGCGCCCATATTAGCAATCGTCGCGCGCTGAGGAACGTTCAGGTTTTTCACGCCTTCGCCGTAATATTCTATAATCCGGCCAACGCCGCCTTTGACGCCGAGCCTTTTTAAAACTTCCAGGATTACGTCCTTGCCGCTGACATAAGGCGCCAGCTTTCCTGCAAGCTTAATTCCCATGACTTCCGGCATTGACAGATAATAGCTTCCCTGTCCCATGGCAACCGCAACGTCAAGCCCGCCCGCTCCGATTGCAAGCATGCCAAGGCCGCCGCCCGTGGGTGTGTGGCTGTCGGAGCCGAGAAGCGTTTGCCCGGGAATGCCGAAGCGTTCCAAATGCACCTGATGGCAGATGCCGTTTCCGGGGCGGGAAAAATAAATCCCATGCTTGGCCGCAACCGTTTGGATATATTTATGGTCGTCGGCGTTCTCGAATCCCTCCTGAAGCATGTTGTGGTCGATATAGGCGACGGAGCGCTTTGTTTTAACCTGGCCGACGCCCATGGCCTCAAGCTGGAGATAAGCCATTGTCCCGGTTGAATCCTGCGTCAGCGTCTGGTCTATGTTTATGCAGATTTCGCTCCCGGCGGCCAGACTGCCCTTTAACAGATGATTTTTAATAATTTTCGCAGCCAGATTCAAGCCCACTTTATAACTTCACTCCTAATATTTTAATAAAAAATTATGATTATTCGGCCTAGTCCGTAAAACAAGTATAATTTGCCGGATTACCTTCGTCCAGAGCGACAATCTCCGCCTGCGTCCAGATTTCGCACAGTGAGCGGCCGCCGAAAATTTTAAGCTCGGCCAGAGCTTCAAAATCTTTGCAACAGTAAAACCCCGAATTTTCTATACGGTTGTTTAGCAGGCTCGACAGAGATATTTCGGTACTCATATTAATATAATATACCTTATCGAAAAATTTTCCGGCAGAGTTATCGTAGTCGCTGGAAGAGCCAACCTGAAAGTACAAATCATTCAAACGAACCCAGATTTCCAGTGAATCATCGTTTTTTAAAACCGCAAGAAGCTTGCCGAACGTGCACTTCTGCACTGCCCATTTTGGTTTGATACGTTCCGCAATTCCTTTTTTCTTGAAGATTCCCATTATATAACCTCTATTCAGCAAATTATTTAGGTGCGGACAAATTTTAGCTGCTAAGCATTATGAACGTCTAGAACTCAACTCCCATATCCTGTTTGAATTGCAGCACAACTTCCATCAGTTCCGCGTCGCCGATAACAGTAGTGCGGCCCTCGTCAAACTGGCGGTCGACCCATTCTTTGACGGCGATGACCAGTCCGTTGGTTTTCACAACGGAGTCCTCGTCTTTGAGCTTAAAATTGCTGTTTATCCAGTGCGCAATTCCGGAAGTGCCCGAGGTGTTGGAGATGGCGATTTTTACCGGGCGGTTCAGGATTTTGTCCGTGTCGAAAATATTGTAGATCTCTTCGTTTTTGAGAAGGCCGTCCGCATGGACGCCCGCGCGGGTCAGATTGAATTCGCTGCCCGCAAACGGCGTTCTGGGGGGGATTCTATAACCAAGCTCGTTTGTGTAATAATCCGCAAGATCGGTGATAACCGTTGGATCCATGCTGTCCAATGCGCCCTTAAACTGGGCATACTCTATAACCATCGCTTCAAGAGGGGTGTTCCCCGTGCGCTCTCCTATACCGAACATAGAGCAGTTTACGGCGCTTGCGCCGTAAAGCCAGGCATTGCTGGCGTTGCTGACGGATTTGTAAAAATCGTTGTGGCCGTGCCATTCTATCATGTCGCTGGGGATGCGGGCGTAGTGATAAAGGCCGTGAATAATGCCGGGGACGCTTCGGGGAAGCATTACGCCGGGATAGGACACGCCATAGCCCATAGTGTCGCAGGCGCGGATTTTGACGGGCATACCGGCTTCCTGACCGATTTTCCAAAGCTCAATCGCAAAAGGCACGACAAACTGGTAAAAATCCGCGCGGGTGATGTCCTCAAAGTGGCAGCGGGGTCTTACGCCGGTTTCGATGCAGTCCTTTACGACGCCGACATAATGGTCAAGCGCCTGTTTGCGGGTCATTTTCATTTTTTTATAGATATGATAGTCCGAACAGCTCACAAGAATTCCCGTTTCTTCCAGCTCCATTTCTCTGACCATCTGGAAGTCTTTTTTGCTGGCGCGGATCCAGCTTGTCACTTCCGGGAATTCGTAGCCAAGCTCGCGGCACTTGTACACAGCTTCTTTGTCCTTCTGGGTATAGAGAAAAAACTCGCTCTGCCGGACAAGACCTTTCGGGCCGCCAAGACGGTGGAGTTCTTTATAGATATGCACTATCTGCTCCACTGTATACGGTTTTCTGGCCTGCTGGCCGTCTCTGAAAGTAGTATCGGTTATCCAGATTTCCTCGGGCATGTTTTTAGGCACGGAGATGTTGTTGAAAGCTATGCGGGGAATTTCTTCATAGCTGAACAAATCCCGGAAAAGATAGGGGCGGTCGCTGTCCTGGAGCGCGAAATTGTGCTCAATTTCTTCCATCAGGTTTGTTTTGGGGTTTAGCCATATCATGTTTTATACTCTCCTTTTCCGTTGATATATTAAAATTAACTTAAAAAATGGCGGTTGTTATTTTTTTGATTTTTGTATATTCCGGATGTTTGCGCCCGACTAAAGTATGTAGTTAAAAATTATAATATATTTGCAAAGCGTTGTCAAATTGCCGCCTCTGCGGGCTGCGCGGGGGCGAGCACAGCCCGCCCGCGCGTACTTTCGGGAGAAGCGCTGGTAAATTCAAAATAAACGCTTATTATTCAGCTTGATTTCTACTGGTTTTTGTGTTAAAATATTATTTATGCTTAGCTTATACTAAATAAATATGTCAAACTAATAAACCTGAAAAGGACTGAAAACGTATGAGAAAATTTTTTGCGCTTATGGCCGCTCTTTTTGTAATATATGCCCTGATGGTTTCCTGCGCGGAAGATGCCGCTCCGGGCAGCTTTTCGCCGAGCCTTGCCGGGGAGCAAAGCGCCGAGTATACAAGCTCTTTGGAAAACTCCTCCTCTCAGGCGCCGCCTGCGCAAATTCTCCCGGGCTTCAAAGAGTATATCCTGGATGAAAGGGGTCTCAAACTGCAATATCCGGAAAAATGGACTGTTATTGACAAAACTTCTTTTGACGCGGACAATCCAATGCTGAACGCCGCGCTGGAGTACACGGGCGTTTCAAAAGAAACCATGCTTGAATCCCTTGAGGCCAGCCCGGTCACTTTTTACGATTTTCCCGGCAAAGCCTGCCTGATTGTCGGCGTGGAGCCTTCCGGGGGGATTGGCCAGGATGCGATGGATTCTTATGCTTTTACTATACGGACGGCAATGGAGAATCAGGCGAGTATGCTGGCGTCAATATCCGGCTTTAAATGGCTTGAGGAACCCGCAGCGGGAGATTTCGGGGAAAACAGGTTCGCCTTTTTTTCGACTGCCTACAGCGTAGACGGCGTTCCCAGCGCCTCTTATCAGGCCGTGACTGTAAATACTGGCAAACTGTACCGGTTTTCTTATGTCCAGCAGGCTGAAGTTATAGCGCCGGAAAGCGTTAAGCAAATTCAGCAAATACTCTCTACTGTTACGCTGTATTAAAAACGCCGCTCACCGTTTGAAAAGCTTGTTTTCAAACGGTGAGCGGCGTTCCTGGCAAATCCCGCAATTTTATTGATATAAAGCCGTTATCAGAAAATCCATGGAAGATTTGCGTATTTCCACCATTCTGGCGTTTACAGACGAAAAATCTATCGTTTTGCTCATATAGCGCAAAACATCTTCGTTGCCCTCAAGAAGCCTGTCGGAAATGCCCAAAGCGGAAAGCAGATATTCTATGCGTGTGTTGGTCGAGTGCGCGTTTGCCTTTCTGAAGCGCCTGAACGTGAAAAACTT
Source organism: Oscillospiraceae bacterium (assembly GCA_031282245.1). Taxonomy (GTDB): domain Bacteria; phylum Bacillota; class Clostridia; order Oscillospirales; family Ruminococcaceae; genus JAITEB01. Next base: position 12,246 of record JAITEB010000004.1, on the reverse strand, counting down.
CTTGTTGTTTAAAGCGGAAAACGTCGTCCCGTGGAAAGAATCTGTGCAGATATACTCGGCGTTTTTTATCAGATTCAAAAAATCCTCCGGTCCCGCGTCATAAGGCGCAAAGTCCCCAAAATCGTTGTCGCCGGGTATATATTCGTCCAAATGCCGCAGAGCGGCGATTTTGCAGCCGCTTTCTTTTTTGAGACGCCGGGCGAAGGCCCGGTGTTCCGGATTGTTACCCAAAAAATAACAAAAAATATACGGCTCTTTTATCAGCGGCTCTTTTTGCTGTATATCCCGCCACTGCTCCCCTGTAAGAAGCATTGTGGGGTCGCAGACGACGGGAACGTCCCGGTTTGTGATTTCTCTCACAAGCCGCCGGCCCGATTCTTCCCTCACTGAAACATGCTCTATCCGGTTGAGAAAATACATCGCCCGCTCCAACAGGTAGGCTGGAAGCCGCGGCACCCCAAAACTGGTCGCATAGCTTATTTTATTAATATGTGACGGGACAAAATTCAGCGTATAGTAATCGCCCTCTATATTGAGCGGCAGCCAGAGCTGATCGCTGCCCACAAGCACGTCCGTGTAATTCCCGCAGGCCTGCGAAAGCTCGAATTTGCTTTTATACCGCGTGGACATGCGGAAATTGTCCTGCTCAAACTGCCGGAAAGCAATCCGGCGCTTTCTCATGTTATTTTTAAAATCGGGATCAATTCTTTGCTGAAGCAGGTGGCGGGCAAAGCCTTTTTTCGCGCTGTACATTGAGAGGTCAAAGGCGTTGCGCCTGTAGTAATTCAGCTTTCCCCGGGAGATTTCTTTGCTGATGCAGCGTATATCTATAGTCTCGTTGTCTATCTGAAGACCGTCAAGCGCGCGCTGCGTCGCGTACGCCTGAAGTGCGCTGCCGTAGTTTTTTTTGAAATAGCACGAAACTATGCCTACTTTTTTGTTCATCTTTTTGCACCGTCTTTTTTATTGCCAGCCTGTTCAGGAACAGCCGCGGCTTGCCCCTGCGGAAAATCGCCGTACCGGTCTATTTGCCAAAAAGCGCCAGCAGAATCCCCGCCGCTATCGCCGAGCCGATAACCCCGGCTACATTCGGCCCCATCGCGTGCATAAGCAGGTAGTTCGCGGGATTCGCCCGCCTGCCCTCGTTCTGGGAAACCCTTGCCGCCATCGGCACAGCCGAAACGCCGGCCGAACCAATCAGCGGATTGATTTTGCCCTTGCTGAGAACATACATGAGCTTTCCGAAAAGAATCCCGCCGACAGTGCTGAACGCAAAGGCTGCCAAACCCAGGACGATAATTTCAAGCGTCTGCAGTTGCAGGAAAGTCTCCGCCCTTGCCGTCGCGCCCACCGTGACGCCGAGAAAAATAGTCACTATATTAATAAGCGCGTTCTGCACTGTGGAAGAAAGCCGCTCAACAACGCCGGACTCCCGGAACAAATTGCCCAGCATAAGCATTCCGATAAGCGGCGCGACCGACGGCAGCAAAAGCGTGCAGAAGATTGTCACTGTAATCGGGAAGCAGACTTTTTCAAGTTTTGAGACAGGGCGGAGCTGCTCCATTTTGACTGCTCGCTCTTTTTTTGTTGTGAGCGCGCGCATAATGGGCGGCTGTATCATCGGGATAAGCGCCATATATGAATATGCCGCAATCGCTATCGGCGCAAGCAGATGCGGCGCAAGCCGCGTCGTGAGATAAATGGCCGTGGGGCCGTCCGCGCCGCCGATTATGCCGATTGAAGCGGCTTCCGAGGGCTTAAAGCCCAGAAGGGTGGCGATAATAAAAGCAATCGCAATGCCAAACTGCGCCGCCGCCCCCAGAAACAGGCTGGATGGCCGGGCGATAAGCGGGCCAAAGTCAGTCATCGCGCCTATTCCAAGGAAAATCAACGACGGATAAATGCCTTTTTTAACGCCCAAATACAGATAATAAAGCAGGCCGCCAACATCGTCGGCTGTTTTGGGTTCCGCCATCAGACCGGCCAAAGGCAGGTTTGCCAGAAGGATCCCGAAAGCGATTGGCAAAAGCAGAAGCGGCTCGAACTGCCTTACAATTGCAAGATAAATCAGCGCGCAGGCAAGCGCAAGCATGACAAGAGTTTGCCAGGCAAACGAGGCAAAGCCGGAATTTTCCCAGATATTTACCAAAGATTTGCTGAACATTTCAAACATACAATTTCCCCTTTCAGTTTGTTAAGAACGGGCGCGCTTCCCGTTTTTTTCGGACGCCAGCTTTTTTGAAGCCAGTGAGATAATCAGCGCAGAAACCCTGATAAGCCCATAGATTGCCAGCAGCAGAGCAAAAACCATCAGCATGGTAAACAGGCCCACAGCCAGGCTTTCGAAAAATCCCATATGTTTCACCCCTCTGTTATGTTTTAAAACGCATTATTAAAAGCCTAAGCCTTTTTCTATACTTATATAATACAATATTGATATAAATAAGTCAAATTTATTTGATAATTTATCAAAATAAGTCGCCGTTTAAATTGCGCGCCTGTTGATTATATCTCAGGCTTCAAACAGCGACCCGCAAAGAGAAGGCCTGATTCGTATTCAGGAATTCCTGTTTGTTTACAATTGCCGCCTTTATTTTCCCAGGAAAAAAGTCTAAGATATTATCAAACAAATTTACAGGAGGCTGAACAATTTTATGGCTCTTACAAACACTGTTGATATGTTCAAAAAAGCTTACGAAGGCGGCTACGCAATCGGCGCTTTTAACGTCAACAATATGGAAATCGTGCAGGGCATCACCGAAGCCGCCGCAGAGCTGAATTCCCCCGTTATTTTGCAGGTTTCCACAGGCGCGCGCAAATACGCAAACCGCACTTTCCTGAAAAAACTCGTCGAGGCCGCAATAATAGAACATCCCGCAATCCCCATAGCCCTTCACCTTGACCACGGACCCTCTTTTGAGATGTGCCGCGACTGTATTGACGACGGTTTTACTTCCGTTATGTATGACGGCTCCTCCCTGCCCTATGAGCAGAATGTCGAAATCGCCGCCCGCGTCGTCGAGTATGCGCACAAATATAACGTCACTGTTGAGGCCGAGCTTGGCACGCTTTCCGGAGTTGAGGACGATGTTGCGGTGGAAGACGACAAGGCGCAGTTTACAGACCCGTCGCAGGTTCAGGACTTTGTTACGCGCACTGGCGTCGATTCCCTTGCGATTGCAATCGGCACAAGCCACGGCGCATATAAATTCAAGCCCGGCCAGGATCCCAAAATCCGCATTGATATTTTGAACGAAATCGCCGAGCGTCTGCCCGGCTTCCCGATAGTGCTTCACGGCGCTTCTTCCGTCCCGCAGAGCTTTGTGAAAGAAATCAACGAGTACGGCGGCAGCATGCCCAACGCAATCGGCATTCCCGAAAGCGAACTGAGAAAAGCGGCGGCCGGGGCTGTCTGTAAAATCAACGTCGATTCGGACATAAGGCTTGCGCTGACCGCGACAATCAGAAAGTATTTCCACGATCACCCCGATCACTTTGACCCGCGCCAGTATCTTGCCCCGGCAAGACAGGCCGTCAAAGACATGGTTGCGCACAAAATCCGCGAAGTTATGGCTTCGGTTGACAAGGCGTAAATTTATTAAATTTTATTAAAGATCCCCGCTGCTCTGGCAGGGATCTTTGTTTTTCTAAATATATGTTTATTCCAATTCGTCAAGCCGCTCGAAAAATTCAGCCTTGTCTATTTTAAGGCGCTGATTAAAGGCATTATCTTCTTCATGCCCGCAGACGCTTTTATACTGGCACCAGTCGCAGGCGGTTTTTTTGCCGTCGCTTCCGGGAAAGGCCGCGATTTCCCCCGAATGCAGCCCGGCGGCAAGCTTTATTATCAGGCTTTCTATATAGCTTTTAAGTTTGCCCATCTGAGCCAGCGACGCGACTGTCGAGCTTGCCGAAGGCTTGCCATATTTATCTAGAACGACGTTAATAAAAATGCCTTTTGCCTTTTGCTCCATACCGCGGATAACGTCCGGATCGTCGATTACAATGCCGTTCATGCGGAATTTTTTAAGGCGTTCTGTCTCCAGGGCTTCGCCTTCGGTGTTTCTCGCGGTATTGACGGCGCTGTCCAGAGCGGGCATATAAAGCGCCCCCGCAGGAATCACGCCGCCATAACGGTCTCCGCCCTTCCGCCACAGCGAAAACAGGTAAATCAGCATCTGCATATTAAGCCCGTAGTAAACGTCCGAAAGCCGGAAGTCCCTGCCGCCGCTTTTATAGTCTATTACTCGGATGTATTTTTCCCCGCCCTTTTTCATGACGTCGGCGCGGTCAACCTTGCCCTCAATACGGACGCTGCCGCCGGGCAGCAAAAGCTCAAGCGGCTGAATCTCGCCGTCGCGGGCTATTTTCAGCTCAAAGCCGACAGGCTCAAACTCGCTTTGGGCAAATTCCGCGGCAAGGCGCTTTACAAGAGACTTGAGCGTGTCCGCCAGCCGCGAATACAAATATTTAAAGCGCTTATTTTTGTCCTTTACGCCGCCCATGTATTCCAGAATATAGCTTTCCAGAACAGCGGCGGTTTCCGCGTCAATTTCTTCTGCGCTCAGCGCGCCGAGACCTTTGCCGCCGTGCTTCTGGACAAGCGACTGCAGCGCGTAATGAATTACATTCCCGGAATCTACAGGAGAAAGCTCAGCGCGGCGGCGTTTTTTGATTTTCAGGCCGAATTCTGTAAAATAAGCAAAAGGACACTGGTAATATTTTTCAACGCGCGTGGGCGAAAGAACCATGTTTTGCCCGAAGAGCTTTTTGGCAAGCGCTTTGTCTTCTATTTTGTATTCCCCGGAAAAAGCCGCGCGGGAAAGTTCCCGGATTTTTTCTTCCCCGCCTTCTTTTTTGCCGAAGTATTCCACAAGGGCCGCCCGGCGGGGACTGTCGCTCCGGAACGTCCGCGCAAGGGCAAGCCAGGCGCTGTTTTCGTCCTGTATAAGCCCGCTCCGGCCTGGGATGATGTGCGGGACGGCGGATTCAAACATGGCGTCGATTTCTTTCAGAATGCCCGAAGGATAAAGCGTGTCGCCCTTCAAATCAACAGAAGGATAGCTGATATAAAGCTTTTCCGAAGCGCATGTCAAAGCTTTGTAGGCGATAAAGCGCTCGTCCGCGATTTTATCGTCGGCAGTGTCTGGGAGATCAAGCCCCAGGGCTTTCAGTTTTTGGCGTTCGGCGTCCGAGAAAATTCCGCTTTCTTTTGGAATCAGGGGGAAAAGCCCTTCGTTCGCGCCGATCACAAAAGCGATTTTCGGCGAAGACGTTCTGATAAGCGAAGCGTCGCCGACAAGCGTCTCGTCGATATTGCGCGGTATCTCGCCCATGTCCAGGAATTCCAGCATAAGCTCAAACAAAAGCGCGAATTTTTTAAGCGGCAGGATATTTTTATCAATCAGTTTGCCCATCTCGTCCAAAACGTCGCAGAACATCCCCCAAACTCGGACATATTCGTCTTTCAGGTTTACGTCCTGCGTGGATTCCACAAACGCCTGATAATTTTCGTCTATTTTAAGTTCCGACAAAAGCCCGCAGAGTTTTATCGTGAAATCCAGCCCGCTGACGGAAGCAGTTTCTTCCCGGAACTTTTTAATCGGAGAGATAATATATTCCCGGACACGGTTTACAAGGGCAAGCTCCAGCGCGTCTTCTTCTGTGAAATCCGGAACAAAACCGCGCGGGTTCTGTGTGAATTCGCTCTCCCACATAGCGCCCCTTATATTCCAAGTATAGACGTAATTTTCCAAAGCGGCGCTTTCCTCCGGGCTTATCGGGCAAAGGCCCGTTTTCAGCGCGGAAAAAATTTCGTCGCAGTCGTAATTTCTGACAGCCGCCGAAAGCAGCGCCGTCACCAGGCAGGGCAGGGGCTTTGTGTAAACCGGTTCGGGAACGCCGTAGAAAACAGGGATATTATAGAGCTTTGCCCCGCGCTCCAGAGCGTTGCGATACTCGTCTATATTGCGCCCTATTATAACTATATCGCGGCAGCAAAGCCCCTGTCCCTGCTTTTCCCGCAACAGGGCTTTTATCTCCGCAAAGACGTATTCCATCTCGTCATAGAGACTTTTTGCGTTGATCAGGCAAAGACTGCTGATTTCAAGTCCGTGAGTTTTGTCCGCGCGGGAACTGAAAATATTACGCTCCAGAAAAGCAAGCTCAGGCGTTTTGAACCTGACCGGATTTGTAAGAATAGTGCGGCTTGCGCGCGCCGCGCCGCTGTCTTTTGCGATATTGTCAAGCCGGGCGGCAAAGTTTTTCACGCCCGAAAAAAGCCCGGTCAGATCCTCGCCGTCGCGGTCGGGGTCAAGGCAGAGCGCCGTATAAACGTCGTCCGCCTGCGCTATAACAGCGCGCATAATCTGCATTTCAGCCGCGGTCATTCCCTTGAATTCGTCTATAAAAACAGTCTTGCCGGCAAAAAAATTATACTCTGTGATCAGCTTACAGGCGCGGCTCAGGTCGTCGTCGGAGTCGGCATAGCCGCGGCCAAGAAAGGCGTTATAGGCTTCGTAAATCAGAGCAAGCTCACGCGCTTTGCGGGCAAGCCCGCTTTCGCCCTCGCCTTCGACGGCGGCGCGCAGGGTTTCGGGCAATATGCCGGAGCGCTTGAATTCTGAAACAGTGTCCGAAAGCCGCCGGATAAAACCGGTTGAAGCGGCGCTTTTTTTGTATATGCCAAGCTCGCCTTTCAAGTCCTCCAGAGCAAGGCTCAAAAGCACGGCCTTGCCGCCTTCGGCGACATAGTTCAGGGCGCTTCCTCCGTATTCCCGGAAAACCGTATGCGCAAGCCGTGTGAAGCTTAGAACATCTACTTGCGGGTTTGACCTTGCGCCCATGGAGAAATAAAGCGCCCTTTCGCTCTCGAAAGAGAACTGTTCCGGGACGATAAGCAGGATCTTTTTGCCCTGGGCGGCGGTTTCTTTTATTTTTCTGCGTATTTCTTCGGTTTTTCCGTAACCGGAACGGCCCAGAATTGTGTGAAACATATGCGATTCTTCCTTAAAAATAAATAAAAATAAATAAAAAAAATTGGCGAACGCTGCGGGCGCGGCTTGCGCTCCATCTGTAGTATAACTTACTGTGAGGAGAACTTCAATCAATATTTTTTGCGGAGAAAATATTCTTGCTTTTGGGGCTTAATCTGTGTTAATATGTTCTCTGTAAGTTTTGCCCCGAAAGGAATTTTTTAAAATGCCCCCGAAATCACAGCCGAAGAAAAACGTCAAAATAAAAGGACATATCGCCGGAGCCGGAATAGTCCGGCGCCAGAAAGTCACCGATACGCTCAAAACAAACTATATGCCCTATGCCATGAGCGTTATAATTTCACGCGCAATCCCGGAGATAGACGGCTTTAAACCTTCGCACAGGAAAATTTTATATACTATGTATAAGATGGGCCTGCTTAAAGGCGCCAGAACAAAGTCCGCAAATATCGTCGGCGAAGTCATGAAACTGAACCCCCATGGGGATCAGGCTATTTATGAAACCATGGTGCGCCTCTCAAAAGGCAACGAGGCCTTGCTGCACCCCTTTGTGGATTCAAAAGGCAACTTTGGCAAGGCATATTCCCGCGACATGGACTGCGCCGCTTCGCGCTACACAGAAGCGAAATTAGCGCCTCTCTGCGAGACGCTGTTTAACGAGATAGACATGGATACAGTGGACTTTGTGTCCAATTATGACAACAGAACGACAGAGCCGACCCTTCTGCCGGTGACGTTCCCTGCAGTCCTGGTCAACGCGAATATGGGCATAGCTGTCGGGATGGCCTCGTCAATCTGTCCTTTCAACCTGGGCGAAGTCTGCGAAACGGCGATTGCGCTTATTCGCGACCCGGCGCACAAAATAGAAGAGAGCCTGAAAGCTCCGGATTTTCCCGGCGGCGGGCTTGTGATATACCGGGCGGAAGAAATCAGTAAAATTTACGGGAGCGGGCGGGGAAGCGTCCGTGTGCGCTGCCGCTGGAAGTATGACAAAGGCGGCAACTGCATTGACATAACTGAAATTCCGCCTTCCACCACAGTTGAGGCTATAATAGAAAAAGTAGTCGAGCTTGCCAAACAGGGCAAAATCCGGGAAATATTGGACATAAGAGACGAAAGCGACCTTTCCGGGCTTAAGCTCACTGTTGACTTGAAGCGCGGCGCAGACCCGGACAAGCTTATGCAGCGGCTTTACAGGATGACCCCAATGGAGGACGCTTTTTCATGCAATTTTAATATTCTCGTGAACGGCAGCCCGCGCGTGATGGGTGTGCGCGAAATTATAACAGAATGGCTCGCTTTCCGGAATAACTGCGTAAGGCGCAGGCTGAATTTCCAGCTTTCTAAAAAAAGAGAAAAGCTGCATCTTTTGCAGGGTTTGAAGAAAATCCTGCTTGATATAGACAAGGCCGTCAGAGTTATCCGCGAAACCGAAGAAGAATCCGAAGTTGTCCCAAACTTGATGATAGGCTTCGGTATAGACGCTATTCAGGCCGAGTATGTGGCGGAGATAAAGCTGCGGCATCTCAACCGGGAATACATACTCAGAAGAACAGAAGAAATCGCGGAGCTTGAGGGCGGAATCGCGGAACTGGAGGGCATACTGGACAGCGAAAAAAAGATCCAGTCTCTGATTATAAAAGAACTGCGCGACGTTTCGCGCAAATACGGGCAGGAGAGAAAGTCGCTGATAATTTACCCAGGCGAAACCGAAGAGGAAGACGCGCCGGAAGAGGTTCCGGATTATCCCGTTAATATTTTCCTGACGCGCGAGGGCTATTTCAAGAAAATTACGCCGCTCTCGCTCCGCATGGGCGGCGAGCAGAAACTGAAAGAAAGCGACGGCATTATATACCGCACGGAAACGCAGAATTCGGCGGAACTCTTATTTTTTACAAACAAGTGCCAGGTATACAAAAGCCGCGCTTCGGAATTCGACGACACAAAGGCAAGCCTTCTGGGAGACTATGTCCCCGCAAAACTGGGCATGGAGGACGGCGAGACAATTATTAAATTAATCTGCACGCAGGACTACGGCGGAAACCTGCTTATCTTTTTTGAGAACGGCAAAGCCTCGAAAGTCCCGCTCATGCTTTATCAGACAAAAACAAAGCGCCGGAAACTGCTCAATGCCTTTTCGGACAAGTCCCCCGCGGTTTTTATCGGGCATATTCAACAGGACTGCGAATTTATGCTCACTTCCTCCGAAGGAAGAATTTTGCTTATAAGTTCGGCTATGCTGCCGGAAAAATTAACCAGGGACAATCAGGGCGTTCAGGCAATGACTTTGCGGACAGGACGCGTTTTGCGCAAAGCGGAGCCGTTTTTGGAGAGCATGCTTGCAAAACCTCACAGGTTTCGGGTAAAGGTTCTTCCCGGGAGCGGTTCTCTTCCCAAAGAGGAGGACTACGGGGAACAGCTAAGCCTTTCTTAAGGCTGAAAGTTTCCGCGTATTCCGGGCGAGCTGCAGTAATCCGGAATTTTAATCAAAAGGTCTGTTTTATAAAATGGGATACTCAAAAGACGTGTACGAGGCCGTTTTTGCCGAGCTTGCCGAAAGCCGCCAGAAAGCGCTTTATACCGCCGAAAAAAGGCGGGAAGAACTGTTTTCCTCCGTCCCCGCCCTTCGGAAAATCATAGAAAGGCAGGACGTTCTGGGGCTTGGTTTTTCGCGAAAACTTCTGGCAAACCCCGAAAAATCGGACGAGCTTGTCCAAGCCTTCCGGGAGGACGCGGAAGCTCTGATAAAAGAGAAAAACCAGCTTTTTAAGAATATAGGCGTCAGCCCCGGCTATCTTGAACCGCCCTATTCCTGCAAAATGTGCGGAGACAGCGGCTATATCGACGGAAAGCGCTGCTCCTGTCTTGAAAAACGTCTCAGCGCCGCCGCCTGCAGGAAGCTGAACGCGCTTTCAAATTTAAATCTTTCTAATTTTTACAATTTTGACCTGAATCTTTATCCGGACAGGCCTTCAAAAAATGGCGGCATTGTCCCCAGGGAAAAAATGACGGCAATATATAATTACTGCGTGAAATATGCCGAAGGCTTTTCTGTGAGTTCCAAGAATCTTTTGATGATTGGAGCGACGGGTCTGGGGAAAACGCACCTTTCGCTTGCGATTGCGAAGACCGCCATTGACAAAGGCTTCGGCGTTATTTACGGGTCTGTGTCGGATTTGATCGGCAAAGTTGAGAGAGAGAAATTTTCCGGAAGCTCCGATTATTCCACAATGGATTCTCTGCTGGGCTGCGACCTGCTTATACTTGACGATCTGGGCACGGAGTTTCAGAGCCAGTTCACCAGCTCGGTTGTATATAATATAATAAACAGCCGCGCAATAAGGCGGCTTCCCACTATTATAAACACAAACCTGAATTTTGATGAGCTGGAAAAAACTTACACGCCGCGAATTGTCTCACGTCTTAGCGTTTACGGCAAGCTTGTTTTTATAGGAAACGACATAAGACCGCTTCTTGACGCTCAGCGCCCGCGCTGAACCTTGCGGATTCTTATAAAATTTAGTTTTAATTGCAAAAAAATTACAGTTATTTTATGACGCTCTCCGGACAAAATAAAACAGAAGCATAGTATTTTTGCTGACAGTAATTATTTATAATAAGGGAGCGCTAATAATATGAACAAAACAGCGGGAAGACTTCTGGGCATTGCCGCCGCCGCCGGGGCAATCGGCATTGGAGTTTCTATTTTTGCCGACCATCATCATTCTTTTATAAACAGCAGAGCGGTAAAGAAAAATCTTAATAAAGCGGTCAAAAATATTTCCAGCTTTGTGGACGATGTGACTGACATAATTCACCAGTAAAAAATCTGCGCAATAAAACAAACGCCCGGATCTGTTTTATCAGATCTGGGCGTTTGCTTTATCCTCAAATACAGAACTTGATAAATTTTGACGCTATTTAGTTTTGTGTGGGCGAACCATGGCAAAACAATCCGGATTTATAAAAGACATATACAAATAAATCAGCGTAAAATTAGTGCTGGCAATCAGCGTGTTGGCCTCGGTGCAGCCGTAAAGCAGGTAGGCCATTACCGCAAGAATCATATTAAACTGCCCGTTTTTTTCCATCTTTTGAATCATGATAAAATACAAAATCCCAATACAGACAAAAACAATAAGCCCGTAACAGTGCAGCGTGTATAAAAAATAATTGTCAAACGAAGTCCCAAACTGAGGCAGAATCTGGCTGTCGGGAACCGCAATTTTCCGGCCGGTGCCGATAAGCTTTATGCCGTGGGACATATACAGGCTCCATATGTAGGGCCGCCCCGTCATAATCTTGTTAATTGCATTGTCGGAGGGGCGGCCAAAGCGCATTGCGAGAATATATGAAAAAGCTGACAGCATAAAATACATTATTTTGCAGATATTTATAATAAATTTGTGTTTGCCCAGCTTATCCAGGTCAAAAAAACTGATCACGATAAAAAGCAGGATCAACAGCGCCCCCGTTCGGGAGCGCGTCATATAGTAAATATAGGCCAGCGCCGCAAGAATCGCGCTGTAAAACACAATTTTGCTTTTTTTGTCTTTTATAATTAAATAGCCGCTCAAAAATATTGGCAGAAAAAAGCAAAGCCCTTCGTTCGGACTGCCAAAGCCTATGCTGTTTCTTATAGCTACCGTCCCGTCCGCGGCGATTCTGATTGTCGCGTTGTTACCGGCAAGTCCAAGCCAATACAGCACAAGCTGCCCCGTGAAGCACATCACCGAAGAAGTAAAAAAACGCTTTATAAATTCTTCCCGCCTGTCATAAGAGAAAGTCACCGCAATCAAAAACGGCAGCAGATAATTTGCGTCTTTTGATAAAACCGTAACGGCCAGAATAAAAAGCGCCGCCGGTATTGCCGTTACAGGCAGGTTCCCCAGATCCGGGATTTGGCGCTTGATTATTTTGCCGTAAATACTTGTGACAGAAAGCGCGATTATAACAAGCAGTATCAGATAGTATGCTATCTCAAGGCTGTTTTGGGTGTTTATTATAACATATTTATATAAAACTGTGAAAAAAATTATAAGTGAATCAAGCATAGAGTCAGTCCTGACCTTTTACCGGAATTATTTTATAGCGCAAATGTTTGTTTTGAATTCTGCGAATGCGAACCACCCCGCCCTTTGGGCACCCCTCCATAGAGGGGAATTGTAACTTGGTAAGCTGTGCATAACTTATACCCCATGCATAGAGTATTGTCTCTGCGCAAATGTTTGTTTTGAATTCTGCGAATGCG
>JAITEB010000047.1 GCA_031282245.1 Oscillospiraceae bacterium | reverse complement strand
ATTTCCATTTGGAACACCGCTCCTTTATCTCAAATCTGTCGTGCCGATAACGTCCATGTCGTCAAAAGCCTGATTTTCGCCGCCCATCGCCCAGATAAAAGTATAGCTGGCGGTGCCGCAGCCCGCATGTATGCTCCAGCTCGGGTTTATAACGGCCTGCTCGTTTTGCATGACTATATGCCTGGTCTGGCCGGTTTCGCCCATAAAGTGAAAAACAACATTGCCTTCCGGAATGTCAAAATAGGTGTAAATTTCCATGCGGCGCTCATGCGTGTGGGCGGGCATTGTGTTCCAGACAGAACCCGCCTCCAGAACCGTCATGCCCCTAGAGAGCTGGCAGGTTTCCAGCACATCCGGGTGAATGAACTGGTTAATAACGCGCTTATTTGAGCTTTCAACGCTGCCCAGCGGCTTTTTGGCGGCATCCGCGATTTTAATAAGCATAGTTTTGCAGATCTTGTGCGCCGGGGCGCTGACCATATAAAACTTTGCGGGCTTATCCTGTTTGTCGCTGCTGAACAGGACTTCCCGCGCGCCTTTTGTAATATATAGACAGTCTCCCCTGCCCAGCCCGAAAATTTCCCCGTCGACAGAGATTTTTCCCGCGCCGCCTATATTAAAAATGCCGATTTCGCGGCGCTCAAGAATATAACCAGTGCCAAAATTCGCCCAAACGTCTATCCCCTTATCCAGCGGCACAGTCTCTCGCACTGGCATACAGCCCAGAGTGAGCATACGGTCAACATGGCTGTACACTGCGGTAATTTCATCCGGCCTGTACAGGTTTTCGATCAGGAATTCCCCGCGCAGTTCCTCTGTCGTATAGCGTTTTACATCGCGCTGGTTGGCCGAGTATCTTATATCCATTTTTATTCGCTCCTTTATATAGCATATAGCTGGCCTTTTGCCGTAATTAATATCTCAAAACAGTCCCGATCTCACTTTCGCTTTTTAAACGGTCAAAGATAACCGCGCTTCCGAAGCCCGTGCAGCCTCCCGCCAAAAAAGTGTCGGTCGGGCTGGCGAACTCCTCGTGCGCCATGGCAAGGACGCAACGCGCAGACGCTGTTTTTATTTCCAGCGCCTCGACCTGGCTGTCATCGAAACGAATCCCCTTAAAATTAGAATAAACCGGGAGTCTTTCCACTGAAAGCCCGGAAACCCTGCCCGCGTCGGACAGAGCTATCACTGTAAACGCGCTGGTGAATCCGTTCCCGCTGAAATCCGTCACAGTAACGGCGCCTTCCTCTTTCTGGTTATATCGCCGGGAAATCTGTCCTTTCTTCATAGAAACTGTGAGGCACGGTGTCCCCGGCCGGCCGTCGCCCGCCAAAAAAACCGTCTCCGCGCGGACTTTGCCGCTTTCGTATACGCAGCAGTTTCCCTCTCCGTTCAGATTTCCGGCGTTGTTCCAGTGAAAATACTGCCTGTAACTATCATTTCCGGGAGAATAAATCTCGTCGGCGATTACAAGAATATCCGGCTTGATAAAAATCAGCCTGCGGTTTATATAAATCCCGTCGGAGTTTACATAGCCCAAGTTTCCGCCCTCGGCATAGCCGTAATTTTCATCGGAGTAAAACTGCTGGTTGACGGCCCGGCTCAAATTGCGGCAGAGCCAGCTGTCTTCGCAGACATAAAGCTCCTTCCCCTTTGGCATGATAATATTATGGGCGGCCTGCTCTTTAAAAGCAATACGGTCTTCGCCAAAAACATAGGTGAAGCGCCCCGGATCAAGCAGAACGTCCTCTCCCCGGCTGAACAGGTCAAAGTGAAACTGATCGGCATGGCCGTGACCCGCGCCCAGCGTTCCGCAGTGAAAATGAGCAAAAGTCGCGTCCGGCTTCCAGCCGCTGCGGAAATAAAAGTTCCCGCTGTCAGGAAAAGCTTTGTCTGTATTTTCCGGGGGAATTATTTCTATTCTGGAATATTCGTCGACGCCCTTTTCGCCAATGTCCCAGACAGAATCAAAATCGGGATTTTTGTAAGCGCGGGATTTCAGCTCCTCGTCCCAGAAAAGATAGGCCCCGCGCGTCAATACGTCGCGCTGGTCAATTTCGTCGCTGTCGCCCATGCATATCTCACAGTGATTCGGCTTTGCCGAGTATAAGTCAAAATAGAGCATAGCATATATTTTTTTCTTAACGCTTAGCGGCAGAGCGATTTTGTTCCTGCCGGCAAGGGTAAGCACATCCAGACAGCAGCTCAAAACCTCGTTGTGATACATGGGGCTTTGTTCCCACTGGGTGCCGTCGCGGTAAATTTGCATACGGCTTTCCAGCTCAAGCCGCCGGATTGCTTCTTTCACATATTCGCCCGAACGCCCGCTTTCGGGGAGCATGACGCCCGCCATAAACAAACCGTGATTTTCCAGAACGCCCCAGTTGCTCATTATATGATAGCTGTCCCATATACCCATCAGAAATTCGGCATGGTCAATTACGCTCTCCGCGAAAAGCGTAATAACTTCGTCGGTCAGAGCAGGGCTCTTCTCAAAATAACATATGGCTTTCAGCCAGTATTCCAGCCGAAGCCCAGCTTCTATACTGCGCCACGCCTTTGCGCATTCCGGATTGTCCCGGCGTATATTTTCAATCCAGCCCGTAAGCTGCCGCACAAAAGCTTCGGCGTATTTTTCATCTCCTGTCAGAGCATAGGCCTGACCCAGGCAAATCCAAAAGCGCATACGGTTGAAAGCGTAAATCCATTCCGGATCGCCGCCGGGCTGATAGAGCCAGTCTATTTCGCCGTCAAATATAACAGGTTCGCTGGTTTGCTCCATGTCCCAGCGCAGGACGAACATAAAACGCTGTTTCACAGCGTCGTCAGCGGCGGATATTACCGCGGCAATTTGTTCAGGACAGTTATTTTTGACATATTCGGCCACCGCAAAAGCGTCGTCAAAAAAGAAGCGCTTTCCGGGCCGGCCGAAAAATTCGGATTTGGTCATCACATGCGTCCTTTCGTGTGAGGTTCTGCAAATTAAACAAGCGTAATAAATTTACCAGCAAGGCTCCCAGTCGCAATCGAATTCAAGCCGCATAAGCGCCTCCATATAGAAATAATCCCCCCAGGAAACGCACTCGTCCACTCCCTCCGGCGTGCAGGTGTTATAGGGCGATTTTTTGCTGTAAGTTCCGTGCAGAAGAAGGCCGTTTGATTTTGCAGGGTCTTTCACGCTGTAGTTATCAACAAGAGATTTGAGCATCGCTTTTGCAAGGGAAGCATATTCGTTTAAGCCTGTACTGTCATCATATTGAGAAAGCTTTTCCATTTCCAGCAAAGCGCAGATCACAATGGCCGCGCTGGAAGAATCCCGCGGCTCACCGCTTCCGTCAGTGAAAATCATGTCCCAGTACGGCACGAAATCCTCCGGAAGACGTTCTTTGAAAAAGCTCAGAACGCGCTTGAATATTTCGATATACTTGCAATCGCCGGTGTAGCGGCAGCACAGCGCGGCGCCATATATTGCCCAGGCCTGCCCCCGCGCCCAAAAAGAGTCGTCGCTGTAGCCCTGGCATGTTTCGCCGCGGCTGAATGCGCCTGTTTCCGGGTTCATAAAGACAGTGTGAAAGGTGCTCCCGTCCGGGCGTATCGAATATTTCAGGCAGGTATCGGCGTGCCTTAAAGCAATTTCCCGGTATTTTTCATCCCCGCTTTCCTCGCTTGCCCAAAAAAGCAGGGGCAGGTTCATCAGGCAGTCGATAATATACCGGTAATTGTCTTTTGCCCCCAGTTCGCCCCAGGCCTGAATAAACTCCCCGACAGGCTGAAAGCGCGCGATAAGCTGGTCAGCGGCAAGAAGCGCCGCCCGGCGGGCCGCTTCATTCCCGGTGAGCTTATAGGCCGCAACACAGGAGGGGCTGTACAAAAAGCCCATATCATGATGAGCTACCGCCGTTTTGTTTTCAATGCGCTTAAGAAAAGACTCAACCTGTATAAAGCCGGCATATTTGAAAATCTCGTCCCCGCTGTACTCATAGGCCAGCCAGATTTCCCCCGGCCAAAAGCCGCAAGTCCACTGCTCGTTCTCACATGGAGGATAAAAATTATTTATACTTGAGTGGTTCTGGCATTTATAAGTGAACTGCGGCAAATTCCGCCTGACCTGCGCCGCCGCTATGCGCAAAGCTCCGGAAACTTCGCCGCGCGTGATTATTTCTTTAAGATCCGGCACGATGCAAAATCACCCCTTAATCCCGGCGGAAGCGACGCCCTGCACAAAATACTTTTGCAGCGACAGGAATATCACAACGACCGGAATCAGCGCAACGACGCTTGCCGCCATAATCAGCCCGTATTCGCTGGAATACTGCGCGATAAACATGCGCAGGCCTATCTGGATAGTCTTAAGTTCGGTCTTGGTCAGATAAATCTGCGGGCCAAGAAAGTCGTTCCAGGTGTTCACAAAAGTGAAAATAACCAGAGTGGAAATTGCGGGCTTGGAGAGCGGCAGCATAATCCGCGCCCAAATGCCGTACTCGCTCAGACCGTCTATCCGGGCGGCCTCGCAAAGATCGTCCGGAATGCTCTGGTAAAACTGTCTCATCAGGAACACCCCAAAGGCCGAAAAAGCTTGCAGGCAGATTATAGCCATATGCGTGTTGTTAAATCCCATGTGCCGCATCATGATAAACTGCGGCACCATATAAGCCTGCCACGGCACCGCGATTGTCGCGATATAGCCCAAAAACAGCGCGTTTTTGCCCTTAAATTTAAGCTTTGCAAAGGCATAGGCCGCAAAACTGGACGTCAGAAGCTGCAAAGCGGTCACTATCACAGAAAGCTTGGCTGTGTTAAATATAAAAGTTCCAAGCGGGATTTTCTTCCATATGTCTAAAAAATTCTGGAAGCGCGGCTCTTCGGGAATCCACTTCATAGGAAAAGTGAACACGTCCTTGCTCAGTTTCAGGGAGGAAGAAAGCATCCACGCAAACGGGATAAGCATGGTTATGGCCAGCAGAATCAGCAGGATGTAAATAAACGTCATCGCAATATAATTATGCTTTTTTGCTCCGGGCATTTCTCACACTCCCCCTATTCGCCAAATTTTTTCTCGCCGCGGAACTGAATCAGCGTTATCCCCAGCACAATCAGGAAAAGCACCATTGCCATAGCGCTGGCATAACCGTAACTCAGCGAGCGGAAAGCCGTATTGTAAATCTGATAGACCAGCACGCGGGTATAGTCGGTGAGCTGGTTGTCGCCGCCCGCAAACAAGTTGATAAATATATCATACACCTTAAAAGAACTGATAATCAACATCATAAGGACAAAAAACGTGGTCGGCACAAGCTGCGGCACGGTCACGTTGCGGAACTTCTGCCAGCCGTTCGCGCCGTCCAGCTCGGCGGCTTCGTAAAGCTCCGGATTAACGCCCTGCAAACCGGCCAGATAAATCACCATGTAATAGCCCATGTTTTTCCATACACTGAAAAATATAACTGTGAACATGGCCCAGTCCTTGCTTGCGCCCCATTTGGGAAGCGCTTTAAAGTCCAGTCCGGTCAGGGCGTGCAGAATATTATTCACAGGGCCTTTTGAGGGGCTGAAAATAAAATTCCATACCGCCGCCACAGCCACAAGCGAGGCTACATATGGAAAGAACGCGACTGTCCGGAAAAAATTCCGGCCGCGCACTTTCTGGTTCAGCAATATTGCCAAAGCAAGCGCGGAAACCAGCGTTGCGGGGACAACTCCCGCCGTATAAACAAACGTATTCAGGAGAGCGCGCCAGAACTGCCTGTCTTTAAACATGTGTTCAAAATTTCCAAACCCAATGAAGTTCATCGGGTTTGCGCCGTCCCATTCCAGCAGTGAAAGCACAAGGGAAAAACCCAGCGGAACAAGCGTAAACACGGCAAATCCTATAAAGTTCGGCGCGATAAAGCTATAAGCAATCAGATTTTCTTTTATTGTTTTTTTGGAGAGGCCGCGTTTTTGCGGCGCGCCGGGTATGTTAGCGGTCATACGCTTTCCCCCTCTTTTATGCGGGGGCGGAACTGTGTCCGCCCTCAAACGCGCAAAGTACACGCAAATTAAAAACCGCCCTGCAAATCCTGCTTCCCGGCAGCCAGCCGGCGGCTAAAGCCGACTGGCTTTCAACAAGGAAGCCGCTTATTCAAGGAGGATTTAAATAAAGCCGGAGCGAGCCATAATGCCCGCCCCGGTGGCAAAAATCAAGATATGCGCTTATTAATTTCCGAGAAGTTCGCCGACTCTTGTGTTCATATCAGCAATGCCTTCTTCGATTGTCATGTTGCCGGTCATAATATTGTCGTGGCCTTCGTTAAGAATTGTCTCTATATCCGCGCTCTTCTCGTGAAGGGGCATTTCAAGATAAGCTTTTGTAACTTTCAAAGCCTCTTTGCTGGCGTCGTCCGCCGGGAAGCCATCAACGGAGGCGATAGAGGCGACAACCTCATCGCTCATGATTGCGGGGATTGTACCGGTGCTGGCGACAACTGCCGCGCCTTCCGGCCCGGTGGCGAACTTAAGGAAATCAAGAGCGGCTTCTTTTTTGGTGGAATTCGCGTTGACGGACAAACCGGTGATTGTGCCGAGGGTTGTTCCGGCGGGAACGCCTTCCGGATGCGGGTATTTAACAACGCCCCACTCTGTGGACTTGGATTCGCCTTCTTTGATCTTTGCAATCTGGGTGGCGATGAACCATGTGCCCATGTTCAGCATGGCGGTCTGATTGTTGAAGAATACGCCGGAATAGTGCGTGCTGGAGGTTTTCAGCGTGGCGTAATCCTGGCATATGCCGTCGTTCTGCTCGGCGAGAACCCATTCATAAGTCGGGGCAAGGAAGTCATAAGTCCCGTCGACAATCGTGTTCTTGCCGTCCAGAATCGCGAACAGGGAAACTGTGCTTCTCCATGTATGGAAGTGGTCGCCGTAAACTTTCGCGTCGCCCTCGCCGCTGGTCATTTTGCGGGCAAGCTCGTCATACTGGGCAATGGTCATGTCGTTGGAGGGATATTCAACACCCGCCGCGTCAAACAGGGCTTTGTTGTAATACACAAGCCAGAAGTCGCTGCGGAAGGGGAGTTCATAAACCTGGTCGTCAATGGCGATCTGCTCGACTGTTCCGCCATAAAGAGAAGTATCTATCCCGGCGGAAGCAATATAATCGTTAAGCGGCTCAAGATGGTTTTGCCGTACAAGATTCACATAGCCCGGAATATCTTTGATGGCAAGAACGTCAAAGTCCGCGCCGCCCGAGAGCTGTGTGCTGAGAAGAACCATGTAGTCGGCGCTTCCCAAGTCCACCATTTCGATTGTGACGTTCGGATGTGCGGCGACATACGCGTCAATCAAAGGCTGGTAATATACGGTTAGATCAATATCCCACAGCGCCCATTTGAGATCAATGGTCTCCGGCTCGGGCTCGGGTTCGGGTTCCGGCTCCGCTTCCGATACGGGGGTTTCGCTGACGGCTGCGGGCGCGCTGGAAGTCACCGCCGGGGCCGGGGTTGTGCAGGCGGCGAACAGACAGACCAGCATAGTAGCCGCGATGAGTATGGACAGCAATTTCTTCATGTGATATTCCTCCTGATAAATTAAAAATATTAACAAATACACAGAATATATACGCTTAATTCATATTTATATTAACTCTATTTTTTATAAATGATAATGGAAAATATCTCTCACATCCTGCAATTTTTGTGCAAGATAAATAAATTATAAATAAAACTTGTATTATTTTTATATAAACATGCAAAATTTTTATTTTTTCCCCGGCCTGAATTTTTGTGGTTGACATAAATTAATTTTAGAGATACTCTTAAACAAGGGGTAAATTCTGTGCGCTATTTTTTCAAAACGGTCAAAAGCCGAGTTATTATCATGATGATTCTGTTCGCGCTGTTTGTTACGATTATTGTATTACTTGTCAGTTTTTACCTGATGTCCGTTTTTCAGCGGCAGATGACAATCCGCTCGACAGAATTCAACCTGCAGCTTGTTGCGGGAATGCTTAACCAGGATCTGACAAACCTGACCGCCTTTGGAAAGTGGTGCGGTTCCAGCGAGTATATCAGCGACTATCTGCTTTCCGTCGTGAACGTAAAGGCGCACAGCCTGCGCGCCTTTAACCGGCTTCAGGAGGAATGGCGGAACACCCGCGAAAGCTCATATATAGGCAGGATAATCATAACCGACGTGAAAATGGAGCGCATTTTGCAGCTTGGCTCTTTTGCGGGCGCGTCGATGCCCGTAAGCACATACAACGTAGGCCGGGTGGAGGGTATACGCAAAGGGATAAGCTCGGAATGGGAGGACATTGTCCCGGATTTGTTCTATAACGCCGCCACGCCGGAAATTATCACTTTTTTCTGCCCTGTATACAGCCCGGAAGACCACCGCCGGATAGGCACGGTTTTCATGGGCGTGACAACTAATATTGTCACGGATAAGCTCAAAGGCTACGAGCTGCCGGAAGGGGCGGAGCTTTACCTGAATTTGGGCGGCAAGCGTTATCTGATACAGGAAGGCATGTTTATTTTGCTTGGCGAAGACGAAGACTGGGAAACAATAAGCCAGGACCGGGAAGCCCCCGCAAGCCGGAACACCTTTGCGGGAACGGTTCGCGCGCGCGGCGGCGAAATCGTGTCCGTTGTGAGCTATCCTGTGCGAAGAGGCATTTCTATTACGCAAGTGCTTTCCGGGGAGCAGTTTATACCTAAGCGTTCGGCCTGGCTTTGGCTTTTGGCGGGTATGGCGCTTTCGATTTTTGTTATGGCGATGTTTGTTATCTACAGCATGGACAGGCACATAAGCAAGCCCGTGGCGCTTCTGCGCAGCAAGATAAGCGCAATAGCGGGAGGGGATTTTTCCCCCATGCCGGAGCTGGAATCCGACACGGAGCTTGGGCAGGTGGGCAAGGGCATAAATAAGCTTGCGCACGATGTGTTTATGCTGATGAACAACCGCGTCGCCGACGAAAAGCACCGCCAGGAGCTGGAATACCGCATGCTGCAAAGCCAGATAAACCCGCATTTTTTATATAACACACTCGGATCTATAAAATGGATGGCCACGATTCAGGGGGCGGACGGGATAGCCGAAGTGACGACCGCGCTTTCACGGCTGCTGAAAACTATCGCGAAGGATATACGCAAGCTTGTGCCCCTGCGCGACGAGCTTGCGCTTCTGGACAACTACCTGATTATACAGAAATACAGATACGGCGATTCGATTGCGCTTGTCCACGACATAAGGGACGAGAGCCTGCTGGACGCGCTTATTCCCCGTTTCAGCCTTCAGCCGCTGATAGAAAACGCGATTTTCCACGGGCTGGAACCGAAAGGCGGCGGCAAAATCAAGCTTGATATTTCCCGCGGAGGCGGCGACACGCTGATTTCTATTACAGACGACGGCGTCGGGATGAGCTCCGAAGCCATAGAAGCCGCATTAAACGGCAGGGGCGAAACGCCGGCCATATTCCAAAAACTGGGCATAAAAAACGTTGACGAGCGTTTGCGGGTCACGTTCGGGGACGGCTACGGCATTCATATATCCAGCGTTGAGGGGCAGTATACCACAATGAGCATACGCCTTCCAAACGCTCCGGTTTAAGTCGTGTTTTTTGATAGCTATATTGCGCAAGTAAGGAGGCGTCAAAAATGGTAAAATTGCTGATAGCGGACGACGAGCCGCTGGTCTGCGTCGGCTTGCAGTCTATGCTGAAATGGCGGGATTTTGGAATTGAGATAGTCGGCACGGCCAGAAACGGCGCGCAGGCGATGGAAATGATAGAGAGATTCCGCCCCGATATAGTTATAAGCGACATAAAAATGCCGATAAAAACCGGCCTTGAGCTTGCGGAGGAATGCGCGGCGAAATACGGCCGTCTGCCGCTGTTTATATTTTTGACCAATTATGAGGAGTTCGCTTTTGTCAAACAAGCTCTGTTTTTTCAGGCGGTTGATTATCTGGTCAAAATAGAGCTTTCTCCGGAGATGCTTTCGGAAGCCATACAAAAAGCGCTTGCGATAGCGGAAGAGCATAACAGCAGGGCGAACCTGATTTCCAGCGCGCAGAGAAGCGGCATTCAGTCTTTGCGGGAGAAATTTTTTCTCCGTTTATATAATAACCTTTTTGAGAGCGACGAGCAATATCTCGCGCAAAAAGAAGAGCTGATGATAAATTTTTCCGCGCCGGCATATATAGCCGCCAGCGGAATTGTCGAGAGCGCGGACGTCTCCCAGGGCGGCCAGATGTCGCTTTTTGCAAGCGCTGTCCAGATGCTCCGCGAAACCCTCTCGAAGATTTTCACCTGCTATGTGACTATTCTTGACCTGCAGTATTTCAGCGTTGTTTTCTGTCTGGACGAGACCGACCCGGCAAAGCAGAAAAAGCTCCTTGAGCGGGAGCTTTCCCGCGCCTGCGGGATATTGCGGGGATATTTCGGCGTGTCCATCCGCGCGGCCTGCGGCAGCGCCGCCGAAAACCCCCGGCGGCTGGACGAAAGCTTTCAGCAGGCGCAGCACACCCTTCATCAGACCACTCCGGAAAAGCCGATTCTGTTTTACACAAGCGGGCAGGGGGAGGATTTTGATTTCTCCAAAATGCGTCCGGGCCTGCGCCGCGCCTTTGAGGAAATGGACACCGCCGCCTTTCACGCCACTTTGACCGAGATTATAGAATATTTCAGCGCCCATCCGGACTGCGAAACCCAGGCGCTGGACACGGCCTGCAATGTGCTTTATATGGCGACTTCTCTTCTGCCAGACGGCGAGAATACCGTGCGCCAGATTTTCGAGGGCGAAACGGAAAATTACCGGGGGATACACCGTCTTCATTCGGCCAAAGCCGTTGTGGGCTGGCTTGAAAAGCTGCGCGACGGCTGCTGCGATATTCTCGCCGTGCAAAAACAGGGCTATCGGAAACAGGTTGTCAACGCGGTGCAGGAATATATCAGGGAAAATCTGGGCGAGAGGCTGACGCTCAACAACGTTGCGGCCATTTTTAATTTCAGCCCGAATTACTTAAGCCAGCTTTTTTCAAAATACGCGGAAGAGGGCTTTGTGGAGTATATAACATCCGCCAGGATAAAGGCGGCGAAAGAAATGCTCTCCAAGGGAAACGATAAAATTTTTGAAATTTCCGAAAAGCTGGGCTTTGAAAGCGCGTATTATTTCAGCAAAGTCTTCAAAAAATTGGAAGGCGTCTCGCCAAGGACGTATATCCGTAATTTGGAGAAAAACTGAGCTTCTTGAAATAAAAAACGTTTTGTGCTATTATCAGTCAGGAGATGAAAACACCCTATGGAAAAAAAATTAAGCATTGTGAGAATAATAGTAATATGCCTTGTGTTTGCCGCGGTTTTTTCGCTTTTCGGCTTCCAGCTGATGAAAATGCAGATTGTTGACGGTGAATCATACGCCAGGCGCCTTACAAAAGGCTATGAAAGCCGTTACTCTATCGAAGCGGCGAGGGGCGAGATTCTTGACCGCAATTTAACTCCCCTTGTGAAAAACGATACGGGCTTTAATATTATGTGCTATTATGCGTATATGGACGCGGACAAGAAAAACGCGATTATACTTTACCTCACAAAAGTTTTGGCCGAAAACGGCGAAATGTGGATAGATTCGCTTCCCATAAGCACGACGGAGCCTTTTGTTTTTAAAGAGGGCGAAGAGGCCGCCATTGCCCGGCTCAAGAAAGACTTGGGCATACAGAATTTCGGAACAGTCAAAAACGCCATGTCAAACCTGTGTCTTGCATATGACATCCCGGACAGCTACACCGCGGAGGAAATACGCACTGTCGTCGGGGTGCGGCGCGAGATGGACCTGCGGGACTTTTCAGAGAAAATCCCCTTCACTTTCGCCGAAAACGTCTCGAACAACACAGTCGCCAAAATAAGCGAAAACAAATTAAATCTGCCGGGAGTGAAAATCAACGAAAGCACTATCAGGAAATATGTCAGCGGAAGCCTTGCCCCGCACCTTATCGGCCAGGTCGGCCCGCTTTACCGCGAGGACATGGAGCTGATAGAATCCGGCGAATACGCCTTTAACGACACAATAGGCCGGGGCGGAATCGAAAGCGCCATGGAGCAGTATCTGCGCGGAAAAAAGGGCGAGGCTCTCACGCAGTTTGACTATAAATACGAAGTCATAAACGAAGACCCGGAAATTACAAAAGAACCCGTTCCCGGCAACACGGTCGTGCTCACGCTTGACTCAAAGCTGCAGGCGCTTTCTTCCCAGGCAATGGAAAAAACGATAACATATCTGCAGGAAAACCAAAAGCCAGGCCAGGGCATGGAAGCCAACGCGGGCGCGGTCGCCGTGATAGAAGTTAAAACAGGCGCCATACGCGCGCTTTCAACCTATCCTTCTTATAATGTGGACGATTACCGGAAAGATTATGAAACTCTGCTCAGGCAGGAAGGCAATCCGCTGTTTAACCGCGCCCTGCAGGGCTTATATGCCCCGGGTTCCTGCTACAAGCCCATGATAGCCACAGCCGGACTGAATGAGGGGATTATCACGCCGGAAAGCGCCGTTCTGTGCCAGCGCTATTATACGTTCTATCACAATCCGTCAGGGAATTACCCTTCCTGCATGGGCTATCACGGCAATATAAACGCCGTTAACGCCCTGCGGGTTTCCTGCAATATTTTCTTTTATGACACAGGCCGGCTGCTGGGCATTGAAAAAATAAACCAATACAGCAGTCTTTTCGGCTTTGGGCAGCCCACAGGCATTGAAGTCGCCGAAAGAATAGGACAGCAGGCCAGCCCGGAATTCGCCGCTTCTATCGGCTACGACTGGTTCGCCGGGGACGTTCTCCAGGCGTCAATAGGACAGTCCTACAATCAGTTTTCGCCCCTGCAGATCGCCAATTATACCGCGACCATAGCCCGCCGGGGAGTGCTTCTTGAAACGCATCTCGTCGATTCTATTATTTCTTATAACGGCGACAAAGTGATAAAAAAAATCGAACCTGTCGTCATATCAAAGATCGACGCCCAAGAAGGCGTTTTGGACACGGTTATAGAGGGAATGCGCTCTGCGTCAACCGCGGCCGGCACCGCCGGGGGAACTTTCGGAAACTATCCTGTTCCGGTCGCTTCTAAGACGGGCACGCCGCAGACCTCCGGGACGCTGCTCAACTCTGTATTTATCTGCTTTGCCCCGATAGACGATCCGGAGATTGCAATCGCGGTCGTCATTGAAAACGGCGGCTCCGGGCTTAACAACGCCCCTGTCGCGCGGGATATTTTGAACGCATGGTTTTTCAACGACTATGATGTAAATAATTAAAGCGCAGAGGCAGGGGGCGTTTTACTTGATGCAGAAAGCGCGGGAGGCGCTCAAACGTTTTTTTGGTTACGACGCTTTCCGCCCCGGACAGTCCGAAATTATAGAGCAGATTCTTTCCGGCCGGGACGCGCTGGGCATTATGCCCACGGGCGCGGGAAAGTCGATCTGCTACCAGATCCCGGCTATTCTGTCAAAAGGACTGACTGTCGTGATTTCTCCGCTGATTTCACTGATGAAAGACCAGGTCGACGCGCTGAATCAATCGGGGATAAACTGCGCCGCCATCAACAGTTCGCTCAGTCTGGAAGAGCTTGACGCGGCAATGCGCGGGGCCGCCAGAGGAGTATATCAGATAATTTATGTTGCGCCGGAACGCCTTCAGAACGAAAGTTTTATAAATTTTCTCAAAAACGCTGAACTCTCTATTATAGCCGTGGACGAAGCTCACTGCGTCTCACACTGGGGACACGATTTCAGACCGAGCTATAATTATATCGGCGCGCTTGTGGAGGCGCTCCCCAAAAGGCCGGTTATTGCCGCTTTTACGGCCACCGCGACTGAATTTGTAAAAAACGACGTCATCAAATTACTAAAACTGCAAGAGCCTTTTGAATATATCGGCGGTTTCAACCGGGAGAACCTGTTTTTTGGGCTGGCGAAGCCCTCCGACAGGATTGGATATCTGCTTGACTATCTCTGCGAGCGCAAAGACCAGTCGGGGATTATATACTGCATAACCCGCAGGGAAGTTGACAGACTGACCCAAAAGATCCGCGATTCCGGCATATCCGCCGTACCATATCACGCCGGGCTGAGCGACGGGGAACGCGAAAAAAATCAGGAGGACTTTATCTATGACCGCGTGCCTTTTATCGTGGCGACAAACGCCTTTGGCATGGGCATAGACAAATCGAACGTGCGTTTTGTGCTGCACTGCGGGATGCCGCAGAGCATAGAAAATTACTATCAGGAAGCGGGCCGCGCCGGGCGGGACGGCGAGCGCGCCGAGTGTATGCTCCTGTTCTCTATGGGCGACATTATCAGCAACAGGTTTATTATAGAAAAGGGCGAAAACCCCGGACAAATACAGAAAAACCTGGACAAGCTCCAGAAAATGGTCAATTACTGCAGCGCCGGAACTTGTCTGCGCAAGTATATATTAAACTACTTCGGCGAAAAAGCGCAGGACAATTGCGGCATGTGCTCCAACTGTGACGCGGAGGCCGAAGTTATGGACGTCAGCGTTGAGGCGCAGAAAATTATGTCCTGCATCAAACGCATGGGCGAGGGACGTTTTGGAGCAGGCGCCGTTTCAGAAGTACTGCGCGGCGGCAATACCGAAATGATTCGGCGATATAATTTTGAAAAGCTCAGCACTTACGGCATTATGAAAGGCTTTTCCGACCGGGAAATAAAAGAGATTGTCGCTTTCCTGGCCGCTTCCGGTCACATAGCGCAGTCTCCGGGGAAATATTCGCTTCTTTCGCTGAACGCAAGCGCGTATCCGGTTTTGCGCGGCCAGAAAAAAGTCGCAATGCAGCGTTTTGTCCAAAAAGAAAAGCCCGGACCTGAAGCCGCGCGGCTTTTGCGCGGCGTGAACGAAGACTATGACCGCAAGCTCTTTAAGCTTCTGCGCGAAAAGCGCCGCGAAATCGCTTCCGCGCAGGGACTGCCGCCCTATATTATTTTTTCGGACGTTTCTCTGCGGGACATGTGCATTGCGTTCCCGCGCGACAGGGACAGCTTTCTTGGCGTTCACGGCGTCGGGCAGAAAAAATACAGCCTTTACGGCGAGGACTTTATAGCAATCATTCAGGACTACGCCGCCAAAAACGATATAAAGCCGCGCAGTTCTTCCGCCCGGCGCAGAGACGCTGTACCGGAGCGGCTGCCCGGCGCCAAAACCGACACCCGCCAGCAAAGCTATGATCTGTACGCCGCCGGGATGACTGTTGAAAATATAGCGAAATACCGGAAACTTACCGTGGCCACCGTTGAAAATCATCTGATGGAATGCAAGCTGAAAGGGCTTGAAGTCAGGGAATTTATTCAGGAAGACTACAAAGACCGGATTTTCGAGCTTATCAAATCCGGCGTGACTTTGGCGTCGAAAATCAAAGAAGCCCTGCCCGGCGAAGTGAAATACGTCACTATAAATTATTATTTATACCTGTTAAAGCTAAAGCAGTAAAATTAACGCCGCCCCGCAAAACTTTGCAAGGCGGCGTTTTCTGCGCACAAATATCAAGGCACAGACAGAATGTTCTCTGTCGAGTCTCCGCAGCTTATGTATTATTAAACTTATCGCCAAGTCAATTTCCTGTTTCTGGGGGAGGAGCGCTCCGCCGGAATTGAAAAAAATCGGCCTGGTAAAATCTCAACCTGTTTTTGCGGCCAAAGCCCTCGCGCAGTCTTCGCAGACAGCCTTTTCCATATAGAGTACAATATTTTCGGTTGAGCCGCAAAAAACGCAATTCGGGCTGTATTTACTGAGAATAACATGATCCCCGTCGACGTATATCTCCAGAGAGTCTTTTTCGTTAATACCCATCGTACGCCTGAGTTCAATGGGCAGGACTATTCTCCCAAGCTCGTCGATTTTTCTTACAATACCGGTTGACTTCATAATATTTGTCCTCCCAGGCAATTTTGACAAAACGTCTGAGAGCGAGAGCGTTTTGATCTAACTGCCAAAAAAATATTTAGTACTTTTTATATAATACATCTAAATAATTAATTTGTCAATTATTTACACAGAAAATCTGTTTTTTTCTGCAAAAAATTTCCGGCCTTTTTAGAAATTAAAAACACCGGAAATTTTATTTCAGAGCTTAAGCAAAAGTTCCTGCGCACAGCGCGCGTCTTCCCGAATCTGGGTCTTCAGCGCCTCAAGGCTGTAAAAAACAACTTCCGGGCGCAAATAGGCCGCAAGACGGACAGTTATCGTCCGGCCGTATAACTCCCTGTTCATGCCTATTATATACGTTTCGCTAAGGGCGGCGCCGGCGGCGCCAATCGTGGGCTTTACGCCGACGTTCGTCACAGAAGCCATCAGTTCGCCGTTTAGCTCCGTCAGCGAAGCGTAAACGCCAAAGCGCGGCAGAAGCCGGGACGGCTCGAAAATCTGGTTCATCGTGGGGAAGCCCAGTTCCCGCCCGAGTTTGCGGCCTTCCGATACGGGCAAGGCGTACGAATAGCTTCGGCCAAGAAGCCGGCCGGCCAGGGCGACATCACCTTCTTCAAGCGCGGCGCGGATTCTTGTCGCGCTCACCGGCAGACCGTTATACTTAACAGGAGGAAGAACGTGCAGGCCGATCCCAAGTCCGGCGCATTCCCGGGCAAGGGTTTCTGTATTTCCCCGGGCATTTTTGCCGTATCTGAAGTCGCTTCCGGAGCAGACGACCTTTGCGCGGAGCTTTTCCTGTAAAATCTCGGCAATAAAGCTTTCATGAGATATATCCCGGATCCGGGCGAAATCCGGGATATATAAATGATCAACGCCGATTTTTTCGCAGAAAGCGATTTTTTCGGAAAGGCTCATGATCTGCTTTGAGCCTTTTTCGGCGTTCGGGGAGACGTGAGAAGTGTCAAAAGAAAAAACGCAGCTTTCCAGGCCGTCTTTTTTTAAATCAAGAGCCTTTTGTATAACTTGCATATGACCGACGTGCATCCCGTCAAAAAAGCCAAGCGCAACCGCCGTGCCCGCCTTCGGACTGTCCGCGTCAAACGAATGGTGTGTAATCAAAAAAATTCTCAGTTCCTTTCGCTGAAAATACGTTCTATTTTTAAAAGGCCGGAAGCTTTGTCGAAACGCGCAAGTCCAAGCAAGCCCTCTCCGCCGAAAACAGCAAAGCGTTCCCCTCCGCAAAAGCCGGGGATTTCGTCCGGCCGGAGCTTTACCCCGTTCAGAAAAAGCTTCGCTTCGCGCGGGGGAAGCGTGATTTTCGGCCAATTTTCAAAAGCCGATTCCAGCGGCCTTACAAAAGAAAAATCTCCGTTGGAGACGTTTTTTTCAATTTTATCAAGAGAAAGACAGTCCGAAAGCCTGTAACCGCAGGCTTCTGTGCGCGCAAGCGAAGCCAGCGCCGCCCCGCAGCCCAGCTTTTCGCCTATGTCGTTGCATAGAGTACGGATATAGGCGCCCCTGGAGCACAGCACGTCTATAACATATTCGTTATCTTCGCCGCCGATCAGGTCTATATTAAAAAATTCGATTTCTCTTGCTTCGCGTTCAAGCTCTATGCCCTGCCGGGCAAGGTCATAAAGCCGCCTGCCGCCGACTTTAACGGCGGAATACATCGGCGGGATTTGCTTTTGTCTGCCTTTAAAAGAAAGCGCGGCGGATTCGACCTCTCCGCGGGAGACGAAGACTTCCCTTTCGCGGGTTATTCTGCCGCTTGTGTCCTGCGTATCGGTTGAGATGCCCAGGCGAAAAGAAGCGGTGTAGCGCTTGCTGTTGTTCTCAAGATAAGGGATAGCCTTTGTCGCCCGCCCCATAAAGACGGGCAGAACCCCGGTGGCCATAGGGTCAAGCGTTCCCGCGTGGCCGAGGGCGCTGGTTTTCAGTATGCCCCTCAGTTTGGCGATAACGTCAAAAGAAGTGAACTCCTGGGGCTTGTCCACCAGAATGATACCGGAAGTCATCTCATAAACCTCACTTTTATTTGGCGAACAATTTTCCTGTTTCAGCAAGAAGCCTTGACCGGACTTCTTCAAAATTTCCGGCGACAGTACAGCCCGCCGCCGCAAAATGCCCGCCGCCGCCGAAAGCTTTCGCTATACCGGAGGAGTCAAAATCGTCGGAGCTTCTGACTGAAACGCGATAGCTGCCATCGGAACGCTCAAAAAGAGTGAACGCGATTTCAACGCCCTCAATCTGGCGGGGAACGGCGGCAATGCCTTCTATTTCGTAGGAATTCGTCCCTGCGCTCGCTATCAGTTCAAGCGGAATATGAACAAGCGAGCATCTGCCGTCAAAGAAAAACTCGACAGTACTGTAGACCGTGCGCTCTACGGCGAATCTGCCCTTGCTTTTTTTCTCAAACATCAGATAATTGATAATCCTGACGGGCGCGCCCAGTTTCATCATTTCGGCGGCTATAACATGAGAATTCGGGCTTGTGTTTGAAAACTTAAAACAGCCGGTATCCGTGGAAATCCCCGTGTAGACGCACGCGGCTGTCAGCGCGTCTATCGGGATCTGCAGCTCCTGTATAAGCGCGTAAATAATCTCCGCCGCCGCCGCGCAGTCTTCCAGAAGGGTATTTTCAGCGTAAAAAGTATTCGACAGATGATGGTCTATGCAAAGATCCGTTTTGTCCGCAAAGACCGCGAACTTTTGCCCAAGCAGAACCGTATCGGCGGTGTCCACCGCTATTACAAATTCCGGCTCAAAGGGCGCGGGCGGCTTATATCCTTCATATAAAAAGCCGTACCTTTCCGGGAAGCCGTCGGAGCAGTCAACCCGGACTTTTTTGCCCAGTTTCAGCAGGGAATAGCACAGGGCAAAAGCGCTCCCAAGCGTGTCCCCGTCGGGATTTCTGTGGCTCAGAATTAAAATATTGTCTTTCCGCCTGATTAAATCGGCGGCGGTTTTCAAGCTGATCCGGCCTTTTTCAAAATTACTGTTCATTAGGAGACATCCCGTTTCTGTGAAGATTACGCCGCCAAAAAACCGGCTTTGAAGGCGATTATTTAAATATTATACCAAAACAAAAGGCGCTAATCAAGTAATAATACTAGTTAACGCTTTAACTGTCTGGCACATTTACAGCTCAAACAAGTATTTTCAACTTTATTGTCTGAAATATGAATATTTTTAGTTTATTGTGGTAAAATAGCGCGGGGTATGCTATAATAAATCAAACGCGGAGACAGGAATAAATCATTATGAATTTTAAATTATGCGTATCGGAAAAAATGCCGGACTGGGACGAACTTCCTGTGGCAAAACTTTTATTCTTCCCGAATTCCGACGACATAAACAAAAATATTTTCGCGCAGGCGCGTATACTATATTTGTCAGGCCACGGCCTTGTCTGCCGCATATGGTCTTTTGAAACGGCGCCGGGCGCTTTCAGCAGGCTTAAGCTGGCTCTTCAGGCGCCGGAGGGGGAATTGCTGCTTTCTTTTTCCTATCCTGTGGGGGCGGAAGCTTTGCTTTGCGGGAAACCCATGGAGACGCCCGTTCACCGTTTTTTCGAGGGGGAGGATCTTCAGGGGGAATACTGGGGCGTCGAGTTCTTTCTGTCTCACAAAGCGCTGGCCGGCTGTTTTGGGTCCGTAAGCGCTCAGATTGGGCGGGATTTTATCCTAAAAGGAAATATTTTTTCAGAAAATTTCTCTAAGGCCAGGCTTTTCCCGGAAAAATACGGCGACTTCATCGCCGTCAACTACTAAAAAAGGACGGATTGCTATTTATGAAAAACCCATCTGCTGTAAAAAATTTTTTGAAAGTCTCACCTTTCTTTTTGCTCTTGTTTTTGTTTGCGTTTGCGCTCGGCTATCTGTTTACCCGCCCGGAGAAGATTGCGCCAAGAAGATATGTCTCTGTTTTCAGCGACGAAAAAATGCGTTTATAAAAGCGAACGGCCTTTGCCCGCGCCTATACAAAGCCTGAAATAATTCTCCATACGAAAAAAATCAGAATTTTAAAGGAGCCTGTTACTTATGTTCGCTGCACCTAAAAAAGAAAAAATTTCCGCCGTATTAAAACGCTTCGCAAGGCGCAGAAAACACAGGCTTCTTACAGATCTGAAAATACAGGGCAAAAACGGCAGTCTGGAAATAGACAACGTTTATATCGGCGAATTTGGCGTGCTTGTGCTGGACAGTTTCGGCTATGAGGGCGAGCTTTACGGCGGCGAAAAAGAGCCGAGATGGGCGCTCTATGAGAAAAAGCTTAAAAGCCCGATAGAAAATCCTATTATTGCTCTCAACGAAAAAGTAGACGCAATCAGACGTATTTTCGCCAAAGAAGGCGTCTACAAAGTCGACATCAAAGCCTATGTACTTTTCCGGCAAAAGGCTTCAAAACTCCGGATCAATTTTCAGTCGCCACATATACTGCGTATAGAAGGCTTCAGAAAATTTCTGTCTGACAAAAGCTTTGAATGCGACCGTTCCGTCAGGATAGAAAAAGTTGCGGAGGCGCTGGAGAAAGCGCAGTAAAATCATGGGCAGCTATTGCGGCCGCCCCTCGGCAGTCTAAACTAAAGCGGCAAGAGATCGCAGACAATATCCTTGGCGTTAACCGGGCTTACCGAACCGGCCAGCATTTTGTACATAAGATTTTCCACTTTTTCTTTGTGAGTCGATATGTCGTTTATCACACAGACTTCGTCTCCGTGCTTGATTTTAATACCGTAGCTTTGAATGGCTTTTTTGGGGTTATTTTCTGTAAATATGTCCACTTGGGTGAGAGAATAATTGTAATTTTTGTCAGCGTTCTCATTTTCTGTAAAAAATTCTTTTTTTAAGCAAGTTTGTTGTGACATTATTTAATCAT
The DNA here is from genome assembly GCA_031282245.1 of Oscillospiraceae bacterium. GTDB lineage: Bacteria > Bacillota > Clostridia > Oscillospirales > Ruminococcaceae > JAITEB01. The sequence continues at coordinate 5,390 of JAITEB010000047.1, read as the reverse complement.
CTCCAAAAAATTTCTATTTAAATTATAACGGAAACGAAGAAAAATGCAAAGTAAATAATATCGCGGAAACGGCGGTTTTGCGACAGTTATGCGCACTTTGTGGACTTCGGGTATCAATACAATTCCCGTTTGTTCCAAAAAAGAAATTAATATTAAAATCTATAAATATTTTTTGGTCGAATTTTATCAAAAATTTATTTAATTTACATAATACGTGGATTTTTTACATGACACTTTTTTTACATTGCCAATACAGCAATATTCTGCTAGACTGTAACGCGAGGTGTTTATAAAAATGTCAAAGCTTAAAAAAATCTGCAAAGAAATGGATATATTTTCTGTAACGCTGTTCAAGGCAGGCCTTGCCCTCAGCATTGAAGTATACATACTGGCGTTTGTTTTGTTTTCAAATATCTTTTTCCCATCTACGTTGCATGACTGGCGGATGTTTGGGGTCTATCTGGAGTGGTCGGCGGTGATCTTTACCATGTGCGCCTGCCTTGCGCTGCTGTTTGATATAATTATAAAAAGCGAGCGCGGAAAATAGCTTGCAACAAGCGCGTGTTTTGAGTGGGAACAATGCGACTAATGCCATTTTTTTAACCATATGCAAATTATGTTATAGCACGTATCCAGGCTGATTGGGTAGAAATTCCTGACCATCACTCTTCTTCAAATGTTCTGCTTGAAAATCTAAGTAAATGTGAAAAAAAGCTCGAAGATGAGAAAAAACAACTGCTTCTGAAACAGCGTCGGTTAGCAGTTGCTTCCGCAAAATAGCAAAAAATAACCAAGCACAGAATTAAAAGTAATTTTAGTTCTGTGCTTGACTTAATCCTTTGATTTTTATTAGGCTGCTACTTTTATTTTTGTCCACGTTGTCAAGTTTATTTTTTTCTTCCAAGTACTGATTCAACCTCCGAAAAAAAGCCTTTTGTCTGTTTCCGAGCATATCCTTTGTAAAGTTTCCACTTATCTTAAAATCTTCGGAAACTACATATTTGCTGAGTCTAGGTATAGTCTTGAGATAATTTACTAAATTCAAAGGAATAGGAATTGTACGACTAAGGCCGTTCTTTGTACCTCCAAGCTCACCTCCAGACTTTATCGCCTTACGAACATGTATACATCGCTCACACAAATCAACATCTCGCCATTCCAGTGCCCGCATTTCCCCAGAGCGCAAGCCGGCATACATCATTATCAGTATTATGTATCCATATCTATCTTTTCTTGCGTATTCCGTAATTATTTTCATTTGTTCGTCATTGTAGGTCCTTTTTTCTTTTGCTACTTTGAGGGATGATAATTTTAAGCTTCCCTTTACCGGATTTTTTAGGCACATGTCATTCTCAATAGCGGCTTCAAACGCGCTGTTCAATAACGCTTTTATTTTTTTGCCTACATGGTTGCTGTATCTTTTTTTATTTTCTTTTTCATTCTCTGAAGCAAGCCATTCAAAAAATTCCATTATATGGATTGGTTTTATATGGATGAGCTTTGCCCCAGCTATTTTATGACGGTACACAACATCAAGGCTGTATTTATATGTCTCATATGTTCCAGCACTGACACTGGGTTTTTTGTATATATCCATCCAATGCTCAAGCCATTCTTTTAGTGTGTAATCCTTTAAGGTCACTTCATGGCTGTCATATTTCTTCAAAAATTCCTTAGCTTTTTCTCGGCAAATTTTTTCAGTTGTGCCATAGAAAGAACGGCGCAAGGAATTTCCATCAAGGTCAAAACCGTATGAAACTATATACTCAAAAATACCGTCTTTGCGCTTGCGAAAACAACCGTCTCCATTTTTACGTTTTGGCCGCTTTCCCGCTGATGACTTCCTTTGTGCGGGCATTTTTTCACCCTCTTTGTTTTATTTTTTTACGTATTTTTTAAATTGATTATATAACGCTCTTTTGAGCGGGCTTCCTAAAAAATTTTCTTCTATGTAAGTTATCTTCATCTTTTCTATACAGGACAGAGGAATTCTGCACAATTCGGCTATACGCTCCGGTTCCCAGCGTTGAACTATGCAGGACGGCGCGAGCAATTCCAGCGCGAACAAATCAGCGTCGAATTCTCTGTGCGGCCTGCCTCTGGCCTTCGGCGGAGAGCGGCCGCCCGTTTGTCCATGGCCTAAAAATATGTGCCCCAGCTCGTGGGCGGCGGCGAAGCGCTGATACTCAAGCCCAAGCATATCATCATAAATAATATACCACATCTTATCAATGCGGAAACAACGGCCGTCTTCGCCGTCGGCCAGCCTGCTGATTGAGCTGTTTTCGATTATTTTAATCCTCGCCGCGCCTGATATTCTGGAGAGACTCACCGGGAAAGCGTCTATTTTGCAATCTATCAGAAGCTGCCACGCCGTTTCTCGAACCAGATTATAATATGGGGCGTAAAACAATTATATCACCGCCGGGCATTATTGGCCTGGCGGTGATATTTTATTAACAGCGCATTAATTTATAATTTCCATTTATACCCGCAGTTTTAGCAAACAGCTTAACTATGGAGTTTTAGACTTTGTTTACTGTTGGCGGCGCGGTAGACCTTTATTGTTTTTTGCTTTTTTTCTGCTGATTTTGAAAGTACATCAAAAGCGACTTCCTGTCGGACTGTGTCAGAACTTCTATAGAGCTTAACTAATTCTATTTCATTTGGAGAGAGTTCTTGATTGGGATCGCGATATGTGGCAAAGGATTCACTATCTGCGCCTAGAAGATAACCAATAGAGACCTCAAAATATTTTGCAATTTGCAGAAGAGTCTGTATATCTGGTTCCCTAATTCCTGTTTCATATTGGCTGAGGGTACTATTAGCTATACCTAATTCACGAGCCAAATCCTTTTGTTTTTTTCCAGATGTTTCTCTAAGCTCTCTCAGCCTTAATATGGGAGACACCTTCTTTATTTTTTATTATAATTCACTTTTTGTGAAAATCAATATCTTTCACAAAAAGTTAAATTCACCTCTTTTCACGTTAAGTGAATTATTATATTCACATAGCGTGAAAAGAGGTGAATTAAAATTGATTTATATTTGCAATATGAGAAAACAAGCAAGACTAACGCAGTCAGAAGTTGCCAGAACTGTAGGAATATCAACTGCAGCATATAAATATATTGAAAATCAAAAAAGAAATCCATCTATAAAAGTTGCTAAAAGGCTTGGAAACTATTTCGGTTTTGACTGGAAATTATTCTTTGAAGAAAACGAAACGCAAAGCAAAGAACCCGCTTCCAAGGCCATATTAAACGCCGAAGCGGAAAAGGCTCCAGCGGCCGAACAGCTGCGACTGGAAGCGGCGAGGTAAAAAGGGGGAATATGTAGTGGAAATAGCTGATAATTCTCAGCATGATTAATTTTTTATTCGTAATGCGTCCACATGCTGACAATATATGCTAAGCCCTCAAAAGGTTCCCCGAAAGCATTCTCCAAATTTTGGGTATTCGGCAAAATCTCATAAACTAACCTATGTTTTAAATTTATCCGGCGCGAATATTTGCCATCCATATTCCCTAGCAACTTTTCATACGGCGGCGGCGTTTTCAGCGGGTTTTCTTTAAGAACTTCAATAAGCTCTTTTGTTTTTCGGAGCAGCTTGGTGGCCTTTAACAAAGGCAACTCACTCTTTGCCTGTTTTGAGTAAACTACTTTCCAGCTTGCGCCGTTCACAGTTCCCACTCCTCTTCGGAAATCTCGACCCAATCCTCACGGGATTCGTTTGCCGCGTCAATAAGCGACTGCATATAGTCCGGATGCGCATAAATATCCAGAGTTTCCAAAAGCGAGCGATATTCAAATTCGCTAAGCATGATAACATTTCCGTCATTTGTAGCAATATTGACGGTTTCGCCCATTTCTAAAATTGAATTAATCAGAAATTCTAAATTATTCTTGGCTGTGCTAACGGTAGTGTTTTGCATATATTTCACCTCTGGCTTAGTGTATGCCTTTTGAACGGCATTTACCATTAGTTTTCACTCCTTTTTTATTTGTTTATTTCTCTTACATCAATTCTTCCAACAAGATTATCAAGCGATACACCAAAAAAGTCGCATATAAAAGTGCGCAAAGACAGCAATCTCACACAAAAAGATATTGCAAGTCTTCTTAACATGACCGCGCGGCAGTATCAGCGGATAGAGTCCGGGGTTATTATTGGAAAAGTTGAGGTCTGGGATGCACTGGAGGATTTTTTCGGAATAGGGCAACGTTTACTCAGAAAAAACACAGACACGACAGAAATTGTCGCGTCTGCCTACCTCAGCTTAACACAAAAACCTAGACCAAGCAACTACAAAACAAATATTTCATAAAATGTCTTTAAAAAAATTGCAAGAGCCGCCCCGCCAAGAACGCTCCTGCAATCACACGCAAACAAGCTTTACCTGTGCATATTAAGTCCAAGCGCAAATATTTTGTAAATTATAAATTATATGGCAAAAATGGATATTTTATCAAATTGGACAAAGGCAAGTGCTGCGGCTGCAGTCCTCAATTTGTGCGGGAGTTTGTGCAGGGCTGTATCAAATGTTCTTTTTTCGATGAGAGGATATTTGAATCGTTCGGGGCGCTTACTTCCGCGGGTATCCAGCGGCGCTATGTAAGAATGTTTAACAGTTGCAGTAAAATAAGAATAATTTTGGAATATTGGCTGCTTGATAATGGGGACGAAAAAGACGTTCCGGCCAGTGTTCTTAATAAACTTGACTTTAAAAATCTGCCCTGTACAGAAAACCCTGTTAAAAGTACAGAAAACCCCAATAAAAGTACCAGAAATACACAAAGTAGAGTAAACAAAAGTAAACTAAATCATAGTAAAGGGAAAGAAAAAAATTTGCAAAACACAGCCCCAGCAACCGTTCCGGAAAATTACTATAAAGAAAAAAGTAAAATAAAACTTATTCATCCAACTCTTGATGAAGTTAGAATCTTCTGTAAAGAACGGGGAAGCCCGATCGACCCTGAAAAATTTTTTAAGCATTATGATTATAACGGCTGGCTAAGCGGTTCCGGCTATCCTGTAAGAAACTGGAAATCAAAAGTTATAGATTGGGAAAATAGCCAATGGCCGTAAAATCAGGAAGAAAATCCCCGGAAATATGAGGGGCAGTCCTCTTATGACCTTGAGGAAATCAAACGCAATTCGTTGCTTTATATGCCGGAATTGTGAGCGCAAACCGCGCCGCTACGCCGTTTCTAGATTCTAAGAATGCAATCCAGGCGGCCTATGTCAGGGAAAATATAGGATTGAAATTAGGGAGATTTAAGCCAACTGGAAAAACTTGTACTATGGTTTTCCTGCGGAGCGGTGCTCGCCTCAAACGCGGAGCCGCCATACAATCGGCATAATATTACAATTATGGATAATGGCGGCA
>JAITEB010000043.1 GCA_031282245.1 Oscillospiraceae bacterium | reverse complement strand
CGCAGAATTCACTCAGTGATGTGCGTTCAAAAATTGATACCTATCGCCTCGCGCACATAAGCCGAGAGCGAATCGCCGATCTGCCCTTCGCCGTGCCTGTCCGGTATCTCAGAAATAAGCGGCTTGCGCCTGTTGAGCTTTATATCATAGACAAGTTCCTTGCACAGCGCCATAAGCTTAGCCGTCATAAGCACAACCCCGACTTCGGGGTCGGCGGCGGCCTTTGCAAGGGCTTTTTCAAGCTCCGCGGCTTCATGGACGACGACGCCTTCTATCCCCGCAAGTCTCAGCCCCAGCCTTGTATCCACATTGTCGCTTATAACAAAAAATTTCATTTTGGGTGCCAGCCTTCTTTCCAGGGGAATTTGCTTATTACAGGCTGTTTATAATCATGATTGAGATAAGCATTCCGTAGACGGCCACGCCTTCCCCCAGAACCACGAAAATTATCGCGTTGCCAAAGGATTTCGGGTTTTCGGAGACAGCCCCGATTGCAGCCGGGGCGGCGGAAGCGACGGCGATTCCCGCGCCGATGCAGGCCAGCCCGGTGGACAGCGCGGCGCTGACGAATCCCAGACCTTTTGAGCTTTCATCCGTTTGCGCCGCGGAAGTCTCTCCGGCTGCTGCTGCGTCCTCCTCCGGGGCGGCGGTAAGGGAAAGCCCCGCCGGGATCGCGATGAAAATCAGAGCGGCGACGGCAAAAGCGCAAAGGTTTATAATTACAGACTTTTTCACTGCGGCGGGGTTTGAAGCTTTTTTTCTTGCCCAGACAAGCGGGGCTGCCATTATCAAAACAGCTATCGGAACCAAAGCAAACAACAGATTCATGTTGCCAGACCTCCATAAAGAATTTACTAAAATTGACGCGCGTATTTTTTGCAAGGGGCAAAGCCCCCCGCAGGAGTCTCAGGAACGCCTGAAATTGACCGGCGTGAACTCTTTCCCGGCGCCTTCGACAAAGTGGGAAAACATCTCGTAAAATTCAAGGCGCAGGGTCTGAATGCCAACGATAAGCCCTTCCAGCGCCATTACAAAAATATTGCCGAAGATGACTACGGGTATGCTTACCCCGCCGGGTTCGCCGCTCACCATCTCCGAAAGCAGCCGCACAACGGACATCAGTCCCGCGTGGGAGAGGACAAAGCCCCCAACCCTCAGGAAAGACAGCGTATTTGTCATAAAACTCAGCATAGTTTCAAACATCTCAAAAAAAGTGGAGAGAATAAAGCCGCCTATGCCGTTTTCAAAGCGCGGCTTTTTCCTGCCGCTGATAAGCTCGCCCAGCGGCTCCTGGAAAAACATGAGCAGCGCGGGCAGTACAATCAGGAATATAACCAGCGGAGCTTTGTCGAAAAACTTGACTGGGGTGGGCAGAAGATCGGGCATAAATATTGGTATGGCCCTTTCCAGCGCAAGCCCGCTCATCAGCGCGATATAAAACACCAGCCCCGCAAGCCCGTTCCGGCTCAGAAAAGCCCTGCCGTAGCTTTTCTTGCGCAGGCTGACAGTTATATTAATTATCATTGAGACAACCAGCAGAATCGCGCCCGCACCCATGGCGGTCATGAGTATTGCATTTGTAGAAGAAGAGTCCATAAGTTCTATTTCAAGGCCGGGAACGTGAACAATTCCGGAATAGCCGAAAAATTCACCATAAAACAAACCGAAAACCGCCGAAGAAATCCCAAGGCGCTGCATAACCCGCCCGATACCGGAGCCTTTTGCCGCCCAAAGGTAAACCCCAAGGAGGAAAAGGCAGACCCCCTGCCCGAAGTCGCCGAACATTGCGCCGAACAATATCGTGTAAGTTACGGCAAGAAAAGGCGTCGGGTCAATCTCGTCATACTGCGGCGTTCCATACATAGTTGTAAACATCTCAAAAGCGGCGCTGAAACGGCTGTTGGAAAGCTTCGTCGGAGGAATCTGTCCCGGCTCAGAGTCAGTAGGGCGGAGCGTCACGCTTACGCCGCTTATGTTATTAAAGCAGTCTTTAAACGACAGGGCCTGGTCACTGGGGACAAAGCCCTCAAAATAAAACGTGTCTTCGTATATATTGACATATTTTCGGAGGGAAAAACTGCGGCTTAAAAAATTCAGCTTTAAATACAGCCAGAAAAAATAGAGTTTGGTCTCGTTTTTCTTCGCGTTTATCTCCGCGGTGATTGCGTAAAGCTTTTTGCGGCCTTCTGATATAGCCTTGTTGACTTTTGCGGCGCTTTCTTCCAGTGTGCTGTGAACATAATCCGGGATGTGAATCCTTTCAAAATAGAGCGAGGCAAAAATCGCGTCTATTTGCTTATGATAATATCTGGGAGAAAAATAAACGCACCAGTAATAGTCGTCCTCCGTCTCATTCCTGTTAAACGCATAGAGAATAAACATTTCGTCCTCGTAATATTTAAGCTTTGCGTAGCTGTCTTTTGGAAGACGCCCGAAACGGATGTCGATATATTCGCAGGAGAACAAGTCGTCGAAAGTGACGTCCAGATTTTCGATATGCGAAAGCTGGGTGATCAGCTGCTCGTTGCGGATAAGCTGGCTTTGAATCTGCTCTTTTTTTCGGTTGAGCGCAAGGATTTCTTTGTCGATTTTGTCCAGATACTCTTTTACTTCGGCGGTATTTATATCCGTGCTTTCGTTTTGTTCTTCATAGAGGTGTATCTGGTTTATATTCTCAAGAATATTGTCCGGGATCATTACGCGTTCCATGCCTAGATTGTAAAAATAAGCGTCAATATCTTTTTTTTTGCTCTCTGTCGTGACATAGGCGCACCAGCTGTACTTGTGGGTCCATGGGAAAACAAAGTGAATATTATACTTGTTCATGTCGTCTTTGTCGCGTTTAAGCTTTTTGACGCCGATTGCGGAAAGCCTCCCCACGCGGAAGATCAGCATATGTGTGCGGAAAATTTCCTCGGGTTTTATACTGATTCCCTCGTTGCGCTTGATAAGCCCGGCAAGTTCTTCCCTGTGCTTGCGGATCTGAAGTATTTTGTCCTCCAGATTGTCCACATAGTTGACGCGGTTTTTGCCCGCGTCCCCGAACTCGCGCGCGTCAAAGCCTATTCCCAGATGCATGGCCGTGTCGGTGAGCTTTTTTAACACAGGCTCATAGGGGTTGCTCTGGCTGAGCAGCACGCCGCCGGAAACTGGGCTGTGGCTTTGCTCCGGATGAAAAACGCCGCTCTTCATGCAGCCCAGCAGAACCTGGTCAAGGCTGTCCGCGTCGCCGTTAATATTGGCTATCATCATTTTTGTAATACCCATTTTGATTTACACCACCTTTCGTTTTTTATAAAAAACAATTCGGGGCTGAAAATTTATATAAACAACGGCGAAGCGCCGGATTGTTTCGCTATTGACTAGGACTTTTTTGATAAGGCTGTTTTAAAATGCGAACCACCCCGCCCTTTGGGCACCCCTCCACAGAGGGGAATTGTTGCTGGGACTGC
>JAITEB010000024.1 GCA_031282245.1 Oscillospiraceae bacterium | reverse complement strand
AGAGACGAGCCGAGATTCTTTCCCCGGAATACCATTCGGCGCATTTCCGGGCCGTTTATCAGCAGACTGTCAGTGTTGAGTAAATTAAATTTACTTTCCGTATATTGGTTTAAATTTATGATATTTTGTTGGATTATATTCATTAAATTACTGGTAAAACTGTGATAAATTATCTCTCCTGCCTGCCAAACAGCCGCAAGTGTGCCAGATTGCCCCCGGATACAGCCGGTCAGGCTGCTTGTATTTTCATCTTTGCCGTTGTAAATTATAACTTCGGCCTCGTTTCCCATACCAATTGTGGCATAGTTTGGAGTGCTTGGGAAAAAATTTAAGTCTGTAACGGCGATTTCTTCTGCGCTTGCGTCTATATCAGCAAGCAAAGCCGTGTTCAGGCTCGGCGCGGCTGGATACATATTTTGTAAATCCATATACTAATAATTACCTCCTCCAATGGATTGAATAAACATTTGAACAGTGATGTTTGCAGTTATTCGCGTCAAAGCGTTTGGTATAATCTGGATTTCGTGATAAGTTCCCCGCGTTATCTGTCCGGCGTCATCCACAGCGAAATTTTTAGCAATATCTACCTGTGTACCAGTAAAATTTATGGATTTTCCATCAATTTTTACTGTTACGCTGCTCGCCCGGCCCCCCTCGTAAATGCCGTAGTTTATCGGGTGGGTGTGGCTGGGCATTGCGATATTGTGAGTGTGATCCATGGGGTGCGTATGACTGGGAATATTTAGGACAACTGTGTGGGTATGTGCGGGAATATTCAAGCTGTGGGTATGCGCTGGAATTGTCACACTGTGCGTATGCGACGGTATATTTATACTCACGTTATGGGCGTGTGAGGGAACGTTGACGGTCACGCTATGCGTGTGGCTGGGCGTCGTGACCTTATGCGTGTGTGACATGTTGTGTCTGTGCGTTGGCAAATAATATTCATGCCGGTGTGCATAAGTGTCATGTTTATGCGCCGTTACCCCCGATGCGGAAGAATTTACAGTATAACCATATATTGTCGAATAATCGTTAATTGCTGTTCCAGTATATGGAACTGTAACAAGCCCCGCGTTGTCCGCCGTCGTCGCGGAGCTGCTTGAATCGGACGTGACGGAGGCCTGTCCCGCCGCCGCGCTGGTCTGCGTAATCGCCGCCTGCCCTGCCGCGCCGGAGGTCTGGCTTGAGGACGTGCCCCCGCCGGATGTAGATGTTTGGGTACTATTTCCACCAGAACTGGAAGTTTGTGTGCTATTCCCGCCAGAACTGGAAGTTTGGGTACTGGCATAGCTCCCGCCGCTTTCGCTGGTTGCCCTGCTGGATGCCCCGGAAGTGACGGAGTTCCCGCCCCCGGCCGCCGCGCCGGTTTCGTATGCCCTAAAATTTTCCAGTGTATAGCTTAAAATGGCGCTGTTGATAATCCGGGCTTCCGCCGGGACAAAAACGCGCATGATTAGCGGGTGGGCCGCGTCCGCGTTGTCCTGAACCTGCTGGGGGTACAAAAATGTGTTGCCTTGGGCGTAGGACTGGCTGATGCGCTGTTTTTCGCTTAGTTTTGCGATAATATCGGCGGTATTTTCGGGCTTGTTCGCCACGGTGATCTGTTCGCCGCCGATTTTGTCGATTTGGCGCGTCACCTCAATTATATAGGACTTGAACTCATCAAACAGGATAATTTTCCCGGATTCGGGCTTGTCGAGATACCCGCCCGTTGCCTTGTAAATATCTGTGACGCTTAACTGGTAAGTTTTATAAACTTGGGAATAACTTTGTAAAAGCGCTTTTGTTTCCTGAAGAAGCGTCTGCGCGCTTTCGGTTTTCTGATTAATATAAATCTGTGAAATAATGCCATATTTAGTAATTGAGGCGGCATTTGCATCCATATAATCCCTGCCGCCGTTGATTTTCGCAAAATTCAGGCGGTTCACGCCCTCGCCGTATCCATAGCCGTACATGCGCGTGCAGATCTTGCGGCCTTCGCTTTTGATACCAGCTGAAAGTAAATTTTTACTATTTCTTATATAATATTGAGCTTTTTGGCTTTCGTCCAGAATTTTCAAACTGAGCCGCCAGGGATAAACAGATGTATTATAAACCCACTGATATTTTTCTAAAAACGGCTGTGTTATGCTGAAAACCGCCGACACAACAGTCTCATCTGTCCAGGAATACGAAAATTGTTTGCTGAAATCGCAGTCCGCAAGCACCCAGTTTTTTACATCCTGCCTGTTTAGCAGGTTAATTATTACAGCTTTTGTGTTAAGATTATCCTGCTGAAATTGTCCGGCGATAACACTGTCGGCCAGCGTCGCGATGACGTGCTCGCAGGCATATGTTATTTTGTCCTGCCCCGTGCCCCGGATTTCGTCGAAATCGTAAATCCGGTAAAGCTGGCCGCCGTCGTAAGAAACATAATTAAACAGCTTACAGTAATTTACTTTTAGGTCGTTTGCTGGAAGAGAAAATGTTAAATTCCAGATATCGTTCAGCTTTTCTGTTTCAGAAATGTCAAAGGCGTTTTGCAAAACCGCTAATTTTTCTCTGTTTGAACGCTTATAAATATTCAGCAATATACATAACCTCCCAGTCCAGCGCGGAAATGCCGGATGCGGAAATTTCTACGCTTTCCGTTGTTCTGTCTGCCCAAATCCAGTCCCCGCCGTGGCGGTCAATAACGTTCTGGTTATTCAGTGTGACTGTATAAAATTCACTGTCGATTACAAGCGTCCCTCCCGGGGGAATCTGGCCGCTGATTGTCACGCTGCTGACTTCAATGTCGTAAACGCTGACCGCGCCGTCAAGGGCTTCAAAAAGATCCGCGCTATCGGAATAAATCGCCGAAAGTATGCCAATTCCATCAAGTTCTTCTAAAAGAGCGGCGGTTTCAGCATAAATAGCTGCGCAAACGGATGTGCCTCCCAAAATTTCCAGAAACTGCACGGTCGGGGAGTATGTCGCTGCCCACGCCGCCAAACCTTCCATAATTTCGGAAATTGCGCCGCTTTCGTAATAAGCGGCCGACGGCGTGATTTTCCCGCCAAGGAGTTCGTACAAATCTTTATCGGCGAAATAAGCAATTGCTGGCGCGGCGGCGGCGCTTAGGGTCTCGTTCAGACGCTCAAACACATGGTAATTTATCCCTGTACCTGCTGTGCCGTGAAGATTTTCTTCTATCAAGACGGAAATAAAATAGTCAATTTCATCCAGAAGTTTGCGGTTATACGGCTGGATGTTGTACATGGCAGTGTTATACACTTAAATCACCTAATTTATGCTAATGGGAAGCCTGCCCTCGTTGAAAACCATGGCGCAGCCCTGCCCCATGACGCGGGCGTTTTCCAGAGTCGCCCAGGCGACACAGGCGCCGCCGGTCTGTGAGTCCATCACGCCGACGTGCGTGCATGTGCCCCAGAGACTGTCCGCGCGAACGCTGGAAACATAAGAATTTGATATGCTCATGGTGTTTGTCCCGGCGATTTCGGCCGGAGCGGCATAGGCGAGGGGAACACGGGCGTAATTTCCGCCGGAAAGCTCCGCGCCGCCCTCCTCCGGATTTCCGTTGAATAAAGCGGCGTAAGGTGTGAAACCTGTAAAATTCTGGCCACGCAGGAGATTTAACACCCTTGTTTTTCCAACAGAAGAAAAATTACCACGCGTCTCAAAAACCTGTGAACTGGCCTGAATCAGCGGCGCAGTGCCCGTATCGACAAGCAGCGGATCGCCCTCCAGACGGCAGTAGCAAAGCATGTTCCCAGCCACAATGGAGTTTTAGATTGTATTCTGCTGATTTTTCCGGATTTTGTTAAAAAATCATAGGCGATTGCGTAAGGTTCACAGATAAATTCCAGCGTGAAGCGCTTTGAACGGTCGTTATAGCCGATTTCGAGTTCGGCGGGATTGTAGCATTCTCCCAAATAATACCTGTCCGGCTCGTCCCAGAAAACAATCCGGCCTTTTTTCGACAGCGCATATTTGAGATTGTCAAACTGCGCTGTGCTTATGGGGCGTTCAATCAGGCAAACGATCGTGATAGTTCTTTCTTTGTGCCAGTTTGCGCCATAGTCGAATGCCCCGCTTCTGGTGTCAATTTCCAGTTTGCGGGGCTTTTTCTCCGGGGAAAAAATTTTGTGCGAAAAAACGCGCAGGAAAGCCATAGCATATAAATCCTGCCCATTATATTCCATTGTGTTCCGGTTCATAAAAGCGTTGCCTGCTTCCTTACTGCCTGAGCAATTTTGTTCGCAATTTCGCGCGAAACCTCGTCCGCATCTGCGCCGGGTGCCTGGTAGATGTAAAAATTCAGGGTGCTTTGACGGTTGTCGTTTGAGATTGGCGGGCTTGCCTGGCTGGACGGCGTTCCGGAAATGGCGGAAAAATCCAGGCCGCTCAGAGCCGGGGCTTCAACCTCCAGACCTTCCAGCGCGGAATGCGTGAAGCTTGCCGCCGCATCCGCTATGGCGCTTTCGCGGTCTGCAAGGCCCAAAACTGCGCCGTCCCCTAAATACTGGAAGATCTTTCTGGTGGCTTTCGATGGTGAATTAATATCGGCGGCTTGCCCCGCCGGTTTCGATTTTACTTAAAATTTTCCGCTCTTCTTCGTCGATGATTCCGTCAAGCATAAAAGTATTTTGAAAAGCGCCGACGGCTTCGCTTGTGTTCGTTTGAATTGATTCAGTAATTGACTGCCCTAAGCCGTTTACTTTTTCTTTCATGCTGGAACTTATTTCTTCTGTGATTGTTGCGCTGCGGGATTTTAAATCCAGCAAAAAGACGTCGACGTCCGTCGCCATAATTTTATAACTGTCAGCTATTTCTTTGTTTTTTGCGGCAACTTCTTCAGCGACTTTTCTTTGCGTTTCGGCAAGTTTATCGCTCATATCGGCTACTTTCCGCATGGCCTCAGAACCCTTTTGAGCTTCTATAACGGCGTAAGCGATTCCCGCGCCCAGCGCCAAAACCGCAGCCGCCGCAAGCCCGGCGGGGCTTGCGATAAATCCCAATGCCTTTGCGAAAACCCCGGTCTGGCTTTCTCCGGATTGCTGCTTCTTGATGAATTCCCCGATACCAGAAGCCGCCTTGCCCATGCTTTCCGTAAACTTTCCGAAGCCCTCGACCGCGCCGCCCAGAATCTTCCCGCCCGTCCCAAGAGCTGCAATCCACGCTCCGCCGGTGATGATATTTTCTTTTTGCTTTTCGTCCAAATTCCCCAGCTTTTCAATAGCAGGTTTTATATATTTATCCAGTAAATTCATGCCGGCGGGGATAAGCCTGTCGCCAAGCTCGACCGCCAGAGAGTTGGCATTATTTTTCAAAACCTCCAGTTTATTGGCGGCAGTGTTATTAAATTTGTCGGCTTCTTTCTGCAGGGCGATATTTTCATCAAACGCAGTGGTCGCTACATCCAGCGCCGCCCCAAGATTTTCCGTGCTGCCGGCCAGCCGCGCCATTGCGTCGCTTTGCCGGATCTCGTTAATTCCCAGCTCGTCAAGCATCAGAATTGTGGATTTTCCCGCGCCCTCAACGTCGCCAAGGCCGATAATAAATTGCTTGAGAGCTTCGGCGGGGCTTGCTTTGAATAATTCCGCAAATTCTTCACTGGTCATTTTGGCGACTTCCGCATAGTTTCCCAATGATTCGCTGCTGGTCTCGACGGCTGCCTGCATTTGCTTCATGGTCTTGGAGAAAGCCGACCCGCCCGCGTCGGCGGCCATGCCAACAGAAGACAGCGCGGCCGCAAAGCCCAGTATTTCGGCCTCGCTAAGCCCGATTTGCGAACCGGCGGCGGCCAGGCGCAGACCCATTTCTGTAATTTCGGATTCTGTCGTGGCAAAGTTATTTCCCAAATCCACAATTACAGAGCCAAGATTTTCATATTTATCAGCTGATAAACCTGTAATATTTGCAAATCTTGCCATAGAATCGGCGGCGCTTTCCGCGGACATGTCCGTGGCCACGCCCATATTTAACATGACCTCTGTGAATTTTAAAATATCATCTTTCTTGATGCCCAGCTGCCCGGCGGCCTGCGCCACGCCGGAAATTTCTTCTTTTGTGTGCGGCAGTTCGTTTGACATGTCAATTATCGACTGCCGCATAGCGTCAGTTTCTTCGGCGGTCATGCCGATAGTTTTTGTCACGCCTGTGAAAGCGCTTTCAAAATCAATGGACGCCTTGACCCCAGCCGCTCCGGCCGCCAGAATCGGCACGCTGAGCGCCGTCAGCGGCGCAAAAACATCCTGAATCCCCTGCCCTATGTCTTGTATTTGCTTGCCGGATTTCTGCGCATTTTTGCCCCATTCGTCCAGTTTAAGCCCTGATTGATATAAATTGTTATTCAAAAGCTCAACAGCTTTTGCAGTTTTGTCCAATTCGCTCCCTAAGTCCGCGATTGCCCCGCGTGTCCTGTTGGCCGCCGCATAATTGCGCTCATAGCCTAGCTTTTGGCGTTCCTGAGCGTTCTCGTTCGCGCTGAGACTTCTCTGCAAACTCTCATGTTCGAGGTCATAAGCTATCTGAATTTCCCGCAAGTCAACCCCCAAATCCTGGAATATATCCAGAATCGCAGGGATATGCGTGGCAAAAAATGCCAGACCGTTTTGTATGATTATCCTGCCGCTGATTATGAGGTAATTATTACCATAAAACAAGGCTATCAAGTGACATCAAAGGACGAAAGCTGATTAACGGCTTTGAGAGTGATTTGGCGCTTTCGCATAATTCATCACTCCAGCAAATTCCAATTTGAAGGCGAGTATTTCTATTACTGAGAATTATATACAAACAAGAACGCGCTCACGCAGCCGCCGGACGATTTGACGCTTTCAGTTAATGAAGTTTCGGACAACAGAATTGCGAGGAGTTCGCAAAATGCAGACTATAAAACCTTAAGAAAGAAGATGGTGTTTTTAATGAGATTTATCCCCAATCCTATACTGATAAACTTTTATCATTGTATAAGATACTATTCGGAGGAACTTAAAAAGCGAAACCTATATCAAAGCAGAAGTCCCTTTGCTTTACCTCATAGACAAAAGGAAAGCGCTTAACAAATGGCTTTGTTAAGCGCTTTTTCAGTGGTACGCCCAACTGGAATTGAACCAGCGGCCTTCAGAGTCGGAGTCTGACGCTCTATCCATCTGAGCTATGGGCGCCAATATAGGCAAAATATCATTTTGTTCATTGTTTTTGCTTATTATATCACAAAAACGTTTCAATCGCAATAGTCGAAAACAAAAAATCGTAGAAGTCAGGCTTTATAAAAAAATAAAAACCTCATGTTAAAACCGAAGATATTTTTATAAACAGGCGAAGTTTCATGTTACTGGCAACGCTTTAAGGCGCATGGATGGTCTGCCAGCCGCAAAAGCCTATTTATTGTTTGTTGCGTGCTTACTGACAGTCCTCGTTGAGGACAATACTACCGGCGGCCCCTTAAAGAAGCCAATATAATATTTAATTGGCCTTTATATTTGTAAACGCCGCTAGCTATAGCTTAAATTTTTACATAGTTGTTGAGTTCATGATTCAGCAGCTTCATAATCGTTAATTCGTCCAGCGCATCCGTCATGGCGTTATGTAATTCGCAGTAGGCGTATTCTTCGCTCAGCATCCGGTATACGCTCTGAACCCCGTAGCCGCGCCTAAGCCTGCCGGTTTTGCAGCAATCGGCATGGCTGGGTATCTTCGGGTTGTGCTGGCGGTAAGCCGCCAGCTTCATTATGTCGTACCAGGCAAGGTGCGCAAGTTCCGGCAGATGCCTTTTATCAAAAGCGGCGTTGTAGGCGAATATTGCGCTGACAGCATGGTCTGTCAGCAGCGCGCGCAGGTCGGCGACAGCCTGTTCGCGGGAACACTCAAGGTCTGGCTTTATGCCTCCAGCATAGAGCGCGTGTGTATACATCCCGCCGTGGCTTTTGAACGGCGTGAGGATGTAGTATCTCTGTTCAATCGGCTCGTAGCTGTCGGCGTCGGCGATGACAATGCCGATAGACATCACCGCGTCGCCCCAAGTCGTTTCCGTGTCTATTACCGCGAACCTGCTCATGGGGGGTTCTCCTTAGAAATATTTTCTGACCTTATGTCGGTGTTTCAAGCGCGACAGCAAAAACTGGAAGCTTGAGGATTTGGAGGCAGTCGTCAGCGCAGAGACTGAGCAGTGGTCTGAACTTGCAAAGAGCAAAATTTAAAACCCGCTTAATTAAGCCCGTTCAGGCGAAATTAAGCGGGAAACGTGGTGGACGATAACGGACTTGAACCGCTGACCCTCCGCACGTCAAGCGGATGCTCTTCCAGCTGAGCTAATCGTCCACAGGTTTATTTTTTCTGTATTTTATTATAACTGAAAGAGCGGGAAATGTCAACACAGAAATGACGATTTTTTCTTGACTGAGAAATCCTGAACGCATAAATTTACATAATAAGACTTGTAAAAAAATATTGCTCATATATAATAACTTAAATAAGCCGGGCAGTCACATAAGCAGTCTTATAAAAGCAAAAATATAATTATAAAAATAAAAATCAGGGAGTTGAGCTTTTGGCTGACAAAAAAGAAAAAAAAGTATCAAATAAAATTTATTATATAATAATTTTTGGAATAGCTTTTATGGCGTCCGCGCTTTTTGCCGGTTTTTTTATATCGCGGAATACGGGCGGCGTTATTAGTTTTATACACGAGCTTATGGGTGAAAAAAACACCGGAGAAGTTTATGCCGTCTCCTCTGCGGAAAGTCCTGTTTCCGGCGCAGGAATGGAACCGGCTATCCCTTACGGCATCGTTCCGGAAAGCTCGGAAGTTCCGCAGTCCTATTTCAAGGACAGTCTGTTTATCGGCGATTCCCTCACCCACGGTATGAGAGACTACGGAGTTATGTCGTATAACAACGTCATAGCCTACAGCGGCGTAAGAATGGAGGCGGCCGTGGACGAAAAGCTTTTCCAGAATGACGAGGGCGATACGTTCACTATTGCCGAGGCTTCAAGGGCCTATGCTCCGGAACAGATTTATATCATGCTCGGCGCAAACAGCATCTCCTCGCTGGAGCCGCAAAGTATTATTGATTTATACCGGCGCTTGGTGGAAGATCTGAAGACCGCTCACCCGGAAAGCCGAATTCTTATTCAGTCTATATTACCGGTCACAACAAGCTATGAACAAATCTATCCGGATCATTCCAACGCGAAAATCGACGAGGTGAACTATCTTTTGATTGATATGTGCAAACAGATGGGGCTTTATTACATCAATGTGCAGGCGGAGTT
This sequence comes from Oscillospiraceae bacterium, assembly GCA_031282245.1. Classification (GTDB taxonomy): domain Bacteria; phylum Bacillota; class Clostridia; order Oscillospirales; family Ruminococcaceae; genus JAITEB01. The sequence continues at coordinate 33,682 of JAITEB010000024.1, read as the reverse complement.
CCGGGACACTTCCGGCGGGCTTATTCAGGAATATACCTCTGGCGACGGGCTTCATCTTAACCCGGAAGGCTATGCCGTATGGACGGCTTATCTGCAAAGCCACGTCGTAGAAAATTAAACGATGCAAAATATGCTTATGCCGGCCGTCTTGCCCCAAAGGGCGGAGCGGCCGGTATTTTAAATTTTATTGCACATACGTCCCCGGATAATAGTGCCCCAGAATCTCTGTATAGCCGTAACCCTGCTTTGCCATTTCGCCCGCTCCCATCTGGCTCATGCCCACGCCATGGCCATAGCCCCTTGTTGTGAACGTAAACTGCCCGCCCGAATAGCTTACGTCAAAGGCCGCCGAACGGAGCGAGAAGACCTGTTCCCGCAAAAAGCGCCCTGTTATAGCTTTCCCGGAACTTGTTGCGCTTTTGCCGCAAACGCTCATATCGGCGTTATAGCCCCCGCTTGTGTAAGATAAAACGCGAAACCAGCCTGAAGGGTCGCCGCTTGGGTCTATGCCCGTTGTTTCTTTTATAAGGCTTCGGACTTCTGTTTCTGAGAAAGTTTTGCTTACCTGATAGTTTTTAACCGTGAGATCAACAGAGCTGTCCACGCTGGTCAGATACGGGATGCTTCCGCCCCACACCTCGGCAGACGAATTGGTTTTACCTGCGCTCGTTGAGAAATATGTAGTATACGCAACTGAGCCATTGTAATAAACCGCCTGGCCGAATACTGACGAAACCGCCGATTTTATAATATCGTCCGGCGTTCTTGTCGGAAGATACGGCGTTCTGCCTTTTTGTTCTTCGCTTAAAATAAATGAGTAAATCGCAATCGCCTGGGCTTTCAGGGCTTCCTGATGAAAACTGCTTCCCATCTCGCCCGCCACCACGCGGCATATTATATTATATAGTGAGTCTGAAACAAGGCCTTCTTCTGTCTGTATCCGTACTGTACGGTCATTTGATGAAACCGGCTGCGCGGGCGCCGCCGCCGGCGGGTCCTTCGGAGTTTCCGACGAAGCCTGTGGCGATGCTGCTTCCGATGAATCCGGTGAAAATGCTGGCGCAATCTCTTCCCGCGATGAAACCGGCGGCGGATTTTCCGAAACAAGCGCTTCTTCTGAAGAAAGCGGCGGTTCCGGCGGGCTCTCGGATGATGGAGAAATTTTTTCCTGCGAGGGAGTAGTCTCCATACTGGTTTCCGGCGGCGTTTCCTCCTGCGGAGGAGCCGGCGGAATTTCGGGAGAAGCTTCTTTTAAAAACTCGTCCTCGTTGTCCGGAAGGATTGTCCCGCTCCAGACAGGGCTTTCAAAAACCGGCTCCGGATTGTGCGTCGCAAGCTCGGCAATTTCAAGCTGCCCCGGCGTCGCCTGTCCCCGCGACGTGTACCAGCGGTCGGGATAAAGCGGGTTTAAGCTTTCCTGCGCCCTTTCGGTTCTCACTTCCGAGCTTTCGCCTGGCCGGACTTTTCTGGCCATAATAATAAACTCCGCGCCCGGAAAATCGCCTTCGCTCGGGATAGAAAAAATCAGCAGCTTGTCCTCCGGGTAAACATCCACCGGCGTTTCTATCAGCGACCTGATCCGCGCTTCCCGGATGATCGCCTCCGCGCGTTCGCCGGAATCCGTGTCTATAAATCCGCCGTAATCAAAAGGCGCTTCCTGCGCGTCCGCCAGAAAGACGGCGAAGACTTTGTATTTCGCCGCGCCGTAAACGGTGTTCAGGAACAGAACGGAATGGGCGGCGTAATATTCCAGCTCCCGGTATTTGACAAGCTCTGCGGCCGCATCGCCGAAGCTAAGCCCGCGAAAAGAATTCAGGCCGATATTGCCGCCGCTGTTGCCGCTTACCGCAGCGTAGACTACAATATTTACGTCTTTGTTAAGTTCGGATCTGAAATCCAGATAGGGCACAGGGCTTTCGCCGGCCTTTCCGAAAAAGCCGTAGAGCTTATATTTGTCGTTGTCCACTGTCTGAACAAGCGGGAAAGTCCGGTCGTCGCCCGCCATGCTCAACGTGGCTTTTATGTCCGGGTTCAAATAATAAAGATTCATGAACTGCGGATTATAATCAGACGGATAGCCCAAGCTTTCCGTCGAAATAACATCCTGAGAGGAGTTGTCCTCCGGCGGGGCTTCCGCGTTTACTACAGGATAGTTGTACCAGAAGAACGCCGCCAGAGCGATAAACGAAAGCGAAATAATCCAGAGTATAACTTTCAGAACTTTTACTATTGCGATATTGCCCCTGTTTGGGACAAGCGCAAGGAAAAATCTTTTTATCAGCGAATCGCCTTTCTCTTCGCCGGCCAAAGACTCGTCCGGCTCGAAGGGGCTTAAAGCCCTTTCGTGGGGAGCGAAAAATTCCTTGTCGAATTTATCGGTCTTTGACGGCGTTTGCGGCGGCCCTGCCCAGTTGCTCGCGGCGGAAAGTTCGCCGTCTTCTTCGTAATCTTCCGGCGGTTCCGGCCCGGGAAGCGCCTGCTTTGACAGGGGCGGCTTTTTTGCCGGCTTTGGGATCGGCATTGGAATTGCGCCGTCAAGAGTGTTCGGGTTGTCCATATAGGCTTTTTCAAGCGGATACTGCTCCGTCAAAAGCTGCTCATACGAAACAGGGACAATCCCCGACGGCTCGCTTTCCAAAACCGGCGCTTTTTTCAGCGCGTCTATTTCTGCCCGCGGGAAAACCGGAGAGGGCATTTCCCGTACGTCGGGCAGAGACGGCTCCGAAGAAGACGGCGCGGACTTTTGCGGCGGTTCCGGCCTTCTCATGCTTCTGTCTATCAAATCCTGTATAGTCCTGGTTTCCTCTATCAAAAGCCTGGTTAGATACTCGCCGCTGTTTGTATCAGGCTCTTCTTTTTTTTCCTCCGGAGCGGAGCTTTCTTCGGTTTCTTCAAATTCGTCCTGATACTGAATGCCAAAGCGGTGGACGGCGATATTGTGGGGCAGTTTACGGACAATCGCGGCCGCCTTTTCTATGTCGGGCGGGGAAAGGGATTCAACTTTTGTGAGCAGCCGCGTTGTGCCCGGCAGACCTTCCACAAAATCGCAGACAAAAATAAAACTGCTTATTGTAAGAATGCCCAGAACCTGGTTTTTGGTCAGGGACATGTCCATCAGCTCTATTTTTTTGACGGCCACGCCCTGGTCCGCGGCCACAGCCACAAACGAAGTTGAGTTGTAGCCGAAAGAATTGTCCGAAGCCATGCCCCCGCAGATTGACACGGCGATATGCGCCCCGCCCGCCGACAAAATCCCGGAGGCCATTGCAATGGCCATTTCCTCGCTGGCTTCCGGGTATTTGCGGATGATTTTCTCGTCTATGTTCATTTTTTCGTGCTTGACGCTGTGAAGCAGGGAGTTTTCTTCTTCTTCTATTATGTCTTCCCCGCCCTCGACCTTGCGGATGTTCTTTGCAAAAAGGCCGTCGCTGATGCTCTCCGCAACTGAAATCCTGAAGTTGTTTTTCTTAAAAAGATAAACCAGTTTGACAGGCAGCTCGTTGACGTTTTCTTTGCAGACGAGCATGCCCAGCCGGTCGCGGATTCTGGACGAAGCGTGCGCGACAGCGTCCTCTGCGGTTTTTCCGGCGATGCCCTCCAGCGCCGAAACATGTATATATTCGGTCGAATCGCTCTTTGTAAAAACGCTGACTATAGGGTTGCTGGCAATAATCAGATCGCTTATTGACTTACGCGCCTGTTCGCCGGAAAGACCGAAAATCCTGATTCTGTCCTGCACTGCGGTTTTGCCCGCGTGGGCGGCAATATAGGGGAAAAGTTTTTCGATATACATGTCGACATAAACGTCGTCGTTGTCCGGCAGCATGGCGACAATCTGACCGCAGCGCTCTACGGCGAATCCGGGTATGGCGCAGTTTTTTTCCTCAAAAGGCTCGGCCTCCGCGGGGATATTGACAAAGCGGAGCTGTTCGCTGGCCATTTCCACCCCGTTTTTGCGGCAAACCCGCTGAAGCTTTTCAAGACTGCGCCTGTGAATTTCCAGCTTAAGCCCAAGCCCGCCGCATACAATATCTTTCGCGTTGCGCGTATACCCCTCGCCCATGCCGCCGATTATTATTACTATATCGTTATTCTGGACAGCCTGAGAGATCTCCCGCGCAAACTGCCTTTGGTTATTTAAATTTGAGGCGGCGATTTCGACCTGAAGCCCAAGGGCTTCAAATTCCCGCACCATGAAGGCGGCATTCTGGCTTTCGGCGTTTTCCGCGAAATTCTGGCCAGTAAATAATATAAGCGTTTTCATATATGCTTATCCCTCCCAAGGAAGCAATTTGACGTAAACTTTTGCTATGTGTTTTGCTGTGTTTTTATTTTAAGTAAGGCTTGTCTTGCGATTGCTGGGATGCAGGAGCGGCAGGCCGCCGCCTCTGCGCAAACAAAATTAAATCCAGACAGTCCCGCCGGCTTCCGCCGCAGCCTGTATAAGATTCTCAAGATCAAGCTTGCTTTCCTGCTCCAGAATATCCTCCAGACGTGGTTTTGTCTTGGGGTGGCGCGGCGTAAAGACAGTGCAGCAGTCTTCGTAGGGCAGAATAGAAAGCTCATATGTCCCGATTTTCCTCGAAAGACTGATAATGTCAATTTTGTCCATTCCAATCAGCGGACGGAAAACAGGCATCCCGCAGACTATATCTGTGCAGGCGAGCGCTTCCATTGTCTGGCTGGCGACTTGCCCCAAATTTTCCCCGGTGACAAGCGCCTGGCAGTGGTTCTTTACAGCCAGAATTTCGCTTATTCTGTACATGGCGCGGCGCATAATCAGCGTGAAATAATCCTCTTTGCATTTGTCGCGCAGCTCTTCCTGAAACTGCGTAAACGGGACTGTAAAAAGCTTGATTCTCCCTGAATACTCGGCCACTTTTTTGCAAAGGTCTATTACTTTTAATTTCGCGCGTTCGCTTGTATAGGGCGGGGACTCGAAGTGAACCCCGCTGAGTTCCAGCCCGCGCCTGGCCATCATATAGCCAGCGACGGGGCTGTCGATGCCGCCGGAAATCATCAGCGCCGCCCGCCCGGCGGAACCGCCGGGAAGCCCGCCCGCCCCGCTTTCCGCGCCGGCATGAATATAGGCGGCGAAATCCCGGACTTCAACCGTGATTTCTATATCGGGTTTGTGCACGTCCACTTTCAGATTCGGAAATTTATCTAATATATAGCCGCCAAGTTCGCGGCTTATATCCGGGGACTTATAGGGAAATTTTTTATCTGAGCGCTTGGCCTCGACTTTGAAAGTTTTCGCTGCGGAAAGCTTTGACGCAAGCGCTTCGGCGGCGGTGGCTTTGATCGCGTCAAGGCTTTTTTCACAGCAGGCGGCGCGGTTTATAGCGGCTATGCCGAAAACTTTCCCAAGGCGCGCCAAGACTTCTTCTGTGTCTGTATTTTCGTCCAGCGCTTCGACAGAGATAGTTGACTGCGCTTTTGTATACCTGAAGCGGCCAAGGGGCTTGAGCCGCGCCTTTATATTTTTCATGAGAAGGCTTTCCAGCTCAGGCTTATTGCCGCCTTTCAAAGCGACTTCGCCGCTTTTCAGCAATATTACTTCTTTCAAATTTTATACCTCTGGTTTTTATTTTTGGTTTTTATTTTTGCGAGAATTTCTGAAACCGAATTTCACCGCCTGGATTTGCGTATATTTTTTTCGGCGCTTTCCAGCGCTTCTAAAAGACTGTCTATATCCTCCCGCGAGGTATGCCGCGAAAAACTGACCCTGACCGCGCAGTCCGCCAGCCTGTCCGGAACGCCGAACGCCGCCAGAACGCGGCTTTTCTTCCCCCTTGAGCAGGCCGAACCGCTGGAGACATAAATTTCCCGCGCTTCAAGATAGTGCAGCAATATCTCCGAGCGGACTCCCTCAAGGCCAAGGCTGATTATATATGGCAGGGCGCTTTCGGGCGACAGCGCAAAGGCCGAAGCCGCGCTGGAAAGCCCTTCTCTCAGATAAGCGTTAAGATCGGCGGCATGTTCAAGATTTTTGCCAATATCGGGGGCGGCAATCTCAACGGCCTTCGCAAGCCCGGCGGCAAAAGCCGTGTTTTCTGTCCCGGGAAAAATATTTTTTTCCTGCCCTCCGCCGAAAACTATAGGGGAAATCCGCAGGCCTTCTCTTATATAAAGCGCGCCGGCGCCCTTCGGGGCATGGATTTTATGGCCGCTTACGCTCAGCAGGTCTATATTAGAGCCGCGCAGCTTAAGCGGCAGTTTCATAAAGCTTTGCACAGCGTCGCAGTGAACAAGCGTCTGGGGATTTTTTCTCTTGACGGCGGCGGCGATGGCTTCTATGTCGAAAATCTGCCCCATCTCGTTGTTGACGTGCATAACGCTTGCAAGAACCGTCTGATTGTCCACGGCTTCGGCGAAAGCTTCCGCAAGGCCGCCGCCGTCAATCGCGGGCTTTATATAAACCGGCTCAAAGCCTTGCTTTTCAAGGTGTTCAAAAGTGCGGAGCGTCGCGGCGTGTTCAACGCCGGTCGTGACGATTTTTCCGCCGGAGCGCTTCCGGGCTTCCGCCGCGCCCCTTATGGCGGCGTTTATGGAACTTGTCCCGTTCGGCGAAAAATATATTGTCCCCGGCGGAACGGCGAGGGCGGCTGCAATTGTTTCTCTTGCGCCTTTCAAGAGAAGTTCGGCGGCAAGGCCCCTGCCATGGAGAGAAGAAGGGTTTCCCCATTCGTCGCGAAGAACCCGCGAGACTTCTTCTATTACAGCGGCGTCAGGTTTTGTCGTCGCGCTGTTGTCCAGATAAGAAAGCAAATTCAGCTTCCTCCCGTTTGATATAATTGGTTTTATTTCCAGAGCCCGCAGGGGCGGTACGCGTTCATCCGGCATAAGCGCCGGATATAAATCCCCTCAGAATCAAGCGATGATTTTTAGTCTATTATACAATATATTCAGGCATTTTACAAACATAGTTAAAAGAAAAATCACATATTTTTTGCGCTGAAAGAAAGACTAAATAAAAGGCTTGAATTTGCACTAAAAGCGCAGCCGCTCCAAAAGCGGCCACAATAAAGGAGATATACGCACATGTATCACGAAATAGCGAAAGCGAAACAACGCAAAAGAGACCGGCGCATAAGAATAATTGTTTTTTTCCTGGCGGCGCTTGCCATTCTTGGCGGCTTCGCCTGCCGCCAGTATATGCTTGCCAAAGAATATAAAATGCGCCTTGATCAGAATTATCAGCGTTCGATAACGGATTTGGGCGGCCATATCAATAAAATATCAACAACGCTTAACAAAGGCCGTCTTTCGGGTTCCGCCGCGCAGAGCGCGCGGCTTGCCGCCGATTTATGGCGGGAAACTTCCGCCGCAAAGATCGACTTGTCGCTGCTGCCGTTTGATTCCGTCAACTTAAGCAGTACCACAAAATTCCTGTCACAATGCGGCGACTATGCGATGGCAATGTCAAGAAAACTGTCAAATAACGAGACTCTCACAGAAGAAGAACTGAAAAATCTTGACACTCTCTATCAATATTCTGTAAAGCTAAAAGACCAGGTAGAGAAGCTGGCGGATCTGCTCGAAAAGGGCGGGATTCCAATTCAGGAAGCCGCAAAGCTTATCTCTGACGAAAACGTAAAGGGCGGTGAAAAAATAAACTCCATCAGCGGCGGTTTCAAAGATCTTGAGGACAGCTTTGGCGAGTTTCCGACGCTTATTTATGACGGCCCGTTTTCGGATGAATTTATCGAAAAAGAGCCTGTGATGACTAAAGACGCAAAAGAAATCGGCAAAGAAGAAGCCCGGAAGAAAGCGGCGGAGTTCTTCGGAACGGATAACAGTTCCATCCGGGAAAGTAACAGTGAAGAGGGAAGAATGCCTTCATACAGCTTTGAGACGGGCACAAAGCATCTCTGTATTACCAAAAACGGGGGCTTTCTGTCTTATATGATTGACAGCCGCGAAATTGGGGAACCGGCAATAGCCGCAAGGGACGCCTTCGCAAAAGCCCGGGAATATCTCAACAAGCTCGGCCTTGAGGATATGGCCGAAAGCTATTACGAGATCAGGGGCAATATCATGACTATTAACTATGCTTATTATAAAGACGAAATAATCTATTACACCGACCTTATAAAAATAGAAGCGGCCATGGACAACGGCGAAATTGTCGGCTATAACGCCCGCGGCTATTTGACCAACCACATTGAGCGCGAGCTTCCCGTCCCGGCAATCAGCCGGGAAGAGGCCGCCGCGAAAGTCAACCAAAACCTCAGCGTCGAGAATGTTCAGCTTGCCGTCATTCCTTCCGGCGGCGGGCGCGACGTTTTCACCTATGAATTCAACTGCACAAGCGCGGACGGACAGACTTTTCTTGTCTATATCAACGCGGAAACCGGCGCGGAAGAGCAGATTCTGGTTTTGCTGAACACGGCGGACGGGGTTCTCACTATGTAAAACAGGGGGAAGCTCTCTAAACAGGTGTTTCAGTCCAAACTTTCACTTAAAGATTTTTTGCGCGCAGGGGGAAGCCACTTATGGTTTCCCCCTGCATATTTAAAAAAAACACTTTTTTTTAGCCCGATAATCTGATATACTATAAAAACCAACCTGCCGCTGGGCCGGCGGGAATCTTGGGGGCGCAAAAAATTGATTCTCACACTGGATATTGGCAACTCAAATATCGTTATGGGCATATTTGACGGCGGCAAACTCGCGCTGGTTTCACGCCTGCACACAAACGCCATAAGTACCGGCGACGAATACGCCGTCACAATAAGCAGTATCCTTGGCATTAACGGGCTGAGCGCAGGCGGATTTTCCGGCGGCATTATATCGTCGGTTGTGCCCAAGCTGACAAATGTCCTGCGCGATTCATGCAGAAGCCTGCTTAAGTGCCGTATGCTGCTTGTTTCTTCCGGGATAAAGACCGGGATTAATATCCAGACGGACAACCCTTCCGTTTTGGGCAGCGATTTTGTCTGCGCGGCGGCGGGCGCGGCGGCGCATTACCGCCTGCCCTGCGTGATTGCCGACCTGGGCACCGCGACAAAATTTTCCGCCGTCAAAAAAGGCGGGGTCTTTGCGGGAACTTCGATTATGCCGGGTGTGAACATCTCTCTTGACGCGCTGGCCGCAAAAACCGCGCAGCTTCCCCATATCGGGCTGGACGGCGCGACGCCGCCGCTTGTGGGGACAAACACGGTGGATTCCATGCGTTCCGGGATTATCTATGGCACGGCCGCGACAGTTGATGGAATGATTGAGCTTTACCGCCGGGAACTGGGAGAAGAAACCGAAGCTATCGCCACGGGAGGGGTCGCCTCGGCCATTATCCCGCACTGCAGACAAAAGATCATATTGGACAGCGACCTGATTTTGAAAGGGCTTTATGAGATCTACAAAAAAAATTCCCACGCAGAAAATTAGCCGGAAAAAATTAAATTGACAGGCATTGCATCCGCAAAGAAAAACAGCGGAGCAGTAGTCAGGAGGATTTACTATGTCAAAGACTGAAACACAAACAAGAACTTCGGCAAAAAAATTCAATGTTGTAAAACTGGTGCAGCTTTCAATTCTGGTCGCCGTCGAAATGCTTTTGTTCTTTACGCCCCTTGGTTATATCCCGCTGGGATTCATGCGGGCGACAACCATGCACATCCCGGTTATACTGGCCGCCATCGCCTTTGGTCCCGCCGAAGGCGCGTTTATGGGCTTTGTTTTCGGCCTGACTTCTTTTTTGAAAAATACGCTTGAGCCGACGATTACATCTTTTGTGTTCACCCCTTTTTATAGTTTTTCCGCGGACTACAAAGGGAATTTCTGGAGCATTTTTATCTGTTTTGCGCCGCGCATTCTGATAGGCGTCGTCGCGGCCTGTGTCTACAGGGCGCTTGTGCCTGGCCCGGCCGAAAAGCCGCGTAAGCTGTCTATGACGAGAAGCTCCGTCGCGCTTGTCTTGGCGGGCGTCGCCGGTTCTTTGACAAACACTGTTCTTGTCATGTCCGGAATTTGCGTTTTTTTTGGAAAGCAGTACGCAAGCGCGACAGGGAGGAACTTCACACAGCTTCTGAGTTACGTCGTCACATCCGTTGTCGGCGTCAACGGCGTGATTGAGGCAATCAGCGCGGGGATTATCATTTTGATTGTCGGAAGGGCGATTCTTGCTTTTTTGGACAGGCGCCAAAAAGCCGAATGATTTTCCCTTTTGGACTGTGATAGAATTTACCTGTGCGGGACGCCGGTAAAGCCGGCAACCCGCACAGAATAATTTTTCAGAGGGCGAGAAAGTGGATTATAATATTGACATGAGTCTCTATGGAGGCGTTTTTGCCGTTCCCAGCAGTATAGTCGACAACCAGCTGAAACTCTGCAACGGCGACGTTTTAAAGCTTTTGCTGTATCTGCTCCGCCACAGCGGGGAAAGGCGCTCGGCAAAAGAAATTTCCGCCGCAACAGGTTTGTCGGAGCCGCAGATAAAAGATTCTCTGGATTTCTGGGCGGAGCTTGGGATTCTCAGCGAAGGGCGTTCGTCTGTCGCAATCGAAAGCAGAATATACGAAACAGAAGAAAAGGAAGCTCCCGTCGTTCTGCCCCCGCCGGTTTTGCCGGAAAAAAAAGCCCCTGCGGAAGAAAAACCGTTTATACAAGTGGCCGATAACGTGAAAATAATCAGCGGCGGCGCTCCCGCAATGACCGGTGAGGAAGCCCTGAGACGCTACCGCCAAAGCGAGGCGATACGCTTTCTTTCGGCCGAAGTTGGAAAGCTGCTTGGAAAAACGGTTAAGGACGAACTTTTGCTTGCGCTTGTTGTTTTGTATGATTTTTACGAAATGCCGATTGATATGATACTTATGCTGGTGCATTTCTGCAAATCCACGGGAAGGGCAAGCCCCGCGCGAATCAAAGAAAAAGCGAAGGAATTCCACGACAGGGGCATTGACACCCACGAAAAGGCCGAGGCTTATATCATGCACAGCGACGAGGTGCATCAGGCCAAAAACCGCATACGTTCCGCAATGGGAATAAGCGGGCGGGCCTCGTCCCCAACGGAGGAAGCCCGGCTTGAAAAATGGATTGACGAATTCAAGATGAGCTTTGACATGATAAAACTGGCTTATGATAAAACTGTGGACAGAACCGGCAAGCTTTCTTTTAGTTACATGGATTCTATTCTGACGGACTGGAACGAGAAGAACATACGGACGCCGGAGGAAGTTTCGGCCATTGACGGCGAGTTCAGGAGCAAAAGCGGCGGCGGACAAAATCCTTCTGCGGGCGAGCGGAAGTATAGCAACGCCTCTTATGATTTGGAAGAGCTTAAGCGCAACAGCCTGTTTTATATGCCGGAACTGTAAGGGTTAAGCTTAATAAAGCTGTTCGGGGAGTGAATAAACATGAGCGTAAATTTAACCAGCGAAACAAATCTGACCATGCTTGCGGATTTCTATGAGCTTACTATGTCGAACGGCTATCTGCAAAACGGGATGGCCGATAAAGTCGTCGTTTTCGACCTGTTTTTCAGGAGAATACCGGATAATGGCGGCTTCGCCATTGCCGCCGGCCTGGAACAGGCTGTCGAATACATGCGCGGGCTTAATTTCAGCGGTGAAGATATAGAATATCTGCGTTCGCAAAAGCTTTTCGGCAAGGATTTCTTAAAATATCTGGAAAACTTCAAGTTCACCTGCGACGTTTGGGCAATTCCGGAAGGAACGCCGGTTTTTCCAAACGAGCCTCTCGTCGTGGTCAAAGGCCCGATCATTCAGGCGCAGATGCTTGAAACCATGCTGCTTGTCACAATCAACCACCAGTCGCTTATAGCGACAAAGACAAGCCGGATAGTCCGGGCGGCGGCGGGGAAAAACGTGTTCGAGTTCGGCGCAAGGCGCGCTCACGGCTACAGCGCGGCGGTTTACGGCGCGCGCGCGGCCTATATCGCGGGCTGCGCGTCCACTTCCTGCACGCTTTCCGGGCTTAAATTCGACATTCCCGTTTCCGGGACAATGGCGCACAGCTGGGTTCAGTCTTTTGACACGGAACTGGAGGCGTTTAAAACCTACGCAAAAATCTATCCAAACTCCTGCGTTTTGCTTATCGACACATACAACGTGATAAATTCGGGCGTGCCAAACGCAATTAAAACCTTTGACGAAGTGCTGAAGCCGCTGGGCCGCCGCCCCAGGGCCGTCCGGATAGACAGCGGCGATATCGCCTATCTTTCCAAAAAGACGCGAAAAATGCTGGACGAGGCGGGCTATCCCGACGTGCAGATTGTCGCTTCAAATTCGCTGGACGAGTATATAATCCGGGATTTGCTTTTGCAGCAGGCAAAAGTTGACAGCTTCGGCGTGGGCGAGAATCTGATCACCTCCAAAAGCAACCCTGTTTTCGGCGGAGTGTATAAACTTGTCGCGGTGGAAAAAAGCGGCGACTATATCCCCAAAATAAAAATCAGCGAAACTGTCGAGAAAATAACCACGCCGGGCTTTAAATCGCTTTACAGGTTTTACAGCAAAGACAGCGGCGCGGCCCAGGCGGATTTAATCGCGCTTTACAACGAAAAAATCAATGTCTCAAACGGTTTCACGATTTTTGATCCTGTAAATACCTGGAAGAAAAAGGCGCTCGAAAATATTACGGCGCGGCCGCTTTACGTGCGTGTTTTCGACAAGGGCAGGCTTGCCTGCAAACTGCCTTCGCTGGAGGAAATTAAAAACTACTGCGCGCTGGAAGTCGCTTCGCTGTGGGAAGAGGTCAAGCGTTTTGAGTTTCCGCACAAATATTATGTGGATTTGTCGCAGGGGCTTTGGGACTTGAAATACTCGACGCTTTCCCACAATGGCCGAAGGGCGTGATATGCCAAACGGGGATAAATTTTGAAGAAAAACCAGGAATATATAATAAAAATCAGCGGCATGACCGGTGAAGGAAACGGCGTTGGCCGCACGGACGAAGGATTTGCGGTTTTCGTCCCGGAAACCGCTCCGGGCGATCTGGCGAAAGTCAAAATCGCAAAGGCAAACAAGAGCTTTGCCTTTGCGATTTTACTGGAGATTCTGCGCCCCTCTCCCGACAGAATAAAGCCTGACTGCCCGGTTTATAAAAAGTGCGGGGGCTGCTGTTTCCGGCATGTCTCCTATGCCGCCGAACTGAAAATAAAAGAAAGCTTTGTCCGGGAAAACCTGAAAAAAATCGGCGCGCTTGACGCGCCGGTTTTGCCCGTTATCCCCTCCCCGAAAGAAAACGCCTATCGCAACAAGGCGCAGTATCCCATCGGGCTGGGAGAAAGCGGCAAAATAATAACGGGTTTTTTTGCAAAGAGAAGCCACCGCCTTATCAATTGCCCGGAATGTGCGCTTCAGCCGGGGATTTTTGCGCAAATTGCGGGGGAATTTTGCAATTTTGCGGGACAGTATAAAATTTCAGCGTATGACGAGACAAAGCATACCGGGCTTTTGCGGCATTTGTATATACGATATGGAGAGGCAAGCGGAGAAATTGCCGTATGTATAGTGGCTAACGGAACCTGCCTGCCCATGCGGAACGAACTTGTCTCGCGGCTGACGGGAAGATTTCCCGATATAAAAACAATTGTTCTTAATATAAACCGGGAAAAAACAAACGTGATTCTCGGCAAAAAATATATAAACCTTTTGGGCGACGGCAGCATAAAAGACTGGCTTTGCGGTCTTGAGTTCAATCTTTCGCCGCCTTCGTTCTATCAGGTGAACCATGGCGGCGCGGAAACGCTCTACAAGACCGCCGAAGAATTCGCGGAGCTTTCCGGCGGGGAAACACTGCTTGATTTGTATTGCGGGACGGGGACGATCGGGCTTTCTATGGCGCGCAGGGTCAAAAAAGTCGTCGGAGTTGAGATTATCCCAGAAGCAATCGAAAATGCCCGGCGCAACGCCTGGCTCAACGGAATAACAAACGCCGAATTTATATTGGGGGACGCGGGGGAAGCCGCCGCAGGGCTGGAAAAGCGCGGTTTAAAGCCGGATTTAATTATTCTCGACCCGCCCAGAAAGGGCTGTTCGCCGGAAGTTTTGGAGACGGCGGCGCGGCTTTTCCCCGGCAAAATTGTGATGATTTCCTGCGACAGCGCGACCCTTGCGCGGGACTTGAAAATTTTCGGCGGGCTTGGATACAGGACTGTTAAAATCCAGCCGGTCGACATGTTCCCAAGGACGGCGCACATCGAGACTGTCGCTTTGCTGGTAAATACGCGGGAGGCGCACTAAGGCTTCCTCCTGACCTTTATAAAAAACAAAACCTTTTGGTTAATTTATAAAGCGGCGGTAAGCGCGCTTTTGGAAAAATCGTTGATTTTTTTTATTTCGGCGCCAAGGCAGGAAAGTTTGCCCTGCATATCTTCATAGCCGCGCTCAATATGATAAATGTCTTCTATTTCGGTTACGCCCTTTGCCACAAGCCCCGCAATCATCATGGCGGCTCCCGCGCGCAGATCCGTCGCCCGCACCGGCGCGGCGGTCAGTTCTTCAACGCCTTCTATGACGGCGACTTTCCCGTCAACCTGAATTTTCGCCCCCATGCGGCGCAGTTCGTCAACGTATCTGAAACGGTTGTCCCAGACGCCTTCGGTTACGATGCTGGTGCCCTGCGCGACAGAAAGAAGCATTGTTATCTGCGGCTGCATGTCGGTGGGAAAACCGGGATGCGGCATTGTTTTTACGTTCACTGTCATTACATCGCCGCCTTTGCGGAAAACGCGCACAGCGTCGTCATATTCGTCAACGATCACGCCCATTTTGCGCAGCCGGACTGAAATAGGCTCAAGGTGCTTGGGGATCACGTTTTTGATAAGCACGTTGCCGCCCGTCGCCGCCGCCGCGACCATATAGGTTCCGGCTTCGATCTGGTCGGGTATAATTGAGTACGACGCGCCATGCATTTTCTGAACGCCGCGTACTTTGATCACGCTTGTGCCCGCGCCCATGACGTCCGCGCCCATAGAGTTCAAAAAATTGGCGAGATCTACTATATGCGGCTCTCGGGCGGCGTTTTCGATCACAGTCATACCCCGGGCTTTGACGGCGGCAAGCATGATGTTCATAGTGGCGCCGACGGAAACGACGTCAAAAAA
Source organism: Oscillospiraceae bacterium (assembly GCA_031282245.1). Taxonomy (GTDB): domain Bacteria; phylum Bacillota; class Clostridia; order Oscillospirales; family Ruminococcaceae; genus JAITEB01. The sequence continues at coordinate 18,612 of JAITEB010000024.1, read as the reverse complement.
AACCTGTCCGCCCACAAGTTCGTCAGCCTCTATGCTGACCATGCCGTGCTCAAGCGAAACCTTTGCGCCCAGCGCCTCAAAGCCCTTTATGTGCTGGTCAATAGGCCGCACGCCAAAGTCGCAGCCGCCGGGCAGAGAAACGCAGGCCTTTCCAAAACGTCCCAGCAGCGCGCCCATCAGATAATACGACGCGCGGATATGTCTTGTCATCTCATAGGAAACTTCTTTTGCGGCAATATTACTGGAATTTATAGCCAGAGTGGATTTGTTGAGAATTTTTACGTCAGCTCCCATTTCGTGCAATATATGAGTAATGACAAAGACATCGTTGATATTCGGTACGTTTTCGAGGACACAGGGTTCTTCGGCAAGAATAACGGCGGGGATAATTGCGACGGCCGCATTTTTGGCGCCGCTGATGGTAACTTCGCCAAGAAGCCGGCAGCCGCCTTTTATAACAAATTTTTCCAATGTGTCACCCTCCTTAATCAGATTTAATCATATAGTTATCCTGTAAGCGGGCCTAATCACTATAATAAAGTTTACTAAATATGGGCAAATAAAATCAGTCCTGCGCTTTTTACCGTATTATTATAACATCAATGCCTTTATTTTAAAAGGGTTTATAAAAAAATGTATGTTTTGCACATAAAAACTTAACGCTTTAATCACGAAGATGGATTCTATTTACAGAACTGATTTTCAAGCGGTATTTTTTGTAAATTTTTAATATTTTTGGCCAGGCTTTTTGTGTGATTTGATAGCATTATAGTTTTTGATTTTTGGCTGGCTATTATTCCAAAAGCAAATTAAAAAACAAAATCACCGTCATGGCGGAACTGCCTGCGCCGCATGTATATGCGAATAAATATCGGCATTTTTTAGTCAGAATAATTAATATTTTTTCATTTCCTTGCATGATGGGCTTTCGTTTGTTATTATAATAATATAATAAGGGCAGATTTATCTTTGTTTTTTGGGGAGTAAAATTCTCCCTATTGCTTTTTTTAATTTTTAATTATATAAAAACAGTTATTAAGGGAGATTATTCTTTGTGAATTTTTCTGAGCTGAGCTATAATATTTTGGGCAAAAGCTATCCTTTGCCTTTGGACGGAAACAAAAACGACACCAAAAGTACAATTTTGCTGTACGCCACCCTGATGTTCGCGCAGAAAGGCTACAGCGGGCTTTCGCTGAGAGACCTCGCCAACAGCATAGGAATTCAGGCGGCTTCGCTTTACAATCATTTCCCCAGCAAGGAAAAGCTTTGGGAAGCGGTTATCGAACACGCGGAGCAGCTTTACCTGCTTTATTTCGGGCAGCTTGACGCGGCCTTGCAGTCGGCTTGCAGTTTTGAGGAGGTTTTGGAAGTCATTGTGCGGGAGCCTGTGCGGATGGCAAATAAGTTCACCTGCTTTGCTTTTACGCTGATTAGTTCCGAGCAGTTTTACCGCGACAATGCGTGGGAAATTTTCAACCGCACGTTCCTGGACTATTCTGTGAAATTTATAGAGAGATGGTTCAGGCGCTGCGTCGATATACGCTATGTCGAGCCGTTCGACACGCGCATAGTTGCGGAAATACTCATGCAGGTGGTTCTCAACGCCATCAATATGGAAACTCATTCCCTTCTGGGGCGCAGCGTCACTTTTATACCAGCCAAAATGATAAGGGATGTGCAGCGTTTTATTCTCGGCATTGTCAAAATTATTCCGGCGGAGGTTTGCGATGGAAATTAACCTGGACGTGAACAAGGCGCTGGAAGTGGCTTTGAATTCCATTCCCCGCCCTGATATAGACATCAAAAAAGTATATAAGCTTCAGCGCGGGCTTGGAAAACTGGGCGGTTTTGATCTGTTTAAGGCTTTCTACAGGATAAAGGACGAAAGAGTAAGCTATACCGGCAATTCTGTAAGGACGCGTTTTTTTGCGCCTGCCATAAGGCCGCTTAAGGCGGGGCTGATCGTCTTCTTCCACGGCGGCGGCTGGGTGACGGGCGATATTGACGGCTACAGCGGCGTGTGCGGACATATGGCGATGAACCTTTCGCGCCCGCTTATTTCCGTGGACTACCGGCTTGCGCCGGAGCACAAATTCCCGCTGGGCTTCAACGATTGCTACGAGGCCTGCAAATATTATTTCACAAACTCAATGCGGCTTTTCGGGCTTCCGCCAGAAAGCCTTGTCCTGATGGGCGACAGCGCCGGGGGGAACCTTGCGGCGGCTGTTTCGCTTAAGGCGCGGGACAGCGGCGATTTCCGCATTGGCAGGCAGGTTTTGTTTTACCCTGCGCTCTATAACGAGCATCTGGAGACGACGCCCTATATTTCCGCAAAGAAAAACCGCGACAATATTTTCCTGACGTCAAAACAGGTGGACGAATATCTGGATCTATACCAGAGCTGCGCCGCGGACAGGATAAATCCATATTTCGCGCCGCTTCTGGCGACGGATTTTTCGCGACTGCCCGACACGCTTGTGATTACGGCGGGGTTTGACCCCTTGCGCGACGAGGGGGAGGACTTCGGCCTGAAGATTCAGGAAAGCGGGGGAAGGGCGGAAATTCGCCGTATAGAGAGCGCTTCCCACGGCTTTTTAAGCCAGCCTATCGGCTTTCCTCTTGTGAGAAAGTGCTATGCCTGGATAAACGCGTTTCTTGAGTGAGGGCGGGCGCTTTTTTGAAGCTTCGCGTCTGTGGGAGCGCGCCGGCGTATAATTTGCATTAAGCAAAATAAATTAATAAAATGGAGTGTAAAAATTTTGAGTCCGAAAAAGAATTCGCTTTGGTTCAAGCTTGACAATGCGGCAAAAGTTTTCCCGCCCACCTGCGACGATGCGGATCCCAAAGTTTTCCGCTTTGCCTGCGAGCTTTATGAAGACATAGAACAGGAAATCCTGCAAAAGGCCCTGGACAAGACCGTTGCATATTTCCCCGGCTATTTGGTTGTGCTTAAGCACGGCCTGTTCTGGTATTACATGGAACCGACGGGCCGGCGTCCCGTTGCCGTCCGGGAAAGCAAAGAAGTTTGCAGCCCGATATACGACAAAAACACCGCGGGGCTTCTGTTTGAGGTAAGTTTTTATAAAAATCGCATAAATCTGGAGATTTTCCACGCGCTTTCGGACGGAACCGGCGCGCTTGCTTTTTTGAAAATGCTGGTGTGCAATTATATCGCAGGCAGATATAAAGACGAATTTGCGCAGATTCCCCCTTATTCCGGCGACGGCGCTTCGGATTCGGAAAAAATGGCGGACAGTTTTCAGAAATATTATAATCCGAAAGAAAAACAGAACATAATCGACAAGTTCGCCTGCCGCGTGAAGGGGCACCGTCTCCCCGGCAACCGGGTAAAGGTGATAGGAGGGCTGATTCCCGTTGACAAAACGCTGGAGCTTGCCAGAAAGTTTAAGACTTCGGTCACTGTCTTTCTCACGGCGGTTCTTATCTGTTCGATACACGAAACCATGTCCATAAAAGAAGAAAAAAAGCCGGTGAATATTTGCATCCCTGTGAATTTGCGCAATTTTTTCGCTTCGGAAACCATGCGCAATTTTTTCGGGGCTTTTAACGTCAGCTATAATTTCAGCAAAAGCCCCAAGGATCTGGAGTCTGTAACTGCCGCGGTCGCAGAGAGCTTTCAAAAGAACCTCACTGCCGAAATGCTTGCCCACAGAATGAACTCCCTGGCCGCAATGGAGCACAATCTTCTTGTCCGCGCCCTGCCGCTCGTGATAAAAGACCCTTTTGTGCGCCTTGGTTATTATTATTCAGAGCGCTCCACGACCGGAACTTTGTCAAACGTCGGGCGTGTGGATCTTCCGGACGAATACGCAAAATATATACGGATTTTTGACGTTATGAGCAGCACAAAGAAAATTCAGGCTTGCGTTTGCTCTTTCCGAAATAACATGACCGTGAATTTTCTGGATCATTTTGTATCAACGGACATTCAAAAGCACTTTTTCAGGACGCTGGCAAAAATGGGCCTTCCCGTTGAAATCACGGCGAATCAATTTGACGGATGGAAATAAAGGAGGACTTCTAAATTATGAAATATTGTAATATTTGCGGGGTCAGCGTCGCCGGAAGCGGCGAAAAGTGCCCGCTCTGCCAATCCGAATTGACCAACGAAGCTGGAAGCGAGGATGTTTTCCCGAACATTCCCACTATTTATAAAGAATATAATTTTTTCTTCAGGTGCATGATGCTTGGCTCAATCGCGGCGGCGGTTATTTCCGTTGCGGTGAATCTTCTGTTGAAAAGCAGCGGCCATTGGTCGGCCTTTGTTGTCGGAGGCATAATCTGCGCCTGGGTTTGTCTTTTCTTTGCGGTAAAAAAGAGGAAAAACATCCCCAAAACCGTAATTTATCAGGTGTTTCTGGCCTCGACCATCAGCGTTGCGTGGGATCTGCTCACGGGCTGGAGAAAATGGAGCATAGGCTATGTCGTGCCCATTCTCTGTATTTCCGCCGTCGCCGCTTTGGGGGTGCTGACTTATGTTCTCAAATGGGGTTTTGACAATATTGTGCTTTATATCATGATAGACGCGCTTTTCGGCATTGTTCCGGTGATTTTTATCCTCACAAATCTGATGGAAGATATGATCCCCTCTATCGTATGCGTTGCGGGAAGCCTTATTTCGATGGCGGCGGTCATTCTGTTCAAGGGCGACGTGATTTGGCTGGAACTGAAACGAAGGCTTCATCTATGAGAAAGCGGGTTGATTCGCAAGTGGAAGAAATAAACAAAAAAGAAAAAGCCGCCGCAATTGTGGCCGCTCTTGAAAAAGAATATCCCGCTGCGCTGTGTCAGCTTTCCTACATAAAGCCGCACGAGCTGCTGATTGCGACTCGTCTTGCCGCGCAGTGCACGGATTTCCGGGTAAACATAGTCACGAAGACGCTTTTTGAAAAATACAAAAGCGTTGCGGACTTTGCCGCCGCAAACCCCGGGGACATAGAGAAAATCATAAAATCCTGCGGACTTTTCAAAACCAAGGCGCGCGATATAGTCAACATGTGCGCAAAGCTTATGGACGAGTATGGCGGCGCTGTGCCGGACTCTATTGAAAAGCTGACGGCCCTTCCCGGCGTTGGCCGCAAAACCGCCAATCTTATTATGGGGGACATTTATAAAAAGCCCGCCGTCGTCTGCGACACTCACTGCATACGCATAACAAACCTGCTGGGTTTGGCTGATTCGCCAAACCCGCTCAAAGTTGAAACTCAGCTCCGGGAAATACTTGACCCGCAGAAATCAAACGACTTCTGCCACCGGCTTGTGCTGCATGGAAGAGCGGTGTGCGCGGCAAGGCGGCCGCGCTGCGGAGATTGCGTCCTTTCCGGGCTTTGTGATTTTTTTCAGTCCGAAGACCGGAAATCTGAAAAGCGGTAATAATAAACAAAGTAAGGGCGCGCCGCAAAAACGGCGCGCCCTCATTTTGTCAGGCGAATATAATTGAATTGAACTTCCTGCGGCTTTTTCTAAATAAAAGCCTTATTATTTCTTTAAAGAAGGTCTTGTAATCTGAAAAAAGCTGGGACTCTTTGGGTCAAAATTACTTAACAGACTGTTCGTAAGCCTGGATCATTTTTTTGACCATCTGGCCGCCGATAGAACCGGCCTGCTTAGACGTGAGGTCGCCATTGTAGCCGTTTTTGAGGTTTACGCCTACTTCGCTGGCTGCTTCAACTTTGAATCGGTTGAGAGCTTCGCGCGCTTCCGGCACAACTATTTTGCTGCTCTTAGCCATAGTGTTTGTTTATCTCCTTTTTATTTTGCACTTTTGAAAAAAAAGTGTTTTACTCCGCGTTTGCTTTATTATTTTAATCCAAACATGCATTTTTTATTATAAGCAATTTCAGGAAACAAATATTTATTCGATTTGCTAATATCCGACTGAATTTTTCGGGCGCCGGTTTTGATATTTTCCCCCAAATCATCTGAAAATATCAAAAGCCCCTGCTTTGCAAAACAAAAGCAGGGGCTTTTTTCAAGAGACAATATAAAATGAAGAAAGAAAGAGTACTGCAATATTATTGGTAAATATTTCTGACGGGCGTTAGCGCAATCGTAAAAAAGACATTGGGCTTGCTGAATTGTTTGAATCGCGTTTGCTTTCTTGCCGTTCTCCGCCGCTGAGAGTAACTTTCGGAACGTCACTGATTACTGTAATGGCATCACATCCCAAATAAAGAAATATTTATATAAAAACTGAGTAAGCGCAAACTTTTATTGATTAATATTTGTTAAGTTGAAAGTAATATTTTGTTTTTGAGCGTTTCAATAAAAAGCGTGCTTGGATAAATCCACTTGCCGGCATATTAGTTTATTGTTAGTTGCGCTTTACTCAGATTATTTTCAAAATTGCGAGCAATTATTTTGCTTAAGCTTATGTTTTAATAATAATAATTTATTGGCAAATTGTCAATCGCATTTTTGCACAAATATTATATAATATTTTAGTTGTTTTTGTCGAATAATAGCGTAGCGTTTATTTATAAAATTCAGACTCTTTACTTTTGCTGGTTTTTGAGGTATGATTTTTTAAAAAGCCGCCACTATGGGAGGAATCAAATGGAAACGCCAGTTCTTGTGATACCGGCCTACAGACCGGAGAAAAATTTTATAAAGCTTATAGAAGAAATTCGCGGTCTTTCGGACATTAAAATTATTGTTGTCGACGACGGAAACGGAGAAAAGCAGCAATATATTTTTGATAAAGTAAAAAAAGATTTCGGCTGCGAAGTACTTATGCATGAGGTAAACAAAGGCAAAGGCGCGGGACTTAAAACGGCCGTCAGGCATGTGCTGGAAAATTACGGCTGCGGCATTGTCACGGCGGACGCGGACGGGCAGCACAGCCCGGAGGACATATTGAAAACAGTGCGCGCCCTTGAGGAAAACCCTGACAGCGTTATTTTGGGCGTGAGGGACTTTTCTCTGCCGCAGGTGCCTTTTAAAAGCCGGTGGGGCAACAGAATTACCAGAACTGTTTTCCGTCTTAAATCCGGCGTGCGCTGCAGCGACACGCAGACCGGGCTGCGCGGGATTCCCTTTTGCCTGATGAGGGAAAGCCTTGACATACCGGGAGAGCGTTTCGAGTTTGAGATGAATTTTCTTTTCTGGGCTGCGGAGAAAGGCGCGCGCTTTATCGAAGTGCCTATCAGTACTATCTATATAGAAGGCAACAAATCGACAAATTTTCACAGTGTGCGCGATTCGGCTAAAATTTACATGGGCATTTTTAAATTCGGTCTGTCGTCGGTTTTGTCCGCCGCCGTTGACTTAAGCGTCTTTCAGATTTTGATAAGCGCCACTGGGGATGTCTGGCCGAACCATACTTTCTGGTCAAACATTGCGGCTCGAATAAGCGCGGGGCTGCTTAACTTTGCTCTTAATCGCGCAATGGTTTTCAAAAGCAAAGGCGGGGCGGGCGGCAATTTTTTTAAATACGCCGTTTTGTTTGCTGTCCAGCTGGTTTTAAGCTCCTTTCTGGTCACCTGGCTTTCGCCGCTGCTTCCTATACCCGCAATTATTATTAAGGCGGCGACCGATATTGTGCTTTTCTTTGCCAGTTATCTTATACAGAAAAAGCTCGTCTTTAAAAATCCTGCCGCTAAAAACTGAAAACAGGATAATATAAAAATAAGCCGGGTTTTTCCGGCTCATTTTTTTGCAGTTTACGCGCTTTTGCTTTTCTTGCGGGAATCAAGAATAATAAACGGAAGATACAGAACAAGCCATATAACAAGCAGCAGCCCGGCAAAACCGAAAAGATAGCCGGGATTTCCTAAAAGATTCTGCAAAGGCTCCAGCGGCGAACCCGGCGAGGCCCAGCTCAGGAAAAAAAAGTTCGTCCCCCAAAGCCGGTTCAGAAAATATATCGGCGGGCAGACAATCAGCAGGAACAGCACAGGCCGCCAGAGATTTTTTACGCTCGGCCGGATTTGCCCGGAAACCAGAAGCATTACCGGGAATGTAAAGTGAAAAGCGTGAATCACAAAGCTTTGTATGCTTTGGTAATTCCAGAGAGGGTAGACCGTCCAGTCGCTGAAAAGCAAAGCCGCAAGCGCTCCCGGAAGGCACAGGCTGTAAAGAATTTCCCCCGCCGTTTTGTTCGGCCAGAAAGCGTACCAAAAATTAATAAAAATACTCATTCCGCAAAGGTGCAGAGGTATCATCGAAACATCGTCCTGCCCAACGGACAGCGCCAATATATGCCGTGCGCCCTCAAGTAAAACGCAAGCGATTGCAAGGGCTTTGCGCATGATTTCCCTCTTTTTTTCGTCCGCCTTTTTATAAAGCAGGCTGTATACAACGCAGAAAGCCGCTATGCAGGCCAGCCATATCAGGTGCGCAGGCCCGAAAAGCGAAAAGCCCTCCCAGGGCGAAAGCCTGGAATCAAATATCAAAAAATATTGCACAACTTTCAACATCCCATCTTGTTTTTTTTATTTATAACGCTTGTTATAAATATGACTTTTTTATCTTATGCAGATATTCTCAAACGCCAATCTGCAATTTTTAAAAAATTTTGCACATTCTTATTTATATATGCCTAAAAATATGATAAAATGTAATCAGAACATAAATCCCCCGCAAATCTAAAGGAGTGCAGATTTTGTGAAAAATTCCCCTATAAAATTTTCCGGCGCGCTGGCCTGCGCTATGATAATTTTTATAGCGGCGGCTTTCCCCGCCGCCGCGGAAGGCCGCGAACCCGATTTTACCATCAGACCGGGATTTTATATCTCAAGGCCGACGCAGGAAATTACTGTGAGAAGCGAAAATTATTATATAATGGGCGTGGCCTATCCCGAAAAAAACCTGCTCGTCAACGGCGAGGATATCGCCTACCGGGCGGAAAACGGCAGTTTTGGCGCCTATGTCAGCCTTAAGCCGGGCCGCAATTATTTTGAATTCTCCCAGCCCGGCGAGAGCGGCATAGATATTTATATCAATTATATCCCGCCGGGGGAAGACCCTCCCAGAACCGCGCCCGAACCTGTTGACGAAATTTTACAGGACTCCATGTACCCTTTGGTTTCCGATGTTATAAAAACAGGGGAGATATATTATTTTTACTGCACGGCGCCCTCCGGCGCGGAGGTTTCGGCAAACCTGCTGGACATGCGCATTGAGCTTAAGCAGGCGGAAGAAGCCGGATACGGGCTTCCCGCCAGGTTTGAGGGCAAAGTCGTCGCGCCGTATGACGCCGATGAAAAACTTGTCAAAAATATGGGAAAGGTCAGATATACTCTTGACTGGGAAGGCGAAACGAGCGAATACGAATCCAACGGGGAAATTTATACTGTGGGCTGGATGGCTCAGGGCGAGGTTCGCGCCAGGGACTATATGACCAACGTCTATAAAAGCGCCGAAAAAAGCTATGATTATTTCAGCGTTATGGACGCTTCCAGCACAGATAAAATAACCGGTCAGACCGCCGATATGTTCCAGCTTTCCAGCGGCGGGTTCGTGGCGAAAAGCGCCGTCGAAGTCGTTACAGGGACTTACAAGCCGAAGTCTCAGGTTTCGCTCAGTTTTTCCAGCGACTTCAAAGGCGAGAGCATAAACTTAAAAGGCGCGGAAAACGCCGCCTATGTCGTCAGTTATGACCAAGAAGCCGGCGTTTTCTCCGCAGAATTTTTTGGCGTCGGCAATCTTGCCCCCGTCGCTGCTTTTCTCAAAAATATTGAACAAAGCAGCGGCATTTTCGGTTCCGCCGATATAACGGCAATCAGCAATGGCCTCCGGATTAGCTTAGAACTCCGGGAAGGACAGACGGTCTGGGGCTACGGCATTGACTACAGCGGCGGCGGCACAGTTTTGAATATCAGGCCGAAGCCCGTTCTTTCATCCGATCCGGACAGCCCTTTAGACGGGCTGATAATCATGCTTGACCCCGGTCACGGCGGCAAAGATCCCGGAGCGCTCGGCCCTCCCGGGGGCGAAAACGGCCCTGTCGAGAAAGATTTTAATCTCGACATTGCCAGAAAAGCCGAAGCGGTCTTGACAAAGCTTGGCGCGGAGGTATATATGACCCGCGAGGATGATACTTTTGTCGAGCTTATGGACAGGGCGGCCCTTTCGGAGCAGGTGCGGCCGGATTTGTTTATTTCCATACACATCAACAGCACGGCCGAAAACTCAAACGGCGCGCGCAGCGAGGGCACGGAAATCCATTACTTCACTCCCGGTTCCAAAAGCCTTGCGTCTTCCCTTTTAACAGCAATCTGCGTAAGCGCCGGCCGGCTTGAGCGCAGCGTGCAGAAAACCGCTTTTATCGTCGCAAGGCCGACTGTTTGCCCATCTGTGCTGTGCGAGCTTGGCTTTATCAACAACCCCTATCAGTACGAGCAAATGATGCGGGAGGATGACCGCTGGAACGCCGCGCAGGGCATTGTCAACGGCGTTGTCGATCTTCTCCGGGAATAGCCTGGCCGCGATCGGCGTCGATAAGAATCCGCGCGGCCTCCACAGCCGCGTCTATCGCGGCGGCGCTGTCGTGGACATGCGGATTGCTCAGGCCGAGGCGCTCCCGCTCCTGATTCCAGACGACGCTGAAAACGCTCCCGGCCTTTGCGCCCAGGATCTGCGCGACGATAAACAAAGCCGCGCTTTCCATTTCGGACGCAAGGCAGCCCGCCTTGATCCAGGCCCGCCATTTCTCCGTCAGTTCATACCCGGCGGGCATTCTGTCCGGGCTGTGCTGGCCATAGAAAGAGTCTTTGCACTGCACAATCCCGGCGTGCCAGGCCGAGCCGGCGTTTTTCGCCGCCTGAATCAGCGCGTTCGTCACATCAATGTCGGCCACGGCGGGGAACTCAATCGGAACGTATTCTTTGCTGGCGCCCTCCATGCGGATTGCCCCGGTCGCGATTACGATGTCCCCGCCGGTAACTTTTGCGGCCATGCCCCCGCAGGTGCCCACGCGGATGAATGTCCGCACTCCGGTTTGATAAAGCTCCTCGACGGCGATAGCGGTTGAAGGGCCGCCTATGCCGCTGGAAATTATTATTACAGTTTCACCGCTTATTTCGCCCAGCCAGCTTGTGTATTCGCGGTTCTGATGGAAAAAGCGCGGGTTCTCCAGACGGCGGGCGATTTTTTCAACCCTGCCGGGGTCGCCCGGGACAATGGCGTATTTTGCGCCGTGGCTGTCGTCGAAATCTATGTGATACATTTTTTCCATGAAGTTCGCCTCTTTTCTTGCGGATATTTTAAATTTATTAACGGCTGCCCTGGTCGTAAGGGATGCCCTCCGCCCTCGGCGCCATGGATTTTCTGGACGTGAAGGCCAGCACCACCAGCGTCGCGACATATGGCGCCATCTTGTAAAAATTGCTGGGGATGGGTATATCTTTCAGAAAAGCAATTCCAGAATACGACGAAGCCACAGCCTTCATAAGCCCAAAGAAGAAAGCCGCCATAAGAATCCTGCCGGGCTTCCATTGGCCGAAAATCAAAACCGCAAGCGCTAAAAAGCCGTAGCCGGAAACAGTCGCGTTAAAATTCGTCGAGGTCGGTATTACAAAGACAAGCCCGCCAATCCCGGCCAAAGCTCCGGAAATCATGACGCCGGCGTATCTCATAGAATAAACGTTTATGCCGACGGAATCCGCCGCCTGCGGGTGCTCGCCGCAGGAACGCAGCCGAAGCCCAAACGGTGTTTTATAAAGCGCAAGCCACGAGACAACCAGAATCGCAAAGCCAAGATAAGTTGTGATATACGTGTTCTGGAAAAACAGTTCGCCCAGCACGGGAACGCTCCCCAGCACGGGGACTTTCTCTATTCTGAACTGGTTTACAAAGGGGATCTGCTGGACTGTTCGTATGATTCTGGCGACGTAAATCGCAACGGCGGGGGCGAACATGTTGATTGCCGTTCCGCTTATAACCTGGTCGGCCTTCATGTTGATAGAAGCGTAGGCATGAGGCAAGGCGGTAATCATGCCCGCCGCCGCCGCTATTATCAGCGCGATGATCAGCACGGGCTGGCCGGGAAGCGCCCCCTGAAAGATATTTATAAACAGAATCCCCGCAAAAGCGCCCATTATCATAATGCCCTCAAGAGCGATATTAATAACGCCGCTGCGCTCCGAGAACATCCCGCCCAGCGCGACTATCAAAAGCGGGATTGAGAAAAACATGGTCTGCTGGACAAGAAAATATATTATGCTCATTTCTTTCCGCCTCCCCGTTTCGCAATGTTTTGTATAATGCCTTTAAGCAGCAGAGCAAAGGCGCTGAAATAAATTATAATAGAAATTATTATCTCTATTACCTGCGGGGCAAAGTTGAACAGCTGCATGTTAAAACCGCCCACCGTCAGATAAGAGATAAACAGACCCGCAAAAATAATGCCTATCGGATTGTTCAGCCCCAAAAGCGCGACGGGAATTCCGTTGAAACCCTCGGCGGCAAGCGTGTCCACAACAGTTATGCCGTTGCCGGAGCCGGCCAGATACAGCAAAGCCCCGCCAAGCCCGGAAAGCGCCCCCGCAATCAGCATTGAATACACAACGCCCCTGCGCTCGTTGATTCCGGCATAGCGCGCCGCATCCGTGTTGAAACCGCAGGCTTTCAGCTCATAGCCGAAAACCGTCTTTTCCAGTATTATATAAATAACGATTGCCGCCAGAGCCGCAAGAAAAAAACCGCTGTTCGCGCTTGATATATTGTTTCCGTCGCGGAAAACCAGATCCATGCCCATTTTGGGAATAATCGCGCTGGCGGCGGGCGTTTGCGAGCGGTTCTGCGTCGAGTCGAAAACCGTGAGCGTGACAATATAATTTACAAAATACATGCCTATATAATTCATCATGATACAGGCGATAACTTCGTTGACGTTACAGTAAGCTTTCAGCAAACCCGGCACGGCCCCCCAGAGCGCTCCGGCCGCCACCGCCGCAAGCAGGGCGGCTATCCAGTGCAAAGCGCCCGGCAAAAAAGCGCACTTGACGCCCACCAGAATCGCCATGTATCCCCCCACGATGAACTGCCCGGAAGCCCCGATATTAAACAGCCCCGTTTTGCTGCAGAATCCGACGGAAAGGCCGGTCATAATAATCGGCGTGGCAAAGTATAAAACCTGCCCAAGGCTTTTCATGTCCGAAAAACCGCCGGAAAGTATCGCCCAAAAACCCCCCGGCGCCTGGGAAGGGTTGCTCAGCAGCAGGATTACAAAACCAGCGAAAAGCCCGACAATTATTGCCGCGACAGAAGACAGCGCGTCCGCGGGCAGGCTTTTAAAAAGCTTTTTCTGAATTTTATCCATCAGGCGCTTTTCTCCTTCCCAGAACCGGCCATATACATTCCCAGCTCCTGATATGTTGTTTTTTTCGGGTCAAGCTCCGCCGCTATTTTCCCCTCATACATGACGAGAATGCGGTCGCTTATGTCCATCACTTCGTCAAGCTCCAGCGAGACAAGCAGAATGCCCTTGCCTTTTCCGCGCTCTTCGATAAGCTGCCTGTGGATATATTCAATCGCGCCCACATCCAGCCCGCGCGTCGGCTGGACGGCAATCAGAAGCTTTGGGGCGCGGTCGATTTCCCGCGCGATTATGGCCTTCTGCTGGTTGCCGCCGGACATGCTCCGCGCAACCGTCTTTGCGCCCTGGCCGCTCCGGATGTCAAAGCGTTCTATCAGGCTGTCCGCATAGCTGCAGATATCGTCGTATTTTAAAAATCCGCCCTTGTTAAATTCAGGGTTGAAATAACTCTGCAAAATCAGGTTGTACGCCAGATTGTAGTCCAGAACAAGGCCGTGCCTGTGCCTGTCCTCCGGGATATGCGAGATGCCGCCCCGGCTGCGCCCGCGGATGCTGTCGCGGCTGATGTCCCGCCCCAGCAGGCTCACTTTGCCGGAATCAACCGGAAGCATTCCCGTCAGCGCGTAGACCAGTTCGCTTTGGCCGTTGCCGTCAATTCCCGCAAGGCAGACAATCTCGCCTTCCCGCACGTCGAAAGAAATTTCGCTGAGCAGGTTTTTCCCGGCGCTTTTGCCGCGGACGTTCAGTCCTTCAACCGAAAGAATAACTTTGCCGGGCCTGGACTCCGGCTTTTCAACAAAAAGGCTGACCTTGCGCCCGACCATCATTTCGGAAAGCTCCTCCAGAGAGGTTCCCGCAACGTCCACTGTCCCGATACAGCGCCCTTTGCGCAGAACTGTGCAGCGGTCGGCCACGGCTTTTATCTCGTTGAGCTTGTGTGTGATAAACAGGATGGATTTGCCTTCGGCGACAAGCCCTTTCATAATTTTCATCAGTTCGTCGATTTCCTGCGGCGTCAAGACCGCCGTCGGTTCGTCGAAAATCAAAATCTCGTTCTCCCGATAGAGCATCTTCAGGATTTCGACGCGCTGCTGCATACCGACGCTTATGTCTGAAATTAAAGCGTCCGGGTTGACTTCAAGACCGTATTTTTGGGAAAGCTCCACAACTTGTTTGCGGGCGTCGTCCATTTTGAGAAAACCGTATTTGGTCGTCTCAACGCCAAGAACGATATTTTCCAGAACGGTGAAGTTATGCACAAGCTTGAAATGCTGGTGCACCATTCCGATTCCAAGGCGCGTCGCGTCGTTGGGTCCGTGAATCTGCACGGCTTCGCCGTTTTTCCTGATAAGGCCCTTTTCAGGTTTGTATAAACCAAACAGGACGCTCATCAGGGTGGACTTTCCCGCGCCGTTTTCACCGAGAAGGGCGTGTATTTCGCCCTTTTTAAGCCGAAGCGTTACATCGTCGTTTGCGATTATTCCGGGGAATTCTTTTGTTATATTGCACATTTCTATGACATACTCCAAAGATTTGCGCCTCCTCTTTGCGGGTTTTTTTTAGGGGCGGACGGGCCGGCACACGCAAAATTTATTAAAAAGCAATCCGCGCCTACAATGAATTAGAGGGGCAAAGCGCCCCCCTCTAAAAAAGTTTATAGCAATGGATCAGGCCACTTCGGTAACTGTTGAAATCTCAACGGGGACGACAGAAGGACTGCCCTTTTCGTCAAGCTCGGTCATGCGCGGAATCTCTCCTCCGGCAAGCTTCGCATAAACCGCGTCATAATCGCTCTGTGAGAAAGACCTGAACTGGGAGCTGTCCATCGGAAGGCCAACGCCGTTGTTCTTCGCCTCAAACACAAGGGTTCTCCCGCCAGGGAAGCTTCCCGCGTAGTAATCGGTGATAACAGAATAAACAGAAGCTTTAAGCCCCTTCATGGCGGAGGTGATAACGGTCGCGGATTCGCTGGACTGGTCCACGTCGACGCCGATGACCTTTGCCCCGGCCTGTTCAGCGGCCGCCATAACGGAGTTGCCCACAGCGCCGCCGCAGGCGAAAATAACCTCTGTGCCGTCGTTGTACCAGGAGGCCGCAAGCGCCTGAGCCTCCGGCGTCGCGGCAAAGCCGCCTGTGTAGTGGTACTTTATGTCAAGGTCGCCTGCCGCAAGACCAAGCTCTCCGCCGGCGTACTCCGCGCCCTGAATAAAGCCGTAGCCGTATCTCACAACGGCGGGAACGGCCATGCCGCCCACAAAGCCAAGGCTTCTGTAGCCGTCTTTAACGGCGGCGTAGCCCGCAAGGAAACCGGCCTGGTCTTCGGCGTAGAGAATGCCGACCGCGTTTGCGCTCGTACTGTAGGTGCTGTAGTCCGCGTTGTGCGGCTCGCCGTCAATCAGGATAAAATTGACGTCCGGGTATTTGTCCTGCGCGATGAAAATCGGGACTTCAAACAGATATCCCGGCGTTACTATAACTTTCGCGCCGCCCTTGACCGCAAGGTCGATGCCGGTGAGATAGGCGTCGTCGCTCTGTTCGGTGGGCTGATAATATTTGTGGCTGACGTTCTTTTCTGTGGCGTACTGAACAAGCCCTTCCCAGGCGCCCTGATTAAATGACTTGTCGTCGATGGTGCCAAGGTCGGTGACAAGGCCGAGTTCAAATTTTCCGCCCTCTCCCCCAGCGCACGAGGCCATTGAAGCAATCATAAGAACCGCAAGAAGCAGAGTGAGAAATTTTTTCATGTTTTCCTCCTGATAATTATAAATAAATATATATTTTTACTTGCGCCCTGCGCAAACAAAAAACTATTTTGGAAACCCTGCAGCTTAAGCCAAATCCGCCGGCCCGAAGCTTTCCGGAAGAAGTTCCCGCAGGCTTGAAATTTTGTACTCGTCCTCGCCTGCCGCAATTATTATAACAAAATCGGGCCTGCAGAATTCGGCCATAACCTGACGGCAGACGCCGCAGGGAAAAGCAAAACCCGGCGCGCCGCCCTTCGGCCAGCCCGCGACGGCTATCGCGGAAAAGTCCCGCTCCCCGGCGGCCACAGCCGTGAAAAAGGCCGTGCGCTCGGCGCAGTTTGCCGGGGTGAAAGCGGCGTTTTCGATATTGCAGCCGCAGTAGGTTTTTCCGCCGGAAGTCAGCAGCGCGGCGCCCACCATAAAGCCGGAATAGGGCGAATATGAGCCTTCCCGGGCCGCAATCGCTTTATTAATCAGATCTTTATATTTTTGCATGTTAATATATATCGCCCCCCTGTCGGAATATGCGCGCGCAAGAATTATTAATAGTCCCCGCTTTCTTCCCCCGCCAGTATTTTTACAGCGGAGCTTGTCCCAAGGCGGCTGCAGCCGGCCTCAAGAAAATCAATCATGTCCCGCTTTGTGCGGATTCCCCCGGCCGCCTTGATTTTCACGCTTGAACCGATATGTTTTTTAAATAAAAGAATATCCTCAATAAGCGCCCCTGCCGTCCCAAAACCAGTCGAAGTTTTGATATAGTCCGCCCCGGACTCTGTAACGCAGCCGCACAGGGCAATTTTTTCTTCTGCTGTCAGGTAACAAGTTTCAATAATAACTTTCAGGATTTTTTTGCCGCAGATTTCTTTCAGCGCCCTGATTTCTTTGCGTATTTTCTTGAATTTACCGTTTTTAACGTCGCCCAGATTTATCACCATGTCCAGTTCGCCCGCGCCGCCGGATAACGCCGCCATCCCTTCAAAGACTTTTGCGTCCGTGGACGAGTAGCCCAGCGGAAAGCCTATAACCGTGCAGATATTAAGCCCGGGGAAGCTGCCCGCAATACGTTTTATATAAGAAGGCGGGATGCAGACCGAAGCCGTTTTATATAAAAGCGCCTCCCGGCACAGTTCTTGGATTTCCGCCCACGAAGCGGCGGCTTTCAGCAGCGTATGATCGACATGAGATAAGATTTCTGAATTCTTCATAAATCCCTCACATATTTATATTAATATTTAATAAAAAGCTTCGCCTTTTTTCAAGGCGGCATACTGGCTTTCGCTAATATTATAGCACAGACGCGGCGTACAAGCAAGAAAAAATATGCTCTGCAAAAATTATACTTTAGAACGGAAAGGAAGGCTAAAATGGCAAAAAGAGCCATTATTATTGTGCTGGACAGCGCCGGCGTCGGGTATTTGCCTGACGCGGCTCTTTTCGGCGACGAAGGCGCGGACACTTTCGGCCATATTATAGAAAGGCGCGGACTCAGCGTTCCCAATATGGAGAAACTCGGACTTTACTCAATCGCCGGAACCAGTTTCCGCAAAAAAACAGCCGGGGAAATAAGCGGCGCTTTTGGCAAATGCGCTGAAATGAGTATGGCAAAAGACACTACCTCCGGGCACTGGGAAATGGCGGGCTATATACGGCCGAAGCCTTTCCGGACGTTCCCGCAGGGCTTTACTCAGGAAATAATTTCTGAATTTGAACGGGAAAGCGGCCATGGGGTTTTGGGCAACTGCGTCGCTTCCGGGACGGAGATCATCCGGCGTCTTGGCGATGAACACGTCAGAACAGGCAAGCTGATTGTCTATACCTCGGCGGACAGCGTTTTTCAGATTGCGGCGCATGAGGAAGCCGTTCCACTGGAGGAGCTTTATTCAATCTGCGAAAAGGCGCGGGCTATGCTTTCGGGGGACTGGGCCGTGGGCAGGGTGATTGCGCGGCCTTTTGCCGGCGCGGGCGGGGACTACAAAAGAACCGAGCGCCGCCGGGACTATGCCGTCGCCCCGGAAGAAAACACAATTCTGGACGAGATTTCGGCTGCGGGACGGAGCGTCAGGGCTGTGGGCAAAATTGAAGACATTTTCTGCGGCCGGGGAATCACTTATTCAGCGCACACAACAAACAACCGTGACGGCATAGAAGAGACTTTGCGGCTTGTCCGCGAGGGCGGGGACGGCCTGCTGTTTACGAATCTGGTTGATTTTGATATGCTCTATGGCCACCGCAACGACGTGGAGGGCTATGGCGCGGCGCTGGAGTATTTTGACAGGCGTCTGCCGGAAATTCTGGATGTTTTAAAGCCGGAGGATATGTTAATAATAAGCGCCGATCACGGCTGTGACCCGGCTTTTCCGGGAACTGATCATACAAGGGAATACATCCCGCTGCTGGTTTTCGGGCAGGGCGTGAAGGCCGGGACAGACCTGGGCGTCCGCGCTTCTTTTGCGGATATCGCCGCAAGCGTTATAGATTATCTTGGGCTGAAAAAATGGCCTGCGGGGAAGAGCTTTATTCCGGAAATAGTGTAGGGGCGAATCGCTGTTTAATTCTGCGAATGCGAACCACCCCGCCCTTTGGGCA
>JAITEB010000012.1 GCA_031282245.1 Oscillospiraceae bacterium | reverse complement strand
GTTTCCCCTGCGCATGGAGGGGTGCCCAAAGGGCGGGGTGGTTTCCCCTGCGCATGGAGGGGTGCCCAAAGGGCGGGGTGGTTTCCCCTGCGCAGAATTCAACAAATGATTTGCATTGTTGTTTTTGCTGTCTGCAGGAGCGGCAGTTTCAGGCAAAACAAAAAGGAGACCGCGTTTCCCAAAGTCAGGAAACCGCCCCCCGTTTGGTCAATCTTCAGCCTTCTGCTCAACGACCAGCCTGTTGCGGTAGTAGCCGCAGCTTCCGCAAACCCTGTGGGGAATGGTAAGCTCGCCGCACTGCGGACAAATTGAGAACGAAGGTTTTTTCAGCTTCCATACGCTGCTGCGGCGTTTGTCGCGCCTTGCGCGGCTGGTTTTGCCCTTTGGTACTGTTGCCATTTATATTTTCACTCCTTTTTTAATAATAGTCTGAGTTTTTCAAGCCGGGGATCCGTCTCCGACCGGGCGCAGGCGCACTCTTCCCTGTTCAGGTTTGCCCCGCAGCCGGGACAGACGCCCTTGCAGTCTTCGCGGCACAAAAGCTTCGGGGGAAGATTCAGGATTATTTCCGAGCGCACAAGCTCCGTCAAGTCAAGTTCCTGATTTTCGCAGACAATAAAATCCGCGTCTTCGTTGGCCGGTTCCGTCACGATTGTCTGCTCAATCAGAAGCCGCCCGGGATTCTCGAAATATTCCGCGCAGCGGTCGCAGTTCGCCGCAAGGACGTAATCAAGCGCGCAGGACAAAAAAACAGAAGCCGGACGGGAAACAAATTCCCCGCTGACTCTAACCGGAGATTTTATCGGGTTTTCGTCCAGGTCAATCAAGCAGTCAAGCGCAATTTTCGGAAGGCTTGCAGAAAAAAGCCCCTTCAGATCCAGAAGCATAAAATTCAACCCTCCATAAAGCTACTAGTATATTATAATCAGTTAAGCCGCCGCTGTCAATAGCGCAATTTCGGACTTGCAAAAATGTCAGAAAAGATTTATAAAAATTATTCACATTAATATTTTTTGTGGTATTATTTAATATGCAAAGAAAACAAATTCTTAAAGAAAGGGACGCTGAAAAATAAATATAGAAAGACAAAAGAAAGCCCCCATTATGGAGGCGCTGGACAAATACAGAAAAATGCGCGTTGTGCCCTTCGACGTCCCCGGCCACAAGCACGGCAGAGGCAACCCGGAGTTGACGGCCTTTCTGGGTGAAAAGTGCATGTCCCTTGACGTGAATTCCATGAAACCGCTGGACAACCTCAGCCATCCCGTCTCCGTGATAAGCGAGGCCGAAGATCTCGCCGCCGACGCTTTCGGGGCGGAGCACGCCTTTTTTATCGTCAACGGCACAACCGCCGCAGTTCAGGCCATGATTCTGTCCGTCTGCAAAAGAGGCGACAAAATCATCCTTCCGCGCAACGTCCACAAAAGCGTTATCAACGCGATTATCCTCTGCGGGGCCGCGCCCGTTTATGTTAACCCGCCGACGCACCAGGAGCTGCTTATTTCTATGGCCGTGCCCCTGGGGGAACTTCGGCGCGCCGTCGCCGAAAACCCGGACGCGAAAGCCGTTTTTGTAAACAATCCCACTTATTACGGCATTTGCTCCGATATAAAATCTATAGTCGAGACAGCGCACGCGGCGGGGATGCTTGTTCTGGCCGACGAAGCGCACGGGGCGCACTTTTATTTCGGGCGGGGCCTGCCTGTTACGGCCATGTCCGCCGGGGCGGACATGGCTTCGGTGAGCATGCACAAATCCGGCGGTTCGCTGACGCAAAGCTCTTTCCTGCTGACGGGCGCGGGAATAAACCATCAGCATGTGCGGCAGGTCATCAACCTGACGCAGACAACAAGCGCGTCTTACCTGCTTTTGTCCAGCCTTGACATATCGCGCAAAAATCTGGCGCTTCACGGGGCTTATATATTTGAAAAAGTGAAGACCATGGCTGAATACGCCCGAAGCGAAATAAACCGGATAGGCGACTATTACGCCTATTCACAGGAACTTGTGGACAGAGAAACCGTTTTTGACTTTGATATAACTAAGCTTTCCGTCAGCACAACCGGAACAGGGCTTTCCGGGATTGAAGTTTATGACCTGCTGCGGGACGAATATGACATTCAGATTGAGTTCGGCGACACTTCCAATATCCTGGCGTATATTTCCGTAGGGGACAGGCAGCGCGATCTGGAGCGGCTTGTTGGGGCTATGTCGGAAATCCGCCGCCGCTTCAAAAAAAGCCGATCCGGCATCATGTATTACAGCCTGATAAGCCCGAAGGCCGCCGTCAACCCGCAGGAAGCTTTCTATGCCGAAAAGGAAGCCCTGCCCATTGCCGGAACGACGGGCAGGATCTGCGGCGAAATTGTGATGTGCTATCCGCCGGGAATTCCGATTCTTGCTCCGGGAGAGAAAATCAGCGGCGAAATTGTGGATTATATTCTGTACGCGAAAGAAAAAGGCTGTTTTCTCACAGGTACTGAAGATCCGGAGGTGGAAAATTTGAATGTCATAAAATAATATGGCATTATCTGTATAATTTCAGCGTGAATGTCGCTCCCGCGCCGTTCCCGCCGCCGTCAACGTCAATGCCGCCGCCTTGTCCCTCCATAATAGCGAGGGCAAGCGGAAGCCCGACGCCGTAGCCTTTGCCGCTTCTGGAGCCTTTGTACCGCCTGAACAGGCCGGGGATATCTTTGCTGGCGATACCGGGGCCGCTGTCCGTGACGCTGACCCATGAATTAACTGGGTTGCTCCCGGACGCTATTTTTATTTCGCCGCCTTCCGGGGAGTGCTCGGCGGAGTTTTTGATTACATTGCTCAGCGCTTCCGCGGTCCAGCGGCGGTCGCAGAAAAAGGCCGCCCCGCCCTCGACAGTCACACTCAGGTTTTTCAGCTCCAGAAGAATCTGAAGCGGCTCCAGGGCGATTTTTATAAGCCGTTCCGCGCCGATTTCCTCACGTGAAAAATCAACCGCCCCGGCGTCCAGCTTTGCCATTTTCAGCAGGGACGAAACAAGCCAATCCGTATGCGTCAGGCTTTGCCGGATACTGTCTATAAATTCCCTTTGTTTTTCCGGCGGCGCCGATTCCAGCAAATCTATCATGATAAGCATTGAAGTAAGCGGAATCTTTAACTGATGGGAAATATCGGCAATAGTATTTTTAATAACGATTTTATCCTGATTTAAAATATCCACCTGCTCGTTTTTCATTGCGGCCAGGGTATAAATGTCGTTTTTCAGAATGCTGAGGATTCCTTCCCGGTTGTCGCGTATGTCAATATCCTGCCCGTCTATAATCCGGCGCACGTCGTTCGACAGTTCTTCCAGTTTTCTGTTGCTCGTCATCATGTCGCCCGATACCCCATTCCGCGCACGGTTTCAACGTTTATGGCTTCGCCCAGCTTTTCCCGCAGCCTTTTAATATAAACCGTGAGAGTGTTGTCCTCGACAAAATTTCCGGCGCTGTCCCACAGACTTTCAAGAATCTGCCCTCTGGATAAAATCCGCCCCCGGTTCTGAGCGAATATCAGCAGCAGCCTGTACTCCAGAGCCGTTAGTTCAACCGGGCCGCCGCCGACATAGACTTTGCCGGCGCCGATATCAATAACGGCGCCGCCCAGCGAAAGAGTGTCGTTCAGGATTCCGTCGCGGCGTTTCAGAGCCGATTTTATTCGGGCGAGCAGTTCCCGCAGACGAAACGGCTTGGTGACATAATCAACGGCGCCGCTCTCAAAGGCTTTAACGATATTTCCCTCGTCGTCAACCACAGTGAGAAATATGCTTGAAACGCCGGCGGATTTAAGCCTGCCGGCAATATCAAAGCCGGTGCCGTCGGGAAGCTGCATGTCAAGCAGGGCAAGATCAAAGGTATTCGACGAGATGCAAGCGGCAGCGGAAGCGACCGAATCCGCATGGCGAACCCAATAGCCTTCCTGCTCCAGCGCGAACAAAAGCCCGGAGGCTATTATTTTATCATCCTCTACAAGAAGTATTTTATTTTGCATAATATTAATTTACCCTTAGTTTTGAATTAATTATTATTATATATATAATAGGGCTTTTCCGCAAGCGTTTAACTGAAATTTTTTTAGTGAAAGCGTTGACACAGCTCTGCGACTGTGATACTATTTTTGTGAAAATGCACAGTATATGCATTTTTATGCCGCAGATGCGTCAGGCCGGAAGTCCCGGTCAAAACTTGATCAGGAAATGGTGGTAAATTAATGAAAGACTTTTTGCGCCGCGTCGCCGCTTTAATTGTCGGCTCTGTTTTTCTGTTTATATTCTCTGTTATCGCCCTGTTCACCCGCCCGAAGAAATTCCGCGGCAGCCTTTCCAAACCGCGCGTATGGTATCGCCTGCCCGTGCCCGGCGTAGTTGGCTCGGACGGCAAACCCCTGCCGCTTTACGCAAAACGGGGCGAAGGGGAAGACTTGGTTGTGTTTTTTGCGGGAGGCGGCGCCGCATGGAACGCAGAGACGGCCGCCCGCCCCATGAGCGTTTGGTCCATGCTGACCGGCGCGGAAGCTTATTACTTTCCTAAAATATACCACATTCTTGAAGGCATGTTCACGGGCGCGCTTTCGCCGAAAGACAGCAAAAACCCGTTTGTTGGCTGGAACATGTTCTATCTGCCGTACGCGACGGGCGATTTTCACATGGGCGATACAGAAATGCCTTATACATCCCTTAAAGGACAGGAAAAAATCATGTTTTTTAAAGGCGCTTCCAACTCCAGAATCGGCCTTGAGCGCGCAAAACAGCTTTTCCCGAACGTGAAGCGGCTGTTTATTATGGGCGACAGCGCGGGCGCGTTCGGCTGCGCGGCAATGACCCCGCTTGTCGCGAGTTTCTGGCCGGAAGCGGAAAGCGTATATGTCTATTCCGACGGGTCGCAGATTTCCGCGGCTTACTGGCGCGAGGTCGTGCGCGACATATGGAAGGCGCCGGCTGAAATATGCGAAGAATTGGGCAGAGAAGGCGAATTGTATGTAGATTTGCTTCGTTACGCCGATAAAGCCATGAACGGCCGCGCTGTGTTTCTGCGCTCGAACACCGCAATCGACGACGTGCTGACGCGTTTTCAGAATAAAATGCGCCACGACAAATATGGTCTGGACGATATGGCGATCAGAGAATTCCGCGAAGGGCTTTCGCGTTCTGAGCGCCTGCTGGAACAAAGCGGCATCTCCTATTACCCGTTTATAACCGCTCATAACAAAAACAAGAAAATCGGCACGACCCAGCACACCATGATAAGAAACTCAAACTCGTTTTACAGCGAGGCGGACGCGGGAATTTCCCTGGCCGAATGGCTGGGCAACGCTGCCGATGGAAAATTTCAGTCGGTCACATGTATATAAAATCGGAGGAAACGACGGCCTGATATAAAAAAAAGGGCAATGCGTTGCCCTTTTTTCGCTTTTTAAGCTTTTTATAATTTATATTTCACGAAAGAATGTTATAAAAGCAAGTCGCTTAGCTTCGCAATATTTCTGTCAGCAATGCCGCTTTTTACCGCGTCGCCGATAGCTACAGTGTACATACCCGCCGCCCGGCCCGACTGGATTCCCGCGACGGCATCCTCCACGACAATACAGTCAGCGGGCTGTTCCCCCAAAAATCCGGCCGCTTTCAGGAACACTTCCGGGTCGGGCTTGCTGTGGGAAATGTGCGTCCCGTCGGCAACGGCGTCGAAATAATCCGTCAGGCGGCAGCGTTCCAGAATCACGCCTGCGTTTTTGCTTGATGAACCGATCGCCAGCTTATGACCGCGTTTTTTCAGTTCTTTCAGTGTGCGCAAAACGTCGTCAGATACGTCGCCGGCGGACATTTCCTGTAATAAACTGCGGTAATATTCGTTTTTTTCTGCTGCAAGACTGATTAGTTCATCCGGCGTGAAATCCACCGCGCGTTTGCCCAGCACGATAGCGAGGCTTTCCATGCGTGAAACGCCGCGGCACTTATTGTTAATCCGCTCGTCAAAATAGATTCCCAGCCGGTCGGCAAGCTTTTTCCAGCCCAAATAGTGATAATGATCCGTATGGACAATCACGCCGTCAAGGTCAAAAATAAAGCTTTTCATCATCGCCATTCCTCCGTTTTATTATTTATGGAGGGCGCCGCGCCCTGCTTGCGGCCCTGTTTTATAAAAAACGCATGTTCTAAATCCGCGTATCCCACTTTCCGACAAAGGCGTCCACAGGGCTTTTCCCTTTGAACTCCGACTTGCCGGTCAGTTTGTCAATAAGCGCATCCAGCACGATTTCATTTGCGCCGAAAGTGTTAATATATGTCTTTATGCGCGGAACGTCCAGCAGGTGATACGGGTTTTCAAGCGAGATGAATATTGACGGAACCGCATTGATGTACATCGGCACGTTCGCGCCCATCGGCTGCGCCCATTCAATGCGCACTGTCGTCTGATTCGACTTTGTCGCCAGCGAAGCCGAATAGATCATCAGGTCATACTTGCCGACCGTTTCGGCATATCCCGCCGCCAAGCCCTCAAACGTCGGTTTCGGCTCATACACGTCAACCGAAAAACCGCGCTGGCGAAGCTTCTCCGCAAAAATCTTGTTATTCTCGTTATTGCCGAACATACTGAACCCGTTGGGATCAATCGGGTGAAAAAGCACGCGTTTGTATTTTTCGGGAGTGACCGGAAGAACATCCTGGATGTTTTTTTCAAGGGTAATGCTCTTGTCGGCCACTTCGCGCGCTATCGCTTTATGCTTTTCGCAGCCTGTCACGGCCGCCGCGCGCTCCGCGTCCAAAACAGGCTTTTTGCTCAGCCCGATAGCGGCTTTGACGGCCAAAATCCGCGTTACGGCCTCGTCCAGGCGTTCCCGCGTGATAATTCCTTCTTTGATGCCGTCACGCATATAGCCGAAGTCCTCTTCCAGATTTTTTGTAAACAGGAACATGTCGCAGCCCGCGGCAATGCTGAGCGGCACCGCTTTTTTCCTGTGCATGGGTATCATAAAGCCGTTCATGCTGCTGGCGTCGGTGACAATCATGCCGTTGAAGCCGAGCTTTTCTCTCAACAGTCCGTTCAGCAGTTCGGGAGCCAAAGCCCCGGGCATTATATCCTCGTCGCGCAAATCCGGATTAAGCGCCTTTGAGTATGCGGGCTGCATAATATGCCCAACCATAACGGTAAGCGCTCCCGCCTCAATGCAGGCTTTATAAACCTCACCATAGGTTTTGTCCCAGTCCTCGCAGCTAAGGCTGTTGACGGATGTGACTAAATGCTGGTCGCGCTCGTCGCAGCCGTCGCCGGGAAAGTGCTTGATAGAAACGGCCACGCCGTGCGCCTGTACCGCCTTTGTATATTCAACGCCGCAGAGCTTCACCATTTCGGGGTCTGAACCGTAAGTGCGCGTGGCCGTTATCGGATTGCGGAAGTTGCCGTCTATATCAATCACGGGCGCAAACGCCCAGTTGCCGCCGAGCGCATGGGCTTCCGCGCCGATAACTTCGCCCAAAGCGCGGGCATATTTTACATCTCCGGTCGCCGCAATCTGCATCTGTGAGCCAACCCGCGTCCCCTCGGCGCTCAGGCCGTCGCCGCCCGCCTCCAGATTCGCGGCAATCAGCATGGGAATTTTAGAATTTTCCTGCAATATATTTACAATCGAAATCAGTTCTTTGTTATTCGCCATAGGCCGGCACATCAGTCCGCCCGCATGCAAATCCCGAGCGAAATACTTCAGCATTCCTTCGTCGTCGCTGTATGCCACAAGGCAGAAAAGCTGCCCCAGTTTTTCTTCTTCCGTCATGGACGCAAGCGTTTCCTCCACCCACTTCACGCCGTCGGCGTTCAGATTAAACGGCTTCTTTGTCAGGTCTATACTCATTTTCCGCGCCCCCTTAATTTTATAGCGCCGCGCTTTTAGCAGCGCTGTGTTTCATGAACCATTCTTTTATTTTTGCTCCGTTTGTCGAGTACATCAAAATAATTATCATCAGAAAAGACGTGATAAGCGAGCGCTGCTGCGCCGTGACGCCTATGCTCGCAAGACCCTGCGTAATAATCGCGTAAGTTATGCAGCCCAAAACTATACTGATATTCTGTTCGCAGAACCTGGTCATCAGCCCGCCGATAAACAAAGGCAGCATTGCGCCGAATATAGAGGCCGAGGTGGAAAGATTTAATTGCGCCGACTGGCTGCCGTTAAACGAAATCCGGAAGAAACCGACGACGGCGATAAAAGCGCCGCAGATAATATAGCAGACCAGCGCGTTGCTTCTTTCGTTTAAGCCCGTGTCCACCGAGATTTTCTGCCCGAATTGTATCGCTCTGTAATTAAATCCGAAACGGGTGTAGTTCAGCAGTATGTACATCACCGCAAGTCCGGCGGCCATAATGGCGATCATCTGCGATATACCCGCGCCGCCCAAAAGTTTCGGGACGAGCGAAATGTTAACTCCCTTGCCGTCCGAAATCCCATAGCTTAGGCCTTCATAAGCGAGCGCCACGCCCAGGGACGTTATCATGGGCGGCAAATTAAACAGCAGATAGAAAAAGCCCGATATTCCGCCCAGCGCAGCCCCCACAACAAGAAAAGTAAGCAGCATGGCAAACGAGTTCATCCCAAGCGCCGTCGCTATTTTCCCGCTGATAACGCCGGCGAGCACGGCGACCGAACCGAGCGAAAAATCAAACCTGCCCGCAAAAAGATGCAGCCCCAGCGCGAACGCCGAAAACAAAGATAAACCCACCGAATACAAAAACGCTCTGAATCCGCCTTGATCCGCCCAAAAGGGAACGCCTTTGGCCGCGCAGATCACAAGCATAATAACAAGCGTCGCACATGGAATCAGCAATGACAGCCCCATGCTTTTCAACAGCCTTTTGGCGCGATTGGCGCTTTTCATGTTGTTCGCCCCTTTCTTTTTATTGCTGCCCCCGCCTGTTTTTTATCGGCGGGGGCAGCAAGCTTTTAACGCTTTGCAAAGAATTTAATGCGGCTTAATTGTGCGCCGCCTTCAATTCGTCATAGCCAAGCCCGGCGAACTCCGCAAAGCTTTCTCTTGTCACTTCCGGGTTCAGCCTTACGATATATTTCTCTATAAGGGCTTTGTTAAACGCGGGGTTTGTGACATCGTCAAGCGCGACTTTTTCTTTAAACTCGTCCAAAGAGGTTGCCGTCCAGAACGGGCCTTGCAGACGCGAACCTGTGCCGTCAGCGTTCTTAACGACATCGGCGTGGCCGTCAATGGCATTAATCAAACCGGCGACGGCAGGACCCATGCTTGAAGGGTACTTGCCTTTGAGATATTGGAGAATGCCCGCCTCAAACGAAGCTTGAGAGATCGGGGTGAACGCGCCGACCTCGCTCATTTTTGCGCCGGTAATGCCCACGCCGCTGAGCAGGGTGTTGACGTCCTGGCTGCCCTCGGCCCCCATGATGACTGTATCAAAGGCCTTGCCGCTCACAGCCTGAGTGAAGCGCTCGTTAAATGACGCATCCAAAACTTCAAATCCAGGCAGGCCATAAATTGTAGTGATATTCAGGCCGGATGTGCCGGGTTCAAACGTGCCGACGCCGGGACCTGTCACAACGCTTCCGCTTTCGGGTTCCGTATAAACCGCGCCCGCTTCGACAAGCGCGTCGCGGATGCCGTTAAATCTCTGGATATGCATTTCTGACGGTATATAAAGGCCGAGCAGAGCGGCGTAAACCAGGATTTCTTTTGAGCCGTTTTCGATAAAGTATTTGGTCGCCGAATATCCCGCGTCATACTCGTCCTCAAGAGATGGCCCCATTGTGCCGAGGTAATAGGGCAGCTCTTTTACAAGTTCATAGTCGGTCGGGGTAGAAAGCCCGCCGGAACGAACATACCACATTTCCAGCTCGTTGGCCTTTTCGATTGCGGCCGGCGTATCGACAATGCCGAGTATGCCCTGACAGCCCGCAAGCTTCAGTTCTTCAACGCCTTTGACGGCCGCGTCAGCGTCGGTGCCGGGCGCGGGAATAAACTTAAAATCGATATTTAGCTGCGGGGCGACATAATTCTGCAGGTAATTGTTCCATTCAATCTGTTCGGCGGCAGTGTCCGCAAAGGGGATAACGCCGATGACATATTTTTGCGCGGGAGCGGCGTTGCTGTCTTCTGTGGAAGCTGCGGGGGTTCCGCCGTTGTCAGTTGAAGCGGCGGGAGTTTCGCCGCCGCCCGTGGAAGCGGGGGTCCCGCTGTTACCGCAGGCGCTCAGAAGCGCCGAGAGCAATACGCAGGCCAGCAGCGCCGCCAGAATACGTTTTGAGACTTTTCTTTTCATAATTAATGATCCTCCTCAGATTTTTGGGTCTCAGATTTTTGGGTTGCGTTTTTTTAATAAATACAAATCACTTGCTGAAATTCTGCGCGCGCCGACCACCCCGCCCTTTGGGCACCCCTCCACAGGAGGGGAATTGCAGCCCGGTACATCTTTTATAGGTTTTACCCCATGCAGTTATTTACTTTTGCGTTTTGCCGCAAATCCGCAAAGAACAAAAAATTCTTTGCATGGGGTACAAGTTTTACATAGTATTCCCAGTTATAATTCCCCTCCTGTGGAGGGGTGCCCAAAGGGCGGGGTGGTTTGCGCACGCAGCAGTTATCTACTTTTGCGTTTTGCCGCAAATCCGCAAAGAACAAAAAAGTCTTTGCATGGGGTACAAGTTTTACATAGTATTCCCAGTTATAAGTCCCCTCCTGTGGAGGGGTGCCCAAAGGGCGGGGTGGTTTGCGCACGCAGAAGTCAAACAGTGATTTGCATTAAAACATCTCCGCGCGGGAAAGCATTTTTTCCCGGTAAGAGAACGACGCCACAAATACTACGGCCAAAAACAGAACCGCTCTGTAAACCTGGCTCCAGCCTGTCGTAATGCCCTGCATGGTGAGCACCTGCGAAAGCAGAACCATTGAGAACGAGCCGACAACGCCCGCCGAAATTTTGCTGTATGCTCCGCCCGAAAGCGGCATACCTCCGAACACAATCGCCATCATAACATCCATGCCGAGCGACGTGCCTGTGTTTGACGACACGGACCGCGAGCGGGTAATGAGCAGGAAAGCCGCAATTCCCACGGCAAAGCCCGAAATCAAAAATGTTATAATCGTCTGCTTTGCGATCGATATGCCCGTCTGTTCGGCCACCTTCGGGCTTCCGCCCAGAATTTTATTGCGTCTGCCTATTTTTGTAAAATTAAACAGGACAAGGCAAATCACGAAAAACGCGAACATGAAAGCAAGCCGCAGCCACTGGTTGTCCAGCGCTTTTATCGGGTCGGCAATATCTGACTTAATTTTCAAATCGGTCGCCCCGTCAAGCAGAATTTGCAGCATCGCCGTCAGCACGGACATCATCGCCATTGTCATGATAAACACAGGCATTTTAAACACGGCCGACAGCGTGGAATTTATAAGCCCGGCGACAAGCCCAACGACCACGCAGACCGCGAACATTCCCGGCAGACCGGAGCCCGCGTTGTATGCCATAATGCCCAAACAGACCGCGACAGCCGCTCCCACTCCCAAAGAAATATCAAACGAGCCGAGAGAGAAAATAAACACCGCGCCTGTGGACATAATCGCCATAACCGTCACCTGGTCAATAATTGTCTGTATATGAAAAGCTGTAGGTTTAAAATCCGTAGAAAAAAGATACAGGATACCCATAAGAACAAGACCCGCAAAAGGCAGCAGCTTCTTGAATATATTATTAACCCTGCGGGCGCCGCCGTTTTGCCTTTGTAAGATATTCTCCATTTTTGCCGCCCCCCTAGACCATATAATCAATAATCTGAGCTTCGGTAAGGCTTTCCGAGCGCTCAAACTCTTTTGAAATCCTGCCGTCCTTCATGATCAGCAGACGGTCGGCCATTCCAATAAGCTCGGCCAGTTCCTCGGAAATCATAATAATAGAAACGCCTTCCCGTTTCAGCCTGTACATGAGCTGATACATAGCCTGTTTCACGCCTATGTCAATTCCGCGCGTCGGGCAGTCCAGAATCATAATTCTGCTTTCCGCGCCCACCCATTTGCCGAAAACCACCTTCTGCTTATTGCCGCCCGAAAGCTGCCCCGCAAATTGCTCGTCCGACGAGCATTTTATCTGAAAATCGTCCACCTGTTTTTTGGAGTACGCCTTTTCAACGCCCGGGAAGATAAAGCCCGCTTTCGCGATTTTGTCTATCCCAGCCGAAACGATATTATCGCGTATAGGCGCCCGCAGAAGCAGCGCTTCGGCGTCGCGGTCTTTGGAGACATAGCCAAGCGCGTTTTTCATCGCGGTGGAGACGTTTTTTATACGCGCGCCGTTCCAGGCGACAACTTCTCCGCTAATCGGCTTCAAAAATCCAAAAAGCATCTTGCCCAGCGGGTGCATACCGCAGTGAGACATGCCGCCAATGCCCAGAATCTCGCCCTTATGTAAATCAAGGCTCAAATCGTTCAGCGAATGCCCTGTCAGGCGCCGGGCGGAAAGCACCACTTCTTCGCCGCAGCTGCCGTCATAATCCGAACGGTAGTAATCTCCTTTCAGTTCGCGCCCAATCATCAGGCGCTTTATCGCGTCCAGGCTGAAATCCGCTTTATCCAGCGACTGAACGACGTTGCCGTCGCGCAGAACTGTCAAGCGGGTGCAGATGTTTATAACCTCGTCTATATCATGGGAAATAAATATGACGGATCTCCCCGCCGCTTTCTGGCGCTCCATAAGGTCGTATAAAATTTTTCTTCCTCGCTGGGAAACAGCCGTCGTCGTTTCGTCCACTATAAATAAATCGGGCTGCTTCGCCCAGACTTTGGCAATTTCAATAATTTTGCGGTCCTGCAAGTCCAGCGCGAAAGCGGGCAAACTGGGGTCAACGTCGTCGACGCCGATTAAACTCAGCGCCTTTGCCGCCGCGTCTATCAGGCTGTTTTTGCTCAGAAAGCCAAACTTGCCGAATTTATCATACTCGCCCAGCGCGATGTTCTCGGCTATCGAAATCCCGGCAATAACGCCGCTTTCCTGCACAATCATCCCGACGCCTTTGTTCAGCGCGTCGGTCATGGAAGAAGGCTTCCATGGACTGCCGTTGAAGAACATCCGCCCCGAAGTTGGAGCTTGTATGCCCGCTATAATCGACGTGACAGTAGACTTTCCGGAGCCGTTTTCGCCTATAAGCCCCAGAATCTCTCCCCGGCGCACCTGAATATTGACCTTGTTCAGCGCGGTAACCACACCGAAGGTTTTCACCATATCGCGGACTTCAACAAGTACATTATCATTTTGAGTGTTTATATCCAAGCCCTGTGCCTCCCCTGCATAATCATGTTTAAAACGCACAATTAAATTCCTGTATTTATAATTATAACTTGTTCAAAATGTCAGCGCAACGTTTATCATTAACCAGTTTTGCGCGTTCTTTTAACAAATTGACGCTTTTGAACTGTTGCGCACAGAGCCGTATGTTTAAAGATTTGTCATTAAAAACCGCAAAAAAAGCAATAATATGAGCCGAAGCATATTGACATCAAAATTTAGCCGCGCTATAATCATTTTACCGGGGTGATTTTATAGTGAAGCGCGAATTAATTAATTTCAAAGGCGCAGTCCCGCTGCGTCTTTCGGAACTTAACCCGCCGGACATGGGAACAATGTGGCACGAGGAACTATGCCTGTTTCTGGTGCTTTGGGGCAGCGCGGAGGTCACTGTGGGCGGGCTGAGGTCTTTTTTGAAGGACGACGACATCATCGCAATAAATCCCAACGTAATTTATGAGATACACGCCAGCGACTGCTGCGCACTGTTATTAAATATCGGGCTGAAATCGCTCGGCGAAAATTACGCGGCCTTTGACTGCGACTCCAGCAAGTCGGAGGACAAATCCGCATTCTATACGCTGAAGCACCTGTTTGCCCTGTTCCTGAAAGAAAACGCCGGCGGCACAGAAAACAACGATTATTTCAACAGTTCAATAGCGCTTGGAATTCTGTCGGAGCTTAACCGTCATTTTCCTCACAGGGACAGCGGCGACTCCGCTTCCGCGACAAAGCACACCGAGCGGATGAAAAGCATTATAAACTATATAAATAAAAATTATAAATACAGCATTACCCTTTCGGACATCGCCCGGCACATGAATTTTTCCGTGCCGTATTTCTCTAAGTTTTTCAAGCGGCATTTCGGCGTAGGCTTTGCGGAATACTACAACAGCCTCAGATTGAGGCGCGCCGTCTGCGACTTGTCATCGTCGGAGCGGCCCATAGAGGCGATCGCGCACTGCCACGGCTTTTCAGACGTGCGCTCGTTCGTCGCGCTGTTTAAAAAACAATACGGCGTTCTGCCAAGCGCATACAGAAAAGAAGTGCTGTCCGGCGCCGCGTATTCAGGCAGGAACGAGTTTGAAAGCGGGCTTTATGCTCTGTCAAAATATCTGCACCCGCAGCAGGCGGAGCTTACTATGGGACAAAGCGGCCCCATAGAAGAAATAAAACGCCTTAACGCCGGAAAAACCAGCGTTAAGGGCGGAACGGCGCTTAAACATAATTTCCGGACATTCACCTCCGTCGGACGTGCCAAAGAGCTTTTGTATGCCGATGTGCAAAAAATGCTTGCGGAATTCCAAAGCGAAATCGGGTATAAATATATCAAATTCCACGGCATATTGTCAGACGACATGCTTCTCTATGGCGAAGGACATAACGGCGAAGCCAGATACAGTTTTGTATTTCTGGACAAGGCAATAGACTTTCTGGTGTCTGTCGGATTAAAACCGCTTGTGCAGTTTTCGTTCATGCCGCAGACGCTCGCCTCCGACAAAAGCGAAAACCTGTTTTTCTCCCCGGTGAATATCAGTATGCCAAACGACATGGGCAAATGGGAGAAGCTTATAAAAGCGGTTACAGAACATTTTATCCAGCGTTACGGGCTTGAAGCGGTCAAAAAATGGCTGTTCTGCGTGTGGAACGAGCCTAACTTATTTTTGTGGAACCCATACGGCCACGACTCTTTTTTCAGATTATACAAATCTACTTACAGGGTCGTAAAGCGCATAAACAGCGGACTCATGTTCGGAATGCCCTCGCTGGCCTACAGTCCCGGCACCAGGGAATGGGTCAAAATTTTTTTCGACATGTGCCGCAGCAGCGGCTGCAAGCCTGATTTTTTCAACATTCATTACTACGACAACGATTTCAGCGACGATGCATCACTGGAACTAATCAAGTCAAAGCCCGCCTCAATGTCAAAAGATCGATGGCTGAGGACGTCATTTAAGCTTAATATAAACGAAAACGCGTTAAAAGCCGCCATAGCCGATCTGCATTCTATTTTTGCGGACGTTGGCGCCGGCGAACTGCCTGTGTACATGACCGAATGGAACATGACGGTTTCCCACAGGGATTTATTAAACGACACCTGTTTTAAGGCGTGTTATCTGGCAAAAAACCTGCTGGAGAATTATGACTCTCTGGACAGCTTCGGCCATTGGGTGATTACCGACCTCATAGAAGAAACCCAGCCGAGCAACGAGCATTTTCACGGCGGGCTGGGTTTGATTACTCACAGCGGCATAAAAAAGGCCAGCTACCATGTTTTTTCTTTTTTAAACCGCTTGGGCGACAAACTCATAGGCAGCGGCGACGGTTATTTTATTACAAAGTCGCCGGGCAAAGTTCAGCTAATCCTGTATAACTACGAGCATTTTTCGCATCTTTACGCCAGCGGGGAAACTTTTGACATGTCCTTTACAAAGCGCTACGCCCCGTTTTTGAAGCTTGCCAGATTAAACGTCACTCTCACTCTGACGGATTTGCCGGACAAAGAATGTACGCTAAAAGAGCATATACTTAACACAAAGCACGGCTCCGCCTTTGACGCATGGGTGGAAATGGGAGCGCTCCCGCTTGCGCCGGAAGATGTGGAGTATTTAAAGCGTATCTCCGTTCCTAAAATTCGTGTGCGCCGGGAAAAAATATCAGACGGCGCGCTGGACATATCAGCGGAGCTGGAGCCTTTGGAAGTGCGCCTTATAGAAATAACGCTGTAAATAAAACTCTGATACTCAGAGAATGCCCTGCTGAACAGCAATGCGGACGGCCGACGAAAGGCTGTCGACGCCAAGTTTGTCGTATATAGAATTTATAAAGTTCCTGACCATGCCGGCCGATATGTTCTGAGAAGCCGCTATCTCCGCCCGCGAAACTCCCTGCGAAAGGGCGTAAAGCACTTTTTTCTCCTTGGGGCTCAGGTTCATTGCGCAGTCCAGCCCATTTTTCCGCCGGAATTCCTCAAGCATATGCGCCTGACGTTTTGCAAAAACCGACGATTTGCAGCTAATTTTTTCCAGCCACTCCCGGGGGATCGCGCAGTCCGGGCTTCTCGTTGCAACGAAAGTGAGGGCGCGCATGTTTTTTGCATACTGGGAAAACGGAAAAATAATTCGCTCGGGTTCCGCCAGGCGATAGGCTTCCGTCAGAGCCGCAATCGCCTCCCGCTGTTTCTTCATCCGGAAAAGGGAAAGAGCTTTCAGCGCGAACGCGTTTATTCTGCTGAGAAGAAGATCCTTCTTGCTGTGCTCGCTTTCGATAAAATTCAAAAGTTTTTCGTACTGACGCGTTTGAAAATGATAGTTTGCCCGAACCTGATTTGCAAGACCTTCGATACAGGCCGGGTGCACATATGGCTTAAAGTCCTGTTTCAGCCAGTCCGGGATAAGCTCCGGCAACCCCATCGACAGATAATAAAAAGCGGCAAGAATATCATAAATGGCATACCGGGTAGAATACTGGCTTTTGTCCAGAAGCGCGTCCATCTCCTGCAAAACCGTCTCGGCTTCGTGCAGGTTCCCGCGCGCGATCGCAATACGCATCAGGTATATCAGCGCATAGCTCCATGTGTAATACTGGCCGCAGCTCTGGGCTTTGACGATAACCTGCTTTATATATTTTTCGGCTTCGTCTATTTCCTGGCGGAAAAAACACAGTTCGCCGCGAACCAGATTGTCCCAGCCGCACATAAAGCCCCCCAGCGGAACGGACACATATGAGATTGAGCGGCTTAAAGCGCCGATATACTCTTCTATTGCTCCGGGGCGGTTTGTCCCGACGTATAAAGCCCACGCGCCTATCGGATAATCGGGAGGGCCTTCGGTTGGGGCGGAAATCCTGCTGTGATACTCCGCCTGTTTTTGAAAATACCGGTCAAAGTCATAAACGTCAGTGTACGTGCACATAAAAAGCCGCAAAGTGCCCAAAGAACCGTAAAGCCAGGAAAGCGCCCAGTTTTTTTCGGGCGACTCCGGCCGGGCCAGATATGCGCTGATATACCGTTTCGCCAGTTCCATAGATTTTTCGGGCTGCCACATACTGATAGCGATCCGCAGATGCGTAACAGGAAACCACGGGTTTTCAAAGGCGGCAGTTTCCGGCGCATTTTCAAAAATTTTCAGTGCGCACCTTGCGACGTCCTGGGGAATGTGCCTGTTCTGCCTGTTAAAAGTCCGTATGATCGCCGAATAATCCACAGCCTGGCTGTAATATTCCAGGGCATTGCTGTGATAGCCGTTTGTCTCGCACCATTCGCCGGCTTTTTGGTAAGTATCGCGTTTTTCTTCTTCTGTCAATAAGCCCTGTCTCTGGCGCAGGAAATCCAAAAACATGCTATGAATAAAATATGCGTTTAAAAATAAATCATAGCGTATGTATTCCGTCAGACCCTCCATCTCTGAAACAAGCGCCTCGTCGCCGGCAATGTTTTTTACTAAATCCGCGTTGAGGTGCTCAATCAGCGAAAGCCGGACAAGAAAACGCTGCAATTCGTCTGAAAGAGCTGTAAAAATTTCCAGATCTATTAATTTAAATATATTGCCTTTCATCGCCCGCAAAGTGTACTGTTTGTCGCTCTTGGCATTTTTCAAAGAGCGCGCCGCGAGGTTAACGGCAAAAGCCCAGCCCTGCGTGCTGTTATATATGCTCTGGACATACTGGGACGAGCTTGGAATGTGAAGCTGGCGCAGATAAGCGCAGATTTCTTCTTTTGTAAAGCGCAGATTATCCTCGCTTATGATAGCGGCCTGTTCGCTGATAACCGCGCTGATCTGCGGCAAAGTGCGCGAAATTATTATGATATTGGCGTTAACCGGCAGCGTATGAGCCGTCCGCTCGACATGGCGCACAATGGCGGGATTTTTCAAAAAATGGAAATCATCCATTACATAAACATGCCTTGTGGGCACCGCGGCAAGATTGTCCACTATGGCCGCATATTTGGAGAAAGCCGCAGCAGTGTCGGGAAAACCAAGCTCTTTTAGCGCCGTTTCAAGCTCGGGGAAGCTTGCAGCGGCTATATTCGTATATTTTTCCCAAAAGTAGGAAATATTATTGTCGCGTTCGGAAAGCTGAACCCAATCCGAACGTGCGTCAGATTCCTGCAAAAAAGACGCAAAGGCCTGGGTTTTGCCATAGCCCATGCCCGCGCATATAACAATAAGAGAGTGATTGTTCAGCGTTTCCTCAAAAAGTTTATCCAGGCGCGGTCTCTTCAGATAGAAATTATGCATCAAAAGCTCTCTCATATTTGCTTTATTTGCAAAGCTGGACAAAAGAATTTCACTCCTTTAAACAAGCTATAGTCATGTCCGCTTTTTTTAAAACTGCTGAAACGCGTCTTAAATTATTAGATCAGGCGTTCGTGTGAGTGAGAAAAATTAAAACTCAAATATATTAGTAATTGCGCCAGGGTTCTTACTTGCCCGTGGGTTTTATGTATGAGAAAATCAATTCCTGACAGCCCGCCAATCTGTCATAAGAGACTCCAAGCTCGGTGCAGTCCAGCGCGGCAACGCCAAAGCAAAAATATGCGTACATACTGACAAAGGATTCTATGCCAGGCGTCTCTATCTTGCCCAGCTCAACCAGACGTTCAAGCACGGCTGTCAAAGGCTTTGATACGCCGTCCATAACAAGCTCGCGGACAAAGCGCATGCTTACCTCGTCGCAGCGCAAACGGCTTATGGCGATAATCACAATGCGGTTCATTGTGTCCTGAAGCTCCGGCGGGAAATGCCACTCCAGCCTGTTGAGGGTTTCAAAAGGCGAAAGCGACTGGGCGCCGCGCAAAATTTCGTCATAGTTCGGCTTTGCTTTGTTCCACTGGTTTTTATAAAAATCATAAATCAGCTCAAGCAAATCCTGCTTTGAGGCATAATGGCTGTAAATAGTCGCAACCCGTATGCCGACTTCTTTTGCCAAGTCGCGCATTGACACTTCCTGGCAGCCTTTATCTGAGAACATCCTCACGGCGGTGAAAAAAATGCTGTCTTTTGTAGAAAATTTTTGAAAACTTTTCCCTTGGGGAATCTCGTACATAATTATCTCCGTCCATACTATAATGCACATAAAAACAAGAGCTTGTTTTAAATAAGCCGAATTA
Organism: Oscillospiraceae bacterium; assembly: GCA_031282245.1. Taxonomy (GTDB): domain Bacteria; phylum Bacillota; class Clostridia; order Oscillospirales; family Ruminococcaceae; genus JAITEB01. Next base: position 66,563 of record JAITEB010000012.1, on the reverse strand, counting down.
ACGTACGTTAGTAATACTTAACCTAAAAACATAATAATAGATTAACGAACGTTTGTCAAGTATTTAATAAATAAATTATTAAATTTTTTATATTTATAAATTTTTATAAAAAAAAGCCCACCCCGGCGCAGTCTCTGCGCGGAATGGGCGGCGAATTACGCTGCTTTTTCAGGAACTTGGAATTTTTTTATAGAATCTGCGCACATCCTCGGCTTTCCCGCAGGACATCCCGCCTTCCGGGCAGGGCGCGTACAAGCAGGGCGGCCCCGCCTTTGCGAAAATGTTTGGGGCGATCCCGCTCACAAGGCAAAGCATCTGATTGGCCAGGCCGCGGATTTCCCACTGCGCGCGCAGACAGCACCTGTGCCGAAAAAAATTCAGCAGACTTCTTGCGTTCATTGTGACCAGCATTTTGGTTTCGCAGGCGTTTGGCAGGACAAAGCGGGCGTCCTCAATTGCGGATTTTTCCGCCTGCGACAAAAGCCGTGCGCGTTTTTTTTCGTCAAGCCCGGCCTCTTCAAGGCCCTTTTCCTCAAGCAAGGCGGCAAAGCGCGCATTTTTGAGAATTTCCGCAAGCCTGTTATAGGAATCTTGAGCCTCCCGCATCGCTTTAATAAATTCCTCGCGCGCCTGGGGAATTTTTTCTATTTCCGGCGGGATGATGTACTCAAAGCCGGTTTCGGCGACATAGCGCTGGCTCTGCACCGAAAAAGACGCGATTCTGTGCCGGGTTATCTGCGCAAGAAGCGAGCGCGAAGCGCCTTCCACCGCGAAAGTAAAGCTTGCGTGTTCAATCGGGCTTTCATGTCCCATGGCGGCCAGTCTCCGGACAAATTTTCCGGATTCTTCCCCGGTGAGACCTTCCGTCAGGCTATTGATTGCGGCCGGGCTGTAGCAGAGCTTTGCGGCGGCGGCCACTGTCTTTTCGGGTTCCGGCGTGTAGGACAAAAGCGTCACTTTTGCCATTTTTTCGCACTCCTGTTTCTTGAAAAATTATAAATCTGTCCAGCCGTTTTTCTGGCGGATGAAGGGAATAACTTCTAAAAGATCATCCAAAACGGCCGCGGCTTTGGTCATGCTTTCGGGCGTATGGGGGCAGATATCCGGGATAAGCACGACGGGGATTCCGCCGTTTACGGCGGCGGCCACCCCCGCGACGGAATCTTCCAGGACAAGCGCTTCTTTTGGGGCTATGCTCAGCCTTTCGCAGGCTTTCAGGAAAATTTCGGGGTCAGGCTTGCCTTTATGCGTCTCGTCACCGCCGATATATGCGTCAATGCGGCCAAGAACGCCTATCGCGGAAAGCAGGTTTTCTATCGTCGCCCTTTTGCTGGAACTTGCGACGGCTTTTTTTATGCCGAGCGTTTCCAGAAAGTCCAGAAGCTCATACAGGCCCTTTTTGACGGGAACGCCGTTTTCCTGATAATACGCGCTTATGATTTCTTTCATACGCGCGCGGACTATTATGGCTTTTTCCGCGCCGAAAGCGCGGCAATAAATTTCGTCAACAACAAAAGCGTTACGGCCTATGGCGCTGTTTCGGATTTCCTCCCGATAAGTCAGGTTCTGCTCCCGCATGGCCTGTTTCAGAGCTTCGCCCGCAAGCCTTTCACTGTCTATCATCAGGCCGTCCATATCAAACACAATGCCTTTAATCATGACGCGCTCCTTTGAGAGTGAAATATGCGGGTCTGTTTTTGCGTTATATAATTTTATATTATATCATCAAGCTATTTATATTTCAAGCTGCAAAAAAAACCTGATTTACGAGCTTATTTTAACGCTGCCGCTGACTGTGCTGATTTTAACGTTATATCCGTCCGAACCGACGCTGCCGCTGACTCTGCCGCTCTTATGGACGGACGCCTGCTGAACGTCAACGCTTCCGCTCACACTCTCCAGGTCATATTTAAAATTCTGGCCTTCCGGTATAGCGACCCGAACGCTGCCGGAAATCCCGTCAACGTATAAATCCCCCTCAAGGCGGCTGATGTCCACAGAACCGGAAACAGAGCTGATCCTTCCGGAACCGGACAGGCTGTCAATTCTGACATATCCGGAAGACGCTTTGATATTGGCGTTGCCGGAAACTTCGTCTATATTTATGCCGCCGGAAATAGATTCCAGTTTCGACTGGCCGATGACAGAATCAAAATTGAGCGCGCCGGAGCCTGAATTGATCGAAACTGATTCAGAGTTGGCGTTTTCGCCTTTTATGCCGCCGGAAACGCTTTCTAATTTGATTTTACTGCCCTCCAGATTTTGGAGGTTTATCCCTCCGCTGGTGCTTTCTATATTTATATCATCTGCCGCTATATCTATTTCCGACTTGACAGCCCCGGAAACGCTGGATATTTTCACCTTGTCATATTGTGCCTCGGGAAGATAGATTTCCAGATAGTTGCGATTGAAAATGCTGCTGAAATTAAAATTAAACAATCTGTTGCTTTTGTCGCCCTCTATTTTAAGAACGCCGTTTTTAAATTCCGCCGTAAAAACCCTGTCGGGGTCAAAATTTTTGTCGTCGCTGTACTGCCTGATAACAATTTCGCCGTCGCCCGGCAAAAGCCTTATTTCTGTGGCCGTGAACTCTATATTTAAGCTTCTCACATCCCCGGAGAATTTTTCTTCTTTGAGCATTTGATTTGCGCCAATCACAACATCGTCTCCCTCTTCCAGTTTTTCGGTGACAGTAAGCCCTCTTTCCGATTGGCTGCGCTTCTGTCTAATAATCCCGTTTGTCATATAAGCGGCCACAAGAACCGCAATCGCAAGAAAAATGGCTGTGAGAACTATAAGAACTGTTTTAAAACTTTTGCTCATTTTCGTAGTGCCTCCCTTCCCAGAAATGTCCAAGCAAAGCGATCACCTGAGTTAACGCCGCCGCCACGATAAATATAAGCCAGGTCATAGTCCATATGCCCGTTTCAAGCGATATGACGAAGTAAAATATAACCGTGAAGAGCCAAAGCGCGGAAGTAAGCATGCCTGTGATTTTTTTGACCTTTTGGCGTATACTGATCTGCAGTCCCTGTCTCTCCGCCTGCTGGAAAGAAATCAGATAATAAATGCCGTCTATCACAATTGTGGCAATCGAACCAAGCAGGAATATTAGCCATGTAATGTCCCAGCGCATAGTAGTAAACGAAATCAACAAGTAAAGCAAGACTATCATGGTCCACATAATAGAAATAATAAGTCCTTTAACCGGATTCTTTTCTTTGTTTTCGTTGAGCACCTCGCTGTTCTCCCCCCCGGTATTGTCATATCTGATATTTATATAGTCCCTGCCGTTTTCCCGCGTGTGGTAATAATCGTAATTTTTCCCCAGCGTCTTAAGCCCAGAATTTGAGTACACAATAAGGCAGGTGGCCGCGCCTATCATCGCGAACATAATCAGGACGCCGAATGTGCCGTCCATGTGCAAAACCGAACTTAGAAAAATAAGCGGCAGAAAACAGGTTATATACATAAAGATTGCAATTGAACGCAGCAGCAAATAAGTCTCCCGCTTTTTTTCGTTGCGGCGCTGGTTGATTTCCGCGCCGTTTAAAATTGGCCGGGTCCGAACGCTGTCAATAAGTTCGTCAATATCCCCAATGCCGGAAATCACTTTGTAATAGGCCGCTTCTTCCGCATAGCCCTGGCTCACAAGGTCGTCATATTTGTCGCACAGGTTTAAAATAAGCTCTTCTTTGGCTTCTTCGCTTCTGCCGTTTCTTTCCGAAACCGCAAAAAGCTGTTCGACGCAGGCCGCTATTTTGTCTTTCATGTTTTATCCCCTTTTACTCAATTTTTTGTGCTCACCAGTTTGTTAATAAGGCTCTGGGCTTCTTTCCAGTCCGCAAGGTTCTTGCGGTAGAGCGCCGCGCCCGCCGGGGTTATCCGGTAATACCTCCGCCTTGCGCCGGTTTGCTGGTTGCCCCAGTAGGATTCGATACAGCCGCTTTCCTCAAGCCGCCGGAACGCGCTGTAAAGCGTCGCTTCCTTGAGCTCATAGCGCCTGTCGGTTTCTTCCTGAATTTTTTTGTTGATTTCGTAGCCGTAGCTGTCCCGCTCGGCCAGATAGGCCAATATGATCGTTTCGGTATGGCCGCGAATCAGATCAGAGGTAATAGACATCCTATATTAATAATCACTCCCCCCATAGCAGAATTTTTACAGCCGCTGTTTTTATTGTGTGCCGTTATATAATTTATATCACATAATACTTCGTCTGTCAATGTATATTTTTAAATTTTATATATTGCAATAATATTTACAAAGAAAAATAAATCATGGCGGCATATTGACTAACATATATATAAATGCTAAAATTTGCATAGTGACTTTGTTCTGTTTTTGATAGTATAATTTAATAATTCTCAAATTGATAATACCTTCTATTTGACCCCTTATATTAAAAACCCTCCCGCTTGCGGGAGGGTTTGCTTTAAGACTGATGCTCTGCGTGGTTTTAAATATGATTAATAAGTATGATAAACAAGGCGACACTGAATAAAATAGAAAAAAAGGCGCAGACTTTCTCGTATTTTTTGGTGTCGAACTTGAACAGCATAAAAATAATCACCGCACACGCAAGCAGCAGTCCGGCTGTGTTGTAGATAAACAGAAAAGCGCCTCTGTCAAAATTTTTAAAAACCCTGTTAAAGATTACCGGAGCGGTTATATAGCAAAGCGGAACCAACGTTGCGGGAAGCAGAACCGCTCCCGCAAATCTTCTTCTTGAGGCAAAAAAGCTTCCGGACATGACAATAAGTACGGCAATAACCGCATAACATTCTATAGTCATCTTTGCATTCTCCGTTCGTCTTGTCAAAATTTAAATTAGCTGTTCTATTGCACGCGTTTATAAAGCGCTCGGATTTCTTGAAAATTCTTCTAATACAGGAGGAGCGAAGCGCGTTAGCCTCTATCTGAAAAGAGCGTCTACTGTTTCTTCAACTTTGGCGTTATTTGCCGAGATTATATAAAAAACATATTTGCCTTTCACAGTAATAAGCGCGTTTTTAATCGCGTCCGCTTCTTCGGGGCGGTAGTTCGCGTTTTTTGCGATTGTTTCTTCTGAATGAGCTTGCATTGCGGTTTTCAGCGTTTCTATATAGGAACTGTCCTTGACTTTAAAGGCGCTGAACTCGTCGGCGGCGCCCGCTCCCTCAAGGTTTATTGACATGTCTTCAAGCTGAGAAACGTCTATATCGGGGTAAAAGTTCACGACCTTTTTTTCCGAAAGCCGCACCATCTCTTTATAATTTGCTTCCGGGACAGCCAGCGCCTTTTGGGCAATTTCGTCCAGGTCAATATCTTTGCTGTAATCAGGCTTTGCGCCTCCGCATGAACATAAAGCCGCAAGGCAGATTATAGCCGCTGCGGACATGATAATTTTTTTTAAATTCAGCATTTGCTAATTCCTTTCATTTGTCGAATATTATTTATAATATTCGAGCGGTAAATATTTTAAGAACGGCAAGCCGCCGCCCCCCTCAGAGTCCGCCTCACGCGCCGGAACCCAGAGGAACGCCGCTGTTGGCGGACTTGAGCGCTTCCACAACATTGTCAGGCACAACATGCGTCAGAAGGCAGTCAATCCACATGTTAAAATAAGCCGCCCCAAAATGAACCCCGTCTTTCGGGCTTGCGTCGTTGGGAAGATAACCCTCATCGTCCGAAAGAACCGCATTCACGTCTATAAAAAAGACTTTCTTTTCTTTGGCAAGTTCCAGAAGACGCCTGTTTGCCTCGTCAATGTCCGCCTTGTTCAGATAGTGCCTGCCGCTGTCATAGGCTTTTGTAACCGGCGTGACGGACTGAACATAAACCGCCGCGCCGGGATTGTGTTCTTTTATGCTGTCCAAAATCATTCCATAGCGCTCAATAAAGACGTCCATGCTGGAACCGCCTATCTCATTGGCGCCAAGCATCACATAGATTTTCTTTGCGCCGACGGAATTGAGCTTATCCAAAAGCGTCATCCCGCCGTATTCGTCAATCGGCTTTGACATAACCCCTGCGGTGGACATGCTGGTGGCGGAAACAATAACGGCATCGCTCATATTATGCATTTTCATGCCTTCCGTCACCGAGTCGCCCAAAAAGGCGGCGTCGTCCAGATAATCAATCGCAAAGCGCTGCGTTTCCGGGAGAGGTCCGTTAAAAACATTGCTTAAATTAACTGCGGAAACTTCTTCCGGTTCCTGCGAAGGAGCCTCTTCCGGCGGCGCTTCTTCCGGTTCCTGCAAAGGGACTTCCCCTGGTTGTATCTCTTCTTTTTGTACAGACGATACTTCTTCCGGCGCGGAAGAATACGAAACCTGAGCGGCAAGAATGCTTTCGGCTTGCGCAGAAGCGGCGCTTGCCACAGCGATTATCTCCTGGTCGGCCGCATTTCTTGAGGACAAAAAGGCTACCGCAAAAAATGCCGCCGCCAAAAAGAAAAACACAAACGACAGCAACGTTGTGATGGGAGTTTTATTTTTTTTCCTTCCGGTGTAAATAGCGCGGTACCCGCCCATATTGAGTAAAAACACATCCTTCTGATTAGTATTTTCCTGCCCTGATTATTATTGGCCGTTTATATAATCCTACCACAAAAAAATAAAAATTAAAGTAGGAAAATCTGAAATTTTACTTTTTCTTTACTGAAACTTTGCGCAGGAAAAAACAGGCGGGCGCCCCCTGCGCAATCCGCGCTGTCAGTCAAGCGAAGGTTCCCCCGTGTACCACTCGCCCAAAACCTGCTCGCAGAGCTTCCGCAGCCAGTTAACGCCGAACAGATGACCGCTGTCGCTGTAATAACTGCCCGCCGTGCGCAGGCGGTGACGCGCCGCAAGCTCGTCCGTGTATTGGCTGAGCTTGTACACCCCATAGTTCAGATCGCCCGCCTCAAAATGCGTCACAACCGGCTCAATGGCGGCGGTTTCTATATAGGCCGGCTCATCGCCGGCTTTGACTATCGTTACTTCCGCTATGCCGCCCAGCATGCGCGGGCTTTCGTTCTGGTTTGATACAAAATTCCCCAGGGAGTAATAAACAAGCGTCCTGCCGCCGTCCTTGCGGTCAATCCATTCTATCGGCTCCAAAACATGCGGGTGCGTGCCGATTATCAGATCAACGCCCAGGTTTGCCATAAACCTGGCGTAAAGCTCCTGATTTTCTGACGGTGTGTAAGAATACTCAATCCCCCAATGCGGCAGAGCTATAATAAAATCCGCAGTTTCTTTTGCCCTCGCTATGTCGGCGGCAATTTTTTCCTCGTCCGTCATGTTCACAAGCCAGGGCTTGTCCTGCGGCACGGGTATCCCGTTTGTGGAATCCGTATAGCTGAGAATAGCAAGCGTCAAACCGTTTACCTCGACGGTTTTTATATTATTATATTCATCCTCGTTTTCGTTGACGCCCACAACGGTGATATTCGGGTATTTCTTCCAAAACCGCATAGTGCGTTCAATCGCGTCAAAACCGCGATCCATCACATGGTTATTCGCGTGCATAACAACATCGAAACCGGCGGCGGCGATCGCGTCGCCCACTTCCTGCGGGGAATTAAACTGCGGATACTCCGAAAGCCCTATCTCCGTCCCGCCCAGAACCGTTTCCTGATTTATAACGGCTATGTCGGCGCTCTGAATATCGTCTTTAAGATTTGCAAAAAGGTGGTCGAAGTTATAGCTTCCGTCCGGCTGCCAGCCGCTGTTGACTACGGGAAGATGCAAAAGATTGTCCCCGGCCATAAGCAGTTTTACTTCGCGCAGTTCAGGCAGTGCGGAAGAAACTTCTTCCGACGGGACTGCAGCAGAAGAAACGGCCGATGACACAGGCGCGGACTCTTCTGCTGCGGGTATATTTTTCGCCTGCCTGCTTGCATACGCAAAGGCAAAAATCCCCGCCGCTGCCGACATAACGGCGAACGTTATCAAAAACGACAAGAGCACTTGCTTTTTTCTCATTTTTTATGTACCGTCCTTCTGTTGCTTTTGTAAATTATTAATTTAAGATTATTTTGTCATTTGGAAAAACTTTTGTCAAGCCGCGCTGAATTTTTCCGCCCAGGGCACGATTCGCGTTTTAAAACCCTCCGGATTTTGCTAAAATATAAATTAACAAAATTTGGAGGTTCGGTTTTATGAACCCAGACTTGCTTTACCCTTTTGCGCTCAGCCTGGCGGCAGGGCTTTCAACGGCGGCGGGCGGGATTATAGTATTTTTTATTAAAAACAGGGAAAGCAGCGGAATCCTGGGCTTTGCGCTGGGTTTTTCCGCCGGGGTGATGACCGTCGTTTCTTTTGGAGATCTTATGCCGGAAGCAGTGGGAATGCTTTCTTCGGGCTTCGGAATTTTTGCGGCGGCAGCGGCGGCGGCCGCTATGATTGCCGGCGTTGTCCTTTCTTTTTTTATAGAAAGTAAAATCCCCCTGAATCAGGAGAATCAATTGGGACGCGTCGGCCTGATCTCTATGCTTGCGCTTATCACGCACAATCTGCCCGAAGGGATGGCTACATATCTTTCGGCCTATAAAGACCTTTCGCTTGGCGTTTCGGTCAGCCTTGCGATAGCCCTGCACAATCTGCCTGAAGGGATCGCAATCGCCGTGCCGATTTATTATTCCAGCGCAAGCCGCGCGCGTGCCATAGGCTATTCGCTTTTGTCTGGGCTTAGCGAGCCTGCCGGGGCGGTTCTGGCGGCGCTTGCGCTCCGGCCTTTTCTGACGGATACGGTTTTGGGCCTGCTTTTCGGGCTTATTTCCGGAATCATGCTTTGTCTGTCTTTCCGGGACCTGCTTCCGGCGGCGCAGGGCTATGGCGGCATGAAAACCAGCCTTTTCGGGCTTTTCGCGGGTTTTATTATCATGGGAATTGGGATATATTAAATATATAGGGGGAGCGCTCTCAATCTCCCCCTGTAATTAAAACTATAATGCGTTATTTAGCTTTGCCCTGATTTGCGACGCTCTCCATCTTGGCCCTGATCGCGTCCTGGTCGCCCAGATAATATTTGCCGCTTACGTTGAAATTTTCGTCAAACTCATAAACGAGCGGAACGCCTGTGGGCAGGTTCACGGCCATGATCTCCTCGTCGCTGAGCTTGTCGAGATATTTCACCAGGGCGCGGAGGGAATTTCCGTGCGCCGCGACAAGAACGCGCCTGCCGGCTTCCATGTCCTGTTTGATCGTCTTATTATAAAAGGGGATAACCCTGTCAATCGTGATTTTCAGGCTTTCGGTCAGCGGGAGGACGCTCTTATCCGGCTCGTCCCTGTATTGTTCCTGATTGCGCGGGTTTCTTTCGTCGTTTTCTTCCAGCTCGGGCGGAGCAATGTCAAACGAGCGGCGCCATATTTTTACCTGCGCCTCGCCGAATTTTTTGGCCGTCTCGGCTTTGTTCAGCCCCTGAAGCGCGCCGTAGTGCCTTTCGTTGAGCTTCCAGGACTTCACGACGGGCAGCCATTCCCGGTCCAGTTCCTCCAGAATATGATTGAGAGTGTCTATAGCTCTTTTCAAGTAAGAGGTGTAGCAAATATCAAAGTCATAGCCTTCCGCCTTGAGGAGTTTTCCTCCCTCGGCGGCTTCTTTGTGGCCTGTTTCGGAAAGTTCGACGTCCGTCCAGCCGGTAAAAAGATTGAGCCTGTTCCATTCGCTTTCGCCGTGGCGCACTAAAACCAGTTTCATGTTTAAAATTCCTCCCTTTTGTTTTTATTTAGCTTTTTCTGTAAGACAGTTTATAACTTTTGCCGGATAATATCAATAGGCGGGCTAAAAAATTCACCAAGTTTTTACTTATAGCGCGAAGAGTCCCGCTTTGATTTTTCTTTCTTTAATTTTTCCTGCTGGACTTATCTTCTTGATTAGTGTAAAATATTAATTAAAAATCCTTTAGAGCAAAAAGGAGCAACTTCATGAAAGCGTTAATTATGCCAAATCTGAGTAAAAAAAACGCATATTTATGCGCTGCCGGACTTATTGACAGCCTTAACAGCTGTGGTATAATACCATTAATAGACAGTATTTATCAGAAAAGCTTCTCTGGCGCGTCCGTATTTTTCGGCGAGTTCGGGGAGCTTTTGGAAATATGTAATTTTATTATTGCGGTGGGCGGCGACGGCAGCCTGATTCACAGCGCAAAGCACGCCGCCAAAAAAGACAAGCTTGTGCTGGGCATAAACGCGGGAAGACTGGGTTTTCTTGCCGAGCTGGAAGGGGACCAGCTTGAGAAAGTCCGGAAGCTGGCCAGCGGGGAATATACTGTTGAGAAACGAATGATGCTTGATATTAAGCTTCGCAGAAACGAGGGGAAAACGGTTTTGCTTCAGGCGCTCAACGAGCTTGTTGTTTCAAAGGGCGCTCTCTCAAAGATGATTGACACCGATATTTTCTGCGACGGCAACCATGTCGGCTTTTACAGGGCAGACGGGATTATTTTCTGCACGCCTACCGGCTCGACGGCATATTCGCTTTCGGCGGGCGGGCCTATTATCTCTCCAACTATTGATTCTATCGCGATGACCCCTATATGTCCGCATTCGCTTCATGGCAGGACGATCTTGTTCCCGCCGAATAAAACTTTAAGTATAAAACTTATTCAGGCAAACACAGGCGAAGCGCTGGAAGATGTTTTTGTCTCAGTCGACGGGGAGGATATAATACAAATCGACGAAAATTGTCTGATCGAGGTTTCAAAATCCGAAAGTTTCGTCAAAATGGTGCATTTCAAAGGCTGGCATTTCTACGAGGTTCTCAGCAAAAAAATGATGAATAGATTTTAGCGGGCCTGTCTTCCCGCAGGTTCCGCAGGCGGAGCAATTACATAAAAGAGGAGAGTTAGCAAAATGAGGACGAACCGGCACGCAAAGATTTTAGAGCTGATTGAGCGCGAAAAAATTACAACGCAGGAAGAGCTTATGCAAAGGCTCAAAGAAGAGGGGATCCCGGTCACTCAGGCGACAATCTCGCGGGATATAAAGCACTTGCGGCTTATGAAGGCGCTGGACAAAGATGGGGTTTATCGCTATGAATCGCCTAAAGCTTCCCGTTTGGGCAACGTTTCTGACAAATTTTTCTCCATTTTCAAAGAAACTGTGATGTCTGTCGATATGGCGGGAAATATTGTCTGCATCAGGTGCTATACGGGCATGGCAAACGCCGCCTGCGCCGCGCTGGACAGCATGGAGTTTGAAAACGTTGTCGGTACGATTTCCGGCGACGACACGGTTTTTGTGCTTATGCGCTCGCCGGGGGACGCTTCGCGGATGAAAGAAACCATGCTGGGATTTTTCAGCAAATAAAGATTTTTGCTTGTGATATACTTGATAAAGATAGCCCAAGGCGGAACTAAACTGGCTTTACGGAGGCATCCCTCATGCTGTGTGAACTCTATATCGAAAACGTAGCGGTAATCGAAAAAGCCGAAATTTCCTTCGGTCAGGGCTTCAATGTCCTCACCGGAGAAACAGGCGCGGGAAAAACTATCCTGATAAATTCGATTAACATAATTCTTGGCGGCCGCGTCAGCCGCGACATCGTGCGTTCCGGAGCGGAGAAGGCTCTCGTTTCGGCTGTGTTTTCGGACGTGCCCCAAAAGGCCGCCGAACTCCTTTCGGAAATGGGATTCCAGATTGAGGACGGCGAAAGCCTTATTTTGTCGCGCAGCATTTCGTCAAACGGGAACACTTCCTGCCGGATTATGAACCGCCCGGCCACAGCCGCCGCCCTGCGGGAGCTTGCCCCGGCTTTGATAAACGTCCACGGCCAGCAGGACAACCAGGAACTGCTTGTTGCGGAGAATCATCTGGGCTTTATTGACGGCTACGGCGAATTGCAGCCCCTGATTGATGAATATCGCGCGGTTTTCGACGAGCTGGAGGCCAAAAAAGCGGAGCTTGAAAGATACTCGACTGACGAGGGCGAAAAGGCGCGCAGAATCGACCTTCTTTCTTATCAGATCGACGAAATAGAAAATGCCGGGCTCAGCGAAGATGAAGAGTATGAGCTGAACGCAGAGCTTGAATCCATCCGCAACGCCGCGAAAATTATGGAATGTCTTGGCGACGCGCGCGACGCGCTGGAGGGAGACGACATGGACAGCGGGGGCGCGGTTGATTTGCTGGACGGCGCCGCTTCGGATTTGGAGGAAATCCAGGAATATTTGGCCGGCTTGCCGGAGCTTTCGGAAAAACTGCGCGGGCTTTATTACGAGATTGAGGATATCGCCAAAGAAGTCAGCTCGCGCTTTCTGGAATTTGACGTCAACCCCGCCCGCATTGACGACATAGAAAGACGCCTTGACGAAATTTATAAACTCAAGCGCAAATATGGCGGCGAAATTCCGCGCGTTCTGGCATATCTTGAAAAAGCCAGGAGTGAGCTTGAGGACATAGAACTATCAGAAGAACGTCTGCAGGAGCTTGAGAAAATTATCGCCGGAAAACAAAAGCAGGCCGAAGACCTTGCAAAAAAACTCACAGAGCGGCGTCTTGAAAAAGCCAGACTTTTCGTGGAGGCCGTCTGCGGCGAGCTGAAATTTCTGGACATGCCTAATGTCGTTTTCGGCTTTTCTCACAGTATGGTTAAGCTCAGGGCGAACGGCGCGGATTCTTTCCAGTTTGTGATTTCCACCAATCCGGGAGAACAGCCGAAGCCTATGTCGAAAATCGCTTCCGGCGGCGAGCTTTCGCGGATTATGCTCAGCGTCAAAAACGTGCTGGCCGACAAAGACAGCGTGAAAACGCTGATTTTCGACGAGATAGATACAGGCGTCAGCGGCAGGGTGGCGCAGAAAATCGGCCGCAAGCTCCGCGAAGTTTCAAAAGGGCGGCAGATCATCTGCATAACCCACCTTGCGCAGATTGCTTCGCTTGCGGACAAACATCTCCTGATAAGAAAAAATGTCCGCAAAGAAAAGACCTACACAGAAGTTCTCCCGCTCGGTTACGAGGGCAGAAAGCGCGAGCTTGCCCGCATTATGGGCGGAGAGGAAATTACAAAGCTTATGCTGGAGAACGCCGCCGAGATGCTGAAAATGGCGGGCGTTTCGCGCTGATAAGCAAGCAAAAAAACGCGGGAGCGGCAATGACTAAGGCCGCTCCCGCGTTTTTTTATTCTAAAACCAGCTCAAACCAGAACACGCTCCCCATTTTTGGGGAGGACGCGACGCCGTACTTCGCGCCGTGCATATCCAGAACGGATTTTACTATTGAAAGCCCAAGGCCGCTGCCGTTGATATTGCGTTTGTGCGCCTCGTCCACTTTGTAATATCTGTCCCAGATATAGGGCAGGCTTTCGGGAGGGATGCCTTCGCCAGTGTCGATTATTTCTACGCGGGCGCTGCTTCCCGCAAGACGCTGCCGCACAAGGACTTTCCTGTCCTGGCCGGTATGGGTCAGCGCGTTGTTCATCAGATTATAAACAACCTGGGAAATTTTGATTTTGTCCGCGTAAACAAAGATTTCGTCCGCATATTCAAATTCGATTTGATAGCCGTCATGTTCGCTAAGCTTTCTGAATCTGCCCAGTATCCCGGAGATTTCTTCAGTCAGGCTGAACCTGGAAAGTTTGAGAGCGCGCCCTCCTTCAGCCTGAAATTTGGAAAGCTCCAGCAAATCGCTCACAAGCGAAGTAAGGCGTTTCGCCTCGTCGATAATTACCTGCATGTTTTCGGCCGAGGCTTCCCCGGGCAAATCGCGCATCATCTCGCTGTAACCCGCTATCAGCGTGAGAGGCGTGCGCAGGTCGTGGGAGATGTTCGCGATAAATTCCCGGCGCAGGTTTTCGATTTTGGAAAGGGCGGCGGCGGCGGCGCTGAGCGTCTCGGACAGCTCCGATATTTCCCGGTAGCCTTCGCCAGGGAACGCGATATCATAATTGCCTTTGCCAAGCTCTTTTGCGGCGCTGTTTATTTTCTCAATGGGCCGGGAGACATACCGGGAGATAAGCCCGGCAAGCCCCAGCGACAAGACAATCATACAGCCAGTCACATAAATAAGCTGGGTTTGTATTGTCTTGGCGGTGGCGCTCAATGGGGAGATCTTGGCGCCGCTTAGAATCATCCAGTCGGCCCCGTCAGCGTCCGAAAAAGTTTTAGCGTAAATAATAATTTCTGTTTTTTTGCCGTGATAAACATTATCGTCGATAATATATTTTTCAAGAACAGAGCCGCCGTTTTCAAGAGCTTTCACGTACATGGCGTCTTTATATTGCCAGGAAATATTTTCTAGTAAATCGTTGTGAAAGCTGGACCTCAAAAAACTGTATCCCTCGGACGAGCGTATTTCCAGCTCGAAATTGCCATGCCTTGACGCTTCGTTCAGTATCTCAATTACATCGCCCTTATAAAGGGCTTCGCCCAAATCCTGGCCTTTCATCTGGTTGGCAAGCTGCTGCGTTGTGGATTTTATATATGTGGTCTGGATTGCCTTGTAAAAGCTGTCCAGAAAAACGACCTGAAAAAGCCACAGTATCAAAAGCAACACTGCGCAGAAACCGAACAGATAAAGAAATATTTTGCCGTTTATCCCCATAGCCCCGCGTCTTTTTTTCAAAGAAGACACCTCCGGCGCTTTCACGCTTCAAATCTGTAGCCCGTTCCCCGGAGCGTCACTATCAGGCCCTTACTTTTGCCCAGCGATTTCCTCAGCAGTTTTATGTGCGTGTCCAGCGTCCGGTCGTCGCCGTAAAAATCATAGCCCCAGACGTCCGTCAGGATTTTTTCACGGCTTAGAGCGATATTGCGGTTTTTGATCATATAAAAAAGCAAATCGTATTCCCGGGGCGAAAGATCTTTTTTCTCTCCGTCCACATAAACAAGCCTTGCCGTAAAATCGACTTTCAAGCCGCCGGCCTCAAAAATCTCGTGTGGCGGAGCGGCCGTCTCCGCGGGAAGCTGCGGGCGGACACGGCTGAGCACTGCGTCAATACGCATCATAAGTTCTTTTGGTGAAAAAGGCTTTACAACATAGTCGTCAACGCCCAGCTCGAAGCCGTGGATTCTGTCGTATTCCTCGCCCCTGGCCGACAACATAATGACCGGAACGGCGCTTGTCTCGCGGATTTTTTTCACAGCGGAAAAGCCGTCCAGTTCCGGCATCATCGCGTCCATGATAATCAAATCAAAATCGCCGCCGCGGCAAAGCTCGACCGCGCGCATTCCGTTTTCAGCCTCATATGGTTCTTTGCCTTCAAAAACAAGATATTTTTTTATCAGTTCGCGGATTTTCGCTTCGTCGTCCACGATTAGAATTTTATACATATTTACTGCCCTTTTATTAGATAAAAATTTATATAAAAATTAGTAAATCATATTTTTATAGCGCACAGTTTCTGTCTTTTTGCCGCCGCTGAAATAAACCCGCGGAACCCTGCTCCCGACAAGGCAGCACAGCTCATAATTGACGGTGCCGATCGCGCCGGCAAGTTCCTCAAGGCGGAGCTTTTTTTCGCCGTCGCCGAACAACGTGACTTCGTCGCCCTCTTTTGTGGAAAGCCCCGTTATGTCAATCATAAGCTGATCCATGCACACTCTTCCCGCAACGGGCGCAAAAGCGCCATTTACAAGCGCCCGCCCTTTATTTGAAAGAAGCCGCGGATAGCCGTCGGCATAGCCGGCGGAAACCGTTGCGATTGTTCTGGGGGATTCGGCTGTAAAAGTCCGGCCATAGCTTACGCTTTGCCCGGCTTTTATTTCTTTTACAAGCGTTATAATTGATTTGAGCCGCATGGCGGGCCTGAATCCCTCCAGAAGGCCGAAACGGTCGGAAGGATTCAGGCCGTACAAAATAATTCCCGGGCGAACCATTTCCAGCTGCATTTCCGGGTAAGAAAGAATCGCGGCGCTGTTGCAGCAATGGCGCAGAGGCGGGCGGCGGCCCTCCCGGTCAAGCCCGGAGCAGACGGCCATAAAGCGCTCAAACTGCTCTCTGGTATAATTAATATTCTCCGGGCTATTGTCATCCGAAACGGCAAAGTGAGTGAAAATCCCCGTGAAATCAAATTCCGGCATTGAAAGAATGCGTTTTGCCTGTTCAAGACAGTTTTTTGCTTCACAGGCGTTCAGGCCAATTCTGCCCATCCCGGTGTCAATTGCAAGATGCGCCTCTATTTTTGCGCCCCCGCAGAAGCGGCGGAGAGCTTCCGCATAATTTATGCTGTACACAGTCTGTTGAACGCCGTATTCGACCAAAAGAGCGGCCTGTTCCGGCGGCGTGGAGCCCAGAATCAAAATATTCCCGCCGATCCCGCCGCGCCGCAAAGAAATTGCCTCTTCTATCGTGGCGACGCCAAACCAGCTGATTCCCAAAGCGGCAAAAGTCCTTGCGGCTTGAATGTCTCCGTGCCCGTAAGCGTCCGCCTTGACCACCGCCATGATTTTCGTTTCCGGGCGCAGCCTTGAGCGGATCCGCCCCATATTCCCCGCCATAGCGTCAAGGTCGATTTCGGCCCAGGTTCTTTTTAAAAAGTCGGTCGGCATGATAAAAAACCCCGGTTTTTTATATTCAAATCAATATTTTTTATAAATAAAACGTCATTATATAGGCGTCTTCGGTCGGCTTGGCGTAAAAGCTTTTGCGCCTGCCTATAACAAGAAACCCATATTTTTTATACAGAGAAATCGCGTCCCGGTTTGAAACGCGAACCTCAAGGCTGAGAAAATCCAGCCCTTTTGCGCGGCTGTAGTCTATCAGCACAGCCATAAGAGCGGAGGCAATGCCTTTCCCTCTGAAAAGCGGGTGCGTGCAGACATTGCTTATATACCCTTCGTCAAGGGCACTGTACATTCCGGCATAAGCGAGAGGAAGCCCCCCGTTCTGAGCGACAAAAACCTTTGCGTCTTTATTGGACAGCTGGCTGGCAATTGCCTTCTCGCTCCACGGCTCCGAAAAGCAGAGCTTTTCCAGCCCGGCCAGAGCGGGGATGTGTTCCCGGCGCATAGGCTCAATATTAAAATCCATTGACCGGATAGCCTTTTCCGCTCAATTCCTGACGAATAAGCGCGGCAATGTTCTGGATATGCCCGTCCAGGGTGTCGCGGCAGTCTCTGTATGCCCCAATAGCCTTGCCGTAGGGGTCGTCGATTGACTTGCCTATAACAGAAACTTTTTCGGCTTTTTCCGGGAAAGCTTCCGCAATAAGAAACTGGAGAGCGGGCGTCATTGTGAAAACCATGTCGGCCTCCGAAAGAAGCGAGGGGGTCAGCTTTTTTGTCCTGTGGCCAGTGATGTCGATCCCGATTTCGCGCATAACCGCGATTGCTTTTTCGTGGGCGGGTTCGCCGGGGTAAGCCCCGGTTCCGGCGCTGTCGCAGGAATACAGCCCGTCAAGGCCGCTCTCTTTGAGATGTTTGTCGCACAGCGCTTTTGCCATGGGGCTGCGACAGGTGTTGCCTTCACAGACAAAAAGTATTTTTTTCATTATGGTTCAGTCCTTTTGGATAAAAAATTAATGCGAATCGCCTGTTGAAAAAAAGGCATAACGGCCG
The DNA here is from genome assembly GCA_031282245.1 of Oscillospiraceae bacterium. GTDB lineage: Bacteria > Bacillota > Clostridia > Oscillospirales > Ruminococcaceae > JAITEB01. The sequence continues at coordinate 49,100 of JAITEB010000012.1, read as the reverse complement.
GTATTCGCAGGATTCAAACAGTGACCGGCATTTTTATCTGCGCTCCCAGGCCTTTATCCGCTCGGATTCGCACAGCATGGCAAAATAGCTTTTGTAGCGCGAAGAAGAGATCTCCCCCGCTTCCAGCGCGCCAAGCACCGCGCAGCCTTTCCCGGCCTTGTGAAGACAGCCGGAAAAGCGGCATTTCCCGATATACGGCGCAAATTCCCTGAAGCAATATTGCAGCTCGTCTTTTAAAATAAGCTCATCCTGGCCTGGCTCTATCCGGGAAAAACCGGGCGTGTCGGCAATATAGCCGCCCTCGAAAGGATAAAGGCGGGCTTCCCGCGTGGTGTGCTTTCCCCTGCCCAGTTTCCGGCTTATCCCGGCGGTGGCAAGCCCGAGGGAAGCGTCAAGGGCATTGAGAAGCGTGGACTTTCCCGCGCCGGAATTGCCGCAAAAAGCGCTGACTTTCCCGCTTAACGCGGATTTTATCGCGGCTATGCTTTCGGGATTCCGGTAATCCGCAGCATAGGTCTCAAAGCCCGCGTTTTTATAAAGCTCCAGTATTTCCCCGCCGGGCTTCAGGTCCGTCTTGGTAATTATAATAAACGGCTCTGTCTTTTTGCGCTCGGCGACGGCGATCAGCCCGTCGAGCGCCTGGAAATTCGGCGCGGGTTCGCAGGTCGAAACGACAAAACATATCCTGTCCAAATTGGCGACGGGCGGACGCAGAAAAAAATTCCTGCGCTCGCCGACGCTTTCTATTATGCCTTTTCCGTCCTCATTTATTGAAAGCCGGCAGAAATCCCCCGCAAGGGGCTTAAAGCCGGTTTTGCGGAAAATCCCGCGGGGCTTTGCTTCTATCGTTTCGCCCCCTGCGGCAACATAGTAAAAGCCGCCGACGCCGCGCAGGATACGCCCGCTTACTGCGCCCTTATCTGCCATAACGGGCTTCAAAAGCGTCTTTGTTGTTGACTATCAAAGAGGTTTGTATGCCGTATTGGCCGCCGGGGATGACGTTGTACACTTTGAACTGGTCGCCGTTTATCAGCACTTCGATTATGTCGCCCTCCCGGATTTCAAGATACTGGTCATAAGGCGAATTGGCCAGAAGGTTTATCCGGGTTTCGTTGACTGTCTCGCCGTTCAGCTTGACAGTAAGGGTTGCGGTCATATCAAGCGCAGGCAGACTTATCGGCATCGACCAGCCGATAGCGGCCGGTTTTGGCGGTTCGCCGCTGCTTGTGATAATATTGATTACGGCGCCTTCGTCCACTTCGGTATCGGCGGGCGGATCCTGGCCTATAACAGTTCCCTTGGGCTTATCGCTGCCCTCCGGGGTGATGGTTCCCATCTGCAGCTTGCTTTCGGCCAGTTTTTCCCGCACCGCGTCTTCCATCAGGTCAGCCAAATCCGGGACTTTGACTTTATGGATTTCCGGGCCTTTGCTGACATACAATGTAATCCGGCTGGATTCCTCAACAGGAACCCCAAAAGCCGGGTCTGTCCGGATAACTTTACCCTCTTCAACACTTTCGCTGAACTCCGACTGGGACGCGACGTTATAAAGATTCATGTTCCGCAGGATAGTCCTTGCGTCGTTTTCGGCCAGGTTGGAAAGCTCCGGGACGCTGAGCCTGTCTATTCCCGTGCTTACCCATACCCGGACTTCGGAGCCGTCTTTAACTTCTTTTCCAGGCTCCGGATCCTGTTTGTAGATTTTGCCTTCGGAATATTCTTTGCTCTTCTGCTGCTCGACAATAACAAACTTATAGCCGTAAACCCCCGAATTAGCGACGTTTTCATAGGGAAGCCCGACAAAATTTGCCAAAGGATGCGACGGGACGCGTTTGATCGGGTTGTTAATAACAAAATAATAAAACACGAAAACCACGGCGGCAAGCACGAAAGCCAGCGCGACACCCGTCATAATCGGCATAACGGCGGACTTTGCCTCTTCGTCATCATATTCTTTTTTGCGGCGCTGCTTCTGCGAGCCGGGAATGGGGCGCGGCTTTTCCTCCGTTTGCTTTTGTTTGGACTTTTTCACTATCGCGTCGTAATACATGGCGGGGCGCACGTCGGCGGGATAGCGGTGGTCAAAGCGTATATTGGGATTCTTGCGGAATTCCTCCAGGTCTTTGAGCATCTCCGAAGCCGTGTGATAGCGCCGCGAAACGTCCTTTTGCATGGCCTTGGCAACAATTTCCTCCAAGCCCTCGGGGATATTGGGATTAATTTCCCGCGGGCGCTTCGGCCTTTCGGAAATCTGTTTTATTGCCACAGCAACGGAATCCGCCGCGTCAAAGGGCAGCTCCCCTGTTAGCATCTCGAACATCATCACGCCGACGGAATAAATATCCGTGCGCTCGTCGGTAATTTCGCCGCGCGCCTGTTCCGGACTGATATAGTGCACAGAACCCAAAGCCCTGTTTGTGACGGTTTTCGGCTCGCTGCGGGCAAAGCGCGCAATGCCGAAGTCCATCACCTTGATGGAGCCGTCGGCCAGAATCATAATATTGTGCGGCTTGATGTCCCTGTGGACGATCCCCTTGTCGTGGGCGTGCTGAAGCGCGCGCAGCGCTTCTTTGGAGTAGTGCACGACGTCTTTCCAGCCAATGCGCCCTTCCTGGGCGATATATTCTTTGAGGGTAATGCCGTTGACATACTCCATCACGATAAACTGGATTTTCTCAGAAAAGCTTATATCATAGACTTTGACAATATTGGGATGCGACAGGACGGCTATCGCCTTGAACTCGTCTTTAAAGCGCTTGACAAATTCATCGTTGCTCAAAAACTCGTCGCGCAGGATCTTCACCGCAACGATTTTGTCCTCGTGTATATCAAGGGCTTTATAAACGTTCGCCATTCCCCCGGCGCCGATAAGCTCCAGAATCTCATAGCGTCTGTCAAGCTTTCTGCCTAAATATTTATCTAACATTGTGTGGTTCAGCCTCCATCAATTTTGCTGTAGTAAATCTCTATCTAAAATTAACGCGCATTTTTCTTCAAGGGCGAACTCAGCGCGCGCCCCCCTACGCGGACACAACATCCGCCAGCACGACGGTTATATTATCAGTGCTCCGCCTGTCCAGCGCCCTGAAAATAAGGCTTTCCGGGGCGAACTGGCTTGCAGAAACCGCTATGCAGGCCAGTATTTCCTCCTTTCGGAGAAATCCGCTAAGACCATCGGAGCAAATCAGCAGTTTGTCGCCGCTTTTCAGCGCAAGCTCGTTTATATCCGTTTCGATATACCAGTCCACCCCAAGCGCGCGGGTTATATAGTGCCTTTCGGGGTGGGTCATAATCTCGTCCTCAGTAATTTTGCCCTGCTCGTAATAAATCTGGACGACAGAGTGATCCCTGGTTACCTGCCGGATTTCCCCGCCGCTTATTAAGTACGCCCGGCTGTCGCCCGCGCTTGCTATACACGCAAGGCCGCTTGAAATCACGGCGGCCACAACGGTTGTGCCCATGCCGCTAAGCCCTTTATCCGCCTGTGACCTTGAGTACACGGCCGAGTTGGCTTCCTCGACGGCTGAAACAAGAAGACTTTTGATTTCGTCCAGGGGCATACCCTGCCGGAAGCCGTTTTTTACGGCTTTCTCAATTATGTCCGCCGCCATGGAGCTGGCCACTTCGCCGCCGTTTTCGCCGCCCATTCCGTCGCAGACAATCGCAAGATGGCTTTCTGGTGAAAGCCGGGCAATCCGGAAAGTATCTTCATTTGTTTGCCTTACAGGACCCTTTTCTGTTTTGCCGAAAATTTGAATCAACGTCCTGCATCCTTTCTGATTTTATTATTTTTTATGTTTTTATCGCGTTTTGCTTGAAAGATTTAAAGATTTTGCGCGCTCCGGCCATCCCGCGTATGCGCGGGCGAACAGCGGTCCGCAAGCTGCAGTTCTTCGCGCCGCAGCTGCCCGCAGGCGGCGTTTATGTCCTGCCCAAGGCTGCGGCGGATTGTGACGGCTATTCCGTTTTTTTCAAGCTCGGCCGCGAAAGCCAGAACGCCCTGGCGCGCCGCGCTTTTAAAACCGCGCTCTTTGACTTCGTTGACCGGAATCAAATTGACATGGCAAAGACTCCCCCGCAGAAGCCCCGCAAGCCGCCGCGCTTGATCGGCGCCGTCGTTTTCACCCCTGATAAGCGCGTATTCGTAAGTCGCCCTTCGCCCGGTTTTATTCGCGTAGTACTTCGCCGCCTTTATGACCTCTTCAAGCGGCCAGCGCCTGTTGACGGGCATAATCCGGCTTCGCAGCGCGTTGTCCGGGGCGTGAAGCGAGACAGCAAGCGTTATCCCCAGCCTGTATTCCGCCAGCTCGTAGATTTTGTCGGCAATACCGCAGGTTGAAAGGGTAATATTCCTGCCGCTTAGATTTCTGCCTTCCGGACAGGAAACAAGCCGCAAAAAACGCAGCACATTTTCAAAGTTATCAAGCGGTTCGCCGATGCCCATCAGCACAACACGGCTTATTTTGGAATTTGCCGCGGCCTCAATTACGCTTATCTGGGCAAGCATTTCCGAAGCGCGGAGATTTCTTGCAAAACCCGCCAAAGTTGAAGCGCAGAAAGCGCAGCCCATTTTGCAGCCGATCTGGCTTGAAATACACAGGCTGTTTCCGTAATGATATTGCATAAAGACGGCTTCGGACGTTTGGCCGTCGTCATACTCACATAGAAATTTTACCGTATTATCTATAGAAGATACAAGCTTTTTTTTAATTTTTATTGGTAAAATATAAAAATTTTTATCTAAAACCCGGATTAAATCCCCGGGGAGGTTCGTCATTTGGGAAAAATCGCCGGCGTTTTTGACGTGAAGCCAGTTGAAGACCTGTTTTGCGCGGTATTTCGGCTGTCCGGCGGCAGTTATTTCCCGCTCCAATTCTTCAGGCAGAAAGGACTTTATATCTGTTTTCATCTGAGCCTCTTAAATTCCAAATTTTTTTCGCCATGCCGAAATATAAAAGCCGTCGCTGCCGAAAGTCTCCGGCGAAATCAGCGCGGAATTCTTTTTTTCGTTTGTAAAACAACTGTTCAGATAATCCGGCAGCTCACAGGGCGGAAAATCCGGGTTTTCCCGCTCGAAGCGCTCCGTTATGCGCTGATTTTCGTTTTTCAGAAGAGTGCAGCTTGAATAAACCAGCAAACCGCCGCCTTCAAGATATTGTGCCGCATTATTCAGTATTTTAAGCTGGATTTCAGGCAAATTTTCATATTCTTTTCTGGATTTGTACTTGATTTCGGGCTTTTTGGCCGCAACGCCCAAACCGGAACAGGGCACATCGCACAAAACCGCATCCGCCCTGCCTGTTTCCGGGTTAAACACAGCCGCATCCCCAATTAAAGCGTTAACCCTGTCCGACAGGCCAAGGCGCTCCGCGCCCTCCCGAATCAGCTTTATTTTAAAATCGTGAATGTCAAAAGCAAAAACCTGAGAATTTTCGGCAAGCTGCGCAATTGTGAAGCTTTTGCCGCCGGGAGCCGCGCACAGGTCGAAAATGCGGCTGTTTCGCAAGCCCCCAAAAAGTGACGCGCAAATCTGAGAAGATAAATCCTGCACATGAAAAAGCCCCTCTCTGAAGCTTTGCAGGCTTTCCAGAACCATTGAGCCGTCCACTGAGACACATCCCGGCAGGAAATTTTCCTCGCAGGCGATCCCTTCTGCGCAAAGACGCCGGGAAAGCTCGCTCGGCGATATTTTCATCGTATTGGCTCTGATATATTGCCTTGATTTCCCAAAAGTCATTTGCAGAATATTTATGGTCTCTTCTTCGCCAAGACTGTCAATCAGGCTTTCTAAAACGTCCCTGCCGCAGGAATACTCTACAGAAAGCCGTTCCAGCCTGTCAGAGATTCCGGAAAAATCAACGCGCTTTCCTGCCCTGATAAATCCGCGCAGAACGGCGTTGACAAAACTGCCCGCCGACGTTTTTCCAAAAGTCTTGCAGAGCTTGACGCTTTCGTCCACAACGGCGTATTCTCTGGAAGAATTCATATAGGCAAGCTCGTAAAGCGCGGCGCGGAGAATATTCTTCACAAGAGGCTCGGGGCTTTTGGCGGCGCGCCTGGCAATAATATAATCAAGCGTCAGCTTTCTTTCAATAACGCCGTAGAAAAGCCGCGCGGCAAAGGCTTTTTCAGCAGGGGTATAAGAACCCGCATTCAGCCGTCTGGAAAGCGCTATATTTGAATAAGCTCCGTTTTCCATTTCGCCCAAAGCCGCGGCGACGGCGGCCCGGGGATTGCTGCGCGCATTCAAAATTTATACCCCTTTTTCAGACGGCGGCCCCGCAGGAATTCCGCGCCGTCAATAATTTTTTTCCCTTCGGCCTGAACCCGCAAAAGCTCCAGCACAGTCCCGCCGCCGCAGGAAACCAGAAATTCCCGTTCGTCAAGCAGAACCCCGGGTTTTTCATCCGTTCGTTCCTCCGCGCGCAATTTCGCGGAATAAATCTTTAATTTGCCGTTATCCAGCGCAATATAGGCCGCTGGCCATGGATTCAAGCCCCGGATTATGCAGTAAAGCGCCTGCGCGCTCTCGCTGAAATCAAGCAGGCCCATATTTTTGTCAAGCATAGCCGCATAACTGGGCTTTATTCCCGTGCTTTCCTGGCTGATTCTGGGAGCCGTGCCCGCTTCAATCATCGGCAGGGCTTTCAGCAAAGTCTCCGCACCCAAAAAGGCAAGCCGCTCCATAAGCGCTCCCGCGTTTTCGTCCTGTCCGATCGCCGTCGCTTCTTGCAGGATAATATCCCCTTCGTCCAGCCCCCCGGACATGTGCATAATCGTTATTCCCGTTTCCCGCTCGCCGTTGATAATGCTCCGCTGAACGGGCGCGGCGCCCCTGTATTTTGGCAGAAGAGAGGCATGGACGTTGATACAGCCGAATTTTGGCGCGTTCAGAAAAGCTTCCGGCAGAATTTTCCCATAGGCGGCCACGACGCACAGCTCCGCGCCGAAAGCGGAGAATTCCCCGGCGGCTTCCGGTTTGCGCAGTCCTGGCGGCTGAAGGACTTTAAGGCCCCTTCCCTCCGCAAAGACTTTCACCGGCGGCGGCGAAAGCCGCTTCTTCCTGCCTTTAGGCCTGTCGGGCTGGGTATAAACGGCGGCTATATCATGCCCGGCCTCAATAAGCGCTTTGAGAGAAGGCAAAGCAAAATCCGGCGTTCCCATAAAAATAATTCTCATGCTGTTATTCTTCTTTCTCTTCTGAGCCGCTCTCGTGAACTTCATAGGCTTTATCGGTGTAGAGAACGCCGTTGAGATGGTCGTTTTCGTGGCTGATCGCCTTGGCCAGCAGATCCTCGCCGCTTTTCTCAAACTCATTCCCATTGCGGTCGAAAGCTTTCACAGTAAGCTTCTGCGGGCGTTCCACAGTGCCGTAATAGCCCGGGATGGACAGGCAGCCTTCCGGGACGGTTTGAATTCCCTCCGCGCCGAGAATTTCCGGGTTGATATACTCTGTGACTTCGCCGTCTATCCTTGTGATGAAAACGCGGCGCAGAACGCCGACCTGCGGCGCGGCCAGCCCCGCCCCGTCCACGGATTCAAGCGTGTCTTTCATGTCGTCGAGCAGGGTGAAAAGCCTTTTGTTAAAATCCGTCACAGGACGGCATTTTTTTCTTAATACAGCGTCTTCTTCAGTTACTATTTTTCTGATAGCCATAGTTATCCTCCGTAAAATCTTGTATAACAGTTCGACGGGCGCGCGCGATCCGTCCCTACAGATTATAATAGCACAAAATTCCGCCTATGCAAATCCGGCGGAGATTTTTTACAAATTCCCATAGTAATTCATATCCACAAATATCAATACGCCGCGGCTTTCGGGACAGGCGGAAAATAAATCCCACGCGCTGCGGATAAGCGCGCGCGTTTTTTTGTCGTCAAGGCACTTTAAAACAAGCTGATACCTGTATTTCCCAGCCGTTTTGACGACTGCCGCCGGGGACGGCCCGAAAACCCTGAGCGGAACTTTTTCGCCGGAATCCAGCGCTTTGCCAAGTTCCCGAAGAAAAACGCCGGACGCGGTCTCGGCCTTTTCCCTTGAAAGGGAAGTGAAGCCAATCACGCAAAAAGCCGCAAAGGGCGGCAAAATCAAAGTCCTGCGGGCATCAATCTCGGCCTTGTAAAAGCCTTCGTAGTCCTGCAAGGCGGCAAGATTTATAATCTTGTTAAAAGGGTTGTATGTCTGGATGCAGGCGCGTCCTTCCCTGCCGCCCCTGCCGGCGCGCCCGACGGCCTGGGTCATCAGGGCGAAGGCCCGCTCGCTCCCCCGGAAATCACCGGAGCACAGGGCCTGATCCGCCAGAAGAATGCCCACAAGCGTCACATTCTCAAAGTCAAGCCCTTTCGCGACCATTTGGGTGCCAATCATGAGATCAAATTCGCCCTTGCGGAAGGCTTCCAGCTTTTCCTCGCGGGAGAATTTGCGAAGGCTTGTGTCCAGGTCGAGCCGCAGCACGCGCGCGTCCGGGAAATAGTCTTCCAGTTCTTCCTCGGCCTTTTGAGTGCCAAGGCCAAGAAAGCGGAATTTTCTGTCGTGGCATTTCGGGCATTCAAGGGGTTTGTCCCGCATATACCCGCAGCAGTGGCAGACAAGCTTGTCGTTGGCTTTATGATATGTCAGCGAAAGCGAGCAGTTCGGGCAGTTTATTATTTCTTTGCAGCCGGAGCACATCACGACCGTGTTAAAGCCGCGTCTGTTGAGCAGCAGGATCGCCTGTTCGCCCGCTTCGAGCGTATTGTCTATCTCCCGCATAAGCTCGCCGGACATAGAACTCATATTGCCCCCGGCTTTTTCGTCGTTCATGTCGATAATATAAACCTGCGGCAATTCGTTTTCGTTGGGGCGGCTTTTTAACTTAAAAAAACCGTAGCGCCCGCTTTGGGAAAAATAATAGCTCTCTATACTGGGCGTCGCCGAAACCAGCAAAAGCGGGGCTTTGTGCCAGGCGCAGCGGAACTTCGCCACGTCCCTCGCCTGATATCTCGGCGAACGCTCGGACTTATAACTGGCTTCCTGTTCCTCGTCTATTACTATAAGGCCGATATTGTCAAAAGGCGAAAATACAGCCGAACGCGTGCCGACCGCGATTTTTGCCGCGCCGCTTTTGATGCGCCTGTACTCGTTGAGACGTTCGCCCGCCGAAAGCCCGCTGTGCAGGACGGCCACGCCGCTTCCGAAAGCGTTTTTAAAAAGCCGGATAGTCTGGGGCGTAAGCGCGATTTCCGGCACAAGCATGATAACCTGTCTGCCCATGTCCAGCGTCTCCCGGATAAGGCGCGTATAAACCCGTGTTTTGCCGCTGCCGGTCACGCCATAAAGCAGGGCCGTCCCGCCTTTGCCGGAGTGCAGCAGTTTTGATAAACCTCCGGCGGCTTCCTGCTGTTCCTGATTTAAGTCCAAGCCTTCTTCTGTTTTTTCTACAGGTTCCGGTTCTATTGCGACTTCCCGTTCATAAAAGCTCACGGCGGATTTTTTTTCAAGCGCGTCTATAAGCGCGCGGCTCACTCCTGTGTAATAAATTATTTCTTTAATCGAAAGCTCGCCGAATTCCTCCAGCAAATCTATAACAAGCCTTTGCTTTGGTGTCGGCTTTTCCGGGATTTCCCCCAGACGCGCCATCAGAAGCGTTTCGCCCTTTATATTAGGCGCGAACTCCTTGCTTCGCCTGACGAAACCGCGCTCAATCAGGCTGTCCAGAAGCGCGCCTTCCCCGGGACTTTTGCCTTTTTGGATTTCTTCCAGAATCCGCGTTTCTTCCGGGCTGAGCAGGACGGACAAATTTAAAGCGGTCCCGACCAGAGAATAACCGGCGACCGCCTTTAAATTAAGCCCCAAAGGGATGACAAGGCGCACCGCCTCGTAATAAGTGCAGAAAGTTTTTTCACGCAGCCACAGAACAAGCTGTAAAAACTCGGAATTTATAACGGGTTCAGGATCAACAACGCGGGCTATGCTTTTAAGCTTTGCGCCCTCTTCCGGTTCGGCGCAAAGCTCCATAAGCATGGCCTGCCGCTCCTGATTGCCGCGCCCGAAAGGGACGATGACGCGCTGGCCCGGCCGAAGCCCGCCCCGCAGCTCCGGGGGAATTTTGTACGTAAAAAGAATATCAAAACCGGCGGATGTTTTATCCACGGCCAATTTTGCTGCTTCCGGTATTTTTCATCCCTCCCCGATTGAATTTTTGCGGGTTCTTAGGGCGCCGACCCGCCGCCCTTACGCGTCCAGCGCAAGAAGCCTGTCGATTATAACATGCGCCAGGCTCTCTTTGCTCTGAATATCAAGGCTTTCGGTTCCGTGACGGCTGAGAATCTTCACAATGTTGCTGTCCGTTCCAAAGCCCGCGCCCTCCTGCAAAACGTCGTTGGCGACAATTAAATCAGCGTTTTTTTCCTCAAGCTTTTTCACGGAATTTTCAAGCAGGTTCTCCGTTTCCATAGAGAAGCCGCAGATTTTCTGCCCGGGCAGTTTCCTCCGGCCAAGTTCCAGCAGGATGTCTTTATTTTCGGCCAGTTCAAGCGATTTAACTCCCCGCGACTTTTTGATTTTATTTTCCTGCAATTCCGCCGGGCGGAAATCCGCAACAGCCGCGCTCATGAAAACAAAATCCGACCAGGCAAAATTCGCGGTCATAGCGTTATACATTTCTTCCGCGCTTCTGACGCGCAATATCTCCATGCCGTAAATCTTGGACTCGTCAAGGCGGTTTTCGCCGAGGACAAGCCGAAGCTCCGCGCCGCGGAGCTTTGCGGCCCGCGCAAGCGCAAGGCCCATTTTCCCTGTCGAACGGTTGCTGATATAGCGCACAGGGTCTATATCCTCTGCGGTCGCCCCCGCCGAAACCAGAACTTTCCTGCCCTGAAGATCTTTTTTCTCAAATAATATATTTTCCAGAATGTCAAGAACTTTGCTTTCTTCCGGAAAGCGCCCGCTGCCTGTATCGCCGTTAGCAAGGCGGCCGCAGTCCGGCTCCGCGAAAATATACCCCAAATTTTTAAGCTTGCTAATATTGCCTTGCGTAATAGGATTATTATACATTTGGGTATTCATCGCGGGAAAAATCACTTTCGGGGCGGCTGTCGCGCAAATTGTAGTAGTGAGCATGTCGTCGCAGATTCCCCCGGCGATTTTGCCGATAATGTTGGCGGTCGCGGGCGCGACGACAAAAATATCAGCCGCTTTTGCAAGGGAAATATGCTTTACGTCCCATGCAAAATTGCGGTCGAAAGTATCAGTGATGCACCTGTTGCCGGAAAGCGTCTCAAAAATCAGCGGAGAAACAAGCTTTGCGGCGTTTTGCGTCATAATTACATGCACGTTCGCGCCAAGCAGGTTGAGCCGCCGCGCGAGACCGGCGGCCTTGTAGACGGCTATGCTGCCGGAAACGCCCAGAACAATCGTCTTACTCTGAAAAACCATCCCCAGTTTCTCACCTTTCCGCAATGGGCACAAAGTTAAAGACTTTCCTGCCAAACTCTTCAACGGCAAGGCGAACGGGCTTTGCGTTGAAATATTCTTCAAGCTCCGCATTCAGGTCGGCGGGAAGCTTGCCGCTGTTTTTCTCTATCAGCAGGTGCTTTTTGGATTCTATCTCATCGGTGATTTCCCTTGCCCTTTTGGAAACAGCAATCACAAGAGCGAAAATATTCTGGTCTTCTTTGAGATCTTCGGCAATAGCGGGTCTAAGCATGATCAATCAGCTCTCCTATCAGTTTTTTCATGTTTAAATATCTATATTTTTCCGCCTGCATAATAACGCGGAGTTTTTCGACAGAACCGTCGATTTCGTCGTTTACTATAATATAGTCATATTTGGGCGCGGCGGCGATCTCTTTGCGGGCAATCCCCATGCGTTTTTTTATCACGTTTTCGTCCTCGGTTCCCCGGCTGGAGAGGCGTTTCCGCAGGATTTCCATAGAAGGGGGCAGAACGAAAATTAAAACAGCCCCCGGGAAAGCCCGCTTAACCTGCATCGCTCCCTCAACTTCTATATCAAGCGCAACGTCATAGCCGCCGCCCAGCCAGTTTTCGACCACAGCGCGGGGGGTGCCGTAATAGTTGCCGTTGTATTCCGCCCATTCCAGCATCATGCCGCGGCGGATATTTTCCTCAAAATCTTCTTTTGAGATAAAAAAATAGTTCACCCTGTCAATTTCAGCCGCTCTGGGCTTCCTGGTAGTTGCGGAGATGGAAAACCGCATGTTTTTCTCACCCTCCAGAAGGCGCACAAGCAGCGTTCCCTTGCCCACGCCGGACGGCCCTGAAAACACAAAAAGCCTTCCCAATTTTTCAGATTTACTCATATTCAGATTCAGCTTCTTCCTTTTTTTCTTCTTCTTTTTCCCGCTCCCTGTCCTGGTCCAAGCGCAGAGCCAGCGCTTCCGGCTGCAAAGCCGAAAGGACGACGTGGCCGCTGTCCATAATAATAACCGCCTTTGTCTTTCTGCCGTAAGTCGCGTCAATCAGGCTGCCGCCCTCTCTGGCAAGCTGTATAACGCGTTTTATCGGCGCGGATTCCTGCCCGGCGATTGCGATTATGCGCCCGGCGGAAACCATATTCCCGAAGCCTATATTTACAAGTTTCATTTTAAAACCTCGTATAGCTTTTTCACACCAATACAGAATTATAGTAAAGTTCGTCCGGGCAAATGTCGATTCCGCTCAGCCATTCAACAGTTATCGGATTTATTTTGACAGGATAATGGCTTTCCAAAATCAACGGCACGGTCAACAACTTCTTTACAATTTATTATTTTTGCCTAAGTTTGCCCATGCAGCGCAAATTACTCAATGTTCTGCGCCTGCTCGCGGATTTTCTCAAGCTCGGCCTTAAGTTCCACAACCCGGCGGGCAATGTCCAAATCCTGCGACTTTGACGCGATTGTATTTATCTCTCGATTCATTTCCTGAAGCAGGAAATCCAGTTTGCGCCCGACGGCCCCGTCCTGCTCCAGAAAAGCCCGGAATTGCTCTATATGGCTTATCAGGCGGACGTTTTCCTCGGCGGTGTCGATTTTATCCGCGAAAATCGCCGTCTCCGTGACAATACGGGCTTCGTCCACAGCGCGGTCTTCAAGAACTTCTTTTATTTTTGAATAAAGCCTGCCGCGGTATTCCTGAACTGTCATAGGCGAGCGTCTTTTGATGAACTCCGCGCCTTCCGCGATAAAATCAAGCCTTGCGGCGATGTCCCGTTTAAGGCTTTCGCCTTCGGTTTGGCGCATTTCCAGAAAATTATGCAAAGCCTGCAAAAGCACAGCGCTGACAAGCTTCCATATTGAGTCCTCATTGGGGGCGGATTTGCGGGAGACAAAAATATCGCTGAAACGGGAAATCGACGAAAGCGACAAGTCGTCCGGGATGTCCTGCGACTTACCAAAAGCCCGCAGCGCGCCGATATAGCGCATGGCGAGATCTTCGTTTATTTCAACAAGGCTGTCGCTGCTTTGCAGATTGACAACGCTTATGTTTGCCTCTATTTTGCCCCTGTGCGCAAGGGACTTAATCAAAGTTTTCGCCTTTTCTTCTATGCAGGCAAAGTTTTTGGGCACATGGACGGACAGCTCAAAAAAACGGTGGTTGACGGAGCGGATTTCAACCGTGATGTCGCGGCCCTCCAGAATATCCTGCGCTCTGCCGTAACCGGTCATGCTTTTCAATTTTAACACCCTCAATTAAATGCACTAATTCAAGAAGCGGAATTAAGCGCGTTTATTCTTAATTCCGCTTTCCTGATTTTTATTATACCTTCTGGAAGAAAAATTTGCAAGAGGCTTTCCGCGCTTACCCGGACGCATTATTAATTTGCGATTCGCGTTCAGATAAAAACCCTGATCTGGAAAATCACAAATAAAATAAGCAGAATTATCGGCTGGTGCAGGGCGTAAATACTAAGGCTGTGCCGCCCGGCAAAGGCAAGCGCCCTGAACTTTCCGCCCGAATAAAGATGCCCGTCGGCGTTTTTGTCGCGGATAATTTTCCCCGCATAAGCCCCCGTCAAGAAGACGAACACCCATGGAAAAATCGGGTAATAATCCGCCGAACCGTAGGAGCCGTTGCCAATCAAAAACAGCAGAACGTTCTGTTTATAAAAGCTTTTCGGAAGCGGCGGGAAAGGGATATTCAGAACGCGGTTCATCTGGCTGTAATAATAGGCCGCAAAGCCAATGAACAGCGCGCCGAAAATAATCAGCCCCGCCCAGCCTGAGCCGCGCTCCACAATCCTGCCAATCACGGCATAAAGAAGCTTGCATACGGCGATAAAGTGAATAATGCCAAACAAAATCGGCATTTTTATAAAATAAGTCACAACTGTGATGCCTATGGCAATCAGCAGGTAAATCCCGCCGCGCCGGGCGTTTCTTTTGGAGTAAACACAGGACATTCCCGCCACCAGTATAAACAGCGAACCTGAAAAAAACTGGAAGGCGGCCACATAGGGCGCGTTCAGGGGGATAGGCAGGCGAAAAAAATATGTGAGGTCATAGAGGACATGGTAAATTAGCATAAGAATCACGGCAAGGCCGCGAAGCTCGTCCAGAAGGGTTATGCGGCGGTTCTTGGGTTTTATTTGTTCTGCGCCGGCTCTTGTCTGCATTGCTTTGTCCTCCCGCTTGAATTAAGTCACATGTACAAAACGTCTGGAATTAATTATAGCATTTTCTCGCGAGCCTGAACAGCCCAAAAGAAAAATTTGCGCAAAAACGCCTGAAAAATCAATAAATCCCGATTGCTTCCCCTGTTCGGTGCCCATACTTCCTGAAATTAAGAAAACCAGGAGGCTCAGCCTATGCGCGGAAAACGCCGCCAGCCATCGAATTATTTCACAAGCGCCTTTGCCGTAACTTTTATGGCGCTTACATGCCTTTTTATACCCTTTTTTACAGGCGAGAAAAAAATCTCACAGGCTGCTAAGCCCGACGCCTGCCAACCCGTTGAAGAATCCCGGGCCGGAACGGAACCCGCTTTCAAGCTTTTAATTTCCGCCAAAAATGGCGAAGAATTAGAACTCGTCTGCCTGATCAAGTTCGATTTTGCCGCGAAAAAAATAAGCGTGGCCTCTTTCCCGCCTTCGGCGGCAGCTGTAAAAACGCTTGTCGCAGCGCCTGCCGACAGGTTCGCCCGAATGGGAATGGCCGATTTTGCCGGACTGATAGACTATATTGGAGCTGTGAGCTATTCCGTGCCCTATAACATGGTTTACAACGAGGGCGAGGGGGGCAGGTATATCAACATCCCCGAAGGCAGACAGAAGCTCGGCGGCGAGAGAATACGCACTATTTTTGAATTTCCCGGCTTTGAAGGCGGCGAACTCCAGCGGATTCACATGCAGACGGATATTATTGCGAGGGGCATAGAGCAGCGCTTTGACAAAGACTTTGCGGGACAGCTGGAGAGCGTCTTTCGGTACTTTGTGAACTTGGCCGATACGAACCTGACTTATCTGGATTTTATGCGTCTGGAAAATTCTTTTGCGGAGCTTTGCACAGAAGGCGCGAAGGTCGAAGCGATTTTTCCGGAGGGCATTTTCGATGGGGGCGTTTTTTCTTTCTCCGAAGAAAACCTTGCCATTGTGCGGGATGTTTTTTCATGAAGGTCTAAAATTTAAGTCTTTTATAAAGCCAGAACGGATTTTTTTCCGGCATCCGCCTAAAAAATTAAAATATGCTTGTAAGCGCCGCCTTTTTGCTGTTATAATATAAATAAATTTACAGCGCGTAAAAATAAAAAGAGGTGACTTCTTGTGCACGAATTCAAGCTGAAACCCGGCTTTAAAATCGGAACCGCCACCGCCGCCACCCAGACAGAGGGCGGGGATTTGGGGCATAGCTGGAATGAATGGTATAAAAAGGGGCATATCAAAGACGGCGCGGATCCGGCGCGCGCCGATAAGCATTATGATCTTTGGAAGGAAGACACAGAGCTTATGAAAAGCCTGGGTTTTCCGGTATACCGAATGGGCGTCGAATGGGCGCGGATTGAGCCGCAAAAGGGTATTTTCAACGAGGACGCAATAAAGCATTACACAGACGAGATAAAATTATTAAACAGCTTCGGCATAAAGCCGCTCGTCACTCTTCACCATTTCTCAAACCCCGGATGGTTCGACGCGATGGGCGCTTTCGCCAAGACAGAAAACATAGACTATTTTCTGGAGTTCGCGAAAAAAATCGTCTCCGCTTTTGGGAAAGACGCTGACGAGTACTGCACTATAAACGAGCCGAATGTTTACGCCAGTCACGGATATTTTTTCGGCGTATGGCCGCCGGGGGAAAAATCTTTCTCCCTGTTCGCGGATGTTCTGTCAAATCTGGCTTTGGCGCATATCCTGACCTGTGAGAAAATTCACGAGCTGTTCCCGGAGGCAAAAGTCGGCTTTGCGCACCATTCAAGACCGTATGTCCCCAAAAACCCCTTGAACCCGCTTCACCGCTTTTATGCGTGGCTGGGCAGAAAAACCCAGCTTGAAAGCCTTGAAAAAGCCTTTTATTTCGGGCGTTTTGAGTGGCCGCTGACAAATTTTCTCAAACTTAAACCCGGGCAGTATTCCGATTTTATCGGGCTGAACTACTACAGCCGCTCAGTTATAACTGGCCCGCGCGACGGGGTGAAAGAAAATGTCCCTGTGAACGATCTCGGCTGGGAAATTTACCCGCAGGGTTTAGTCGAGTGCGCCGAAAAGCTCCACAAGCTGCTGCCCCTTCCGATTTATGTCACCGAAAACGGAACCTGCGACAACAGCGACGCTTTCCGTTCGCTGTATCTTTATGAGCACCTTAAAGCGATAAGCGAAAGCGAACTTCCGTTTGAGCGATATTATCACTGGAGTTTCACGGACAATTGGGAATGGCTGGAGGGCGAATCGGCGCGTTTTGGTATAGTTCATGTCGATTACGAGAGCCAGAAAAGAACCGTCAAAAACAGCGGTAAATTTTTGTCCGCTGTGTCGGCTTCCGGCGGCGTGACCGACGAGATTTACAACTGGTACGTCAAGGGCCAGAAGTACAGGACGAACAGGGAACCCGAACAAGAATCGACATAATATAAAAAATACCTGAACGGAGGTTCACAAAAATGGGCAAATGGTGGCAGGAAGAAGCCGTATACCAAATTTATCCGCGCAGCTTCCAGGATTCAAACGGCGACGGCGTCGGCGATATCCCAGGCATTATCTCCCGCCTTGACGAAATCAGGGCGCTTGGCGCCGGGATAATCTGGCTTTCGCCGGTTTACGCTTCCCCGGACGCGGACAACGGCTATGACATCAGCGACTACCGCGCAATTAACCCTAAGTTCGGCACAATGCGGGATATGGAGAATTTAATCTCAGAAGCCGGCAAACGCGGCATAAAAATCATAATGGATCTGGTGATAAATCACACTTCTGACGAGCACGAGTGGTTCAAAAAAAGCCGGGCGGGTGACCCGGACTATAAAGATTATTATATCTGGAAAGCCCCAAAGCCGGACGGCTCGCCCCCGAACAACTGGACAGGCTTTTTTATGGGCGACGTCTGGGAGTTCGACAAAGAACGCGGCGAATATTATCTGCATCTGTTCGACAAAAAACAGCCGGACTTGAATTACCGCAACCCGAAAGTGCTTGAAGAAGTGAAAGAAATACTGCGCTTTTGGCTTGAAAAGGGAATTCGGGGTTTTCGCTGCGACGTGATAAACCTGCTTTACAAAACTTCTTTCAAAGACGGCAAGCCCGCAATTATCACGCGGGGAATCGAGCACTATAAATCCCAGCGCCGCAACCACGAAATTTTGCGGGAGCTTCGCCGGGACGTTCTGGACAAATACGACTGCTTCACCGTCGGCGAAACAGCCATGGTCGGGCTTGACGAAGCGAAGCTTCTCTGCGACAAAGAACGCGGCGAGCTTGACATGCTATTTTATTTTGACCATCTGGAGGTTGACCGCCGCATTGCCCGCTATGTCCCTAAGCGCTTCAGCGCGGAAAAGCTTTTGGAGGTTTTGGGCAAGTGGCAGCAGGGGCTTGAATGGAACGCAGTTTATCTGGAGAACCACGATCAGCCGCGCATTGTCTCGCATTACGGCGACGACAAAAAATACTGGAAAGAAAGCGCAAAAATGCTGGCCACTCTGCTCTTCACTCTCCGGGGGACGCCCTTTATTTATCAAGGGCAGGAAATCGGCATGACTAATTTCGACTTCACATCCATGGAGCAGCTCAACGATGTTGAAAGCCGGAATATTTACGCCCTTGCGAAAAAAATGCGGATTCCGGCGGCTTTCCGCTGGGAGCTTATCCGGACGGCCTCGCGCGACAATGCAAGAACGCCCGTTCAATGGAGCGCCCAAACCGGCGCGGGTTTTACTTCCGGAACGCCCTGGCTGGGCATAAATTCAAATTACGCGCGCATTAATTACGACGCTCAAAAAGACGATCCTGATTCCGTGCTGAGCTACTACAAGAAAATGCTTGCGCTTAGGGCTTCCAGCGCGACGCTTAAATACGGCGCTTTCAAGCCGCTTTACGCCGACAGGGACGTGATGGCTTTCGCGCGGGAGCTTGACGGGGAAAGCCTTATCACGCTTTTGAATTTTTCCAAAAAAAGAAAAACCGCGCTTTTCCCCGGCGAGATAATTATCTCGAACACAGGCCGCACAGAACAGAATGCCTGGCTTGAACCGTATGAGGCGCGGGTTATTAAAAAAAATTTATAAAAACACAGAGGGCGGATGATTTTCCGCCCCCTGCAAGTTTTAAATACAAATTACATGTGTATCAGAGTTCTGTATAAATTTACTCATTTTTTATAATTATATTTTGATTTTTCAGGTCATATATGTTATAATTTATTCACAATAAATTTGTGAAAGAAGTTGAAAATAATGTCAGCGGACCAGGAAACACGAAAAAAGCGCTGGTGGAATGCGGGGGTGATTTCGGCGGCAGTTATAATATTATTTACGTTATACATAGTTTTTTTCACAGATACCCCGTTCCCCTTTACTTCCGACGGAAGAGACCCTGTTTTGGGCAATTCGCTGCGGGAATCCATTTCGGAAAGTATGCCTTTTGCAATCAAAAAGGCGGAAACTCCCCGGGAGTAAAGCACCCAGACGGCGTTCATCCTGTTTTTACGCTTTTTCGGGGGGCCTTGCCGCCCCACTTAATAAAATATATATAATATTATGAAAGAGAGGCATAGAACTTATGGCTCAAAACAGCAAAAAAAAGAGCGGCAGTAAAAATGGCCAGAAAATGGGGGGTATCGGCGGCATTATCGCCGTTATAGCTATCGTCCTGTATTTTCTGTTCAGCCAGAATTCCCCGGCCGACACGCCGGCGCAGACAAATTCAGTTCCCGGACAAAACGCAAGCGCGGCGGCTCCCGCGGATGTTGCGGGACAGTCGGAGCTTCCCGTCGCCGCGCCTTCCGAAACAATGCAGATGCATGTGATCGACGTTGGCCAGGGAAGTTCGTCGCTTTTTGTATCCAACGGTAAAACTATTATGATCGACGCGGGCGAAAACGGCACAGGGAAAACTATTATTAATTATCTGAACAAGCTGGGCATCGGCTCTGTCGACCTGTTTATCGGCACACACCCGCACTCCGACCACATCGGCGGCATGGACGAGGTTATGCGGCAGATTGATTTCAAACAGATTATCATGCCGACTATGCCCAAGAGCATTGTTCCCACGACAAACACCTATCTTGACGTTCTTGAGTTAATCCAGGAGCAGGGAAAGAGTATAACCGCGGCAAATGTTGGGGATACTTATGACATAGGGGCAATGCATCTTGAGGTTCTCGGGCCTGTGTCCACATACAACGAGATCAACAATATGTCGGTGGTCAGCATGATAACTTTCGGCGCGCGCCGCGTCCTTGTCACGGGAGACGCCGAAAAAGCCGCCGAGCGGGCCGTTATCGGCCTCAACATAGACCTGAAAGCGGATATTTATATTGCCGGCCACCACGGCAGCAGCACCGCCAGCACACAGGAGCTGCTCGACAAGGTCAAACCCTCTTATGTGGCGATCTCCTGCGGCCTGGACAACAAATACGGGCACCCTCACAAAGAGACTATCCAGAAGCTGGAAGCTATGAAGATTCCATATTACAGGACTGATTTAAACGGCAATATAGAGTTTATTATCAGCGATTATTCAATTCAAGTGGAGCTGGAGAAAAAATGATTTACAGCATTGACCGCTTTGAGGGGGACTGGGCTGTCTGCGAGGACGAGAACAGAAAGAAAATTGATTTGCCCCGGAGCATGTTCCCGCCGGAGGCGCGCGAAACCGACTGTTTCACACTGGACGAACAGAACAGGGTCGTACTCGACCCCTTTGAAACCGAGCGCAGAAAGGCGCGGAGCATGCGCTTGCAGAAGCTTTTATTCAAAAAAAACCAGCTTTCTCAATGATTGCGTCCGCAAATATTTGCTTATATTATATCGCTTGTTTTGGGTGAGCATAAGCTAGAAAGAGAAGTCCCCGCCCCAGACGCTCTGCGCAAACTGCCTGCAAGTGCCCAGAGCGCAGTAGTCGTCGTCAACAACGATCATGTGGTCGACAACCTCTACCCCAAGCATTTCCAGCGCAAGCGTTATTCTCCCGCTGGAATACAAATCCTCTTTTGAGGGGACGGCAATGCCGTTCGGGTGATTGTGGGCGACTATCACAGAGACCGCGCTCACCCGCAAACACAGCTCCGCAATTTTCCGCACTGATATGTCAACGCTGGATATGCCGCCCTCAAAAACCTGCTGGCAGGAAAGCAGCCTTTTTTGAGAATCCAGTGCGGCGGCAAAGACGCATTCGTTCGTTTTTCCAAGAAATTTGGGAATAAGAAATTTCCCCGCCTTTTCCGGGCTGTCCAGGATAACTGTTTTTCCTCCGGTTTTGTCCTCCATATAGGCGGCGGCAAGCTGGGGGATAAGCTTTATCAAAAAGGCGCTGGCCTCGCCGATCTCCGGCACTTTCAAAAGCTCGCCATAAGGCGCGTCAAAAACGGCGGAAAGACTTCCGAAGCGTTCTATCAAGGCATGTGCGACGGGGTTTGTGTCCTTCCGCGGGATGGAGTGAAAAAGCAGAATTTCCAGCTTGTTATGGGCGGGGAAGCTTTTAAGTCCGGATTGGAGACATTGCTCTTTGATTCTTTTTCGGTGAGCCGAATGGTCTGCCGGCATAATACGATAGCAACCCCTTTTTTGAAACAAAACGCCAGACCGAGGATCAGGCGGCTGACGTTTTTATTTATACCGCGCTAATTATGTCCTTTCGGCTTTTTCAGAAATTTTGGCCGTATCACTTTTATATAAGCCTCAATCAGATTCGATATGGCAAAATCATAAATAATAAAAATAATATTGCCGATCAAAAGAAAAACAAGCAGACTGTAGCGGCCAAAATCCCCGAAAGATTCCATAAGCTTGTCAATGCCCAGCAGCAGCGCAAAAACCGAATATGCCGCGGCAACCGCAATATTAAAAACCAGAATTTTGATAACAATCTCCAGCCAGCGCTTTCTAATCCGCTCCAGCTTTGCTTTCAAAATACAGTAATAACCGAAGAAAAACACATACATCAAGTAGGATTCCGTGTCGGGCGTCACGATAAGTATCAGAAGCGAAGCGGCGGCATAAGCCACAAGCGCGGTCTTCAGGTCGGTTTCTATCACAAGCACCACCATAAGGAAACCGGCGATTGCGGGCATGGCGTAGGTCAATGTGGGAACAAGCCTTGTGAGGAACATTATAAACACCGAAAGCGATATAATTATCCCCGAAAGAGCTGTCTTTGCGCTGTTATTTTTCCCCGGCTTGTTGTTAGCAGCAGCCAATTAAATCCCCACCCATACATTCGCAGCAGCAATCCGCCAAAAGAAGCCCCGAACACAAGTCGCAGCCGCTGCAGGCTGAAGCGCCGCCCGCGCGGTAGCCGCCGTTCTGATAAATATTCTTGCTTGCCGACTGAGCCTTAAGCCTGTTAAGCGCGGCGGCATATTCCGGGCTGGAAGGGTTCATGTTCACAGCGGTTTCAAAATACTGGAAAGCGTCGTCCAAATTTCCTTTTGAATATGAAACAGTACCCTTTAGAAAATGCCATTCCGAGTCGCGGCTGGCCGACGCGGTGCCATTCAAAAGCTCGTCCGCCTCATAGATTTTCCCTCTGTTTATCAGGCTCCTTATGTCCGAATGGGAAGAATACTGCGACGAATAACCCGAAGAGCTATAAGAGTCGTTATTATGATATTCCTGCCGCCTGTACTGCGCTTCTTTTTCGGCCTCTTCTTTTTTGATGCTCATAACTTCGTCATAAGCCTGGTTGATTTCGGACATTTTTTCTCTTGCGAGGTCTTCAAGAGAATTTGAAGCATAGTTGTCCGGATGGTATTTCTTGGCCAACTGGCGGTAAGCGGTTTTTATTTCGTCTTCGCCTGCGTATCTGGTAACGCCAAGAACCTCAAAAGGATCTTTAATATTTATGCCGAACCCCCCTTATATATAATCAAATCAAAATATTGATGCTCTTTTTTTAAATGGCGGTCTTTTTCCCCTCGTGCTCTTTTTTGCGGAAGCGCCCTTCAAGAACAGCCTTTTGAACCTCGGGAAGACCTGTATATATTATATTGCCCAAAATAGGGCGGAATCTTTTTGTATCAAGCAGGTTGAAGACGCTGAAAATTTCCCCAAGCGTCAGATTCAGCGAAAATTCCAGTTTTTGTCTGGCTGCCGCGGCGTCGCCGATTTCCGGGAACTTGCGCAATAGAATATTATATCCGCCGCTTTTTTTGTCTTTTTCCCAATCGTCCGCCGCATCGACCAGATAGACCCAGCGGCCAAGCAAATACCCCAGCCGGTTCAATACCCGTTTTTGGCTTTCGTTCCCGGAAAGCGCTTCAAAAACGGCGGCAAGCGCTGAAGCCGAAGGCTCGCAAGCGGCGTCGATATTATCGCAGTTTTCCCGCTCCAAACTGCGCTGACGAAGCATGGCCTCAGATATTAGAGCGTCTGTTTCGGGCAGGCGCTTTCCGGCCTTGTTCCTGGCCGCCGCGGCAAAAGGATACAGAAAATACAACGGTATTTTTTTAATAAAGGCGCTGTCGTCAATATTGTCTTTCAGTTTATAAAAAAGCATAAGCATTGCAATATCGGCGCCGTATTCAAGAGAATTGTTGACAAGGCAGCATTTTTTGCGCAGAAGCGGGTTTGCTCCGCAGGTTTTTCTCTCAATGCAAATAGGCTCTTCGTTTATGGCAAGGCCAAGAAGCGCGAGAAAGGCGAAGTCATAGTTAAGCGTAAGCTTTGCAAAAGCGCCGAAAGCGCGCCCAAGCTGGCGGCACATCCCGCAGTAAACCGAGGAATACAGTTCGTATTCCGAAATTTTCATTTCCGGTTTATATATTTTGATATACCCGAACATATTATACCACCTGTCCGCGACGCACATAAAAACAAAGAGCGAAATTTTTAAAAATTTATTTTCGTAACTATTATAATATATTTTTAAAAAGCCGGGGATAATTTGTCATTTTATAAAAGCATATAAAGATTACACTAGAAAGCCTATAAATACAATTAAAAAATTGTAAACTTGTTGCTTTTGCTTTATTTTAGCAAAAGGTTAATATATAATTATAGCAGAGAAAAAGCAAATTTGGAGGTTTATATAAATGAAAAAATTGCTTTGCGCCCTGGCAGCCGCCGCAGTTGCGCTTTGCGGCTGCTCTTACACAAAAAGCATAGCGGACGCTTTTACAGCAAGCCCGGAAGCGTCTTCGGAGGCGCTGTCTTCCCGGGAGCCTGAAAACCCTTCCAAACCGGATGAAAACCCATTCCCAGAAGCGGAAATCAATACCGCTATTTTAACAGTGCCAGGTTTTGAGGAAATGCCCGCAGAGGCGCTAATGGGCGTCAAAAGCTATGGCGACGGTTCCCGGATGAAGTGGATGGAAGTAAACGCTCTTCCCGATCCGTGGCCGGAACGGGTTCAGCCCGTCGAGACCGAAAAGCCTTACTTTATCGTCATCCCGCGCTTTGTAGGCTCGGCAATCAAAGTTCAGTCTGTGGAATATAACAAAGCAAGTATGCAATACGAACCCGGAGAGACGCTCTATGCAGAAACAAATATTCCGGACGGCTATGGTCTGATTGTCAACAACCTGGTTGACGGGTACGTTCTTGACAAAATTGTCACTGTGACTTATAAGGGCTATTCCGCAAGCTATGATTTTTCAGAAGAACTTTCGGGGGTGTTCGCGGTCAAATAAATGCGGAGGGAGTGGGGGACCGGAAACGATCTCCCCCACTCCCTGTGTTTGCGCGCCTTACCACGCCTGATCCGTTCCTGTCGGGGAAGAAACGTAATTGCTGTTGAGATAAGAAACAATCCCGTCCGCAATCCCCTGCGCCATTGCGTTTTTATACGGGTCGCTGAGCATTTTTGCATATTCGGCCGGGTTGGTCATAAAGCCGCATTCCACAAGCGCGGCGGGGAAGAGCTGGTGACGCGTGACATAATAATACTGAAACTTCGCGCCCCTGTTTTTGGTGCTCAAAGCGTCGCTGACATTCATGGACAGCACCGTCGCAAGCGCCTTCGACTGCCGGTTGAAGTAAAATACTTCTGTTCCTGTGTGGCTGGAGGACGGGTTCGAGTTGTGGTGTATGCTGACAAAAAGATCCGCATAAGCGTTGTCGGCAAAATCCACGCGGTCCTGCAGAGAAATTTTTGCCGGCGTGGGAATTACTTTGACAGTCACGCCTTTTGATTCCAGCTTTGATTTGACAATCGCGGCAAGTTCCCTGTTCATGACCCTCTCGTCTTTGGGCGAATTTTCGCTCCCGGGGTCGGAATCGGAATGCCCGGGGTCAAGCACGACGGTCGCGCGGCTGGGCGGGACTGGGTTCAGGAATTTCAGCACAAGCTGGCTGCCGTTGTAAGACGGCGTGACGCCGAGCAGAACTGATTTAAGCGTAAGATTAAGAGTGCTTCCCGACCACACAGCCGAGGAAAACAGCGGGTTTTTGTTCAGCCCGCTCAAAGAGCCGCAAACCGAGACAGTGTCAAGCAGTTCAACGCTTATCGTGCTGCCGCTGACCGACATTTTATACGAAACCGGAGAAGTATTATCAAACTTTACATAAGTATAATACCCGTCGTTGCTTATAGAGAGCGATTTTACAATATTTGTATATTGCGTCACGCCGTTCAGGATTGTCAGATCCTCGGCGTAAACCCTGTTCCCGCTCGCGAGTATGTAATACTCCATGGTTTTATTTTTTGCTTCTACATAGAAAGTAAGTTTACTTGATACGATGCGGTCCAGAGCGCCCGCAGGCAGGGGGAAAAGGTTCGGGCTTGAATTGTCGTTCACTATGTTGGCGGGGAAAGTTTCGGCGTATTTTTTGGTAATCCTCACCGGATTGCCCGCCGCTTTCACCGGCGAAGCGCCCTCACCGGGTCTTTCTTCTTGACTGGAAACCTCCTGCGAAGAGTTCTCGTCGGATGATGCGTCTAAGAATTCCTGCGAGGGATTTTCGGCGGGACTGCCCGTATCGTCGCCTTCCTCCCCGGCGGCGGATTTTTTGTTGAGGACTATCTCCGAACCCTCAACCCTTTCTTCGCCGTCGCCCATCTTGGCCATGAACGTAAGCAGCCCAAGGCTGACCGGCTGATCTTTCGAGGCGGGAAGCTTAAGCTTTGCCGCCATGCGCATATAACCGTCCTTTGACGGCGGGTCGTCGGCAGGCGTAAGGCTGTATACTTTACCGCTGAAAGAAACCGCGGCGGCCGAGCAGAGATTATGAACGTCCGCCCAAACGGTTACGACGCTTTCGCCGTCATAGGCAAAAGTTGCGCCCGCGGCGTGTGAAACGGCGCTGATCAAATAAATCTGACGGAAAACGCTGACAGTCAGGGATTTCTCGCCTTGCCTGAAAATAAAAGAATTCTGTCCTATGCTCAGCAGAACTTCGTAAGAAAAATCGCCGTAAGAGTCAACCGCTATTTCTTCGCCCCCAAGATAGAGCTTTTGGGCAGGGTCGGCCTGACCTGTTATTGTCATCTCCTGCGTGTCAGTGGTATAATCCGCATTCGGCGGCCACAGTATTTTAAAGGCGGGAAAGCTCTCCGAGGAAGAAGCCGCAGAGGAAACCGGGGAAGAAGCCGCCGCCGAAGAAGAAGCAACAGAAGAAGAAGCGGCGGGGCGCGAAACCGGCGGTGCGCTTTGCGTGACCTTTGAACTGTTTGAGCCGGTTGAGCTGGCATATGATGATGAGGAGGAGGAAGCTCCGCCTCCGCTTTCGGCGGGCGGGGAGGGAAGCTCCGCCGCACTGCCTTTCAGCGCGGCGACAATACTTGCCGTCGTGCCGTCAGTGTTGGCCGCCAAACTTTCTATAGAGGTGAAGGCGCTCCCTTTGTACGCAGGGAGCCGGCTCAAGCTGAAAACGCGGCTGGCAAGGGCGGCGTCAGTGTTTTCCGAGTCAAGGGCAAAATAAAGCGGCAGGTCATACTGAGAAGCAAGGGCATCCCACCAGTTTGCGGCGGCGGTGAAATTGTCCCCGTCGTCCTCCGCGCTTTGCAGAGTTTGCGCGTCCTGTACAAATATAAAATCCACATAGCCTTTATCAATAAAGGCTCTTGTGTCGGCAAAGCCGTCATAAAGCTGCTGATAGTCGCTTTCTGTATCGCTCCCGGATGGGTTTTGGGCTTTGTTCGCCCAAACCGGGGCGGTCAGCAGCCCGATATCGAACTTTGGCCGGACAGCGCGCAAAGTGTCCGAAATGGCCCTGACCGCCGTCTCGGAGCAGGAGCGCAGGTAATTTTCAAAGCCCATGGACATCCCGAACGCGCTGTAGCTGCCGTAGCTGCCGCCGTTCACCGGGTTGTCGTAGCCTGTGATAATAAAGCCGCTGGGTTCGTATGCGGAGGCGAAATCCTCGGCTTCGCTCCTGAGCGCGTCCATAGAGGCGCCGGTGAAAGTCTGCAGCTTTGCCGCAAGACTTCCGTCCGTCTCGGAGCCGTCCGGCGCAGGGGCAAGAGGTTCATAAAGGGCATAAACGTAAAGCTTATTTTCTTCGGCCTTTTGAATAATATATCTGAAATAATCCTCGCTGTGAACGCCGGCGAACTGCCCGGAGTTATATATAACCCGACCGTCGAGATTTAACCCGACTATCACAGTATTAAAAGAAAGCAGCTTTGTGTCTTCAAACAGTTTATCAATCTGGCCATATACGTCTCCGACCGTTTCCTGGTCGGGGTTGAGCAGAAAATTTTCGCCGGGGATCCAGAGCGAAGCCCTCATGACAGAAGGCTTGTCCCCCGCGCCAAGCGGCGGAACGGCCACCTGCGAAGCGGTTTCGGCGGAATTTTCTCCCGCCACGTCTCCGGGATTAAGTCCCTCCGGATCCTTGGCGCTTGTGTCCTGCGAGTTTTCGTCGCCGCCCGGGAAAACCGGGATAAAATCGTCAACGCTTTCATAGCTGGAATTGCCCGCGCCGCCGGGATTGGGCAGGCTTCCGGAATCTGACGGCGATGAAGAAAAACCGCCGCCGGAACTGTTGTTCTTGTTTTTGTCAGGCAAAAGTTTGCCGGAAATCGCGATTGCAATCGTCAGCCCGCTTGCCAGCAGAAAAACGGCGACAGAAATCAGTGTTATGACCAATTTTCCGTTGCTTCTGTTTCCTGTGTTATTTGACATGCTGTTTCCTCCGTTCTGGTTTAGAACATCCTGAGACTTTGTTTTTGATTTTGTATTTTTGATCTCCCCGCACAAAGCTTTTTTTCAGGTTATCTGCGGAGCGGGCGAACGCAACTCGCCCCTGCTATCCCATGAGCATTGATGCGATTTCCTGCGTAACTGCCTCACGCACCTCTTCTTCGGGCTTGAAAACAGAATCATAACGGTAAAGCGCAAAACCCTGCGCGCCTTGCGCCTGCGCCTCTTCAATCTGCCGGGCTATAATATTTCCATAGTCCAGCCATTCAGTTGAACCGCTGCCCGCCCAATCGTCCTCCAGAGCGATTTTATACGCCGCAAGCCCGATATAAAGCCTGACGGGACTTCCGGCTGTCAGTTCCCTCCACTGCGCAACAGTCTTCTCAAAAGGGTGCGATTCGTTTTTAAAGCCGTAATATACCTGCGGCATGATATAATCAATATAGCCAGGCTTTTTGATCCAAGTGATAACGTCGGCGTATTGATGGGCGTAATTGCTTTCGATGGCGCCCTGCGGGCTTATTCCGAAAACAAGAGCCGGATTTTCAGCCTTGACCGCCGCGTAAACCTCCCGGATAAGCGCGTTTATGTTCTCTATCCGCCAGTCCTCAAGAGAAAGAGAGCCGCCGCTGTTCTGATAGTCCTGATAATCCTGGCCGTCAAAGTCTGACGCGTTTGGGGGATAAAAATAATCGTCAAACTGTATGCCGTCCACATCATAATTAGAGATGATTTCTTTGACGCCGCCGCTTATCAGGTCGCGCACTTCCTGCCGGGAAGGATTGAAGTAAATTCCGTCATTATCCGACCATATTTTACCGTCGTTCTCTTCCGACCATTCCGAAACGACTGTCCCGGAAACAAGCGCGGGAGGACGGTCATATATTTTAATCCTGTAGGGGTTTATCCACGCGTGAATCTCCAGCGAATGCCTTTCCGCAGCCTCCGCCATCAGTTCAAGCGGGTCATAGCCGGGGTCTGCGCCCTGAGCGCCCGTAAGTACATGCGACCATGGGAACAGCTCCGACCTGTACAAAGCGTCCGAGAAAGGCCGGACATGAACAATCACGGCGTTCAGCCCCAGGGCTTTTATTTCCGCAAAAGCTTCGTCAATGGCGGCGCGGGCGCCGTCTTCGTCCTTGCCTTTCAGGAGAGTCTCGTACTCAAGATAAGAAATCCATACAGCTTTGAAATCAAACAGATTTTGGGCGGGGGCTTGCGGCAAAACCGCCGGGCTTTCCTTTGGGAACGAATCTTCGTTCACGAAATAAGACGATTCCTGGGGAATATCTGCTTTTGCGCAGGAAAACAGCGCTAAAACAAGTGCAAGACAAAAAAATATCGGCATAAATCTAAATATTTGTAAAGACAGAAAAATCAGCTCCAAACAAAAAAACCTTTCGCTTATATTTTACAATTATCTTGTAAAAGTAGCAAGGTTTTTTATTATTATAATTTTTTATTTTTTATTAATTTATATTTTTTCCTGATTAATAATATTCCTGAAAATATAAAATTTGTAATTTTTGTCTTTACCTGACTGGAAATTAAAATCAGGAATAAGGCCGGGAAAAGCTCCCGGCCTTATGATTATTCTGGTATTCTGAGCGTCTGTCCCGGCACGATGACGCTTTCCGGGTCAAGCCCGTTGAACGCCGCCAGCTCCGCATAGCGTTCGCCGCCGCCAAGCTGTTCCTGCGCAATTTTCCAAAAGCTGTCCCCGGTCCGCACTGTGTAAATCCTCTCGCCGCCCACTCCGTCATACTGGTTCAGGCCGTAACGCTCAATCAGCTTTATAAGGGCCGCCGAGTAATCCGTCGCCGTCGCGTATCCCGCCTCGTGGACGGCCTGACACGCATTCTTGTAGCTTGTTTCCCCGACCACTTTTTTGTATCTGGAAAGGCCCGCAAGAAAATCGGTGTGATCCCGGACCGAATCCGCCCAGCTTTCATAGACGCGGAATTCCCCGATGCAGTCAACGCGCCTGCCGTCAATGATTTCCCAGGTTTTGGAATTGATGGTTTTTCCCTGCCAGTTGCTCCCGGTTTTTATGCCGAACAGGTTGTTCGCTTTTTGAGCCAGGCCGGACTTTCCCCAGCCCGATTCAAGAATGGCCTGAGCGATTGTAAGCGAGGGCAGTATCTTTCCCCTCCGCCACTCCGCCTGCGCCGCCGGGGCAAGCTTTGCGATAAATTCGCCCTGCGCGGCGGTCAGCCCGGACTGCGGCTGCGGCAGGTTTAAAACGGCGGCTTCTATCTGCGATTCCAGCGCCGGGGTGATTTTTACCCCGCTTTCGGCAAGCTGCGCGGCAACATAGTCGCTTTTCGCCTTTCCCACTGAGGAGCCGAAAATCTGTTCCGCCGCGCTGACCAGCGTTTCGGCCTGCTGAGCCGTCAGATTGCTTTTCAGCCATGGGATGATATACCGGCTGACCAGCGCGGCAATGGCGAGCGCCAAAATTTCTATTATAAGTTCCGCTATTTCGTTTTTGTTAATTTTTCACGCTTCCTTTCGATTGGGTGATTGTTTTTCAATTGCTTTTATGCGCATTGCGTTTTCGACGATGGCTCCCTCGGCCTTGTACATGCGCTCCACAAGCTCGTTGTGCTTTTCTACTTTTGTACGCAGGTTGTCGATTTTTTCCAGAACCATTTGCTCAATGTGTTTTAATCTTTCGTCCTGGATTTCGTCCCTGCGGCTGTTTTGTATAAAGTTGGCGGCAATCGTGCCAATTATCGTAAGCAGCCCCGCCGCTATTTCTATAATCAGCGCTGTGTTTATCAAATCCCTCCTTGTGTTGCATTTGTGGAACAATTTAATTATAGCATTTTTATGGCTTGAATGCAAGACGCAAAATAAAAATTTCAATCAAAATGTTGCACAAAAAAAACAGCTGTGCTAAAATCAGATAAAAAGGGGAGTTCTCAAATGTATGAGATAAGCTTTGGGAAATATCTGGAAAGCCTGAGAAACGAAAAAGGCCTGAGCCAGCGCGCGCTTGCGCTGAGGACAGACCTTACAAATTCGACAGTCAGCCGCATAGAAGCGGATCTGGTCGCGCCGGATCCCCGGACGCTGGTCAAGCTGGCGGCGGCTTTGGGAGTTGACAAAGAAACTCTGATGATAAAATGCGGCTACAGCGACAT
The DNA here is from genome assembly GCA_031282245.1 of Oscillospiraceae bacterium. Taxonomy (GTDB): domain Bacteria; phylum Bacillota; class Clostridia; order Oscillospirales; family Ruminococcaceae; genus JAITEB01. The sequence goes on along the minus strand of JAITEB010000012.1, from coordinate 18,246 downwards.
GCCCCCGGAATTTGTGTCGCTTGCCAGAAAATCAGAAGGCATAAGCCCGGAGGCCAAGAACGCGCTTTTTAAAATTCTTGACGAAGCCGTGGAAATATATCTGAAAGAGCGCAAAGATTAGGCGTTTATTTCCAGAACGATTGCTTCGTACGGCTGTAAAATACCGGTTGTCAGATAAACGGAGCTTTTAATATTGCCAATCAGCGCTCTGGGCATGATTTCCGCGGAAATATTGCTAACGACGGCGGAAACCTGCTTCGCCGAGTAATTTCCAAGAACCGCTATGCTTTTGCCGCCGCAAACGCGCAGATAAGCGAAAACATCCCCGCGCTCCTCAAATATTGGGACATATTCGCCGTCGGTGAAAACCGGGTCGGATTTGCGCAGGGCGATAAGCCGCCTGTAATAATTATAAACCGAATCCGGCCTTGCGACTTGTTCCGCGGCGTTGATCTTGGCGTAGTTCCCGTTGATTTTCAGCCAGGGAACGCCGGAAGTAAATCCCGCCCCGGGTTCCCCCGACCACTGCATGGGCGTTCGGGCGCTGTCGCGGCCGCGCAGACTGACGATTTCCATTGCCTCGCTTTGGGAAAGGCCGTCTTTTATCAGGCTTTTATAGGCGTTTATCCCCTCGATGTCGCGCAGTTCATCGGGGGAAGCAAAGCGGCGGCTCGTCATCGCCAGTTCCTCGCCCTGATAGATAAAGGGCGTGCCCTGCATAAGATAAGCGCATGTCGCAAGCAGTTTCTGCGAGCGTTCGCGGTATTCTTCAAGCTCGCTGCCAAGGCGGGAGACGCTCCGGGGCTGGTCGTGATTTGAGAGATACAGGCTGTTCCAGGCTTTGCCGGAAAGCTCTTTCTGCCATTTTGTGTAAACCTGTTTCAGGCCGGGCAGCTCGATTTTGTTTTTGTTCCATTTGTAGTTCTCCCCGCCGTCAAGATCGTTCGCCTCGAAGTGAAAGACCATGTTCAGCTCATCGCCGCTGAGACTGGCGTATTTTTTCGCTTCTTCCACAGTGACGCCGGCGGTTTCGCCCACCGTCATGCAGTCGTATTTATCAAGAACCTCGCGGCGCATTTCCCGGAGATATTCATGCACGTGGGGGCCGTTTGCGCAAAGGCCGGAAACGCTCTGACCCTCACGCACATCCGGAAGTCCTTCCGGCTTTGAAATATAGCTGATAACGTCCATGCGGAAACCGTCGACGCCCATATCAAGCCATTGGCGCATCATGGAGTAAATCTCCCGCCGGAGCGCGGGATTGTCCCAGTTCAAGTCGGGCTGCCGCTTTGAGAAAAGGTGCAGATTATATTGACCTGTCGTTTCGCTGTATTCCCAGCAGGAGGCGCCGCTGAAAAAGTCTGTCCAGTTGTTGGGCGGGCCGCCGTTTTTGCCGTCGCGCCAGATATAATAGTCTCTATATGGGCTGTCCTTGCTTTTACAGCTTTCTATAAACCACGGATGTTCGTTTGAGGAGTGATTGACCACCAAGTCCATAATAAGCTTTGCCCCGCGGGAGTGAACCTCTTCCAGCAGGCGCCGGAAATCCCCCATAGAGCCGAAAGCAGGATCTATATTAAGATAGTCGCTTATATCATAGCCGCCGTCAAAACCGGGGCTTTTATAAACCGGGGAAAGCCACAGAACGTCTATACCCAGATTTTTCAGGTAATCCAGCTTTGATATAATTCCGGGAATGTCGCCGATGCCGTCGCCGTTTGAATCGCAGAAGCTTTTCGGGTATATCTGGTAGACGGCGGCGCTTTTCCACCACTGATTATTTGTCTGTTTATCTGTCATTTGCCGTCCACCTTTTGGGCAATGTTATGCGTATGTCTTTATATCTTGCAACTAACTTGGACTTGTCTGATTTAGGTTTGATCCCGCCGTTGATTATCCCTTCCGCGCAGGCGATATACCGGTCGGCGACGCCCTGTCCGGAGGGCGCCCCGTGGTGGCCGGGATATATAAAATCATATTCGCTTTCCAGCGCCTTTAATTTTCGCAGGGAATCCAGAAAAACCGCCGGCGGCCGGCCTTCCGGGAAGTGAAGCAGAACGCCCCAGTCGCACACGGTGTCGCCCGAAAACAGCAGCCTGTTCCCCCTGTCCAGGAAACAGACGCTTCCCGGAGTGTGGCCCGGCGTTTTTATCACTTCTATTTTGCGCCCGCCAAGCTCGAAGCTTTCCGGGAGCGGCAGCCATTCGGTCGGAGGGAGCGGCGCGGTCATTTCTTTTATAATTTTAGCAAAAATTTTTTGCATGATTGGCGGGAACTCGTCAGCAATCATCGCCTTGACAAACGCGGGATCGGTGTGCCTTTGCAGAACTTCGCTGTCGGCCTCGCTGACATAAGCCCGGCCAAACTGGTGCGCGCTCCCAATATGGTCAAGATGACCGTGAGTTATTGCAAGCTCTATTGGCTTTTTGCTAAGCCCTGAAACAAGTTCGCGAAGCCCCGGTATATTTACCGCGGAATCAATCAGAAGCGCTTTTTCGCCGCCCTCCAGCAGATATACAAGCCCCTGAAAATATGCGGTTTTGATTTCTATCGACCATGTTTTATCGGCGATTTTTTTTATTCTAAACGGTTTTTTCATCTAAGACAACCCCCTTTGCTAAAGCTTTACTCCCAGTATTCTGCGCAAATCCTCCGGGGATTTGCGTTTTCCCGGTATGGCTTGGTCATAGCGTATCGGCGTTATGCCGTAAAAGCTCATTATCCGGGTCGTGATTTTTCTTGAAAACATCGCCGCTTCCCCGGAGCGGCCTTTTGCGACGCGTTCGCCGCTTTCGGCGCTGTTGCCGGCAGCCAGCATCTCCTCGCCGTAAAGCGCAGGGTGAGTGAGGAAAAAATACTGCCCCGGCTTTAAATCTCTAAGCTTTTTTAATATGCTTATCTTTGGGTCAAGAAGGCCGGGGGGAAGCTCGTAATAATACGCGTGGTCGATAAGCCCTTTTTGGACGCACCATTCGCCCGCCGCTTCCGAAAGGCCGTCAATTGCCATTTCCGGCATCATGTGCGAATCGAAATACGTGATGTTAAATCCCGCTCTGGCGGCCCGGTCAAGCTGTGCGCCGTATTCTTTCAGGATGAGCGAAATGTCCGGCTTTGTGCGCAGAAATTCTCTTGGATTGGCAAGAAAACAGCCGTTCTCGTCAAGCAGTCCGCAATCCCCGGGAAGAGATGAGACCGGACCCCATTTGACTTTATCCCATTCGGAATTAAGGGTGCCGTGCAGTCCGAACTCAATTCCTTTCACGTCTTTCAGCAATTCGGCGGCTTCGTCGACATATTTGCAGCAGGCCATGACGGAGACGTTTTTGATGAACCCGCCTTTGGTTACTACGTTTTTGATTGCAAAATTCGCCGCGTGGGAGCTTCCCGCGTCGTCGGCGCGGGTTATAAACTTTATATCTTTTTTCATTTGAGTGACAACCCCTTTCACTAAAAATTTCTTATTCTGCGGTGCGCAAAATCAATACTGCAAATCGCCTGTTAAAATTTTGCGAACGCCAACCACCCCGCCCTTTGGGCACCCCTCCACAGGAGGGGAATTGTAACTTAGTGCGCTATGCAAAACCTGTACCCCATGCCACACGGTAAAGCTGCAAGCCATACACCTGCAAAATTCCCCGATATAGCATCAAACGCAATTCGCGGCGTGGGGTAAAATCTATAAACAACAGGACGGGCTACAATTCCCCTCCTGTGGAGGGGTGCCCAAAGGACGGGGTGGTTGGCGTTCGCAGAGGTCAGACGATGATTCGCAGTCAATAATTCCTCGAAAGTTTCGCTTCGGCCTCCTCGCGCGCCAGTTCGCCCGAATTCACTTTCGCCATGAGCTGCACGTCCCTGTCGCGCAGCCTGTAGCGCAGGAAAAACACAAGGGAGACAAGCCCGCCGACAGCCGGCATAAGCGAAACTAAAAACCATATAGAGTCAAGGGTAAGCTGAGGCTGGGCAATTCCGCCGCCTTCCCGGAAGCCCGCCCAACTGAGGATAAACATCACAAAGCCGCCGGCAATCGCCGTGAACAGCTTATATATAAAAGTCTGGAGAGAGTTCATTGTGCCCTGAAGTCGCTTGCCGGTTTTGTACTCGCCGAACTCAATAAAATCGGGGTTAAACATGTTCATCATCATGGTGTTGCCGCCCCAGAATATGCCGCGCACTGCCATCAAAGCCGTAAACAGCGCGATGTTGCCGTAGCCGACAAAAAAGCTGACTATGCTTATAAAAACCTGCCCGAAAAGACAGAACATAAAGATTTTAAATTTGTCAATATGCCGCGTAAGCATAGGCAGGATAATCACAAAAATCAGGGCCGGAACGAACATGGCAAGTGTGATTTGCCCCTGCATAGCCGGGTTGCCCAGATTATAATCAGCAAAATAAACCGCCGCCTGCCCCGTCGTGCTGGTTGAAAAGAAAATCAGCAGCCCGATAAAATAAGTTCGCATATGGGGGTTGATTTTGACATAATTAAACATAGCTTTAATAGTAACTTTTTCCGGATCTTTGTTGACATAACGCTCCCTGCCGTGCCTGCCGATCGCCAGCATAAGCGGGAAAGCCAGCGCAATGACGAACAGCGAAGTAAAGTTCCAGCCTATCTTGGGGTAAAGCGCCGGAATGCCAACCAAAGCGATCAGCATGGCAAAGGCGGCAATAATAGAATTAAAAGAAATAATCTGTACCCGCTCCTGGCTGTTGTCGGTGACGGCGGTAAGCATGGAGAAAATAGGCACGTCGCAGATAGTATACGCGACGCTGAACAAAGTTGAAAAAACCGCAGCCCACGCGATTTTAGAACCAATGTTCAGAGAAGCGGGCATGAAGTACATTCCAATAGTACACAGCGGCAGCAAAAATGCCGAAAGCTTGAGCCAGGGGATGAATTTCCCGCCTTTCAGGTGCGCTCTGTCGATAATTCCCCCAAAAATCGGGTCGTTAATTGCGTCAAAAATGCGCACGCTGGTGATGATAATGCCCACCACCACGGCGGCTATGCCCATATCGGTCATAAATTTCTGCCCGAAGGCGTTGAACAGCTGGTTAAACATTGTCTGGCCGGACATAAACAGGGCAAAAGCCCAGCGCTCCCTGCCCGAGGTGCGAAAGCCCTCCTGAATGCCCGTTTTTGTTTTGCCCATAGCGATTACCTCCATAATTAATTTGATATTTTCAAAAAAACCGGCGCGCGCTTTATGATTTTTATCATAACAAAAGCCACAAAAACAATATATCAAAAATATAATATTTATATAAATATCATAAAATAAAAAGTGCGTAAAATTTTGATAGCAAGATTGGATTTTTGATATATTTATTTTCGGGCCGATATTAAAATATTTATATTAATTTATATCAGCAAACAGGAGGATTTTATCATGAAGAAAAAAGCAAAAACTACAATACGCGACACAAACTTTGTTCCGGAACGGATTGACATGACCCCAAAAGTACCCATGCCCCGGACAGAATGGATTAAAAACAAAAAACTGGATCTGCCCTATGGAACAGACCCGCTGCAGACGCTGGACTTGTATTATCCAAAAGAGACAAAAGAAAAATACCCGCTGGTAATTCTTGTGCACGGCGGCGGATTTACCCACTGCGACAAGCGCGACTTCCACCTGTACCCCGGATTTTTCACACTGGACAGAGGCTTCGCGCTGGCCTCGGTAAACTACCGTCTTGCGCCGAAAGACCCCTATCCCGCCGCCGTGGAGGACGTAAAAGACGCCGTCGCGTACCTGCGCGGAAATGCCGCCGAGCTAAATCTGGACTCCGGCAATTTCTTTTTATACGGCACATCGGCGGGCGGAAACCTTGTGGCCTGCGCCGGGCTGGACGGCGGCGCGACAGCAGGCGGCAAGCGCGATTATCATGTGAACGCCGTTGCGGATCTCTGCGGGCTGATTAATTTCAACACTTTTATAAAACAGCCCGCCAATCCGCTGTATAAACTTGTGCTGTATTATTTAATCGCCCGGAACGGCTATATAAAAGCGCGCGGCAGGGAACGCGCCCGGCAATTGCTGGAAGCCAGCGCGGACAGCCGGATTTCCTCCGCAGTCAATCCTCCCGCGTTTTATATTCAGCACGGCGATCTTGACCCCGCGGTTAATGTCCGGCAGTCAATTTCGTTTTATGAGAAGCTTAAAGACGCCGGGATAGCTGACGGCAAATTAAAGCTGCATATCATGAAAGGCGTTTACCACGCCGGGGCGGGGCCGGAATATCTCGAAAGAGAAAACGTCGACTGCATTTGCGATTTTTTTATAGAACATATGATTTAACAACTCCGTTTGAGCGCTGCTGCGCCGCCTATTGCTGCTCCATGCTGGAAATAAAAGCGGAAACAAGCTCTTCCGGGGAAATATAGCCGTCCATCATCTTGGGCATATTCCTGAACATATAGTTCCGCGCGTTGTTGGGAATGCTGTCCTGTACGTTCGGAGTCAGGCTGGAAGCTGATGACAGCATTTTCACAATGTCTCTGTCTAAAGAATCCAGCCCGGACAGCTCAATCGCAGACTGTTTTTTCAGCGCCGACGAACCTGTGCCGGAAAACATGAGCACCATACGGTCAGAAGTCATGAATTCTACAAAATCTACGCAGACTGTCATTTTTTCAGTATTGTTCCAAGCTTTCCGGCTTATATACCATCCGGAGGAAAAGCCCGCAATCATATCCGTCGCCTTCCTGTTTTTGCCTTTTGAAGGAAAATTCACAATAGTAAAATTAGACAGATCCGCCGTACCCGTATCCCCCTGGCATTTTTGCTTAATGGTGTTGACGCGCCACGAACCGTCCAGCATAAAGGCGGCGCTGTTATTATAAAACAGCTCCTGCGTCAGGCTGTCCCGCCCCGAAAGGGCGTTTTCGGGAAAAAATCCTTGATCATACAGGTACTTTATATCGTTCATGCCCTCAATCCAGGCCGCGTTTACCTCGTTCGGCTCGGAAGAAGGCAGCTCCAGATGCGTGTCCGGAGAGCCGTTGTTAAACACCGAAAGCTCCCACCAATAATGGGGCACATCTTCAAAGCTGGCCGCAATGGGCACGAATCCGGCGGCTTTAATCGCCGCGCAGTCCAGCAGGAACTGCGTCCACGAATAGTCGGTTCCGGGAAGTTCAACGCCGGATTTCTCCAGAACATATTTATTGACAAACAGATTTTCCCAATAGCCGTTTGCGGGCACGGCATACCATTCCCCGTTTGTCGCCCGCGGGACAAGGCTTTCGTCCATGTTGCCGGCATAATTGGGGAAAACCGTGCGGATTTCCGCCACGGGGACGACTTTGTCGATAAAAGTATCCGCGTCCTGCCCAGTGAAAAAAAACAGCACATCCGGCTCGGAACCCGCGGCAAAGTCCAGGCGTATCCGGTCTTTAGAGTTTTCGTCGGCAGTGGCGGAGCGGTCAATGACAGAGTTTCCCGTCTCCTGCGTCCACTCGTAAAGCGCCTGCTGAAACGTGCCCGCGTTGCCGTCGTTCCCCGCAAAGGTGCTGGAAACGACAAGCGTGACTGCGGAACTTTGCGAATATTCGTCATTCTGAGAAAAACCGGACGGCCCGGACGGGACGGGACCGGAGCAGGAAATCAGAGCCGTCAATATAATAATTGCGAGGGGTACTGTCAGCAGTTTTTTCAAAGTCGCACACCTCCAGACTATTTTATATTTTATAGCTTGTTCTTGATATACTCAATAGGTATAATAAGCCTTGAGAGAGTGGCTTCAGGGCTGGCGGGCTCGATAGACAGGCCGGCCTTCGCGCCGTAAATAATTTTCAGCCTTTCGCTGGTATTTTTTATTCCCAGCCTCAAAGAGCCTTCTCCGGAAATATCCGCCTCTGATGAAATAATGTCGTCGATGCGTTTTTTGTCGCTGTCGCTGAGCGCGCCGCTGTTTTCTATTTCGAGCAGGAGAAGCGCGTCCCTGCGGTACGCCCGGATAATAATTTCCCCATGACTGCGGGAGGAAACGCCGTGCTCCACAGCGTTTTCTATAATAGGCTGGAGAATAAGCCGCGGGACAGTCAAACCAAGCAGCGACTGGTCAAGCTCTTTTTTGACGGAAAGCCGCGGGCCGAAGCGCTCCCCTATAATATATAGATAAGCGTCGACATACATCATTTCTTCGGAGAGAGGGACAAGTGGCTGGCTTTTTCTGTCCATTGCCGCGCCGAGCATGACCGAAAGCGCCTCCAGCATACGGGAAACGCGGGCGCTGTCGCCAAGGCGGGCTTCCCAGTTGATAATCTCCAGCGTGTTGCCAAGAAAATGCGGGTTTATCTGCGACTGGAGCGCCATTATTTTTGCGTCGCGCAGATCAAGCTCTTCCCTGTATATTTTGTCAAACTGGTTGCGGAGCTGCGCCGACATTGCGTTAAACGAATCGGCAAGGTTTTTGAACTCCACGCTCTGGAACTTGTCCTCCAGCGCCAGCCCGAACTCGCCGTTTTTGATTTTATCGGAGCCTTCGACCAGTTTTTTGACGGGGTGAGATATAGACTTTGTGAAAAAACTTAAAGCAAAAATCAGAAAGGGTATAACCAGCAGTGAAATGATAAAAATCCCGTACTGGAGGTCGCCGACGCTCTCCATCAGAACGGAATTATCCACCTGGACTACATAAGCAAAAGTATAGTCGGCTTCCTCAATTTCGCCCACAAGAAAATTCTGGCCCTCCGCTTTGATAGACCCGTAGCTCTGGCCGTTTTCGGCCTTGAAGCGCTCCAGCACATACAGCGCGTCGAAATCAATTTCTTCTGATTTTATAGGCTGGTTGTCGAGCAAAAGGCAGGTATGTCTGCCCCAGGGGGTGTTTTTCATTGAGTCAAACCAAAGCGAAGTGTTGAGCTGCATTATCAAAATAGCGTCTGGCGAAGAAGCGGCGGAAGGCGTGGAAAGAAAAAGATTTCTGTACATGTAGATGCGGTCTTCGCTGTTCTGAAAGCCGATTTTTGTGTCAAGATTTCTGGCATGCGAAACAATCTTGTCCAAATCGGTTTTTTTATACAGGTCGTAAGCTTCTCCCAGAGTTTTGTCCTGCGAAAGCGACTCGTTGAAAATATAAAAATCGTCCTCCAGAGGCTGTTCGCCGTAAAAATAAAGCGAAGTCGTTTTAAATTTTTCGTCAAACCTGTAGCTTTGCTCCAGAAAAGTCCGCACTGACTGGCGGAAACCGAGATAATCGCTTTTGTAGGAACGGTACGCCTTGGCGATCGTCTCATAATATGTCGCCAGGCGCGAGGCGGAAGCGGCGGCGTTTATTCTGGTCGTACAGACGCGCGCGGACGAAAAAGTTGTGCCGCTTGCGGCCTGTATGGTCTGCAAATCTATATTATGAACGACGATAAAGCTGATGATGGCAGTATTAAGCAGCAGAGGGAGAATCCAGCATATAAGCATAATGCTTATCAGCCTTTTTTTAAGGGAAAACAGTTTTTTGCCGGGCAATTTTCCGCGCCCCCTCGGGTGCAAGTTTAGTAAAACGCAGTAGCTTGCTCATATTATACCACGAATTTTTAAAAAATATAGTGATTTTTCACAAATCGCGTAAAAATAAAAAAACCGTCTGAAAACAAACGGTTTTATTAGTTTTCATCGAAATTCGGGGGTTTTGGCCGGGGGTTTATCAAGACTTCTTTTGCTTCGGCTGTGTTGTCTGGCACAAGGCGCGCCATCACGACAAAGCGCTGCTCGGCTTTTGTATTGTATCTGTAGGTGCATGTGGAGAGCGTCAGAATTTTGTCGCCGGCCGTTATATCCGCGTCATAGATAAACTCGCTGCGCTGCTTCGCCTCGTTCACCAGGTCCATAAATTCCGCGTCGGAGCCGGGGCTGACGTTTATATAATAATAATTGGTATCTGTGTAAAAAACGGCAAAAACCTGCCAGATCATTGTGTCCTGGAGGGTTGAGTAATATATATACTGGCTCTGCCGGGCAAAGTCATAGTCCCGGAAGCGCAGAAGCTCGGCGAACATTTCGCCGTCAAGCTTGTCGTCGCTCATGGTCAGGTTGTGTCCATAAATTACATAATTTCTGGACAGGTCGTTGCGGTTTGTGCCGACGTCGCGGTAGTCGGCGAAAATCGACCCGGCGAACTTATAGCGCCTGTCAATATAATTGCGCCGCAGGTAATAAGCGTTGTCGATATACTGCATTACAGGATAATCTATCGCTGTGCCCGGGACGGTGAGCCAGCCGACCGTATCGGTGTTTGCCTTGCTTGCGGTACGGATTTTTGCGGCGAGATCAGAGTTTGGCAGAACGGTTTCGCCGTAATAAGCCTCCTGGACAGGCGGGGGAATCTCACCCGGGCCTGACTGCGGCGGCTGGGGGCTTGCGGGAGAGCTTGAAACGGGCGGGAGAGCGTTTTCGGACGGCACGGACATTGTCGGGGTGTCTCCGAGATTGACCATAAGCAAAATATACACCAGAAAGCAGAAAAGCAAAGAAAAAACCATAAGCAAATAAGACAAAATCCGGATAAAAGGCGGCAGGTTTATAATTTTCTTTGTTTTCACCAGGGGGAGCATAGTTTTTCCTTTGCTTTAAAATTTGTATGCGTTTTAAACATAAAATGCCGTATGGACGGCGGTCCGCCGCCCATACAGGGAAGCCGCGAGCCTGTTTATTATTTTGCGTGCTTCGGGTTCGGATTAACGGTATATGTGACCTCGGGAAGCGGCGCGCCCTCGTCCAGCAGTTTTGCCAGGATGACAAAACGATGCGTGCCGTCGTTGCGGCCGTCCGCCCATGAACAAGTTGAAATAGTCATGACGTTGTCTTCCGGGGACAGCTCAAAATCGGCGGTATACAGCGCGCGCTCGTTGATTTCTTTTACGTAGCGCTCCATCTGTTCCGGCGAAAGGTCAGGTTTTACATAGTTAAAATCAATGTCGCTGTAATTGTTCGGCCAGGAGTCCTCTGTAAAAAACGAAGCGTAAACCACCCAGGTCATATTGTCGTTTTTGATAGAAAAATTAATAAAAGGGTGTTCCTCCGCCCATTCCGGGTAGATATAAGCGGCCGACTGACCGAGCATAATATCATTGGGGCTGTCCTTGCGGACTGAGCCCGCATAGATGTTATACCAGTTGTGGCCGAACATAACGGTGTTTGGGCTAAGTTCCGCGCGCGAGGAGACAGCCACGCGAGGCCCAAGCCATATAACGCCGTAAAGATCGTAATACGGGCCGTTCGGCGGCGTTCCATAGTGCAGGCCTTTGTCGTAGTCGCGTTCAGTATAATAATTGACGTCAGTTACGTCTTGTACAACGGCGTAATTCATGTTTGTGTCTTTGATTCTGAACCAGCCTACGGTATCCGGGTTGCGCTGGGCGGCGGCGGCGATTCTCAGGCTAAAGTCCGGCTGCTCCAGTTTGCCGTCAACGTTGTCCTCTCCCAAAATAACAGGGGCGATTTCGGGTTTGTCCTGATAGTAGGCGGCCACTTGTTCGGCGGCCTTTTCCCTGTCCAGCAGAAGTTCTTTGTTTTCCGCAAGGGCGGCGAACGAGAGTTTTGTCTCATCCGACAAAACAAAAGCTTCTTTCTGCGGAGCGGCTTCCGCCTGCGAATCCTCCGGAACTTCGGAAACGCCGCCGGGATTTGTTTGGCCGCAGGAAGCCAATAATAAGAGCGTCAAAATCAGGCACAGAAAGCATCTTGTAAAAATTGCCGATTTAGATGGCATATTTTATCATCCTCCGTTTTTGATTATAAAAGCGTTTATATTTTTATTATTGCCATTATAACATAGCAAACAAGAACAGGCAAGGCCATAATTTATTCCTTGCCTGTATTACGCAAAACAAAAAGCTCCGAAAAATTTTTTATACAACCGGTTCTTTATAGTTTATAGCCTGAAAAACTTTGACGGGATCTTTGTCGCTCTCATCCGGACGAAGCAGACGCGCAACGACGACATAGCGCTGCGAGTCGCCCATGCCCGGATAAACCCTTGTGCAGGTTGAAAGCGTCAAAATCTTGTCGGACGGCTTTACGTCGACATTGTATTCATACATACTGCGCTGGCGGAATTCGGAAATCAGAATCGACATCTGAGAGTCGTTGGGGTTCGGCAGATAGTATTTGATTCCCACAGTTTGCGTCCAGTCTGTTTCGCAGTACATAACGCAAAAGATTTTCCAGACCATCTCGTTGTCGGAGGTCGAAAAATAAACATATGGATTCTCCTGAGCAAAGTCAATGTCAGCCGCATACATAGGAAGCTGGGCGAACATAATGTCTTTCGGGTCGTTCATGCGCAGAGGTTCGTTGATATTATCCCAGTTGTGGCCGAAAAGGGTTATATTCCTGCTCATTTTATTTATATCGGCATCCAGAATAGCTTCTTCGTGGGTATAAACAACTGTTTCGTCATAATTGGGATAGACATTCGGGGACTCGGTTCCGTCCAGCAGGCGATTAAGCCAGTAGTTGTTGTTTTCTTTGTGATCGTTGTCATTGATGACCGGGTAGTCAATATTGGTCCCCGGGATAGTAAGCCAGGCTTTTGCGTAGCTGTTAATCTTGCTGGCGTCGCCAAGTTTTTTCATCATATCGTCATAAGATATAGAACCGGGGGCGCGGGGGTCGTCGCTGACCGTGTCTGCCGAGGAATCAATTTGCGGAAGGCTGTCAGTATCGGCGGGGGTTTCCCCGCTCTTTTTGCATGAAGCCGCAACGGTGAGCAGCGTCACCGCTGCAATGGCCAGTAAGACAAGTTTTTTTAAACGCTGATTTAATCTCATAAGATCTGAACTCCTCCAATTAAAAATGTATTAAAAAACTAATTTATTTATTAATGCGCAAAGTCTCCTGATTTTTCCGTCTTTTCATGCACGAAATCTCAAAAGGCGCTCCGCATTTTTTACTGTGTTTTTTTACTTAACAAAAGACGGTTTTTTATAATCTCTGTTGATCTCTACTTTCGCAAGCCTGTCGGCCTTTTCGCCTTTGCCCAAAAGCCTTGCCGACACGACATAGCGCTGCTCGGCCGCTCCTTCGTAATAGAGCGTGCAGGTCGAGAGCGTGATAATTTTGTCGCCGGAAGAAACGGGAACGTCAAAATCAAAAAGGCTTCTTTCTTTCATTTCGGACAGAAGCGTTTCAAACTGCGCGTCGCCGGGCGAAGGATCAAAATAGTTAAAGTCAAATTCCGGTTTCCAGCTGGGTTCGCAGTACATTGACGAAAAAACCTGATATACATAATCGCCGGTTTCCGTAGCCAGATATATATACTGATGCCCTCTGGAAAAATCATAGTCGGTAAAGGACATAAGCTGCTCGAACATGATGTAAGTCCCGTCGCCGGAGTCCCCTATATAATAGGGTATGCTGCAGTTATTCCAGTTGTGGCCGAAAAACGTCAGATTCCTGCTGATTTCGCCGCTGCCGGGACTAATTCCGGGAAATTCGCCTTTATAATGCGCATAGACGACTGTTTCGGCGTTTGTATAAGACTGGTTCTCAACCGTTGTTCCGTCAAGTTTTCTCTGCAGCCAGTAGGAATTGTCGTTTTCGGGGTCAAGTATAACTGGATATTCAATATTCGTTCCCGGAACGGAAAGCCAGGCGAAGGCTTTCGGATTTATTTCCTTTGCGGCTATCAGGTCAGCGCGTCTCTCGTTAAAGGGCCGGGGACTGACTATCTGAAAAACCTTTTCTTTTTCGGGAGGAATAACTGTTCCGTCGGCCAGGACAGTTGCGCCGGGTTCAACAATTATCTGCTTGGATATGAGCCAAAAGAACACTGACACTGCGGCGGCGGCAAACAGCACAATTGCCGTAATTATAATTATAAGCTTATTTTTTGAAATGTCAATTTTCATTTAATGTTTTTTTGCCCTCCAAAAAATTAATATTTCTAATAAAAATTTTTCATTTTTTAATCCGCCGGCACAAAACCGCAGCCCGCCCCGGCGGAAAAACCGCAAAAAATTTTATTTCACCCTGTTGTGAACAATTCCCTTCCCGGAATCAAGCGTCACCGTCGTGTTTTTCTTCAAAACCTGCGTCGCCCCGTGCGCCCCGATAATAACAGGTATATCCAGGACAGAGCCGGCTATTGCGGCATAAGAATTATGCCCGCCCTCTTCGGCGATAACCCCGGAAGCCCGGCGCATATAAGGCAAAAGCTCCGCGCCCGTTTTTGGAATCACTATTATATCCCCATCGTTGAATTCGCTTTCAAGATCCTCCATTTTGTCCACGACGCAGAGATTTGCGCAGACGACTTTTGAGCCTATCCCTGTTCCAGAGGTGAGGATATCTCCTGTTATAAATACCCGGAGCATATTTGTCGTGCCGGAATAACCGAGCGGCAGGCCGGCCGTTATAACGACAAGATCGCCGCTTCTGAGCGCCCCTGTTTTTTCGGACATTTCGACCGCGTGTTTAAAAAGCTTTTCGCTGTCGGTCATGTTCTCAACCATGACGGGCACAACCCCCCAGGTCAGGCTCAGCTGCCTGTAAACGACCGGGACGGGCGTGCAGCCCATGATAGGCATTGACGGGCGGTATTTGCTTATCATGCGCGCGGTTGTCCCGGATTTTGTAACAGTGATTACGGCTTTGGCCCCAAGGTCATAGGCGGTTGTGCAGGTCGCGTGAGAAATGGCCTCGGTCACGCTGGACTGGAAGTCGATGCTTTCGGACTGCTGGTAGAATTTTTTCCTGTAGTTTATGTCCGCTTCGGTTTTGAGCGTGATTTTTTCCATTGTGCGGACGGCCTCTATCGGGTAAGCTCCCGCCGCCGTCTCTCCGGAAAGCATAATGGCGCTTGTGCCGTCGTATATGGCGTTTGCGACGTCTGTGGCTTCTGCCCTTGTGGGGCGCGGGTTTTTTATCATGGAATCCAGCATCTGCGTCGCTGTGATAACCGGCTTCCCGCTTAGGAAAGTTTTCTTGATAAGCTTTTTCTGGATTGCGGGAATGTCCTCGAAGGGAACTTCGACGCCCAAATCCCCGCGGGCGACCATCAGACCGTCGGCCACGTTGAGTATGCCCTCAATGTTTTCAACGCCCTCGTAATTTTCGATTTTCGCGATGATTTTGATATGCTCGGCCTTGTTTTCCCGCAGAAGCTGGCGTATCTGCCAGACATCCTCCGCGCTTCTGGCAAAAGAGGCGGCGATGTAATCAAAACCTGTCTCAATGCCGAAAAGCAAATCGCCCTTGTCCTTTTCGCTGAGATAAGGCATGGAAAGGTGAACCGACGGGACGTTTACGCTCTTGCGGTTGGAGATAACGCCGCCGTTCCGGATTTTGCAGATGATATCCGTTTCGGTGACGCGTTCAACCGTCAGGGCAATCAAACCGTCGTCAATCAGGATTGCGGAGCTGCTGGAAACATCCTTGGGCAAATCTTTATAGCTGATTGAAACAATCTCGCCGCTGCCTTCAAGCTCACGCGTGGTCAGGGTAAAAATCTCCCCGGCCTTCAATTCCGCTTTGCCTTCTTTAAAAGTGCGGATACGTATTTCCGGCCCCTGGGTGTCCAGCATGGTGGCGACGGGAAGGCTGAGCTTCTCGCGGCACTGCTTCACAATGTCGAACGTGGCCTTGTGAGACTCATGGTCGCCGTGGGAAAAATTAAATCTTGCGACGTTCATTCCGGCCAGCATAAGCTGCCGTATTATTTCCGGTGAATTTGTTGAAGGTCCGAGAGTGCACACGATTTTTGTTTTTCGCATTAGAAGCCCACCTTTCAAAAATATGCGCATATATTATACAAACTAAATTTATATAATCATAAGATAAAATCAAAACGAAATATTAATTAAACAAAGCGGTGAAAACGCAGAATTCAGTTTTTCTGCCTGAAAATATAGTTGCCAAGAGAATCAAGGCTGATTGTGACGGCTCCGTTCTCGCTTGCGGTAACAGTCCGAACATAGTTCCATTTGAGAGTCTCATAATTATACAGATGGCAGTCGAAGACCCGCCCGGCGGAAATCTTGTTCAGAAAAACAGTCAGGTCGGCCTTTCCGGGAAGCGCGCCGTTCTGGGCAAAAATGAGCTTGACAAAGCCCTCGCGCATAGACGAGGCATTGTTAATCTCATCCTGTTCCAGCCTGACGCCGAAGTCATAGATTTCAAAGTTCTTGTCATAGTGAACCTCACCTGCGGCAAAAGTAAAATTGAACCTGTCGCCAACGATTACGACATATTTCTGACTGTACTTCTCTTCGGTGATTTTGAAAACCTCGGACTTAACTTTGTTTGTCCTGACCAGGTTAATAAAAATCGGATCCTGCGACCAGTCTATATTTTCCGGGCCGATGGGCGGGCTTCCCGGGTTTTCCTGCGAACTGTCGTTCTCTATAGAAGCCGCCCCTGTAGAAGAAGATTTCTCAAAGAAATTAAAATCGTCGCCATAAGCTGTGTTGATAAAAAAAGCCGCCGCCAAAATAAACAGGCTGGTTAGTAAAACGCTTATAAATTCGATAAATTTATGGTTCTTCATGGCACATTACTCCACCAATCACTTGACAGTGTATAGTAATTATACTATAGCACAATTTTGTCGAAAAATAAATATCAAAAAAATAATAATTATAAAAAAACTATTGCTTTTTTTTGGCGCATGTGTTATTATAATCAGCGTAACATTTTAGTTACAAAAAATACAAATCATGAAAGGAGGCCGCTGCAATGGCAATTATTTTTAATTCTACTCTTGCGCTTATGGGATTTATTGGCGGCATTGCGCTTGCCAAAGGGATAGTTGCGCCGTTTGTGACCCGGAATAATTATGTATATGCCTATGGGAAAGCTGTTTTTGCGCCTTGGTGCGGCCTGTTTATATACGACTTTGCAAAACCGCCCTGAATAAAGAGCCGTTTTACGCAAAGCGCGGGCCGTCCTTTGATGGGGGACATTGGCGCCGCGCTTTTTTTGCGTCCTTTTGGTAAAGAAGACAAACGCGCCGCAAGCGCTCATAAGATAAATTTATTTTAAGCGAATTATTTAAGACAGGGAGTGAATTAATTTGACCTCAAC
The DNA here is from genome assembly GCA_031282245.1 of Oscillospiraceae bacterium. Classification (GTDB taxonomy): domain Bacteria; phylum Bacillota; class Clostridia; order Oscillospirales; family Ruminococcaceae; genus JAITEB01. Next base: position 1,219 of record JAITEB010000012.1, on the reverse strand, counting down.
AAAAAAAGCAGGGAAAAAAGAAGAAACGCAGATTAAAAAGCCGGTGGACTGGGAGCTTGTCAGGAGCTTGTTCAGGGGAAGATGGCTCCTGCTGCTGGCGCCTTTTGTCGCGACAGCCGGCGCTTATGTCGCCGCTTATATCTCTCCGCAGATTATCAGGATAAGCGTTGACTCCGTTATTGGGAATTTGCCGATACAGGCTCCCGACTGGGTTCTGAATATGATTGAGAGCTTTGGGGGGCGCTCGGTTTTGGCGCGGAACATCTGGATATGTTCTCTTGCGGTAATCGCCGCCGCCATCGCCAACAGCATATTTGTGTACATCCGCGGGCGCGCCAGCGCCATTCTGTGCGAGGATATCGCAAAAGACTTGTCCGAGCGCATGTACGACCACCTTCAGCACCTGAGCTATCAGTACCATGTGGACGCCGAAACGGGAGATTTGCTGCAGCGCTCTTCTTCTGACGTTGAGACTATCCGGCGTTTTATCGGAATGCAGTTTGTCGAGCTTGCCCGGATTATATCCGCAGTCACGCTGGGCGTTATCATCATGCTTTCCATGGACGTCTCGATGACCCTTGTCACGCTTTCGATAGCGCCGGCAATAGTAATTTTTTCTGTAATATTTTTCAAGAAAGTCCAAGTTGTTTTTAAAGAAATGGACGAATCCGAAGGCAGGCTTTCAAACGTCATACAGGAATCGCTTTCCGGCGTGCGCGTCGTTCGGGCTTTCGGCCAGCAGAAGCAGGAAATGAACAAATTTGACGCAGGCAACGGGGAGTTCCGGAAAAATATAATTAAAATCAACGACCTGATGGGCTTTTTCTGGGGCTTTACAGATATGCTTACTTTCGCGCAGACGGCTCTGGTTATCACTCTGAGCGTCTGGCATGTCAGCAGGGGGGATTTCAGCGTTGGTACAATGATCGCTTTTTCGTCCTATGTGGGTATGATGCTGTGGCCGCTGCGCCAGCTTGGCAGAATCCTGGTGGATATGAGCAAGGCCAGCGTCGCGCTCGCCCGAGTAAGCGAAGTTCTGGCTGCCCCGCGCGAGCCGGACGACGGCCGCGAAAGCGACAAGCCGCTTTCCGGCGATATAGTTTTCGACCATGTTTCGTTCGCCTACCCGAATGGGCGCCAGGTTCTTTCGGACATAAGCTTTACCGCGAAGCAGGGCCAGACAATTGCGGTTCTGGGCTCGACGGGTTCCGGGAAATCC
>JAITEB010000013.1 GCA_031282245.1 Oscillospiraceae bacterium | reverse complement strand
GTCTTTGGCGCACATCACTTTTTCGGAATAGCTCTCAGTATATAAATCGCAGACGCTTTCCACCGCCGTATTGACGCACTCCGCAAACATCACAAGCCCGCAGACAATCGCAAGCAGGGCATAGTCCCCCGGCGCAAAATCATAAAAAAGCGAAAACAAAAACGCATAAAAAGCCGCCGAAAGATGTATCCGCATGTTGCGCTCTCTCTTTACGCAGAGGACAAAACCCGACGCTGCATATTTAAAGCTGCTGAACAGCCCCGGCAAGCCTTTTGTACTGGCCTTGCCGAATTTTATCCCTGCGCTTTTGCTTTTTTCTCTAAAAGGTATCAGCCGCGGCATACCGAATTCCGGTTCGCGGTTTTGCTTTTTAGCCTTCATGGATGGTGAAGCTCTCTGTCCGCGAGAGACCAAGATTCCCCAGAACCTCTTCTTCTTTTTCCCTCATCCGGAGAGCTTGCAGACCCCCTTTCTCATGCTCATATCCCAGCAGGTGCAGCATAGAGTGCACGATTAAATAAGCGACTTCCCGCTTGAAAGAATGTTCGTACGTTTTGGCCTGAACAGCGGCTTTCTCAAGGGAAAGAACTATGTCGCCCAGGGATTTTGCCCCGGTTTCCGGGTTGACGTCATAGACGCCGCTTTCTCCAAGCGGGAAGGATAAAACATCCGTCTCCGCGTCTTTGTTCCTGTACTGCCTGTTCAGCGAACGTATCTGCCTGTTGTCAATAAAGCTTATGCTGACCTCGTAAAGGCCATCCATGCCTTCCGCGGCGAGAACGGCGTGGCACGCGCGCCGCGCCAGCATTCTGATCCCGCTGGGCACCCGGACCGCTCTCTGCTTATCCGAAATGGAAACTTTTATTCTTTCCAATTTTGTTTTGTCCTCCTGCCGTCTCTTATGTTTTTCTCTGAATATTTCTCATACGCGTTTATAATGCGCTGGACAAGCACGTGCCTTACAACATCTTTTTGAGTAAGGCGGCAAATTCCTATATCTTCAATACCCCGCAAAACTTTTATTGCTTCCAGAAGCCCGGACTTTTTCGGGTCAATCAGATCGATCTGCGTTATGTCGCCTGTAATAACGGCTCTGGAGTTCGCCCCAAAGCGCGTCAGGAACATTTTCATTTGTTCGGGCGTGGTGTTCTGGGCTTCGTCAAGTATAATAAACGAATCGTCCAGCGTGCGCCCTCTCATGTAAGCAAGCGGGGCCACTTCCATATTGCCGCGCTCCAGATATTTCTGGTAATTCTCCGCGCCCATCATGTCAAACAAAGCGTCGTAAAGCGGCCTTAAATAGGGGTCGACTTTGTTGAGCAGATCCCCCGGAAGAAAGCCCAGTTTTTCACCGGCTTCAACGGCGGGGCGGGTGAGGATAATCCTGTTCGCCTCGTGATTCTTGAAAGCCCGCACTGCCATCGCAACAGCCAGATAAGTCTTTCCGGTTCCGGCGGGGCCGATTCCGAAAACGACCGGATTTTTTCTCATAGCTTCTATATATTCTCTTTGGCCAAGCGTTTTGCCTTTGACGGGCTTTCCCGCGCTGGTGACGCATATCACTTCGTTGGAGAGACTCTCAAGCTTTTTCTCGTCCCCGCTGGAAACAAGCGAAAACAGATAGCGCAGACTCTGCGGGTCAAGATTTTCTCCCCGGTTAATCATGGCAACCATGCCCGCGACCGCCCGGGAAGCCGCCATGACATTTTCGGCCTCCCCAGATATTTTAACCGTATTTTCGCGGTTTAGCACCGCGACATGGTATTCTTTTTCCAGCGCCTTTATATTGCAGTCAAGATTGCCAAAAAGCGTCATTGTCTGATCCATGCGGTCTATATTAATCGTTTGTTCTATCATAGGCGGATTTTTTATTCTTCGTCCTTCCTTTTTGGATAATCAGGCTTTATACCGGTTTTTTTGATATTTAATCTTATTTTTTAATATTATATCACATATTAAAGCAAAAGAATAGCCAAAATATAAACAATTTATATTCTATAATTGAGCTTTATATATAATAATTTTAACAGACTGGTAAAAATTATTGCCTGTATAATACTATCATAACAAAGCGGGTTTTTCAAGCAAACTGTATATAATTTATGAATTGATAAACTGTTTGTATGTTGATTTAATTTGCGGTCTGTGCTATGATTAATTTCGGCATATTCAGAAAATAATAAACAGGTATGATAAATATGAAAAAACAGTTTCTGGAAGCAGGCGAGATAGTCTCTGTCCATGCTCTCTCCGGCGAAGTCCGGGTAAATCCTTGGTGCGACAGCCCGGCTTTTTTGGCTGCTCTGAAAAGGCTTTATTTAGACCAAGGCGAGAAAGAGCTGAAAATAACAAACGCAAGAGTTCACAAAAGCGTTGTAATTATGAAAATACAGGGCGTGAACACTGTCGAAGAAGCGCAGAGACTCCGCTCAAAAGTCCTGTACATGAACCGCGGGGACATAAAGCTCCCCTCGGGGCGCTATTTTGTTCAGGATTTAATCGGCTGCGAAGTTTTTAATGCCGGCGACGGCGGGCATTACGGCGAGATAACGGCCGTCAGCAACACGGGCGCTTCGGACGTTTATCATATATCAAAAAACGGAAAAACGTTCATGATCCCGGCTGTGCCCGAATTTATCGCTCTGACTGATATAGAAGCCGGACGCATAGAGATCCGCCCGATTCCGGGCATGTTCGGTGAGGACGAGTAAATGCGCTTTGATATATTGACCCTTTTCCCGGAAATGTGTGAAACTGTCCTGGGCGAAAGCATAATCGGCCGCGCGCGCGCGAAAGGCGCGCTGGACTGCCGCTGCCATAACTTTCGCGATTACGCCGAAGACAAGCACAACCGGGTCGACGATTCTCCCTATGGCGGCGGGAGGGGAATGCTGCTTAAAGCCGCGCCGATTTACCGCTGCTGGCAGCATATTGTCCGGGAAAGCGAAGGCAGGCCGCACACGATTTATATGTCCCCGCAGGGCAAAGTCTTTACGCAGGAAAAAGCCGCGGCGCTCTCTCAAAAAACGCATATAATAATCCTGTGCGGGCATTATGAGGGCGTTGACGAGCGTCTGCTTGAAAAAATAGTTGACGAGGAAATCTCAATAGGCGATTATGTCCTCACCGGCGGGGAGCTTCCCGCAATGATTCTGCTTGATTCGGTCGCAAGGCTCTGCAAAGGTGTTCTGGCCGGTGAAGAGTGCTTTCAGGAAGAAAGCCTGTATAACGGCCTTCTGGAATACCCGCACTATACGCGCCCGGAAGAATGGGAAGGCGAAAAAGCGCCGGAAGTTCTGCTTTCGGGCAATCACGCGAGAATTTCAAAATGGCGCAGGGAGCGGAGCCTGGAGCGCACTTGCCGCAAAAGACCGGATTTATTAAAGCTGGCCCGGCTTTCGCCGGAGGACAAGTTATATATACAAGAGAAGTGTGGCGGCGGCTTTTTATAATGTGTTGAAAATAAACGGATTATTTAAAAAAATATGTACAATCTACACAAGTTTGCGACTTTATAAACTCCCTTTATTGGAGCAGACACAGAATTTGAGCCTAAGCGCCAAAAGTCGATTGACGCCTGACGTTTTTTTGAGTATAATAATATTAGTTCTATAATTGCTTTTATATATTTTATAATTCGTTTTAAAAATCAATCAGCTTTTTGGGGAGCAATCATATGCTTAAAATAACAAACAATCAAGCTGTGGGAGGAGTTTCCAGAAATGTACGTAAGAGAAGTAGTGGTTCAGAATCAGGTCGGACTTCACGCAAGACCAGCCACTTTTTTCATTCAGAAAGCAAACGAATTCAAATCGTCCATCTGGATTGAGAAAGAAGAACGGCGCGTAAACGCAAAAAGCCTTCTTGGCGTTCTGTCCCTTGGCACCACTGGCGGAAGCAAAATCCAGGTTATTGCCGACGGCGCGGATGAGGTTCAGGCAGTTGACGGGCTTATCAGGCTTGTTGAATCCGGGTTTACAGAGTGAGCGCCATATATTCTAATAATATGCAATATAAAAAAAACCCCCGCCTTTGCAAAGGCGGGGGTTAATCTCTTTATCTTTGAAATAATCTCGAATTGTTTTTGTTCAAGAAAAGTTCAAGCTATTTTTGTATAATTTAAAGCATATAAAAAATATGAAGGTGAACCCTCTTTTAATGAAAATTCTGCTTGTGGAAGACGAGCGTCAGCTCTCCGATATTTTAGCGGTTCTCCTGAAACAAAATCTGCATGAGATTGACGCCGTTTATAATGGAACCGACGGCGAAGATTGCGCCATGACCGGCGTGTATGACGCAATAATTCTTGATATTATGCTTCCGAAAAAAAACGGCATCGAAGTTTTGCGCTCTCTGCGCCGGCAGGGCCTTTCCACGCCTGTTCTGCTTCTCACCGCAAAATCAGAGATAGAAGACAAAATCAGGGGTCTTGACACAGGCGCGGACGATTATCTGACAAAGCCTTTTAATTCAGGGGAACTGCTGGCGCGGCTGCGGGCTATTACACGCCGCGGAAGCGAGTTTGTCGGGGACGAGCTTCGGGCCGGGAATACTTCTCTGGACAAAAACACCCACGAGCTTAGGGGAGAAAAAGGCTCCGTCAAACTTGCCGCGAAAGAATACCAGATTATGGACATGCTGCTTGCGAACAGCCGCCAGATTATACCAAAAGAACGCTTTGTCGAAAAAATATGGGGCTTTGACAGCGAGGCCGAATACAACAGCATTGAAGTCTATGTTTCGTTTGTACGAAAAAAGCTTGCCGCAATCGGCTCCGACCTGCAAATAAAAGCCGTGCGCAACGCCGGTTACTGTCTGGAGGCGCCTTCTGATGCTCAGACGGCTCAAAATTAAAATTATCGCGGTCGTTCTGGGGTCGCTGCTGCTTGTGTTTTCGGCGGTGCTGTTTGCGCTCAACATCTCCGTATATCAGACCTCCGTCAAAAGGACGGAGATCTACATGGTCTCCGTGGTGGAAAACGACGGTTTTCTTTTCCAGCCGAAAAGCAAGCCGGATAAATGGCACAAAGGGCTGGGCCGTGATTCATTCGGGGAGCAGGACATGATGAAGGCAGGACGCTTTTTTTACGCGAAATTCAACTTCCATGGAGAGCTTATTGAGCTTAACCTGGACATGATGTTTGACTTTTCGCGGGAAGACGCGCAAAGTTTTACCGCGTCCGCTCTGGAGTCGCCCAAAACAAGGGGCGCCGTCGGGAATTTCAGCTTTCTGAAAGCCGAAAAGCCCTACGGCCAAATAGCGGTATTTGCCGAACGCAGCATTGAAATCAGCCTTCTGGAGCAGCTGACGAGAACATCCTTGTGGGCGGCGGGGATTGTCAGCCTGATTCTGCTTTGCCTTGCCGCGTTTTTTGCCCAATGGATGGTTGCCCCGGTCAAAACGGCTTTCGCCAAACAGCGCCGCTTTATATCGGACGCAAGCCACGAGCTGAAAACGCCGCTTACTATCATCAGCGCCAACGCCGATGTTTTGCAGCACGAAATCGGCGAAAATCAGCGTCTTTTGCAAATCAAATCGCAGTCGGAGCGTATGGGCGAGCTTGTACATGGGCTTCTCACGCTGGCCAAAACGGACGAGAACCACAGCAATATTATCCGAAGCGAATTTGACCTTAGCGGGGCTGTCCTGAACACGGCCCTCGAATTTGAAAGCCGCGCCTTTGAAGAGGGCAGGCAGTATTCATATCAAATCAAAAAAGACGTCAAATATACTGGCGACGAGAAGCAAATCAAACAGCTTCTGAGCGTTCTTATCGACAACGCAATACAGTATTCGGAGAACGGCGGGGAAATCATCGTGACGCTTCACTCCGGGGGAAAGCGCCCGCGCATTTCTGTATATAACACCGGCGTGGGAATTGCCCGCGATGAAAGCGGCAAAATCTTCGAGCGCTTCTATCGCAGCGACGAATCGCGCTCCCGCGAAACGGGCGGCTACGGCGTTGGCCTGTCCATCGCGCAGGCAGTGGTGAAATCGCATCGGGGCAAAATAACCGTATCGGGGGAATATGGTAAATGGGTGCGCTTCGACGTGGTTTTATAAGCGTCTTGTATTCCTGTTTTTTACCCCCCCCCAGAAGCTCAAAAAAAGAACAAAAACAAAAGCGCCGGCCCGTTCGCAGGGCTGGCGCTTTTAATTTTCTGTGCCATCGGGAGCGCGCAATCCGCCCCTACTTGACCATGCTTGCGACCTCCGCGGCGAAATCGTCAGCTTTTTTCTCAATTCCTTCGCCTTTTTCGTAGCGGGTGAAGCCTTTTATCGCGATATTGCCGCCAAGCTCTTTTGCAGTCTGCTTTGTCCAGGCGTCAACAGAGATTTTATCGTCTTTGACAAAAACTTGATTGAGCAGACAAACTTCGCTGTAGAATTTTTGAATCCGCCCGGCGACCATTTTCGTGGCAATGTTTTCCGGTTTGCCCTCGGCCATGGCCTGCGCTTTAAAAATCTCTTTCTCAGAGACAATCTCGGACTCTGGAATCTCGGCGGAACTGACATACTTTGGGGCCATTGCCGCAATCTGCAGGGCCATATCTTTCGCGAAGACGGCGAACTCGGGCCTGCCGGCCACGTCTGTGTCAAACTCGACCAGAACGCCGATATTGCCGCCCGCATGAATATAAGAGGACAAAACGCCCTCGCGGCGCTCAAAGCGGCGGATTTTCAAATTCTCGCCGATTCTGAGAATGTTTTCTTTCAAAAGCCCGTCAACCGTGAAAGTCTCGTCGGCGGGAAGCGCAAGAAGCGCGTCCAGATCCGCGGGGGCCTTTTCCAGAACTATATCCGCGACAGTGGCGACAAAGTCGTTAAACTTTTCGCTCCTGGCGGCAAAATCCGTCTCGGAATTAACTTCTATAATAAGACCGGCATTGCCCCTGACGGCGGCGTAAACAATTCCGTCGGCGGCAATGCGCCCGCCCTTTTTGACAGCGGCGGCAAGCCCGCGCTCTCTCAAAATCTCGACGGCCTTCTCAAAATCGCCATCCGCCTCAGCAAGCGCCTTTTTGCACTCCATCATGCCCACGCCGGTTTTCTCGCGCAGGTCTTTAACATCTTTTGCTGTAAAAGAAGCCATGAAATTCCAGCTCTCCTTTTGTTATATTTTATATTTTACTCCGGCAAAGTTTAAAAATTATTCAGCCGCCGCAAGCTTTTCAACGGCTTCGGCTTCTCCCTCGGCCTCGTTGATTTTAGCCTCGGCCTCGGCTGCGCCGGCCTGGCCCTGGCGGCCTTCGATAATAGCGTCGGCCATAGCGCCTGAAATCAACCTTACGGCGCGGATGGCGTCGTCGTTTCCGGGAATGACGTAATCAATTTCATCCGGATCGCAGTTTGTGTCCACTATCGCGATAATCGGAATGCCGAGCTTTCTGGCTTCGGCGACGGCGATTCTTTCCTTGCGCGGGTCAACGATAAAGACAGCGCCCGGCAGACGGGTCATGTTTTTAATGCCGCCCAGGAATTTTTCCAGTTTTTCTATCTCATGGTTAAGTTTGATGACTTCTTTTTTAGGAAGCGCGTCAAAAGTCCCGTCTTCTTCCATTTTGTGGAGCTGCTCCAGACGCCTGATACGCCCGGTGATTGTCTTAAAATTGGTGAGCATTCCGCCCAGCCAGCGCGCGTTGACAAAATGCGCTCCGGCTCTCAGGGATTCTTCTTTGATAGAGTCCCCAGCCTGTTTCTTTGTTCCGACAAAGAGCAGCTCTCCGCCCTCTTCAGTGACTTTGCGGACGAACATATAAGCTTCGTCAAGCTTTCTGACAGTCTTTTGCAGGTCTATAATATATATCCCGTTTCGTTCGGTGAAGATATACTGAGCCATTTTAGGGTTCCATCTTCTTGTCTGATGCCCGAAGTGAACGCCTGCTTCAAGAAGCTGCTTCATAGATACTACGCCCATTGATTTAAATCCTCCTTAAGGTTTTTTCCTCCGCCCCGAAATCAAGCCGCAACAAACGGCAAAAGCGCCGTCACCTTTTGCGCATAACACAAGGCGTGTGTTTTTTTACAACCCTTAAAACATAACATATATATTAAAAAAAAGCAAGCACAACTTTTGAATTCCGGCGTGATTTTAATCCTCGGCTCTCCAATTTATGGAAAAATAAAAATATTGACAAGCCCCTGGATTTGTATTATAATTATATTTGCTTTTGTATGGCATGTGGTTTTGTTAAAATGTGGCGGCATAGCTCAGCTGGCTAGAGCATACGGTTCATACCCGTAGTGTCACTGGTTCAAATCCAGTTGCCGCTACCATGTTTTTTGACTCGTTGGTCAAGAGGTTAAGACACCGCCCTTTCACGGCGGAAACACGGGTTCGAGTCCCGTACGGGTCACCAGAATCACCCAAAGGCGAACACAGACGTTCGTCTTTGGGGTTTAAATTACATAGAATTTCCAGATCCGAGCTTTCGAGTTCGGATTTTTCGTTTGTCAGGTTATAAGTAATAATCAGCTTATCGTCGTAGACATAAACGGAGTTGACAAAGCAATTGATAATATTCCGCCATGCCCTCAAGCAGGCTTTCCAGGATAATTATAGACGATGACGGCTTCAAAAAGGCGTCTGTCGCTGTCTTTCAACATTTTCTGGAACTGTTCCCGCTCATCGGTTTTTCCGGTGACCGCGCGGTCGATATACGTGCCGACAACGGTCAAGTCATGCTTTTCGGCGTACTCATAGCATACGCGCAGCTGGCCCTCTATGCTCTGCTCCGTCTGGCTGTGGGTGGAATAACGGGCGTAGATTACGGCTTTCATGGCAATCCATTTGAAATAAAGCCGCCCGGCGCTGGTGTCGCCGGGCGGCTGTTCTTATTGGGTTATAAAGTAAATGTACTAATAATGCGGCAAATTTCCGCAACGTTTGCCCCGCTTGTAAATTCAAATCTGATCTTACCTAATCCGGAGAACCACAAATCAAGCTCGCTATCTATGTCAAATACCCCGGAGGTCTCGATGGAAAAAACTTGAATTTTACTATATGGAAGCGATGTAAAATCTTTTTTCTTTCCGGTTATTCCCTGAATATTTATCGCTATTATGCGCTTAGTCGTAAATACAATGCCGTCACGCACAGTCTGAAACGCACCTATAATTTGTTCATCTTGGATAAACATAGGCGCAATAAGCGCGCCAAAGTTAGAATTAGGAACGGGTCTTAACTTCATGAAACTTGCATTTTGAAAATCAATCATTGCTGTTATTCCTCCTGGTTTATTATTTTAAAACAGTTACAATATGACTGGCTAAATAATACACAAAACAAACAGTAAAATCAATCACTTTTTACAATTTTTCAAACAAATAATTGCTTTTTCTTTACCAATAGAACAGAACCATCTATTAATTTTGTTTTTCTAAACCCGCTTTATCATATTTTTGCGCAACTTCCAGTGCTTCATCTGAAACAACAAAGGATTATGAAGCTTTATTTAAAGAATATGCCAAAACGCTTCCTAAGCTGAAGCCGCAGAATCAGCAAAGCTGGCGGCGTTAAGTCAGCATTTTCCAAAGCTTTCGCCGCTTCTCAGGCATCCGGGGATAAATTTGGTAAGTCGATAGCTACTGGAATCGGCGCGTCGATTAAAAAAGCCGGCAAAGACATTACAAATTTTGGCAAAAAAGGCGCGGAGAAAATCAAAGGCATTGGCAATGCTTTCCTGCACCCAATTCAAACCATAAAAGGCAAGTTTTCCGGGGCAATGAAAGATGCGGCGGACGGCACAAAAAAAGTTGGTGATTCTGCCAAAAAAAGTGAAAAAGAAATCGGCGATATGGGCAAAAACGGCGAAAAAGCCGGAAGTTCCCTGGCCGAGACGTTCAAGAAAGTCATCGGGGTTCTGGCAGCTTTGGCGGTCGCGGGCTTCAAGGACTTTGCCGGGCAGGCTGCGGAGGCCGCGCAGCAGCCCCGCAAAGCCCACAAGAAAGCCATTCGCGGGATGTGACATAAAAGTCAATGTCACGTCCGATAACGGCACAGTCCGGATGAAGGCGTTTTAATCAACGGCGGCGCGGTCGCCATTCTGGAAAATATATACAATAAAGGAGATATTATCACATATGAGGGCAGTTTCCGAATGGATAATATTGTTCTGATACAGGTAGATTTTAGCACAAATTCATCCATAAAAAATGGTTTTTTTCATGGCAAGCTTTACGCGGGTGCCAGTCGTCCTTCAAGTCACGTGGAGCGAGAAGGTTTCGACTGAATCTTACGCAGACCACGTGAACACCTACAACGCCAAGAAAACGCCTGGCGCAGCTCCGGCCTCGCGGACTTTGCCTACCTATACTAGCTATAGCTACCAATAGAAGTAATTTATGTCAATTAAGCTTATTGATTTGGGTAATAAACTCCAGCTTATCCTAGTTTATATGTTAAAAATTCTCTATACTTTTCTGATTAATCTTGTTTTCTGGAAATTTTTATACCGTTGATTTGGAAACCGCAAATGGCGAACCGCTACGGCAGGCCGCTTTTTGCCCCTGTAGATACCTAAAATTTTACTATTCAAGTAATTATTACTATTAATTATTCCCATATATCCCGGAGGCGATGAAAGCGAAGTTACGCCTGAAAATTTCGGAAGGAGCGTCAAGCTCTATATTTTTCCAAAATTCGGATTTAAGATGGAAAATAATGCGTCAGGCAAGCTTTAATTGACTGCAAAGAATGAACAGTTATGAATCTGTTTTCTTAATAAATCTGTAAAATAGAGCAATTTATGCTTGAATAAATAAGCAAAAGATGGTATGCTTACAAAACAATATAGTTATATAAATAAAAGGGGGATCTTGATCTGCACATGAAAAAGACAATTTTAACTATTTTATTAGCCTGTATTGTCGTAATTGCCAGTGGGTGCAATGAGACAGAGGTAACGCCGGGTTCATCTCAGGGCGCGTTTACATATTCAGAGCAAAGCGACTCACTGGATGAGGCTTCGGCGGACAACTTGCCGGTTTTTGTCTCGCAGGATGAACGGTCAAACCCAGCGCAGAGCAGTTCAGCAGATGATATTCCGGCAGATGTCTCGGCAATTGTTTCCAGCCAAGACGAAGTATCAGTGCAGGGCGAATACTTGGTGCTTGCGGATCACTTTGTGATTGACAAAAATAACACGCTTTTTTATTATGCAATTGACGAAAACAAAAAAGTTAATATGATCAAAGCGTTGGAGGGGGCCAAATCCGTCGTTCCTTATTCGATGCGTTATAGGTATAACGCCATTGCAGATATCCTTACAGTTAATAACGAGGCTTATGATGTGGATTGGATGCATGCGGATGACCTCAGTGGGCAAACTGTTGTACCGCTTATTAAGACAATTGAAAATCTTGACAGCGTGAAAGAAGTAGTAGGATGCAATCTGTTTTTGAAAAACGACAATACTCTTTGGACATTTACAGATAACGTTTCCCAAGGTGACGAAGGCGTTTTCCCAATTGACGCAGGGACGCTGGATTGGCTTATGATAGCCAGTGATGTTGAATATGCCGCCAGCTCAAAAAATGGTGCGATTATTGTCGCGAAAACTTTCGGCGGCGAAATTACCGTATTCCAAAACCGCGAAACGCGTTGGCAGAACGCCACAAAAATAGCGTCAGGCGTTGATTTCTGTTCGGTGTTCTTTTATCCTCCCAATAACGGCTATTATGGTGTGGAGATCTATTATACGGATTCAGAATTAAACCTGTATCATGTGTCCGTTGAGTACTCATATGATGACAATGGTAATTATAAATCCCAAATTGCTGAATCTCAAAAAATTGACGAAGGCGTGATTTCGTATACGGCCTACTGGGACACCACCTACACAACCTATGTCGGCGGAGACAGCGAGTGGAGTTACAGAGTATGGGATGATTCTGCCGAGAACGAAGTACGCTTAACCGAGCAAGGCACATTATATGGGGCAAAAAACTATATTTTATCTGAAACACGATTCACTTTGAAAAAGAAGGACTATTTTATTGTCTATATTGTGTGCCTGGATCAAGATGGAAACATGGCCGTTGACGCAGATGTGACAGTAGTAGACTCTGTATATGAGTAATTTTACTAATCTAAAAAATGTTGACAGATATTGTTGCTGGAATCTGCAATGGAGAATGCAGCCTTTCATAAAAATTCCGTTCCTCCAAATCTTGCCAAGCAGAACAATTGCGGGATGCTGTTTTTGATTCGTTTGAACAAGCACTTTTGTGCTGCTTTTTAAATGGTTTAACCACTGTACGTTATACTGACGCTTGGGAGCAGCGGAAGTTGGGGGAAGTGGCATCCCGTGTGACGATAATGAGCGGCGAAGCCGCTCTGCCGCGTGTCGAATATGAGGATATTGTTTCCGGACAGGGACAACTCAACAAGAACATCTATGAGAAGGAGAGCACCAAGACTGGAATCAGATTTGAGCCGAATGATGTATTGTTCGGTAAGTTGCGGCCATATCTTCAAAACTGGCTACTGCCTGATTTTACAGGAATTGCAGTTGGTGACTGGTGGGTTCTGCGACCGAATGACACAAGCCCGGAGTTCATCTATACGCTGATTCAAAGTCCGAAGTATCAGACGGTTTCCAACCTTTCGACGGGTACGAAAATGCCACGCTCTGATTGGAGTGTCGTGTCGAAAACACCGTTTTCTGTGCCGTTCGATACTGCCGAGCAAAGTGCCATCGGCAATTTCTTCCGCACCCTCGACGCCATTGTCACTTTGCGCCAGCGTAAGCTGGACGGGCTGCGCAAGTTGAAGAAGGCCTATTTGCAGCAGATGTTCCCGCAAGCCGGGGAGCCTGCGCCGCAAGTGCGCTTCGCCGGGTTTGGCG
>JAITEB010000008.1 GCA_031282245.1 Oscillospiraceae bacterium | reverse complement strand
ATAGCGACAATTCCCCTCCTGTGGAGGGGTGCCCAAAGGGCGGGGTGGTTGGTCCGCTATAGCTTGTACCCCATGTCCAGACTTTAGAATATACGTATAGGGGCAATATTCTGTGCGTGGGGTATACGCTATGCATGGCGCATACAGCGACAATTCCCCTCCTGTGGAGGGGTGCCCAAAGGGCGGGGTGGTTGGCGTCCGCTATAGCTTGCACCCCATGCCCAGACTTTGGAATAGACGTATAGGGGCAATACTCTGTGCGTGGGGTATACGCTATGCATAGCGCATATAGCGACAATTCCCCTCCTGTGGAGGGGTGCCCAAAGGGCGGGGTGGTTGGCGTCCGCAAAAATCTTTCATACCCCCTTCCCGCTTATCAGAAGCACAATTCCGAGACTGACCACCAAAAGCACGGCCGAAAAAATCAATATTGTGATGAACAGCGAAACGGCCCCGGACACCGACCGCAAAAGCCCGCCCGTCTCCCCGACGGCGAGCGCGTCCGCCGCAAAAGCCGCTATATTCAATATGCCAAGCCATACAAGGCATTCCACCACAACAGGCGCAAAAATAAACACAAGGCTTAAAACCCCGAAAACTCCGACGACGTTCTTCAAAAGCCCCAGACAGCCCTGAATCGCGCTCAGCGCGTCCGAAAGGGAACTTCCTATTATGGGCACAGCGCTCCCCACAACAAATCTGCCTGTTTTCGCAATGACGGAATCCGCTGTGCCGGCAAGAGCCGTCTGCGCCGTCAGCACAGAGACAAAAATTGTGGAGCATATGCCCAACATCCAGGACAGCGCGCTTTTTATGCCCTTTGCGGCGTTTTTCAGGTTCAGTTCCCCGGAAACGGAAGACACAACCGAAAAGGCCAGATATATCCCCGCCAGCGGACCCAGCACCGCCGAACCCAGCGCGGCTATCACCTGCGCAAGGCCGTAAATCGCAACGTTATAGCCCGCCCCGCTTACCACATGCCCTCCCGCCGTCATAATGCCGGTCAGCACAGGTATCATGGCCGTTATAAAATTAGAGCTGTTTTTCAAAGCGCTTAAAGCCCGCCCCATAACTGAATATACCGGGACTATCGCCACCCCCGCAAGACAAAGCGCCGCAAGCAGATCCACGACTTTTCCCGCGCTTTCTTTCGAGAGCCTGTCTTTCAGCGCCTCCATCATGGCCGCTATAAGCACAATTCCAAGAAGCGCGGCAAACGTCCCTTTGATATTATTCAGGTAATCCGCCGCCATTTTTAAAACAAGCTTTATAACTTCTTCTGTGTCAAGGCTCAGCAGGGCGGACAAACTCAGCTCGTCTATGCCCAATTCTTTCATGTACCGCGCGCTTTCCTCCGGGATTTGTCCGAAAAGCTCCCCCGCCCCGCTGGCCTGCGTCTGCCCGTCAATAAACTCTTTTATTCCATCGGTTTCGCCCTCCGCGCGCAAAACAAACGGCGAACTCCACAACAGCGAAAATATCGCTAAAAAAACGCATAAAAATTTTTTCATAAAAACTTTACCTGTCTAAATTCTGAAAGAGAAACCGCCCGCGGCTCTCCTTACGGATTTACGCCCAGCAATTTCAAAACGACTTCAACAAGCCCGGAAAACAACGGCATCGCCAGCAGCAGCACGGCAATTTTTCCCGAAAGCTCAATTTTGGAGGCTATCGTGCTGTAGCCCGCATCGCGGCATATGTCCCCGGCAAACTGACTTACAAAGCACAGTCCCAGCGACTTTAATAAAATTGCCGGATACTGCGGCGCTATATGAGCCTGCCCGAACAGGCCGTTAAGATAATTAAAAAGCGGCATTGCCTGCGTCAGGATATAGCCCAAAATCACCGCTACGGCGGCAAGCGAAATAAGCATGGAGTATTCAGGCTTGTACGACTTCAGCGCCAGCGCCAGCAGGCAGGCAATGACTGCGAAGCCGGCCATAGAAAGCAGATTCATAGCGGCGGTTTCCTTATTGCTTACTTAAAATTGCTTACTTAAATTGCTTACTTAATTGCTTACTTAATTGGTGATTGCTTATTGACTGCTTAAGTATTTTACAGCGTTGCCCGCAAAATTTAAGCCATATTTTGGAATAAAAACAGCCCGTTTACAGGTTAAAAAGCTCTTTTACTGTCTCAAAAAGTCCGCTGATCTGCGGGATGAGAATCATCAGCACAACGATAATGCCCGCAAGGGTGGTCATCATGCCCATTTCCTCCCGCCCGGCTCTGATTAAAACCTGGTTCAGCACCGCAACAATAATTCCTATTGCCGCTATTTTAAAAATCAAATCCACAGTCATGCTTTATATCCTCGTTTTTTATACAGATAAATATCCCGTTGGGGGGCGGCTGCCCGCCCCTACAGAATCAATACGGCAAGCCCCAGTCCGGCCAAAAAACCAAGCTTTTGATAAATGGCTCCGTTTTTTTTGTACTCTTCGATCGCTTCGTCCCGTCTGCGGGCGATTTTCTCCTGAAAAAGCGCAAGCGTTTTAAGCTGGCCTTCCGTGTCGCTTGCGCCAAGCTCCCGGCCGAGACTTTCCAGAACCGCAAAGTCTTCTTCCCAAAGGTTCATTCGGCTTTTGCTCTGTTCAAGGCTTTTGCGGAAAGCCTCCGGAAAAGCTTTGCCGCCGGCCATAAACAGTGAGCAGCCCGCCACAAAAGGCAGCTTCCAAAAGCCGCTTTCCCGCCGCATTTCTTCAAAAAGCTCGTCCAGCGGGCGGCAGGCGTATCTGATCTGCGTCGAAATATAAACGGCCATGTGACAAAGGCTTTCGAGTTCGTCGCGCCGGGCTTTAAGCCTGTCCGCGAAAAGCTTTCCCGCCAGAAAACCGCACAACGCGACGGCCGCCGCCCCAGAAAAGCGCAGGATCATCATATTTCACCGGCTTTGTAATAGCCCGCGGCCGTGCCCGGGGATTCCAGCCCCTTGAGCAGTATTATATCAGTGAAAGCCCCCGTCTCCAGCAAAGCCCGGCTTTGGGGGCGCATACGCAGTTCTTTCACAGACGAAGCGTGAAGCGAGCTTATAATGGGCACCCCCGCGTTCAGCCCGGCGATGACGGCCTGAACTTCTTCGCCACCGCCCAATTCGTCGCAGATAATCACATCCGGCGAAAGGCAGCGCAGGGCCATCAATATTCCTTCGCTTTTAGGATAATTGTCCAGTATGTCGCAGGAAGGGCCAAGCTCGTTCCCGCTGACTCCGGAGGCGACCGCGGCTATTTCGCCTCTTTCGTCCACAACGCAGACCCGCAGGGGCGGACCAAGTATCCCTTTTGAAAACTGCCGCGCCAGATCGCGCAGAATCGTCGTCTTGCCGGAGAGCGGCGCGCCGGCGATGAGCGCCCCGCGGGGACGGCCCGTGCTCCACAGCCTGTATATTATTGGCAGGGACGCGCCTTCGACTTCCCGCGCTATTCTTATATTCAGCGAGGACACGTCGCGTATTCCGGAGATTTTGCCTTTTTCCTGAACCGCCGTCCCGGCCAGACCGATCCTGTGGCCGTTTTTCATGGTGATAAAGCCGTTTTTAATCTCTTCCTGGTGGCTGTAAACGGAACAGCCGCAGGCCAGCTTGAAGCATTCGCTCAATTCCCACTTGCTGACGGTGACGCTTTCTTCTGTCGGGAGGGGCGAAACCCGGCCGTCGTTGAGCAGAAACCTGACCCCCTGCGGGTAGGTCAAAGAAACCGGTTTGCCCGTTCGCAGCCGGATTTCCAGCATCTTGTCCCGTTCCGGCTGCGGGATTTTCTCAAATTTAGTTTTCAGCGTAAGCGGCATAGCGCCGAAAATTTCATTAAGCCTGTTCATATTTTTTGTCCTCTCCTTTTGTTTCCGGTAGTACAGTGTATTGCCCGCGGGTCGATTTTAGAACAGAAACTTTGCCTTTATAAACGAAAGACCGGGTGACAGACATGTATTGCATATACTTTGTAATTTTAAATTTAAAAACGGTAATACTAACAATTGATGTAATTCTAGCTATATAATAATTTGAATATTTGCTGAAATAACTATTAACTTTTTGTTTTTTTGTAAAAAAGCTTGCCTTATTTCTAATCTTATGATATATTGTTATCACATTTAAGAGTGTTTTTCTACACTATTTGCACAAATAATTCGACAATAATTAATTAAAATCTGTGATTGTCGTTGTAAATTTAGGGAGTGATGCGCAATATGATTTTATCAGACTTATGCTTATAATTTTCAAACACAACAAAATTTCTAACTGACAAGGAGTGAAGAAATTGAATAAGAACAAGAACTCTATATACCCATCAATCTTTTCAAGAAGGAATATTATTTCGTGGATTTCCCTTTTACTGGTAATGGCTATTCTAGTTTCTTATTTCAATCTGTCTAATGCCGCTCCGGGCGACCCCGGGGAGACGACAACTGAGTTTGAGTATGACAAAACGGGCGGTATTATCAGTTATGCGCCGCCGCATGTACCCGCACCAATAACAGACGGCGTCAGCGACGGGCTGAGCGGCCCGCAAATGGCCCCAATGGCTGCTCCGTCGAACGCAATTACACTAACCAGCGGCGGAACTTATGATATCAGTGTCGGGCCGGTTATTATCCCGGCGGGAAGCGAAAACTATACTATCAAAGGATCTTACGAAAGCAAAGTCGCTGGAGAGCATGTAATAATCGTCAAAAGCGGCTATACCGGCACAATTACGTTTGACAATGTAAAGATAGATACTGTCGAAAATGCCGCGCCAATGATTCTTGAATACGGCGGCGGGACAAACGACAACCCCACAACCAAAATGACCCTGCTTCTCAAGGGCGACAACGAACTGTTTGCCACAACTAAAATAGGCAAAAGAAACACTAGCCCTGAGAATTCCTCCTTATCTTCCGAGAAGGCTAATTACGCTGCGATCGACGTTATGGTAGGCACGCAAATTACGATTGACTCGGCGACTTCCCCCGGCTCCACTGCGGACACTCTTTGGGCCGAAGTTTGCCACAATAAGGTAAGCGGCACCTACGGCAACAGCGCCGCCGCCGGCATCGGCGCGGGCCATACCGGCGACGGTCGCACTGCAAGCCAACTAGGCGGAAACGTCGTTATCAAAGGCGGAGCGATTACAGCCTACGGTGGCGACCACGGCGCGGGCATCGGCGGCAGTTGGGCCTCTGGCAACTCCGCAAGCGTCATCATTGTCGGCGGCAACATCACCTCTGTCGGCGGCGTCCACGCTCACGGCATAGGCCAGGGCTGCCAGCCCTGTAAAGGAAGCCTTCTGGTTATACCCCCGGCAGTAATCAATCAAGCATCGGGAGGCTATGGTACCGTCGGCGGCACAACCGTAAG
>JAITEB010000044.1 GCA_031282245.1 Oscillospiraceae bacterium | reverse complement strand
AGATCAAAACTTACTGAGCGAATAGTTCTGGAAAAAATTGACAATATACGCGAAAAAGTTGACAATGTATGTAAAGAAGTCGAAAAGCACAATCAAGTTATAGAACGAACGTATAAACTAGAAAGTAAAGTAGAAAATCTTGAGAAAAGAGGATAGAAAAATAACATGAACAGTGAAATTATGGATATAATTATCAAGGCAGTAATTTCCATCGCGGTTGCAGTCATTACGGGCTTTATTATTCCATGGCTGGCAAATATTGCCGCAAAACACAAAGACAGCCTCGTCACGCAGTTGATTGTACGCTTTGTCCGCGCCTCAGAACAAACGTTTGGAGCCGGCAAGGGCGATCAGAAGCTCGAATACGTGCTCAACCGCCTCAAAGAGGCAGGAATTTCCATCAGCCCGGCGGTTCGGGCGGCCATTGAAGAGGCTGTTTACAGTCTCACACAGGCTACAACTGACAATATTAGTAAAATTTAGGAGGTAATATAGTGAATAGTTTTACAAACATTCCATGTGAAGGCATAGACTTGTCGAAGTATAACGGGACGGTTGACTTTAGCGCAGTAAAGAAAGCAGGAAAAGAATTCGCAATCCTTCGCGCTGGTTACGCCCGCGTCGTTGACCCTTTGTTCGAGGCAAACTACAGCGGCGCAAAGGCGGCGGGGCTGGCCGTTGGAATTTATTGGTATAGCTATGCGGCGAACCCGGATGCCGTGCGCCTGGAAGCGGATTGCTGCCTCCGGATCCTCAAAGGCAAGCAGTTTGAGATGCCGATTTACTTTGATTACGAGTATGAGCCTGCGATTTTGGCGCTTTCAAACGCCCAGCGCACGCAAAATGTAAAAATCTTTCTGGATAAACTGGAATCTACTGGATATTATGCCGGACTTTACGCAAGCTCGGACTTCATCAATAATCTCCTGAACTACAAAGAATTGGCTAAATATGACATTTGGGCGGCGCAGTATGCCTCAAAATGCACCTGCAAACTGCCGTTTGGGATGTGGCAGCACCACGGCGGCGGCGTGAAAGGCTGGCCGGATGGTTCTTGCGCCGGGGTTAAGGGCGCGGTTGACCTCAACACATCTTACAAAAATTACCTGAAAATTATTATAAATGCTGGGTTGAACGGTTTTGCTAAGACTGAAACGCCTGCGGAAAATGAAACGGATGAGGCGCCTGTGCAGGAAGAAATTCCCGCGCAAGAGACTTTCCCAAAAACCTACACCGTTCAAGCCGGCGACAGCTTCTGGAAAATTGCGGCGGAACAGTTAGGAAACGGAAATCGCTACAAAGAATTGGCAGAATTTAACGGACTTTCGCCGGAAAGCGTTATTTTTCCGGGGCAAATGTTAAAAATTCCTATAAGAGGTGAAAACCGTTAACAGTTTTATCCCGTGGATTGGTGGCAAAAAGTTACTTCGCCAGAAAATTATTGAAATGTTTCCAAAAGAGCCAGTCTCGCGCTATATTGAAGTTTTCGGCGGCGCGGGCTGGGTTTTGTTTGGAGCCGATAAACACGCCGAACTGGAAATTTTTAACGACCTTGATGGCAACTTGATTAACCTATATCGCTGCATAAAATACCATTTTCAGGAATTAAAAAAGGAAATTTCAACCTCGAAATTCTATTGGACCCTAAATTCCCGCGAACTTTTCTTCGACTAGCGCGAGCAGATTAATCAGCGCGGACTTACGGACATTCAGCGGTCGGCTAAATATTTCCTGTTAATTCGCCTAAGTTTTGTCGCAGATATGCGCAGTTTCGCAGACGCTTAATAAATTTCCGGAAATTTCTGACAGAATTAGAAATATTGTCATAGAAAACCGCGATTTCGAGCCGCTGATAAAGGCTTACGATAGGCCGGACGCGCTGTTTTACCTTTATCCCGCCTTATTACAGGGCCGAGGAAGTGTGAAGAACGTAATAATCTCTAATTGTGGTACTGCAAATTTCTTGCAAGAAAATTAAAAAATACAGCGCAACACTAATAGCTTAGTGCTGCGCTTTTATTGTGGAGCAGGCTACGGGACTCGAACCCGCCGCATCCACCTTGGGAAGGTGGCACTCTACCGGATGAGCTAAGCCTGCAACTTATATTATTATTTTACAGAGATATATCAAAAATGTCAAGCTTTTTAGAAAAAAACGCTTGTTTATTTTGATTTTTTGCTGAGGCGGCAGTTTTTGCGAATAAGCTTTAATTTATGAGCAAACTTTGTATATAATGAAGAAAATATTTGCAAAGCTTGCGTCGCTTATGTCTCGGCTAAACCTTAACGCGACAATTGAAAGCGTAAGCGCTGAATGCTTTTTACGTCGCTTGAAAACGCTGTGCTGTTATGATAAAATTAGACTGCCGGAATAATAGTATAATGTAAAAATTTTTCTAAAAAACTCCGCAAGCTGCACGGTATCCCAGTCCTGATTCGTTTTATATAATGAAAGGTGGTCATTTACATGAAAAACAGACTTAACAAATTATTTTTTATTCCCGTTTTATGCGCGGCGATAATCCTGACTTGCGCGGCTTGCGCCGCCGGATACGGCGGCGCTCCCCAGGCGATGGCGGACAATCCCACAACAGCCGGAGGCGCCGATTCTTTCTCCTATGCCAAAACCGCGGCCGCAGAAGAAGCGGTTCCCGCGGAAGTACAGGCAGCTGAAGGTTCCATGTATCGCAACTATGATGAGACAAACCCTACTGCTGGCGAATCTGCGGAAGCCAATATGCCCGCCGGGGCTAAAATCATCCGCACAATGACGCTCTCAATTGAGACTAAAACCTTCGACCAGTCTATGGCAAATCTTGAGCAGATTATTGCCAGGAACGGCGGCTATAAAGAGTACTCCTACGTAAACGGGTTTTCGGGCGGCGCTTATAACCAGGAAAGAAGCGCAAATTTTAGTATAAGAGTTCCCAGCAAGAACCTTGACGCGATGGCGGGAGAACTTTCTTCTATTGGAAGCGTTCTCTATAGACAGGAAAACGCCCAGGATGTTACGCTGCAATATTCGGATATAGAAACGCATTTGAAAGTTCTGCGGGAAGAACAGACTAAACTGATGGAAATGCTGGGAAAAGCTGAAACTATGGACCAGATGGTTGTTATTGAACAAAGGCTTTCTGAAATCCGTTACGAGGTTGAGTCCTACGAAAGCCAGAGGCGCTATTATGACAATCAGGTGGACTATTCCACAATAACGCTTGAC
This sequence comes from Oscillospiraceae bacterium, assembly GCA_031282245.1. Classification (GTDB taxonomy): domain Bacteria; phylum Bacillota; class Clostridia; order Oscillospirales; family Ruminococcaceae; genus JAITEB01. The sequence continues at coordinate 23,318 of JAITEB010000044.1, read as the reverse complement.
ATGCGTGAAGTTATTGACTACAGCGACCCAGTCCGGCAGGAGACGTTTTTGGAGAGAATCGGCAACGGCTTTTTGAAAAGTATCCGCGATATCGGCGTTTTCTTTACAAATTTGGTCGCCAATGTGATTATCGGCATTCCGTATCTTATTATTCTCGCTATAATAGCCGCAGTAATTATTGTTCTTGTCAAGCGCTCCAGCAAAAAAAGGGCGGCCAGGATTCAGCAGTATCAGGAAACGCATGCGTCAGTTCCGCCGCAGACTGACGACACAAAAAACAGATAGTAATCGCTATAATTGCTGTTCGGGAAATAAAAATATGCCGGCCATCCCGCCGCCTTTTGAGAAGGCGCACAAAGCGCGGGCTGGCCGGCATTTTTAAAACATTGATTTACTTCCAGTTTGTGTTTAGCGCCATAATTTGATATTGCGTTTTTTTTATATAACGATTATAATAATATAGTCAACTGTGAAAGTTTTATCTTTGGAGTACAAGAAAGGACTAATCAATTATGAGAATAAAAAGAATTTTTGTGTGTTTTGCCGCGCTTTGCCTGCTGCTGCTTTCTGTGATGTCGGCCTGTTCCCCGGTCTCTTCGGACAGCGAAGAACCTTCCATTATTACTCCCCAAAGCGGGGACGACCTTTCTGGAGAAATTTTGGAACCCGTGCCCAGCGAAATCGTTCCTATTATTGACGACAAAGAGGACAGCTCCGACCCTTTGAGCACAAGCCTTTCCCTTGACGGGGATTTTGTCCAGCTCAGCTCAAAGGCCGAGAAAACCCTTCTTGCAAGCGGCGTTATGCCAAGCTCTATGTATGAGCTTGAAGACGGCGGCGTCATTTTGGCTTATACTATGGGCTCATGGCTTGACGCTTCGGTCGTGCTGCAGAAAATTGACCCCAAAACAGGGAAACAGCTTATTTTAGTTCAGTATGACCTGCACACGAATGTTTCTTATTATAAAGACGTCCGGGGCTTGGAAGGCTATGACAAATACGACCTGCAAATCTCCACTATGGATGGGGTTTATCTGGTTGACTTTGAAAATCTGGCAAAAGCTCCGGAAGCTTTTTTAGCCAGCGGTGATAAGCTTGAAGAACTGGGGCGGTATGATTTCAGCATTAACATAATCGGAACGCCGGAAGGCACACAGGAGGGATCCACGGCCTCGGATTTTATTTTATATTTTGAATCTGTCGATGTGTATGCGCCGGATAAAAAATTTGTGGCCTGCACAAACGACGGTATTTATTACGGCAATCTTGACGGCAGCGGCGTTGAAAAAATCGCCGACCAGTTTGATAAAGGCATGTGGTTTAAAGACGCGTCGTCGCTTCACAGTGAAATTTCAGATTTGATCAGGACACGGGAAACCCAGGCCCGGCTTTCCCAGCCCCGCTTTTTTGATAACGGCAAAAAGATAGTTTTCAACTTGACCAGCTACGAAGTGGTCGCAAATTCAATCGGATTTGTCGTTCTGGATCTGGAAACCAAACAGCTCAACGTTCAGAATTATTACGACAAAGATACCACAATGGGTTCTGTGTCGGATTACGACACTTTTATGAGTTTTTCGTTTTCAATGCCCTGGGTTGCTCTCAACGAAAGCGAAATTGACGTAAGAATAGGCAATGTCCTTGTTGAGGAAGGCGACGTAAGGGGCAGGTTTGATATAATTTATAATATTAACACCGGAAAAATCAGAAAAAAGGCCATTGCCTATGCGGGAATAAGCTTTGACTACCGATATTTTGTGGTTAACAACACAAGCTCAACGGTGAAAAAAATTTCGTTTTTTGACAACGAAAAACAGTCTCTCACAAACGGCGGAGTTTATGTCGGCGGCGAAGTGCTCTCCAAAGGAATGGCTGTAAGCGCAAACTACGCAGTTATACAGGTCTGGAAAGCCGACGACGCAAGCAATCCCATTGACATTATCGCGCTTGTGCCAAAGGATTAATTCACTGACTACTTATCAGACAAACTGCCCCTGTCCCGTCAAAACCGGGACAGGGGCCTGAATTTTTCTTTTAATAAAGCGCGTGCTCGCTGACGCTGCTGTTCTTCACAAGGACGTCATGAGATCCGCCCTCGACGATGCTTGTCGGAGAAACAATCGTAAGCCTCGCCTTGCTTTGCAGTTCTTTAATGCTGAGAGACCCGCAGTTGCACATAGTTGATTTCACTTTCTGAAGCGTTATCCGGACGTTTTCTTTCAGCCGCCCGGCATAGGGCACATAAGAATCCACACCCTCTTCAAAAGAAAGCTTTGTCTCGCCGCCCATGTCGTAGCGCTGCCAGTTCCGGGCGCGGTTGGAGCCTTCGCCCCAGTATTCTTTCATGTAAGTGCCGTTTATATTGACCTTGCGGGTAGGGCTTTCGTCAAAGCGGGAGAAATACCGCCCCAGCATGACGAAATCCGCGCCCATCGCCAGCGCGAGCGTCATATGATAATCATAGACAATGCCGCCGTCCGAGCAGACAGGGATATAAACGCCGGTTTTCTCGAAATATTCGTCCCGGGCCTGGCACACTTCCATCAAGGAGGTAGCTTGTCCGCGCCCAAGACCTTTCTGTTCGCGGGTTATGCAGATTGAGCCGCCGCCAATGCCGACTTTCACAAAATCCGCGCCGGACTCGGCCAGGAATAAAAAGCCCTCTTTGTCAACCACATTGCCCGCGCCGACTTTCACACTGTCCCCGTAGTTTTCGCGTATATAATTAATAGTAATTTTCTGCCATTCTGTAAAGCCCTCGGAGGAATCAATGCAAAGAACATCCGCGCCCGCGTTAACAAGCGCGGGGACGCGTTCGGCATAGTCGCGGGTGTTTATGCCCGCCCCGACAAGATAGCTTTTGGACTCGTCCAGCATTTCGTTTTCGTTTTCTTTGTGCATCTCATAATCTTTACGAAAGACTATATATTTAAGCCGGTCTTCCTGATCTATCACGGGAAGGGCGTTTAGTTTTTTGTCCCAGATTAAATCATTGGCATGGCTGAGTGAAATCCCGTCCCGGGCGCAGATCAAATTTTCAAATCTGGTCATGAACTCCGAGACGGGCGTGTCAATAGGAGTGCGGCTTGTCCTGTAATCGCGGGTAGTAATCATGCCGAGCAGTTTTCCGCCGGAGGCGCCGTCGTCCGTCACCATGATAGTCGAGTGCCCTGTCTTTTGCTTGAGCGCCAGCACATCGGCCAATGTCGCGTTTATCATAAGGTTTGAGTCGCTGACGACAAAGCCGGTCTTGTACTTTTTGGCCATGCGCACCATTTCGGCCTGCTTGTCAACCGGCTGGGAGCAATAAATAAACGAAAGGCCGCCCTCTTTCGCAAGGGCGACTGCCATATTATTGTCCGAAACTGACTGCATGATGGCCGACACCATGGGTATTTTAAGACATATTGCGGGAGTTTCGCCTTTGCGGTATTTCACAAGGGCTGTGTCAAGGCGCACGTTTGAGGGCACGCAGTCGGTTGAGGAGAATTCGGGAAGAAGAAGATATTCCCCAAAAGTGCGCGAAAGCTGTTCGCAGATAAAAGCCATATAACGCTTCGTTCCTTTCATGATTATATTATATTTGAGTTTTCAGAATTGATATATAATCAAATATTGTATCACCGGCCACATGCCAAGTCAAGAGAAATATCAAGCGCGCCCGGAAAAAGGGCGGCCCAACGGGCCGCCCCCCTACGCCGATCGGTTTTTCTCAACAGACTTAATATAGAACTCCTCAAGCTTTTTGGCCGCCATCCCGATGTCATAGCCGGCCGCCTTTATTTTGGGCAGCAGGTTCCGTCTGCGTAAATCCGCTTTTAAAATCGCGTTTGACCAAAAGGCCGGGCCGTTCACCAACGGCAGAAAACGTACCATCGCAGAAACGGCCGCCTTTTTGGGGACTTCCGTTGAAACGAAACAGGGCAGCCCCGCCGCTTGCGCTTCTATAACGGCAATCCCCAGCCCTTCCATGACGGAAGGAAACAAAAACACATCTATCGCGCTGAGAATGCAGTCTATGTCTTTCCTCTCGCCAAGAAAGCGGACGCTTTTTCCCAGACCAAGGCGGCGGACCCTCTCCTCGGCCGCCGTCCTGCCCATGCCGTCGCCCGCCAGAACCAGAACGCTGTCCGGCCTTTTTTTATGTAATTCGCTGAAAACATCTATTATAAAGCAGTGATTTTTCTGCCACATAAAGCGCCCGACATGCCCGATGACCAGCTTGTTTTCCAGACCCAGCTCCCGCCGGAGTTTTTTTCTTTTCGCGGGATCAAACTTGAAGCGCTCGGCATCAACAGCGTTGCTAACAACCTGAACTTTTCCCTTTTCTGTATTTTTTTTGCCGAACATCCATTCGGCGGCCGAATCCGAACAGGCAAAATAATAATTTGCAAACTGCATAAGCGGAAGATTAAGCAGTCTCCCGGCGGCCCGGTTGACAAGCGAGCCGTTTTGATGCATATTTGCGTGGGCGTGAGCAATTCGCACGGGTATGCCGTATTTTTTAGCTTTCAGCAATACCAGGAAATTTTTGCTGGAAGAGTGCAGGTGCACTACGTCATAATCGTGGTGGGCGGCGAAAAATTGCTCCAGCGCCCTGGCTTCGCGGATAAAATCGCCGGGCTTTTCTATCCAAACTCCGTCAAGCTTGTATTGCGGCACCCGCATTTGCTTTAAATCTTTTTCCATTTCGTAGGCTTTGCCGTCGTCCAGCGTCAGGACTTCTATTTGAACGCGCCCGTCGTCCATTGCGGAAGCGTAGTCCAGAATAAAGGACTGAATCCCCCCGCGCAAAAACCTGTCGACAAAATATAGGGCTTTAACTTTTTTCATATAGATAAAATCAACCTCCATTTTGGGTGCGGACTTTCCGCAGGGAAAGCGAGGAGCTTCCGCCGTCCCGGGAGAAATATTCCGGGTTTATATAAAAAATAAACATGTATATAAGCGAAAAATTTATGCTGGGTATAATTGTCAGCTCTTCGCTTATGCCATAGGCCAGAAATGCGGCCATTGCGACAATAAATTTGACTTTGCCGCTTTTTTCAAACTGCCTTGCCGCCAGATAATAAAAAACGCCCTGCAAAACAAAAAACACCCAGCCGAAACTGATTAATATATAAATATAATAGTTGTCGACCGACATGCCGTATTGCGGCAGGATAAATTCTTTCGGCATTGCCGGAGGTTCGCCGCTGCCCAGCAGGGGAATGCCAAGCTCTATATAGTGATACCAGATAAACGGTCTGCCTGTGAAAAGCTTTGTGACGGCGCTGTTCACGTCCGGCCCGAACTGGAGCGCGATAAAAAGGCTCATTCCCCCCAATATAAAATATAAAAACCTGGCGCCGACAAGCAGAACTTTCATCCGGCTCAGTTTTTCCTCGCTGATGAGGGTGAGCGCCGCAACCGCAAGGACAATCATAAAACCTGTCCGGGTTCGCGTCATCAAATATATGTAAGCTATAGCGGCGGCCGAAAATGCATAAAATAACAACTTTCGGCGCTTTTCTTCTATCAGGAGATAAGCGCAAAGAAAAACTGGCATGAAAAACACAAAACCGTTGTTCGGGTGCGTAAAGCCAAGGCTGTTCCTGGTGGCTATACCGTCCTCCGTGTACCTGATTAAATTTGGAGATTGAAGAACCCCAAGCCAAAACAGAATCAAATGCCCCAGAAGACAGATCCCCGAAGCCAGCCCGAAATTCTTCGCCAGCGCTTTTATGTCGTCAAAGGCAAAGGCCATGGCAATCAAAAGAGGAAGCGCAAAATTCGCGTCCTTTGACAAGACGGTGCTTGCCAAGACAAAAAACGCGGCGGGCACGAAAGCGGCGGGAAAACCCGCCAGGCCTGGCATCTCGTTCCGGCTTATTCTGCCATAAATTTTGACAAGGCACATCAGGGCAATCAGAGCAAGCACTGCGAAATATAAAAGCGTCAGAGAGGACTGGGTGTCAACCATAAAATATTTGTAAAAAACTGTGAAAAATAGAATTAAAAAATCAATAACGCTGCTTTCTTTTTGATGAGGCATTACCATGCTCTCCCCTATGCGGGTATCGGGCGAACGCAATTCGCCGCTACGCAATGGACGGACTTCCAAAATACGTTTTGAGCGCCCGGATATAATATTCCTGGAGCCAGGAAGCGCGCTCTTTTATATCATAGCCCGCGTCCCGCACGGATTTATAGCCCATGCCATCCCGGAAATCGGCCTTTTCCAGAACCTTTTCCGCCCAAAAAGCAGGCGGAGCGCTCAGCGGCAGCACCCCGATATTGCCCGTCAAATCGCATTCGCGGGGCACTCTATCAGACATAATTGAGTAAAGCCCGGCGGCCTGCGCTTCTATTACGGCTATCCCCAGACCCTCGTCAAACGAAGGAAACAGAAAAATATCCATAGCCTGCAAATAGTCGGCGACGTTGTTCACAGTCCCGATGAAAATGACGTAATTTTCCAGCCCCAGTTCGACGCTCCGCTGAAGAATCTCTTCCCGGAGAGGCCCGTCTCCCAACAGCAGCAGCCGCGCTTCCGGCCTTGCCTTATGTACTTCTTTAAAGACGTCCAGCAAAAATCTGTGGTTTTTCTGATAGACAAAGCGCCCGGTGTTGCCGATGACAAAATTCCCCGAAAGCCCAAGCTCCGCCCGCATTCTCTCGCGTTTCTCAAGGTCATAGCGATACTTATCCGTTTCGATGGCGTTCGGCAGAATCGTAACTTCCCCGGAATTATAGCTTTTTTCGCCATAGAGCCAGACCGCCGCCATCCGGGAACAGGCGAACTTGTGCGTGGGATAATCGCCAAGCCGTGAACGGAAATAATCCCGGAAGGCTTTTTTTGCGTCGAATTTATTATAGACGCTGTGCGCGTGGGAAATCCTGACAGGAACGCCGAGACCGGCGGCAATCCTCATGGGAAAATAACTGCGCTCCTCCAGGTTCGAGTGTATAATCCTGTATTCCGGGTGCTCCAGCAGGAAGGTTTGAAATTCGTACTTATAGCGCCGGAAGTACTGCGGGTACATGGGAGACATGCGGAAAATCCTGCCGCCCAGGGCTTCTATCTCGTCCTCGAAGTCCGCCCGGTAAGGCCGGTTCACCAGAAAATCGTATTTAACTTTGCTGCGATCCATGTTTCTCAGATAATTCATGATCATTGTTTCGATGCCGCCCCGTTCCATCACTGTGTCCAGAACGAGAACCTTTACAGGATATTTCAATGTTTTTTCGGCCTTTCTTTTTGTTTTAAGATCCGGTTTTGCCCGCCGGCTATTTCCCCAAAGGCACAACCGCCAGCACATTGACGTCAAAGCGCTGACGCAAATCGTCTTCATTGCGGATTTTGCTGTCAAGCATAGCGAACAGAACCGCCAGAGCAAGCCCACCGGCAAAGCCCGCCCCCGCTCCGAGAACAAGATTTTTTTTAATGTCCGGACTGCTGGGCTCCTGCGCTATTTTGGACTTGCCAATAGTTTTTGCGGTTCCGCCCTCGATAACGCCGTTCATAATTTTTATCACAGAAGCGGCCATCGTGTCGCAAATATCCGCCGACATATATGGATCTTCCGTTGTGGAGATAATTTCTATCACTTCGCTGTCATTCACAGGGGAAGCCGAAAAGCTCGACCTCAGATCGTCAACGCTGTCCAGGTATTTTGCTTCTGGATCCCCATAGGTATCGGCTTTTAGTTTATTCAGAAGGGCAAGCGCTTCTTCAAGAATTTTTTCGTTTTTGGTCAGCAGAATAGAGCAGCTTTTGGCAAGGGTCTGGCTCGCGACAAGTTCGCTTGCCTGAATTGCGCTTGCGACTGACTCGCTTCCCCCGGAGGAAGTCCCGGGCTTGCTGGAACTGCCTGGCGGCATGACAGGGGTTGCGGAGACATAGACTTGTATTTTTGAGGTATATTCGACCGGCAGTATGTATTGTGTGACAAAACCCATCGCGGAAGCGCCCAGCATAAAGCCCAGCGCCATCCACCACCATCTCTTCATCAGTACGAGCAGCATTCGCTTTATGGTCATTTGAGTAAGGCTCATTGCGTTATTAATAAATCCCCCCTTTTGTCGATCAAATAGATTTCCCGTCTGATATAAATTATACCCCAATCGAATTTTTTTGTCAACTGATTATTTAAAATGTCGATAAATATTAGATATATCTTAAAATTTTTATAAAAATTAGATTTATGCTTATAAATTCTTGATGTATAATTACAGGGGCGAACCATGCGGCCGCCCCTTTCCCGTCAGAAAAACGTCTGATGAACTTAGCGCGTCAATCCCCCTGTTATCATGTCCGGGATAAAGCTTTCCCCGGAATAGCCTTCCGGAGCTCCGGCGGGTTCCGAAGCCTGAAGCGCGTCCTGAGGTACAAAATCGCCCGCGTCTATCAGCGTATGTATATCGCTCCCGGAAGCGACCACAAGAGGCAGTTTCCCGTCCCAGCGGTTCCATTTAACATAATTCACAAAATCCGGCGAAGCCAGCAAAGCCTCCTGAATCAGGCGTATCCCATCGGCCTGAGCTTTTGCCGACGCAAAAATCTGCTCGGCTCTTTCTTTCTCAAGCTCTATTTCCAGCTCTTCTTTTGCCCTCTGGTTTTCAAGCTCCAGCGCCTGGCGCGCTTTCTCCTGATCCAAAGCTTTCCGCGCATCCAGATCAGCGTAGTACTTTTCTTCCAGATTGAGTTCAACAAGGCTGAAAACGTCTGTTTTAACGCCGTCGGGCTGTATTTTCCCCTGAATTATCCCGCCCAGCTTTTCGGCGAATTCCTGCCGCTTTTCGGCAAGCTCCGCGGCGGAATAGTCTGAAGCAAGATTTTTAAAGCTCTCCCGCACCAGTGGCAAAAGCACGTTCCGCCCATAAGCGTCCGGATTTGTCTTTTGATAGAGCGCGGAAGAAGAATCCTGCTCCACATGATAGCTAAGCGATATTTCAGCGGCAAGGGAATACGCGTCCTTTGTCCGCGCTTCCGCGCTGACCTGCGAGCTTACAAGCTGATTGCTCACCAGAACAAGCTTGTCCGCAAACGGGATTTTAAAGTGCAGCCCCTCCTGATAAACAGACTGCCGCAGACGCCCGAAACGCAGTATCAGCCCCGTGTGGGAAACCGGGACGGCGGCTATGCTCTGCCAGACAAGAAGCCCGGCGGCGCCTGTGACGATAATAAAAACCAGCAGTCTTTTCAAAAATTTCACAAATTTTTTGCCGCCTGCGGAAGGCTGCCTGATGCTTTTGTCAAAACTTTTCTCCGGGACGGTTTTCTCTGTTTTGTTTATCTTTTCGGCCGGCTCTTTATACGGCATATCAGTCCCTCCCGCTATATATTATTTAAAATTGCGCCCCGCGCCGAATGTGGCCTTTTTAAGCTTCTCACGGACAACAAGCGATATATCGTCATAGACGTCCCGAAAAGAGCATATCCCCCCGCCTGCGCCGAATTCCGAACAGTAATAGCTGTCGCCAAGGCAGCGGCAGAAAGAATATACGCCCTCTATAGTCTCCACTATGTCGTTGAGAGAAATCTCTTCCGGAGCCTTCGCAAGCTCGTAACCGCCGCCCGCGCCCTTGAAAGATCTGACTATACCGGCGGCGGCCAGCTTTCGCAGGATCTTCAAAGAAAAGCGCAGCGTAACTTTTGTCTTGTCGGAGAGGGTCTGCGCGTCCATGCGCCGGCCGTGCCGGACAAGGCAATTCACTATTCTGACGGCGTAATCTGTTTCCAGCGTGATGTACACTGGCCCGCTCTCCTTTTTCGCGTATTTTTTGCGCTCTTCCTCTAGTCCAGAAAATCTTTCAGGCGTTTGCTTCTGCTGGGGTGGCGCAGCTTGCGCAGAGCTTTTGCCTCAATCTGGCGTATGCGCTCCCGCGTGACGTTGAACTCTTTGCCGACTTCCTCAAGCGTGCGCGAACGCCCGTCCTCAAGCCCGAAACGCAGCTTCAAAACTTTCTCCTCGCGCGGGGTCAGCGTGTCAAGAACTTCCTCAAGCTGTTCGCGCAGAAGCGTGTGCGAAGCCGCGTCCGCCGGCGCGGGCGCGTCGTCGTCCTGTATAAAATCCCCAAGATGGCTGTCTTCTTCTTCGCCTATAGGCGTTTCCAGCGAAACAGGCTCCTGCGCCACGCGCATAATCTCGCGCACTTTTTCAACCGGCATTTCAAGAACGTCGGCGATTTCTTCCGGCGAAGGCTCGTGGCCGTTTTTGTGCAGAAGCTGGCTGGAAATTTTCTTGACTTTGTTAATTGTCTCCACCATATGGACAGGAATCCGGATGGTGCGCGCCTGATCCGCGATTGCGCGGGTGATTGCCTGCCGGATCCACCATGTGGCATAAGTCGAAAACTTGAAGCCCTTTGTATAGTCAAACTTTTCAACGGCCTTAATCAGCCCCAGATTGCCTTCCTGAATCAAATCCAGAAACTGCATTCCGCGCCCGACATAGCGCTTGGCAATGCTGACGACAAGCCGCAGGTTGGCTTCGGCAAGCTTTTTCCTGGCGCACTCGCTGCCAACAACCATCTCTGTGGCAAGACTGATCTCCTCGTCCGGCGAAAGAAGCTGAACCCGGCCTATCTCTTTCAGGTATGCCTTTACGGGGTCGTCAATGTGTATGCCCTCGGAAGTCAGCACAGCCTCAAGCTCGGCCTCGTCCTTCACAAGGTCAAGATCTTCTATAACAGAATCGTCCTCAATAATGTCGATGTTGTTCTGCTCCAGCGTGTCATAAAGCTTATCGACCTGTTCCGGGTCGAAGTCCAGTTCCTCCAGAACATCGTTGATTTCTTTCACAGTTACTTTGCCCTTTCTTCTCCCGTTGGAAATCAACTCAAAAAGAACCTGTTTTTTTCCGCTGGTAGTGCTTATGTTGGCGCTGGCCATAGACGCTTCCCCCATCCTTCAAACTTTTTTTTTGCCGAGCCTGCTGATATACGCGCCCAGATCCTCCGGAGACATCCCGCTAAGCTCAGAGTCCGTTTTTTTGCTCTTCTCTTTTTTGAGGGCTGCGGCGCAGTCCGCAAAAGTTTTTTTTGACGTGCTGAAATACAATTCGTCGTTGATTATCTTAACAAGCCGCCTTTTCTCCTCCCGCGAAAGTATATCTTCCAAAGCGGCCAAATCGCAGCTTTCGCCCCTTGAAACGCGCTCCGAAAGAACTTGAAAAACTCTCCTGTTTATTTCATTTATGAAATAAGCTTCGGAAATATGCGCGTCTAAATCTGTATTATTTTTGTAAATAAACGCAATGACAGTTTCTTCCGCTTTTTCAATTTTGCTTGGCGCACGATTTTCTTTCGGGGAGCTTGTTTTCGTTCTGGCGGGCGGATAAGCCGCGTTTTCCGTTTTTTCGCCCCTCACCTGCGACAGAATCAAAGCTTTGTCAACAGAAACTTCTTCCGCCAGAATCCCGGAATATATATCCTGCTCCGCCGGGTCGGAAAGCTGCGCAAGAACTTTTTCCGCCTCCCGCAGGTACAAAACTTTTTCGTCCGGCTTGTCCAGATTATAGCCGCCGCGTATCCTGTCAAGCAGAAAATCCGTCGCCGCCGCGCTGCGCTCTATAGCAAGGGCGTATTTTTCCGCCGAGAACTTTCTGATAAACTCGTCCGGATCCTTTGCGCCCCGCATGGTCAGCACACGCGCCCGCACGGGAGATTTGTCAAAAAGCGCTATCGCCCGTTTTGAAGCGGCCTGCCCGGCATTATCTGAATCATAAGACAAAATCACCTCTTTGGCGTAAACCGAAATCAGATTGATCTGCTCTTTCGTCAGGGCCGTGCCCAGGCTTGCGACGGAATTGCTGAAACCCGCCTGGTGAAGGGCAATCACATCCATATAGCCCTCGGCCAGTATAAAATTTTTCTCTTTGGCGGACTTTGCGAAATTTATAGCGAAAAGATTGCGGCTTTTCTTGAAAGCGGGACTGTCCGGCGAGTTCAGATACTTGGGGCCTTCCCCCTCCAGAAGCCGCCCCCCAAAGCCAATAACCTCGTTTCTTATATTAATAATCGGGAACATGACGCGGCTTCTAAATATATCAAAAACTCCGCTTCCCTTCCTGTTCCTGACCGAAACCGCCGCTGTGACAAGCTCGTCCTCTTTGCAGCCTTTGCCGATAAGAAGCTTTGAGAGCGAGTCCCACTCCGGCGGCGACCAGCCCAGCCCGAAACGCTTTATTGTCCGCAAAGAAAGCCCACGGTTCAGCAAATACTCCAGCGCCTTCACACCCCCGGGCGCGAACAGACTGTCATGAAAAAAGCGGGCGCTGATCTTGTTTATCTCAAGGATTTTTTTTCGCTCGCGCTCGGCCTTCTCGTATTTTTCGTCCCGCTCGGGCATTTCCAGCTTTGCCCGCTCCGCCAAAAGCTTTACCGCGCTCATATAGTCAATGTTTTCTATCTCTTTGACAAAATTTATCACATCGCCGGCGGCGCGGCAGCCAAAGCAAAAATACGACTGCGTGTTTAAATAAATCGTAAAAGAGGCGTCCGTTTCGTCATGAAAAGGGCAGCGGCACTTCAGATACCTGCCCATGCGCTTGACGGGCGCATAGCCGCCGATGACTTCTTCTATTGGGTTTCGGAACTTCAGTTCTGAAAGAAAACTTTCCGGAAGCTTTGCCACGGGTTTATCAAACCTTCTTTTTAAGATGAAACACAAATCGCGTTTTTTGATTTTCTGTCAATTATTTTAAACTGTTAAAGCCTTATTATTATTCAAACAAGGCATATAATATAAATAAACTTTGAATTTTTATAAAAATTCGCCAAAATTCATCTGCCACGACTTGGGAAGGAAAATTTCGCTGTAAACAGAAGTCGCAAATCTGTCCGTCATTCCGGAAATATGGTCGCAGACGGCTCTGGGAAGCCCCTCTTCCTCCCGTATTTTGCCATACTCATCCGGGAGCCTGTCCGGATGCCTGACATAATATTTATATAAAGCCTTCACAAGTTCTTCAGCTTTGTCTTCTTCGGCCTTCACGACAGGGCTTGTATAAACCGTCTCGAACATAAAGTCCCGGAATAGCCAGAGCAAATCTTCCGTTTCGGGGTCAAACCGAACATCGTCGGCGCTGTTTTCAGTAATGCTGCTGATCAGCTTTGTGATCCGCTGGGATTTAGTCCGGCCAAGCCCCTGCAGAATTTCTTTGGGAAGTTCGTCCTCCCGGAGGATCCCGGCGCGGATAGCGTCCTCGGCGTCGTGATTCACGTAGGCGATTTTGTCGGCGCAGCGCACAAGCCGTCCCTCAAGGGTTTCCGCGCCCCCGGAAATAGGCCGCTTTCCGCCGGTAGTGTGATAAATAATACCGTCAACCACTTCATGAGTTAAATTCAGGCCCTGCCCGCCGCGCTCCAGCCTGCGCACAAGGCGCGCTCCCTGCAGAGAATGCAAAAATGGAAAACCTGCCGACTGGCTCAGCGCCTTTTCGCCGGAGTGCCCGAACGGGGTGTGCCCCAGATCATGAGCCAGAGCAATCGCCTCGGTCAAATCCTCGTTGAGATTAAGAATCCGCGCCATTGTGCGCGCTATTTGGGAAACCTCCAGCGAATGCGTCATGCGCGTCGTATAATGGTCGCCCTCCGGGCTTAAGAAAACCTGCGTTTTGTGCATGAGCCTGCGAAAAGCTTTGCAGTGCAGAACCCTGTCCCTGTCGCGCTGAAAATCCGTCCGGAACTCGCAGGGCGTTTCCGGGCGCTGGCGGCCTTTGCTCTCGCGGGCTTTTTTTGCGTAGGGCGAAAGGGCGGCAAATTCGTTTTCTTCCATCTGCAAACGTTTCACTTTACTAAAAACCTCCCCGCCCGGTACGGGCGCTCACAGCGCCATTCCGGCAAATTCTTTCCGCAATAATTCCGGGGCAATTTTCCCGGAGCTTTTCTCCCTCACCTCAGTAATAAAGGCCCGGGAATCTTCTTGCGTAAGGCGTATTTCAACCGCAACCCTGTCAAGAAAATCGCTTGACAGAATACTGTGCCCGTATGCTCCCGCTATGTTCAAAAATATGTTGTAAAACGAATAGTCCATCTCGACGCGCAAAACGGCGCAATCGGCCATGTAAGCTATTTCGGCGCTGTCAACGGCGATTTTCGCCCCGCGCGAATACGCCCGGACAAGCCCGCCCGCGCCAAGCAATATGCCTCCGAAATAGCGCGTCACAACAATCACCGTATCCGTCAAGCCCTCGCGCTCTATCGTCTCAAGAAGCTGTATTCCTGCGGTTCCCTGCGGTTCGCCGTCGTCGGAGCAGCGTTTCACGCCCCCGCGCAAAACATATGCGTAAACGTTATGAGCCGCGCCGCGCTGTTTTTCCTTTATGTCCCTGATAAATCCCAAAGCGTCTTCTTCCGTTCGAGCGGGTGAAATCTGCCCGATAAAAACTGATTTTCTTTCGGTAAACTCCGCAAAGGCAAAGTCTCTAACTGTTTTATACCCCATCCAGAAGCCATCCTTTAAGCAATACACAAACTTAATAGCCGCATGAATACCCGGCGCAAAAGCAAAAAGCGTTCGGCGCTGGCATAATTCAGCCAATTTAGAAGCGGATACGAAAAAACAGGCGGTGCCGTTAATAACACCGCCTTCCACAGACAGCGGCCCGTTATGCCGCCAGCAGATTACCGCCCAATTAAGACTCTTTAAGGTTAAAACGCTTTTTGAAACGATCAACGCGTCCGCCGGTATCAACAAGCTTTTGTTTCCCCGTAAAGAAAGGATGGCATTTCGAGCATATTTCAATGCGTATATTCCCGGCAGTAGAGCGGGTTTCAATCACGTTCCCGCAGGCGCAGGTGATGGTTGCGGCTTTATAAGCGGGATGAATTCCATTTTTCATGTCTCTGTCACCTCTTTAATCTAACATACGCAATTTATGATACCACATCAAAAAAATAAAATCAATAGTTTTTTATAAAAGATAATATTGCAAAACTTTGGTATAGCAAAAATGAATTATCGTCAAAACCATAGCGCAAAATCAATTGAATTACCCTTTTCGCTTCTTGATTTATTTTAATATGCGCTATGTATCCACTCCCGAATAAGATTAAGGCTTGACAAAACGCTAGTTATATAATATAATAAGTTAATTTAATATTATCAAATGCAGAGATAGGGACTTGGGTTTTGTTGTGCGCTCGTTTTCAGAGAACCGCCGGAAGGTGCGAGGCGGCAGCGGCGGATAAAGCCTGTCACCCTGGAGCAGTTTTGCTGAAAGTCTGGCGCCAGTAAGCCAAAACCGGGTTTCTCCCGTTAAAGGGAAGCATATTATTAAGCGATATGTCAGAGCGGCCGCCGGGAAAGCGGCAATTGGAGTGGTACCGTGGAGCGTCGGCTTCATCTCTTTTGTGGAGATGGGGTCTTTTTATTTTCTGTAAAAAGGAGAGTTGTAAATCATGATAAAAAATCTTGACAAAATCTATAACCCGCAGGACGTGGAAACAAAAATATACGGCTTTTGGACTGAAAACAGGTATTTTCACGCGGCGCCCGACAAAAGCAAAACGCCTTATACAATTGCGATGCCGCCGCCTAATATCACCGGTCAGCTTCATATCGGCCACGCTATGGACTGTACTTTGCAGGATATTATAATCCGGTTCAAGCGTATGCAGGGCTATGCGGCGCTGTGGCTGCCCGGCTCCGACCATGCCGCGATTGCAACCGAGCTGAAAATAGTGGAGGCAATGCGCTCCGAGGGCTTGACAAAAGAGGATTTAGGCAGGGAAAAATTTTTGGAACGCGCCTGGCAGTGGAAAGAAGAATACGGCGGCAGAATTATCCGCCAGCTGCGGCGAATGGGTTCTTCCTGCGACTGGGAGCGCGAGCGCTTCACCATGGACGAAGGCTGCAGCCGCGCCGTCAAAGAAGTCTTTGTCCGGCTTTATGAGAAAGGGCTTATTTATCGCGGCGAGAGAATAGTCAACTGGTGCCCGGTTTGCAAAACCAGTATTTCAGATGCGGAGGTGGAGTTTGACGAAAAGGACGGGCATTTCTGGCATATCAGGTACCCGCTGAAAGATGGCGGCGGCTTTATCGAGATTGCCACCACAAGGCCGGAAACTATGCTGGGCGATACGGCTGTCGCCGTTCACCCCGGGGACGTGCGCTATAAAAACCTTATAGGCAAAACGCTGCTTCTGCCGCTTGTCAACAGGGAAATCCCTGTTGTGGCCGACGAATATGTCGAAATGGACTTTGGCACGGGAGCGGTGAAAATCACTCCCGCCCACGACCCGAACGACTTTGAAGTAGGCCGGCGCCACGGTCTTCCCGCAATAAATATCATGAGCGAAGACGCGGCTATAAACGAAAACGGCGGGGTTTATTCCGGTCTTGACCGTTATGACGCGCGAAAAAAAATAGTTGAGGATCTGGAGGCCGGGGGCTTTCTTGTTTCCGTCAGAGAGCACGCCCATAACGTCGGCTCCTGCTACAGGTGCGGCAATATAATAGAGCCGCGCCTTTCGACGCAATGGTTCGTCAGCATGAAACCGCTGGCCGAGCCTGCGGTTCAAGCCGTCCGCGACGGTGAAACGCAGCTCGTCCCGGCGCGCTTTGAGAAGATTTATTTTAACTGGATGGAAAATATCAGGGACTGGTGCATTTCCCGCCAGCTTTGGTGGGGGCACAGGATTCCCGCCTATTACTGCGGCGATTGCGGCGGCCTGAATGTTTCGCGGGATATCCCCGAGGTCTGTCCGAAATGCGGAAGCCATAATATAAAACAGGACGAGGACACGCTGGACACCTGGTTCAGTTCGGCGCTTTGGCCTTTTTCGACGCTGGGCTGGCCGGATGAAACCGAAGATTTAAAATATTTCTACCCGACGGACACGCTTGTAACGGCCTATGATATTATTTTCTTCTGGGTTGCGCGGATGATTTTTTCCGGGATAGAGCACACCGGCCGGACGCCTTTTAAGCATGTTCTGCTTCATGGCCTTGTGAGGGACGCGCGGGGGCGCAAGATGAGCAAGTCTTTAAATAACGGCGTCGACCCGCTTGAAGTTATAGATAAATATGGCGCGGACGCTCTGCGCTTTACGCTCACTTTCGGCAACAGCCCCGGAAACGACATGCGCTTTTCCGAAGAAAAAATCCTCTCCAGCCGCAATTTTACAAACAAGCTCTGGAATGCCGCGCGCTTTGTCCTGATGAACCTTGATGAGGATTTCCAGCCCGGGCTTCCGGAAGAACTGACTATTGAAGACAAATGGGCAATCTCTATAATTAACCGGCTGAACCGGGAAATTGCCGAAAATCTGGATAGATTCGAGTTCGGAGTGGCTTTGCAGAAGATCTATGACTATACCTGGGATATTTTCTGCGACTGGTATATCGAGCTGAGCAAGCCGCGGCTGCAGGGCGAACAAGCCGGCAATGTCAGGCGGGTTCTGGTTTGTCTTCTGACAAATATTCTAAAGCTGCTGCATCCGTTTATCCCGTTTGTCACAGAGGAAATTTACAGCGCGGTTCCTCACGCCGAAGAAAGCCTGATCACTTCCGCCTGGCCCGAGTACACGCCCGCTCTGGATTTCTCAAAAGAAGAAAAAGAGTTCGGTCTTGTTATCGGCGCCATAAGGGGAATCCGCAACCGGCGCGCCGAAATGAATATTCCGACCGGTAAGAAGGCTTCCGTCATAATTGAGACAGAATTTGCGGAGATTTTTTCCGGCGCAAAGGCGTTTTTTGAAAGGCTGGCGTCGGCTTCTTCAGTTGAGATCACAGACAGGGCCAATGCGGAAGGGGCTGTCGCGGTTGTAAGCGCCGGCGCGAGGGTATTTATACCGATGGGCGAGCTTGTCGACACGGAAAAAGAGCTTGCGCGGCTTGGCAAAGAAAAGCGGGCCTGCGAAAAAGATATAAGCTTTTTCAGCGCAAAGTTAAACAATCCGGCTTTCGTGGAAAAGGCTCCCGCCAGGGTGATAGAAACCGAGCGCGCAAAGCTTTCCGCCGCCGAAGAACGGCTGAAAAAAATTGAAGAGAGCATAAAAGCCTTCGCGAAAAACTGACGGTTTTTTTAAAGGCGGCAAGCCGCCGCCTTTAAATTATAGAACCTGCGCGTTTTTAAAAAAATATTAAAGGAGAGCAGCGCCCACATGAAAACAATTGTAATTTTCTACTCTTACACAGGCCACGCCAAAGCCCTGGCGCAGAAAGCCGCCGAAAAAGAATCCGCCGACATTGCGGAAATCAGGGATCTCCGCCGGCCGTCGAAATTCAGGGCGTTTGCGCTGGGCTGTTTTGCGGCCGTCCGCGGGAAATCCTGGCCCATTCAGCCGCTGGGAACCGACTTGGCGGCCTATGACCGTCTTATACTGTTTTCGCCCATCTGGGCGGGGAACACCCCGCCCGCAGTCAATGCCCTGCTTGAGCAAGTCCCCGAAAACAAAACCGTTTTGGTTAAGGCGGTTTCAGCCAGCGGCTCCAGCGCCTGCAAAGAACGCATAGAAGCCGTTATTAAACCCAGGGGCGGCCATCTGGAAAGTTTTGAGAATATAAAATCATAGTAAATATTTCCCTCTCTTGAAGCGCAATTTGTTATCTAAAATTGTTGCTATTAAAAAATTAGTGTGATATAATTATACTATAATTTATTTTTTGGTTAAAAAGGCAAGAGTGCTTGAAAAGGCCGGGGTTTTTCCCCGCCTGAACCGCAAGTATGCCGTCCGGCAACAAGGTTGCCTTATTGATAGAGCCTTTGCGCTCAAAATTTTATAAGTTAAGTTGGTTACTATAAACCACTGTGCCAAGGCACAATAACGCTTGTGAAACAATCAATAAGAGTAGTAAAAGTAATTCTTGCTATATAGACTCTGATTTCCACAAACGGGGGGATTTTCGCCCCTTTAAGAAATAATTATTTTTTGTGGATATAATAAAACTCAAGCGATAAAATTGGGCCGGGGCGGAAAGCCGCGCCATTTCAGCTTGGGTTTTTTGCTGTTTTCCCAGGGGGGGATGGGCAAACCGCCAAACGCACGCGGAAGATCGCTCACTGCGGATAAATACCCGACAATGACAGCCTTCGACGAAAATTCTTCTTGCAAAAGGAGCTGGCCTGCTTTGGAAGATAAACTTAAACTATATGGCTTTAATAACCTGACAAAATCGCTGAGCTTTAATATTTATGACGTGTGCTATGCAAAGACAAATCGCGAACAGCAGGATTATATCCGCTATATTGACGGTCAGTACAATTCTGAACGCCTGACGAATATTTTATATAAGCTGACCGAGATGATCGGCGCGCATGTGCTTAACGTCTCTAAACAGGACTATAATCCACAGGGGGCGAGCGTGGTCTTTCTGCTTGCGGAGGAAAAGGTTTTTCAAAAAATGGAATCCAGCGAGATCGCCGCCCATCTGGACAAGAGCCATATCACCGTGCACACTTATCCCGAATATCATCCGGAAACAAGCATTGCGACTTTCCGGGTTGACATAGATGTGGAAACCTGCGGGGAAATTACGCCGCTGAGCACTCTTGACTATCTGATAGGCAGTTTCGATTCTGATATTATCACTATGGACTACAGGGTGAGGGGCTTTACGCGGGATATAAACGGCAGGAAGCTCTTTATAGATCACAAAATGACTTCTATTCAGGATTATATTGACAAGAAGACGCTGACGCGCTATGACGCGATTGACATAAACGTTTACCAGTCCAACATTTTTCATACCAAGATGCTCATAAAAGAAGTGGATTTGCAGAATTATTTGTTTAACACGGATGTGTATGAACTTCCCCCGCGCATACGCCTTGAGATAACAAGCAGTCTGCGCCGGGAAATGATAGAGATTTTCAGCGGGAACAATATTTATTAGTATAGATTATTGCCCGGATGCCCGCGGATGCCGTATTTCACATAACGCGCGGGCAAATCCGTACTTGCAAAGGCCAGGATAATCTAGTATAATTTACTGAAACGAAATTCAGACAAAACAAGTCGAAAAAAACGGCTCTGATTCATATTTTTGAAAAAAGCTGAAAATTTTATCAGAGCGGAAAGGCGGATAAACTCTAATGAAAAAACCGGTTGAAAATTTAATAGAAGCCCCGGTTGAAGATACATCGGCGGAAATAGACAGCTTTGGGGAAATTCAAACAATAGAAAAAAACGCGAAAGAAACAAAAACGCTTCCCATGCTTGCGCTGCGCGGGCTTGTCGCTTTTCCTGGCACTATTATACATTTTGACGTGCAGAGGGATAAGTCCAAAAAAGCTCTTGAGCTTGCCATGTCGCAGAATCAGGAGGTTTTTTTGACCGCCCAGAAAGATATCCGCGTGGACGACCCGGAACCGGAGGATTTATACAGCGTCGGGGTTGCCGCAAAAGTGCGGCAGGTCATGCGCGTTTCGCCCAATATTATGCGCGTCTTGGTTGAGGGCGATTACAGGGCAAAAGCGCTCAGCATAGAGAAAAAAGAAGACACTATGACGGCCGAGATCTGCGAAATTGAAACCCGCTATCCCGAAACGCCCGTTCAGACGGACACTGTTGAAGCTCTGGTCAGAATAGTGAAAGAGCAGTTTGAAGAGTATGCCTTTCTGACAATGCAGATACCCCCGGAAGTCGCGCTGAATATCGTCTCGCTGGAAAACCCCGGTTCTTTGGTTGATTTTATATCGGCGAACCTGACGCTGCCGCTGAACTCAAAGCAGGAACTGCTCGCCGAAGCCAATGTGACAAAGCGCCTGCGCAAGCTGACCGGAATTTTGGAGCATGAGATTAATATACGCTCAATCGAAAACGAGCTTGGAGAAAAGCTTCACAATTCGCTTGACAAAAACCAGCGGGAGTATTTTCTGCGCGAACAGCTCAAAGTAATATCTCAGGAACTGGGCGAGGATCACCAAAACGCCGCCGGCCAATACAGGGAAAAACTTAAAAAACTTAAAGCCAGCGATGAAGTCAGGCAAAAGCTGGGCGAAGAGATTGACCGCCTTGCAAAAATGCACTCAAGCTCTCCGGAAACAGCGGTCATAAGCGAGTATCTTGACATTTGCTTTTCACTGCCGTTCGGAAAATATACAAAAGATAAAATTAATATAAAGGCCGCCGAAAAGCTTTTGAACCGCGATCACTACGGCCTTGAAAAAGTGAAGGAGCGTATTTTGGAACTGCTCAGCGTGCGCCAGCTTGCCCCGGATATTAAAGGGCAGATTATTTGTCTTGTGGGTCCGCCGGGCGTGGGCAAGACGAGCGTCGCCAAGTCCATCGCGGCCTCCATGGGGCGGAAGTACGCCCGGATTTCCCTGGGAGGCGTGCGCGACGAGGCCGACATACGCGGCCACCGCAAGACTTATATCGGCGCTATGCCCGGCAGGATTATCGACGCGATAAAACGCGCCGGAAGCGCAAACCCGCTTATTCTGCTTGACGAGGTTGACAAAACCGGGAATGACTTCCGCGGCGACCCCGCTTCCGCCCTGCTGGAGGTTTTGGACGCGGAGCAGAACTCCAAATTTGTCGATCATTATATAGATCTGCCTTTTGATTTGAGCAAAGTCCTTTTTGTGACTACGGCCAACATTCTGGACACTATTCCGGCCGCCCTGCTTGACCGCATGGAAGTAATAGAACTTAACAGCTATACCCGCGAGGAAAAGTTCCAGATTGCAAAAAAGCATCTGCTGCCCAGGCAGATCAAAGAGCACGGTCTTGACGCAAAACGCCTGAAAGTGGATGACGGCGCGCTATATAGCATTATCGACTTTTACACCAGGGAGGCGGGGGTGCGCCTGCTTGAAAAGGCAATCGCGAAACTTTGCCGCAAGGCCGCCCGTCTTATCGTCGGCGGCGTACAGGAGAAAGTTAATATTAACGCACATAATATAAACAGTTTTCTGGGCACAAAGAAATTCAGGCCGGAAAAAATCCGACGCCACGATGAAATCGGCGTGGTCAACGGTCTTGCCTGGACGCCTGTGGGCGGGGAAATCATGCAGATAGAAGTCGGCCTGATGAAGGGCGCGGGCAAAATCGAACTGACCGGTTCTCTTGGGAAAATTATCCGGGAGTCGGCCTATATCGCCATAAGCTATGTGCGCGGTCAGGCCGAAGCCTTCGGGATCGACCCGGATTTTTACAGGAATCTGGACATACACATACACGCCCCGGAGGGGGCCGTCCCGAAGGACGGTCCCTCGGCGGGCGTCACTATGGTGACGGCGCTTGTGTCCGCTTTGAAAAACTGCCCAGTCAAAAACAGCGTCGCCATGACGGGCGAGGTCACTCTTCGCGGGCGCGTTCTGCCTATCGGCGGTCTGAAAGAGAAATCCATGGCGGCCTACCGCGCCGGGGTTTCAACTGTGCTTATCCCGGAGGACAACTGGGGCGATTTGGACGATGTTGACAAAACAGTTAAAGAAGGAATTAAATTTATACCCATGTCGAACGTGGAGAATGTTTTAGTTAATTCACTGGTGGATTTTGTCCCCGCGAAGGGCAAAATCCTAATAGATGAAATAGAGCGCCTGCCGCTTTCGCAGGAAGAAAAACCACTGATAATATAAGTTTTTTACAAGGAGAAAGCAAAGCAAGTGAAATTAAATTACGGCCAGGCGAAGCTTGAAATATCGTGCGGAACTGCAAAACAGCTTGAAGAAAACAAATTTCTGGAGGTGGTTTTCTCCGGGCGCTCCAACGTTGGGAAATCGTCGCTGCTTAATAAAATTCTGGGGCGGAAAGCCCTTGCAAGGGTAAGCTCCGCTCCCGGAAAAACCGCTACGATAAATTTTTACAGGCTTTCAGAAGAAGTATGTTTTGTAGACCTGCCGGGCTATGGCTACGCAAAAGTCTCAAAAGCGGAAAAACAGCGCTGGAAGGAGCTTGTCGGCGCATATTTCTCCTCCGGGCGGGAAATTGCCCTTGTCGTGCAGCTTATTGACTGCCGCCACAGCCCTTCCGCACAGGATCTGCAGATGATAAATTTTTTAATTGACGGGGAATTTCCCTTTTTGCTGGCTTTTACAAAAGCCGACAAACTCAGTAAAAGCCAGCTTGCCGAGCGCATGGAGGCCTTTGCGGAGGAGATCCCCATGTTTGAGAGTATCGCAAAAGTAGTGACTTCCGCCGAAAAAGGCACGGGAACAGGCGAACTGAAAAGTCTTATAGAATCCGCTTTAGCATAGACTTGAGGCAAATTATATCAGGATTTATAATTAATAAATTTTATTGCAATACTTTACAAATTATTTTTCAAATTTCCTGTTTAGCGTGATAATATTATACTGTCCTGAAATAAGTATTTTTAAAATGTAAACATTCCAAAAAGAAGCAGGGCATTAAAGGAGCAGAAAAATATGCCGAGAGAA
>JAITEB010000011.1 GCA_031282245.1 Oscillospiraceae bacterium | reverse complement strand
GTTGACAAGTCTGTCGCCGATATAAAGCTCGCCGCTGGAAATGTCCTCAAGCCCTGCAATCATTCTGAGAGTGGTTGACTTTCCGCAGCCAGAGGGACCGACGAGAATAATAAACTCCTTATCCTCAATTTCCAGATTAAAGTCCTTAACTGCCGTAACATTGCCGGAATATACTTTGTAGATATTCCTAAGCGATAGATTAGCCATAATAACCTCCTAAACGAAACAATTTTAATTTAGTTTACTTCCTCACTTTTACTTATCGTGTTAATTGTACCACATCTTGTCCTGATTTTGCCATCCCGTTAATGCACAAACTTAAAGTTTTTTAGTTGTTCAAAGTATACAAAATTAAATTTTGTCCCGGCATAACTAATAAAAGGCGCAGCAAATTCATCGTTATCTTAAGTGTTTTGACAGAATCATTGTGCAAAAAGCAAAAATTTAAATCAAAAATAGATAAAAGCTTTGTTTTATATGTCAAAAGTTTAATGTTTAAATCACGAAAACGCGAGAGCAGGCAAAATTTAGTATAACCCGGAAACATATGTCCGGGTACTTGCGTGGGTTTCACGCATGGCGAAGCCGTGCATAAACCCGTCAAGACTGGTCGAGCTGATATCCCCGCCGACAATTTTCCCGTTATATACCAGCAGATTTGCGCGGACCTCGCTTGTGGTTCCGGGGTAGTTTTTGACGGCATAAGTATAACGTTTCACACGTTTCCCGCGCAATTTGGCAAGATCCATGCCCTGTTCTTTCTGAATTTCGTTGTAATTCAGGTAAACATCGTCGAATTCCTCCGGTATGATGACTTCGGCGATTTCCAGCGCTTCCTCGCTGATTTTCCAGCCGAAGCTTTCCAGAAATTTCAGGCGCTCTTCGTTGCTGGCGGCTTCTTTGGAAATGCTGTCAGATTTTTTTTTTGCCCCGCTTAAATCCGTCTCTTTAAGCTGCCCGCTGTTTCTATTGGCGAAAATAAAGGCGGCGGAGATGACGGAGACAATAACGACAAGCCCTATGGCAACTTTGCGCGCGTTAAAGCGCAGCGACATTGTGAACATGCAAACCCCTCCCAAGGCGCGAAAATAATATTCCATGCAATTTATATGCGCGGGCCGGGGAAATTATGTTTAAGCTCAAAAAAACAGCCCCCCGAAGGAGGCCGTTTTCTTATTGATAATTTTAATTATTGCTTAAAATTATTTGGATTTCTTAAGAGCGACAAAGCCAGCGGCAGCAAGAGCGACGATTGCGAATACGCTTGCTACGTTAACAGCTTCGCCAGCACCGGTTGCCGGGTTGTCAGTAGCCGGAGGCGCAGAAGGAGCGGCGGGCTCGCCAGCGTCTTCAGATTCTGCCGGGACCTCTTCCTGAGGAGTGCCATAGATAGCATAGCTCTTCTTTGCAGAAGCTTTGCCGTATGCGCTCAGAGGCTCGTCAGCGCCGATTTTAACCTCAAGAACTGCGTCGGTGGTGCCAGAGAGGTTGTCCTTACGGTTGGTGCTCAGTGTGGCTTCAAACTCAGTAGCCTTAATGGGCTTGCCGGTTGTTGCGTCAACTTCGTAAGCATAGTACTTGCTGGCCTTCCAGCTAAGAACGTCCGGATTTACGCGGAATTCAAGAGTGACAGGGTCTTTAATGCGAGTGCCCGGGAATGAGAACTTAGCAATAAGCGCTTCAGATTTTGTGTCAACTGTGCCAGCATTGAGATTGTCAACTTTAGCAAGTGCGTAGAAAGCAGTCAGCTGATTCGTAATTTTGTCAACGCCAAGGGTGTACTTCGGATAACGAACGATAAGCTGCTTGCCATAAGCTTTTTCAACAGCGGACTGGTCAACAACCGGGCGACCGTCTGTGGCGTCAATTACATAACGGCCGTAGATATCTTTGTAAACATCGCCGGAAGTATATCTCCTGTTAGCAACACGGAAACCACTCCAAACATTGAGGGTTGCCTTCCAAGTCCCGTTCTTGAACTTCTTGGCAATTGTCAATTTAACATTAACACCAGTGAAGATCTCAACGGTTGTATCGGCAATGGCGGTAACAGTTATGCCATAAGCTAACTTTTCTCTGTCAAAATAAACGCGATAGCTGAGGAGTGCGGTACCATTTGTGCCTACAGGCAAACCTTCAATAGTAGCATCCGCAGACTCACTTTGGCCTGGGCCGCTAAAGCCAATCCACGCAGTGGCATCCGTAGGAAGCTTTCCGTTCGGATCAGCCAAATCAGCCGCCTCGGCAGGAATTAAATTGTTGTTACCATCAACGGCGAATTTGCCCTGATATTCTCTGGTTTTTTCCTGATCCAGCCAGAAAATTCCCTCTGAGTCAATTCTGTCATCTTTGAGTTGGGTGTCCTCGTCGCCAGAATCGCCGCCCAGCACCCAACCAGCAGTTATGCCAGCTGTTCCTGGAGTGGTACCAGAATCACTCGGAGTCCAGCCTGGAACCAGATTGTCATTAGGACTCTCGTCTTTATCCTGAGCAGTTGTCGGTTCGGCGGACACAGCCATCGCCACGCTTAAAAGCATTGCGAGCACAAGTACTAAAGAAAGTACTCTTTTCATTTTGTAATTTCCTCCTTTAAAGAAAATGTAAAAGTTTTTGGTTAGTTTCTAACCACGACTATATTATATACTAGCTTTGCGAAAATTGCAATAGTTTTTGTAAAAAAAAATGTAATTTTTTTTTAGAGCCGCAAACCCGCATGGTTGTGCCGTTTGCGGGCTTTTTTTCCTGGCCGGGGGGAAAAATTTTTTCCGCCTCTTTATTTAACTTGTTAAAAAAGGGGGTTTGCTTTCGCGGCTTTATCAGCAATGATTATAATTAATTGCCATCAAATCATTGTTTGCGCGCCTTATTTTCTATTTGTTACAAAAACTGTGCGATATAATATTACCGAAAACCCCCGGCGTTTCCTGTCGAAATTTAACATCTATTTAGATTTGCTTAGTCAAAATTCAATCCGGGCTTTTTTTCAGGCTTTTATTTGCCCGGGAATAAATTTAATAATCTGTAAGTTAATCCGCAGAAATGTAATTTTAGCGCCTATTGCCTCGACAGTTTTTTCACGAATTTTAATATATGTCTGAATAATTACGGTTGTAACAATTTGTTCATTTTTGACCTTTTGACTTTACCAATATTTTAAAATTGGTTAACATAATTCCGGTTTATTTTACTTTGCGGCGTGATATAATTATATTGCAATGCGAAACGCGCCGGGAAATTAATCGCGAATTCCGGCAAATCCGCATTAAAAAAATAATATTACAAGGAGAAAAAGCAAATGCCTTACAGAGATAATTCGTTCATCCCCTCTATAATTGACGCCTCCACCCTGCTCCCGCGCGAAATAATCGCGGGCCTGCTCAACAAAAGCGTGGACGACCCGGTGTACGGCAACGTCCGGCTGGATGTGCGCGAAACCGACGGCGAATACGTCATTGAGGCCGATCTTCCCGGCGTTCCCAAAGAGAAAGTGGATATAGATTTTGAGGACGGCGTTCTCACCATATCGGCCAGCCGCGACGTCACAAGCGAACAGACCTCCCCCGACGGCAAGTATATCCACCGCGAGCGCCGCACGGGTATTTACCGCCGCAGCGTCTCCCTCAGCGAGGTTCAGCCCGACGCAATACGCGCCGAAATGAAAGACGGCGTTCTGCTTATCACCTGCCCGAAAGTCGAACCCAAATCGCCGAAATCGCGCAAAATCCAGATTGACTAAACAGCATATATAAACATGCAGGGGGCGGATAGTTTTCCGCTCCCCGCTTTTTTATTTTCTTAAAATAAACGTCAGGCCGTCATAATAAAAGCCGCGCACAAATCGAATATTCTTTTTTCTGAGGCGCTCGACAAAGCCAAGTTTTTTCATAAGACCGATAACCCGGAAATTTCCCGACCAGGTCTGCGTGTAAATTTCTTTTACGCCGTTTTTTTGGAGATAATCTATATAAAGGCTCCACGCTTCTGTCGCGTAGCCTTTGTGCCGGGCGCCAAGCTCCGGAATTGAAATGCCTATAGTCAGATTTTTGCCAAAGCGGCTGTAATTAAAATTTTTGTCCGTATAGTAAAAGCTAAGCCACCCGATATGGCTTTTTTTTTCGTCGTTGACGCAAATCTGCATAACGTCCCTCAGCCGGTTTGAGTTTTTGTTTTTATTGATTTTCCTGCGCACGTTTCGGGCGTATATCCTCACGTCAAAAGAACCCGCGCCTTCATGCTCCCATGGAGCGTCCCACTGCTTCCATTCTGTGTTGATCGTCTCCCAGCGCAGACGGTCGGCAATGTCCGACTCTATAAAGTCGCGCAGCATAATTTTTTCTCCGACTATCTTCATCATGTTAAAATCATCTTTTCCCATCTGTCCGAATATACTTAAAGCCCACACTCAAATACAGCCCGCCCCACGAAAGATTCCCCGGTCTTTCATGCGCGGAAGGCCCCCAATAAAAAACAGACTTGCCCGCAAAAGCAAATCCGTTTTGTTTCTTCTGGATCACCGGCTGAAAAGCAGTGATTACACGCTAACGGAAACTTCCGTTGATGGCGCCTGCATAAGCTGACGGACCGTCGGCTTCTTGACTGATTCGCAGCCACCGAGCGCGGCGGCGGACAGAAGCAGGGCAAGGATGATAACTATCCCAATTTTTCGCATAAAAACTCCCAATTTTTAATAATACACCGGCGTGAAAAACACAAGCTATGTACTGGCGGGCGTATTAAATGTTTTTGCTTCTTTGCTTGAGCAATTATAATATAGCATTTTTTACCGCGCAGGTCAATAGGGCGCTTTTTGACGATTAAGCAAACTCGCCGGTTTGGGAAACCTGATTCCCGCAGTTAAAAATTCAAATTTTGCTTATAATCTCCCGGGGCAAAGCGGCAAAAAAACAGCACAGTCAAAGGCTTTTTCATGTACGCGTTAATATGCTTAACAAAAAATTAGCACTTTATACACACAGGAGAAATAATATATCTGTTTGTGCAAATTAACCAATAAATATCTGTTTTGAGGCGCAAAAATTCTGCTAAAACGCCAATCATAAAAATTTGCGTCACGGTTTTACTAAAACGTTTTCGCGGCTTGCCCCTACGCCAACCATGCTGACCGGGCAAGCGCACAGTTTTTCGATATACTCGACGTAATCCCTGCACGCCTTTGGCAAATCGGCATAGCTTTTGCAACGGGAAATGTCCCCGGAAAATCCTGGCAAAACCTCGTAAACCGGGGTGCAGCCAAAAATATCTTCGACAGCGGCGGGATAGTCGTTTATTAAACTTCCGTCCGGTTTTTTGTACGCCACGCAGACTTTTATCCCCTTCAGCCCGGACAGCGGGTCGAGTTTATTTATGACAAGCTCGGTCAGTCCGTTAATGCGGATGCCGTGGCGCACTATCAGAGC
Source organism: Oscillospiraceae bacterium (assembly GCA_031282245.1). Lineage (GTDB taxonomy): Bacteria > Bacillota > Clostridia > Oscillospirales > Ruminococcaceae > JAITEB01. The sequence continues at coordinate 6,278 of JAITEB010000011.1, read as the reverse complement.
GTCGAACCAGCCTGTGCGGCGGGGGCGGCCTGTGGTCGTGCCGTATTCCCCACCCTGGCGGCGGATAAATTCGCCGGTTTCGCTGTCCAGCTCCGTCGGGAAAGGGCCTTTGCCCACGCGCGTTGTATAAGCCTTGACGACGCCGACTACTTTATTTATCATCGTGGGTCCAATGCCTACTCCTGTGCAGACCCCCCCGGCTATCGGGTGGGAGGAAGTCACATAGGGGTAAGTGCCCATGTCTATATCAAGCAGACAGGCCTGGGCGCCCTCAAACAAGACGTTTTTCCCGGCCTTGAGAGCTTCATAGCTCAAAACGGAAACATCCGCGACATAAGACGCAAGGCGCTGGCCGCAGGCGATATATTTTTCTATAATTTCGTCCGGATCAAGCGGCGGATGGTTATATATTTTTGCGATAATATTATTTTTGATAAGGCCGGTTCTGGCGGCTTTTACTCGAAAAATCTCCGGGCGGACTAAATCATAAATCCGCAGGCCAATGCGCTCGTATTTGTCCATATAGCAGGGCCCTATCCCGCGGCGGGTAGTGCCGATGTCGCCCGCGCCCCGGGCTTCCTCGCCAAGCGCGTCAAGCAGGAGATGCCACGGCATGACAACATGCGCGCGCGGGTCTATTTTCAGGCGGGCGCTTGAAACGCCGCGCGATTCCATGCCGTCAATCTCCTCAAGAAGGCCGGGGGGATCAATAACGACGCCCGCGCCGATCAGACAGTCTTTGTCTTTATATAAAATGCCTGAGGGGACAAGGTGGAGCTTGTAGACCTCACCCCCGTTTACGACTGTATGACCGGCGTTGTTCCCCCCCTGCGAACGCACGACCATATCAGCCTGTGAAGCAAGAATATCGATAATTTTTCCTTTTCCCTCGTCGCCCCACTGGAGACCGACTACTATTGTTCCCGGCATGTGTGCAAATCCCCTTTTATTATTACTTCTATAAAGATTAACTTGGAAATAATTCAGCTAATGCTTTTATTGCATCTTCGTTTCCTTTTGCAGCCGATAGCCGAAACCAGCTTTTGGCTTTTTCGGGATTTCGCTCAACGCCTTGTCCATTATAATATATAACGCCCAAATGATACTTCGCTTCTGCAAGTCCTTGCTCTGCCGCCAGCCGCCACAATTTTGCGGCTTCTGTGTAATCCTGCTCAACGCCTTGCCCCTCATAATACATTAAACCCAAAAAACACTGCGCATCGGAAATTCCTCGCGCAGCCGCCTTGCGAATCCACTTTGCGGCTTCTGTGTAGTCCTGCTCAACGCCTTGCCCCTCATAATACATTAAGCCCAAAAGATACTGCGCATCGGAAATTCCTTGCGCAGCCGCCTTGCGAATCCACTTTGCGGCTTCTGTGTAGTCCTGCTCAACGCCTTGCCCCTCATAATACATCAAACCCACAAAAAGTTGTGCGAGAAAATCCCCTTTCTCTGCTACCATTCGATACCATTTCATGGCTTTTGCGTAGTCCTGTGAAACACCGTCTCCTTCATAATACGTATATCCCAAAGCAAATTGCGCACTGGAACTGCCAAGCTTTGACAGTATTAGATTTATTCCTATGGATATTTTGCTCATATTTATCCCCCTACTTTCAGATCAGATTATAATTTAAATAATAAAGCTTGCAAGGAGGGAATCCAGCCCCGCCCCCTATATCATAACACGCCCAAGAAATAAGCGCAAATTCAATCCGAAATTTTCCTGCTTTCCACGGCTTCGCGCACCTGCGCAATAAATTCGCTCACAGAATAAGCCGCCGTTTCTTGAGAATTGCGCCTGCGCACGGAAATATTCCCCTCGCCCTGCTCCTTCTCGCCAACCAGCACAAAATATGGGATTTTCTGCATTTGCGCCTCCCGGATTTTATAGCCGATTTTCTCCCCGCGCTCGTCCGTTTCAGCGCGGATTCCCGCCGCGCGGAGCTTTTCTTCAACAGACCTGGCATAGTCCAAAAACTTCTCGGAAATGGGCAGAACCCGAACCTGAACCGGCGCCAGCCATACCGGGAAAGCCCCGGCGAAGTGCTCGGTTAAAATGCCAATAAAGCGCTCAATGCTCCCCAAAACCACGCGATGAAGCATCACTGGGCGGTATTTTTCGCCGTCGGCGCCGATATAATTTGCCCCAAAGCGCTGGGGCATTTGGAAATCAAGCTGAACCGTGCCGCATTGCCATGTTCTGCCCAGGCTGTCTTCTATGTGGAAATCAATTTTAGGGCCATAAAAAGCGCCGTCGCCTTCATTGGTGACGTAATTCAGGCCAAGTTCGTCCAGCGATTCGCGCAGACCGCTTGTCGCGGCTTCCCAGTCCTCATCGCTGCCCATGCTGTTTTCCGGCCTTGTCGAAAGCTCGACATGATATTCAAAGCCAAAAGTCCTGTAAAACTCGTCTATCAAATTGACAACGCCTTTTATCTCGCCTTTTATCTGCTCTCGCGTCACATAGATATGCGCGTCGTCCTGCGTAAAGCTTCGCACTCTGAGAAGACCGTGCAGCGTCCCGGAAGCCTCGCGGCGATGAACCGTGCCCAGTTCGGCCATTCTGACGGGCAAATCCCGGTAAGAGCGCAATTTATTATTAAAAATCAAAAGCGAACCGGGGCAGTTCATGGGCTTCAGGGCGAATTCCTGATCCTCCACTGTCGTGGTGTACATATTGTCTTTATAGTGCTCCCAGTGCCCGGAGTTTTCCCAAAGCGTGCGGTTTAAAATAATCGGCGTCGCGATTTCGTCATAGCCCGCCTCAACATGCTTTTTGCGCCAGAATTCCAGCAGGGCGTTGCGCAGAACCATCCCCTTGGGCAGGAAAAACGGCAGGCCGGGACCAGCTTCCATAAAGGCGAAAAGTTCCAGTTCTTTTCCAAGCTTGCGGTGGTCGCGCTTTTTGGCTTCTTCCAGCATGGCCAGATGTTCGTCAAGCAAACTCTGTTTTGGGAAAGCAAGTCCATAAACCCGGCAGAGCATGGCGTTTCTGGCGTCGCCGCGCCAGTATGCGCCCGTGGCTTGCGTAAGCTTTATCGCTTTGAGCGCGCCGGTCGACATTAAATGCGGCCCGGCGCACAAATCCGTAAATTCGCCCTGTTTATAAAAGCTGATTTTCTCCCCCTTGCCGGAATGTTCTTTTATAAGCTCGGCTTTATAAATCTCGCCCTGCTCTTCCATAAGGGCGAGCGCATCTCTTTCTGAAAGCTCAAAGCGCTCTATCGGCAGATTTTCTTTGATGATTTTTTTCATTTCAGATTCTAGCTTAACCAGTTCGTCAGAAGTGAAAGGCTTCTCCACGTCTACGTCGTAATAAAACCCGTCTTTGACGGCGGGACCGATCGCCAGCTTTGCCGCGGGATAAAGCCGCTTCACCGCCTGGGCAAAAACGTGGGCGGCAGTGTGGTTATAAGCGTGCCGGCCGCCTTTGTCCTCAAACGTGAGAAATTCTATTTTATCGTCTTCGCGCAGTTCCGCGCGCAGATCCTGCGCTTCGCCGTTAATTCTGACCGCGCAGGCGGATTTATACAAACCCATGCCGATTTTTTTTGCGGCCTCATAAGCCGGGGAATTTTCCTCAAGCTCCAAAATATCCCCGCTTTTTAATAATACTTTCATAATTAATTTATTCTCCTTCTAAATAATTAAATAATTTTTTCAAAATAGTCTTCTGCCAGTATACTGTATATTGAGTAGTCCACAATGCCCTGATTGTTAATATCCGCCTGACGCATAGTTCCTTCGCAGACCATCCCGCACTTCATCATGACTTTCCCGGAATTTGGATTGTTCGGATCGTGTCTTGACTCAATGCGGTTCATGCCTACCTCCTCAAAGAAAAATTTAATCAGCGCGGCCAACGCTTCGGAGGTGATTCCCTGACACCACCATTTACTGCCAATGCAGTAGCCGATATGAACCATTTTAATATCGTCTCTCTGGAGTACCGGGCCGATGGAGCCGACAGCTTCCCCCGCAGATTCCGGCACAATAGCCCAATGATAATAATCGTCGCGTTCATAGTTTGGAAGCCATTCGGCCAAAACCCGCTCAGAAACAGTAACGTCCGTATGGGTCGGCCATGACAGAAATTTTGTCACCTCCGGGTCGCTTGCCCAGTTGCGGAACATTGTTTCCGCGTCCGATAATTCAAAGCGGCGCAGGCTCAGTCTCTCCGTTTTTAATTCCTTTGTCCCCAGGTGCTTCATAATGCTTGTGCGCTCCTTTATATATATATTAGAGGAAAACAACAAAGCCCCCGCCCTAATAAAACATAGGGCGAGGGCGCAAAAAACACCTTCACGGTTCCACCTAAATTCCCGGGAAAATAAAAATTAGCTCACCCGGCTCTTAAACCCCGCCTGTAACGCGGCGCGGACACGGCGTTTATTGGACGCACTCAGGGGCGGTCTTCGCCCGTTTTGCGCCCCGAACGGCTTTCAGCCTCTGGCCGTTCTCTCTTTATGGGCCGCGTATAAACCGGCTACTGTCCCCGTCAACATGTTCTTTGTATTATATTTGTATTTTAATATTAGCACTAAAAATCTGCTCCGTCAAGTATAATTAAAAAAATAGGCACAGTCAACAAAAACTTAGACGGCAAAAATTTTATTTTTTCAAAAAAAATTTTTTATAAAGGCTGGAAACTCCCAGAAAATTGATATATAATAAGGGCTGATATATTCGCCGCCTGACAAGCGGCTTTAGGTGCTTGCGCCTGTTTTTAGTGTAACGCATACATAATAGAAAGGGGACTTTGTTTCATTGGCAGATAAAAGAGATTATTACGAGGTGCTTGGCCTTGGCAAAAGCGCCTCCGAAGAAGATATAAAAAAGGCATACAGAAAGCTTGCAAAACAGCACCACCCCGACCTCAACCCGAATGACAAAAACGCGGAGGCTAAATTCAAAGCAGTCAACGAAGCCTACGAGATTCTTTCCGATCCGCAGAAAAAACGAAATTATGACCAGTTCGGACATGCGGGCGTCGATCCGAATTATAACCCCGGCGGGTCTGGCTCGGGCTTTGGGGGCTTTGGCGGTTTCAGCGGCTTCGGTTTTGAGGATATTCTCGGCGACTTTTTCGGCGGTTCGTCGCGCCGCTATGACCCCGCCGCGCCTATCCGCGGCGGCGACCGCAATGTAAGCGTAACCGTCAGCTTTATGGAAGCCGCAAAGGGCTGCAAAAAGCGCGTGGATATTTCCCGGCTTGAGACCTGCTCCGTTTGCGGCGGCAGCGGCGCGGCTCCGGGCACCTCCAAAAAAACTTGCCCCGACTGCGGCGGCAGAGGTAAAATCGAAGTTCAGCAGCGCACTATAATCGGCGTCGTTCAGTCAAGTCACACCTGTCAGAAGTGCGGCGGAACGGGAAGCGTCGTAGAGGTCCCCTGCAAAAACTGCGGCGGGAGGGGATTCGCTTCCGTGCGGCACAGCCTTGACGTGCAAATCCCGGAGGGAGTGGACAACGGCCAGACTTTCGCGCTCAGCGGCCAGGGAGATCATGGCGTTAACGGCGGCCCCTCCGGAAATCTTAACATTACGGTAAGAGTCCGCCCCGACGCTATTTTCAAGCGCAAAGGCAACGATGTCTACTGTGATGTGCCGATCACATTCACGCAGGCTATTTTGGGCACAAAAATACTCGTACCTACTATAGACGGCAAAGTCGATCTGGAAATCCCGCCGGGGACGCAGCCCGAAAAAGTTTTCCGCCTTCGCGGAAAAGGCATAAAGGGCCTTACTTCTTATTCTAAAGGCGACCAGTACACTACCGTCAAAATAGAAACGCCGACCAACCTGAACCGCGAACAGAAGGACGCCGTAAAAGCCCTTGAAAAGCTTTTGGGGGACGAAAACAGCGGCCACTACGAGAAACGCAAGGGCTTTTTCGACAAGCTTCGTGACTGGGTGAGCGACTGAGCGGGAATATCCTGAAATTCTGCGCGCGCGAACCACCCCGCCCTTTGGGCACCCCTCCACGGAGGGGAATTGTAACTGGGACTGCTGTGCAAAACTTATACCCCATGCGTAGAATTTTATTTTTTGCGGATTTATGTTACAGCGCAAAAGTCAATAATTGCATGGGGAACGCTCTTTAAAAAATGTGCCGAGCAGCAATTCCCCTCCGTGGAGGGGTGCCCAAAGGGCGGGATGGTTCGCATTTTAAAACAGCCTTATCAAAAAAGTCCTAGTCAATAGCGAAACAAGAACGGACTAGCGTCGTGTTGGGAAAGAGTGTATCCAGAGGTGTGTTTTTTGGGTTTAGCGGGAGG
>JAITEB010000022.1 GCA_031282245.1 Oscillospiraceae bacterium | reverse complement strand
TCTCAGGGTTCGTTTGTTAAATCCCTGCGCTCTCTTTCACTCGCATTCGCTCGTGAAATTCGCACAATGATTTAACTCACGTCTACTATAAATGTTGTTCAATTTTCAGGGTTCGGGTGTCACTTTCACAAGCGACTTTGATATATTATCACATTCCTTTTTTTATGTCAATAACTTTTTTCAAATTATTTGATGAACTTTTTTATTTAATTTTTTGACTAAATATCCGCCGATTTTTTGTAATAAGCCGGAATAATCAATTTTTTATATGGGATACTATTTTTTAGAACGCTTCAGAATGGAGGTGAGTAATTTGTCAAAGAAAAACAAGAAGAACAGGAAACCCACCGGGACTGATAACAACGCTGAAACTAACGGACACGAAGAAAAATAGATAAAATATCCCCGCTTTGGAGCATTTCAAAAAAGCGGCGCTTTTGAATAAAGCCGCCGCTTTCTTTTTGCGCGTTTTTGTGGTAAAATAGTCTTCAGGATTCAGAAGGGAGCGCGCAGGTACTTATGAACCTAAACGAAATGAAAAACGCAATTATCGACAGGGAATTTTCTTCGCTGAACGACAGGCAAAGGGAAGCGGTTTATCAGGTCAATGGGCCTTTGCTGATTTTGGCCGGGGCCGGCAGCGGGAAAACAACGGTTATTATAAATCGCATCGCCAATATCATCACTTTTGGGGACGCCAGAAACCGGGTTTTGAAAAACGCTTATCACAGCGAAGGGGACGGGCTTCTTTTGGAAAAGGCCCATCATGCGGGGCTTGCTTCTTTCAGCCCGGATGAGCGTGAGGAGCTTTTTTCCAGTATATCGCACGAAGCTGCCGCGCCCTGGCAGATTCTGGCCATCACTTTTACAAACAAGGCCGCCGGGGAAATGCGCCAGCGCCTTGAAACCCGTTTGGGCGGCCGCGCTTTGGATATATGGGCGGGCACTTTTCACTGGGCATGTTCGCGGATACTCCGGCGGGAAATCGGCGCTCTGGGCTACGCAAGCAACTTTGCTATATACGATGCGGACGACTCCAAAAGGCTGGTAAAAAACGCCATGTCTGAACTTAACATAAACGACAGGCAGTTTGCGCCGAAGGCCGTCCAGGGTATTATCAGCCGTTATAAAGACAGGCTGATCGAACCCGGACAGGCGGCCCGCGAGGCAAGGGACGATTATCGCCTGCAGGTTGCGTCAAAAGTTTACGCCCGGTATCAGGCGAAAATAAAAGCGGCGAACGCTCTTGACTTTGACGATATTATTATGCTGACCGTGAGCCTTTTTGAGAAATATCCGGACGTGCTTTCGCACTATCAGAACAGGTTTAAATATATCATGGTGGACGAGTTTCAGGACACAAACCACGCGCAGTACAGGCTTGTTTCGCTTCTGGCGGCAAAGAGCCGCAATATCTGCGCCGTCGGGGACGACGACCAGAGTATTTATAAATTCAGGGGCGCTACTATTGAGAACATCCTCGGCTTTGAGGGCGATTTTGAAAACTGCGCCGTTATCCGGCTTGAGCAAAACTACAGGAGCACGCAGAGCATTCTTGACGCGGCGAACGGGATTATCTCACACAATTTAGTCCGCAAGGGCAAAACCCTTTGGACAGGCAACGGTTTTGGGGAGAAAGTGCAGGTTTTTCACGCCTACAACGAAAACACCGAAGCCTCTATGATAAGGCAAAAAATAGAAGAAAACGTCGCCTCCGGCATGAAATATTCAGATCACGTTATTTTATACAGGATGAACGCGCAGTCAAACGCTGTCGAGCGCGACTTCACCCGCTCCGCCGTGCCCTACAGGATTATCGGCGGGTTCCGGTTCTACGAACGCAAGGAAATAAAAGACGCTCTCAGCTATCTTGCGCTTGTGAACAACCCCAATGATTCAGTGCGCTTGCGGCGCGTTATCAACGAGCCGAAACGCGGCATAGGCGACACCACTCTGGCCGCCGCGGAACAGCTTGCCGAAGGCCTGGGCATAAGTCTTTTTGACGTTCTTTCCGATGCCGGGGCTTACCCGATAATCGCAAAGCGCGCAAAACCCATAAAAGACTTTACTTCTATTATAGAGAACCTGCGCTCCGCACGGGAATCTATGGGCCTTTCGGAGCTTTATGACAAAATGCTGGAGCTGAGCGGCTATAAAACTTATTTAAAAAACCAGGGCGACGAGGGCGAAACAAGACTTGAAAACACAGAAGAACTCCGAAGCACTATCGCGCGCTACTGCGAGGAAAACCCCGACGGCGGCTTGGACGCTTTTTTTGAGGAAGTCGCGCTTTTTACAGACATTGACAATTACGACGAAAGCGCCGACGCCGTTACTATGATGACTGTTCATTCAGCAAAAGGTCTTGAGTTTCCATGTGTTTTTATCCTCGGGATGGAAGAGGGAATTTTCCCCTCAATGCAGGCTTCTTATGACCCAACGCAGGTCGAAGAGGAGCGGCGGCTTGCCTATGTCGCGGTGACGCGCACGAAAAAGGCGCTGTATATAACCACTGCCCAAAATCGTATGCTTTTTGGAAAAACAAACCACAACAGGCCGTCGCGCTTTTTGGACGAAATTCCCGGCAAGCTCCGGGAAGTCACCGACGTAGTGATCACCAGCGCCGAAAGAAACAAAAAGACCAGGAAGCCCAACGCGCCAAGCCTTAACGAGTGGATGAGCGCCCCAAAAACCAAACCGGAGCGCGTTAGCCTGAAACCGGGCGACAGAGTCGCCCACAACGTATTTGGCGAGGGCATAATTATTTCTTCAAAGCCCATGGCCAACGACAGTATGCTGGAAATAGATTTCATCGGCGGTAAAAAGAAAATTATGGCAAATTTCGCCAAGCTTAAAAAATTGTAATTATATCGCCTATCTAAAAATAAAATTTGCCTTGAATGATTCGCTCTTTTTTATAAATAATAAAAACGTCCGGTTTTGAAAAAATCCCGGACGTTTAATTAATTTTTTTAAGGAGAGAACTAAATGGCGAATTTAACCAGCAAAGAGCTTACGGGCCTTGAAGATCAGTTAAAGCAGGAAGAAAATCTCACTAAAAAATATCGAATGTACGCTTATCACTGCACCGACTCCCAGCTGAAAGCAAAATGCGAACAGATGTCCTCCGTTCACCAAAACCATTATAACTCGCTGCTGAATTTACTGGGTTAAAGGAGAAAAACAGTCATGAATAATAATTATCAGAGCAGCTATAGCTACGAGTTCACCGACAAGGACATTTTGCAGGACGCTTTGACCAGTGAAAAGCATATCACCGGGAATTATAACACATGGGTGAACGAGGCCGCAACCCCGGAGGTAAGAGCTCAGCTTCAGAATATTCTCAACGACGAGCATAAGATTCAAAACGAGATTTTCACCGAAATGCAGTCGCGCGGCTGGTATCAAACCACGCCTGCGGATCAGCAGAAAATCAACCAGGCAAGGCAGAATTTCCCCGGCCTTTAAAAGATTCTTCGCTTAGAAAATATAAACCTGTCCGCCTGCATAATCAGGCGGGCAGGTTTGCATACGCATATAATGCTTTTAACAGAGCGCTTAAGCCAGGTTTATATAAACCTCTTCGCCGTCTATCGTGAGATAAACGCCCTGGGAATACATATAGTTATCCTGCATGTCTAGCAGCTTGAAGACCATATAATACTCGCCGTCCCCCAGAGCCGTCTCTCCGAAAGAAGTATCTTCCGTTATTTCAATTTCCTCAAATTCGTAAAGCTCCGGCTCGTCGTCCCCGCTGATAGTCGACGCGTAGAGCATAGTTGTTACAAGATCCCCCGGCTTCGGCATGACCAGATTTTTGCCGGAGTACCCCGCCTCGGAATCCAGACCTCTGCGCGCGCCGAGAATATAATATTCTTCGTCGTTATAATCATAGCAGACGCTTAAATTATACTCTTCGCCGTTTAATAATATAGGCACGTTATACAGGTTATAATCTTCGCTTTCATAATTGATTTCCATGTAGACTATATGCCCGTCAATCGCGCCCCAGACACTCCGGAAATTGTCCTTGAAAACGCCGTTTTCCCAGTCCATGTCAATGTCGTTGTCGCTGCCCAGGTACAAGGCCATATCGTCCTCTTCGCTGACAAAGGCAAGCTCGAAATAAAGCCCGCTGAGCATATTGGCCGTCTCGCCGCCGATTTTCAGCGTGGCATAGCCCTCGCCGTCGATATAAACCGGGAAATTTTTTGTGCCTGTGTCGCTGTTCTCAAAAGTCTCGGCTTCATGAATATCGTCCTCGGTCAGTTCCTCCCTGGCAGGCTCCGCAGCGCTGTTGATAAAATCTATAGCTTCGCCGCTGAGTTTGCCGTCCAGTTTATATTCGCAGATATACTCAAGCCCTTTCGAGGCGCTGATTTCCCGGAACGAATTGTAAACGTCCCTGTTCACCGAATAGGGATAAAAACAGGAAAGCCCGGAAGCGTTCGACCTTCTGGGACCGCTCACCGAATAGATAACGCAGTCCGCCAGCGCGGAGCTCACGGCGTCTTCGTTCTCTATCAAATCCGCGCTTTGCTTTATCAGGTCCCCGATATCGACCATATTGGAATAACCCTGGTCTTTGTTATTGCCGCCATAATTTTCGGCCTTTTTCGCCCTCCGTCCAAAATTGCTGAAAAAGCCGCTGTCGATGTTGGAGTTGAGCAAAATCTCCCGCCCGACAATGTCGCAGGCGCTGACCAGTTTGCTTATCTTGCCGACATCAATCACAGAAAGCGTGATTTCGTCCTCCGAGCGTTCTTTTATGCAGCCGGCCACATAGCTGTCGCATATGCTCTTGCCCAGCGCGTCCCCGCCCATAGCAGGGTTTGCGGCCAAATCCTGCGCCCAGCCGCTGTACAGCCAGCCGTTGCCCGGTTCGCTCTCCTCCGATGCCGCCATGTATTTTGAAACCCCGGAAAGCGCCTGCGCCGTATCCAGCGTCGCCATCAGGCACGCGTCAAATCCGACAAGCTCAAACGGCGGATTTTCTTCCGAGAGATTATAAACAGAGCCGAAGGCGGTTCTAATGTCGTTAAGGCTCAAACTGTCGAAATTATAAATTTCGTCAAATATAACTCCGGAAGAACTCCCGCCGCCGTGATCCCAGAAAATAAACGCCTGATGATCCGCCGGATAATTCGTGGCGCAGAACGAGAGAAAATCAACAAGCGTATCGGTGTCCCCCATATTGGCCTGCGGCTGCTCGTCAACTTGATACAGCCCGCCTTTGTCGTACACATATCTGCCAAGATTTTTGCTGGAGATTTCCCGGGTTCTCCACTCTTTTGCGCCGCCGGTCTCTATCACGAAGACAATATTGTCCGGAAGCGCCACCTCCAGCAGCTCCCGGAGATCGGCGCTTGCCGCGCCGCCGCCGCTTTCAAGGTCGCTGCCGCAAAGGTACCAGTAGACAGCCCAGGTGTCGCCGCTGTCGTAACTGTCGCCGAAACTTGCGGCCGTGCGGCTTACTGCGCCGCTGGGGTCGCCATAGCTGTCCGTGTCCGAAAGCAGCTCGTCGCAGGCGCAAAACGAAAACAGCAAAACGGCGCCGAGCAATATTGCGATTAATTTTTTCATGTAAATAACCCCTTATTCTTTGCCCTTGAGCTTGCGGTAAGCCTTGCGCATGTATTTATAAAAGCCCATCGCATGCGCCGCCCTGCGCGCGCCGCGTTCGGCCCGGACCGAAAGAGTGTCCGGAAAATATTTCTCAAAAAGCTCCGCAGGTTCAAGCTGGTTCAAGTCCTTGAAAAACTCGCGCCGCCTGGGAGACTCCGGAAGCGGCTCCCGAAGCTCCCGCAGCCCTTTTACGGCTTCCTCCGGCTTTAATTTAATATATCTCAGCTTGCTTTTGATTTCCCGGAAAACCGCCCGGCCTTTCTCGCTGTGGATAAGCAGGCGCGTGGTGCCCTTGCCGTCGTCCAGCTCCGGAGCGTGGGTATCCGGCTCGAAACAGTCGCTAAGGGTAAAGTCGCTGATCCGGTGAAGTTTGCGGAACTTGCAGTCATGGCAGGACGGCCTTTGGCAAATGTCAGAAAAAAACGCTCTCAAATAGGGATCGGACTCCACCCCGCCGTGATAGATAACTTGATTTTCGGCGTCCTTTTCGCTGATTGTAATCTGCGAATACCTGTAGCCATAGAAACGCTTGTCGCGGAAACGGACTTTCCCAAAATCTCGCCCGATTTTTTGCTTCTGCCAGCTTATGTATTTTGCAAAAACCAAAGGCGAAGCCACGGCGCGGCATACCACGTCGACAAGTATTAAATTGTCATAGCCGCGGCCAAGATACTGCGCAAAGCCCTCAATCTGGCAGGGGGCGCCGCTGAAGCAAACCGGCCTGCCCCCGCGCAGAAAGCGCTCCGCAATGCGGAAATTTTCACCCATGCGGCTTTGAACATACTTGCTGTTGCGGAAATGCCTCAGACCGCTTTCCTGTTCTGTATAGCCGTGGGAGACTTTGTGCTCGTCGTTCATGACCGCCCCGAAGACCGCCCCTCCCCTTTGCAGGACATAAGACGCGATTGCCGAAAACGCTCCGCCGGAGGTGCTTTCGGCTCTTATGCGCTCGTCTTTGTTCTGAACGAGATAGGCCTCCTGCGCAAGGGGCTTTTCTTCGACAGGATTTAAAACCGGACATACCATCTCGCACAGGCCGCACTCGACGCAGCAGCCCGCGTTTGCTTTAGGATACAAAAAGCCCTCTTCATCCGGAAGCATCTTAATACAATCTTCCACAGGGCAGACAATTTTGCAGGCGGAGCAACCGCAGCAATTTTTTTTATCTTTTATATCAATCATATTTTAACGCTCCTTGATAAGACTTACTTTCGCGCTGCAATCGCCTTGCAAACCAGAGACGACGGGCGGACGCGTAACGCTCAAAACAGCCAGCCTTTTTCTGGAAGAAAAAACTCAACGCTGCCAAGCGCCGCTCCCCTGGAGGAGTAGAATCCATGAAAATCGCTGCCCCCGGTGAGAAAAAGGCCATATTTCCCGGCCGCTTCGATCACGGTTTTTATGCGCTCCGCATTCTGCGAAGGGTGAAAGCACTCGATGCCCCTAAGTCCGCTTTTGACAAGCGCGGGCAGAAGCCCCATACTGTCGTAAATATACGGGTGCGCCAGAACGGGCAGCCCGCCCGCCTGCAAAACCAGCTCAATCGCCTCAAAAGCGCTCATGTAGCTGCTTTTATATCTTTCGCCGCCGTCTTTTATAAACAGCCTGTTATACAACTCGCCATAAACAGAAAGCGTAAAGCCGCGATCCATCAAAGCGCGCATAATATGCTGTTTGTAGATCACGCCCGATTCAGTATATTGCAGTACATCGTCCGCATCTATCGGGTACCCCATACGGCGTATATCTTCCAGGGCGTTCAGGCAGTTCTGGCGGCGCTTTTCCAGCCACGGCCGGCAGACTTTTTCTATCAAATCGGAATCCTGTATAAAATAAGCAAGAATATGAACTTTGCGGGAATTGCCCGGATCCTCGGCGGAGATTTCGACAGCGGGAATAAGCTTTATTCCCGCTTTGTCCGCTTCTTTCCGGGCAATGGGAATCCCCGCCATTGTGTCGTGGTCGGACAGCGCTATCGCCCCAAGTCCGGAAAGTTTCGCGCTTTTAAACAAGCTTTTAATATTTAACGAGCCGTCCGAATATGTGCTGTGCGTGTGCAAATCCGCTTTTATCATGCTTTTTGCTTTTTATTGGCTTTTGAGGCCGCCAGCACAAGACGTATGGTGTTAACAGTCCGCGAAAAAATGTTCCCGTTCAGAGAATTTACCAAAAGCTGGGCAAAATCCTGGGGCAGCGCCCCTCCGCTCATCATAGAAATTCCGCGGAGCGGCATTTCCATAAGCATTGCGTTCGCCATTGCCGTTATATCGTCCCCCATGCCGCCAAGCATTTTTTTGGCTTCGCTTTGAATTACAGCAATTATTTTTTTGCCCAGCGCGGTGTCTTTTATGTCGTCCAGAGTGTCGTTGACGGTGAATGCCTCGCCGGGGCCGCGCTCCGGCGGGGGCAAAGGCCTGCCGTAGATTTCGGCAAAATCTTTTTCAGGGAAGGCGTTGTCCTTCAGATTGTAATATATCGTTCCGCGTCCGCTGTCCGGCAAATCTTCGCCTTCTACAGTGATTTTTGTTTTGAGTTTTATATCTCTAACAGAAGAGCCGACATAAATCGTATAAGTCCCCGCTTCAAGCTGCCAGCCTCCCGCGCTGCGGCTGTAATGCTCGAAAGCTTCTTTCCCAAGCCTGACTTTTACAACTTTGGATTCCCCGGGCTCGAGAAAGACTTTTTTAAAGGCCGCAAGCCATTTCTTCGGGCGGAAAATTTTAGAATCCGGCAAGCCGGCATAAACCTGAGCGACCTCCGCCCCGGCCACACTGCCTGTGTTTGTGACTGTGAACGAAATTATATTCCCGTCTGTTTTAATCCCGCCGTAAGCAAACGAAGTATAAGACAATCCAAAGCCGAACGGCCACGCGACGGCTTTTTTTGCCGTGTCGTAATACCGGTAGCCGACAAAGACACTCTCACGGTACTCGACAGTTTTTCTCCCGCCGGGGAAATTCCGGAAACTGGGGTTGTCTTCCAGAGCGAGCGGCCATGTTTCCGCCAGCCTCCCGCCGGGACAGACTTTGCCCGCCAGCACATCGGCGGCGCCTTCGCCGCTTGCCTGCCCGCCCAGATATGAAACCAGCAGAGCCTTAACATTCTCCGCCCAGCCGGTGGCGACCGCCGAACCCAGCTGCAGCACAACGACGGTGTTCGGGTTTGCCTTTGCCACTGCGCCGATAAGCTGCATGTGGCTTTGGGGCATCTCAAAGCTTCTGCGGTCGAAGCCTTCGCTTTCGTATTCGTCCGGCAGACCGGCAAAAACCAGCGCGATATCCGCGTCTTTTGCCGCAGTCTCGGCCTGCTTAATTAAATCTAAATCCGGTTCAAGCCCTTTATAGCCTTCGGCATAGCTCAGGTCAAAGCCGTATTTTTCAAGCTCGTCATAGGCGCCGCCTATTCTTGTGGGGTTGATTTTGCTGCTGCCCGCTCCCTGATAGCGCGGCGACCTGGCAAAACCGCCGATAACCGCGACCTTTGCCCCTGGCTTAAGCGGTAAAATCCCGTCTTCGTTTTTGAGCAGTACGCAGCTTTCCGCCGCCGCTTTTCTGGCCAGAGCGTGATGAGCTTCCGCATTATAGCGATAGCCGGGCTTGCGAGCGGCCTGTGACTTTAGAATCATTTCCGTGACCCGCCCGGCCGCCGCGTCCACTTCGGATTCTTTCAAGCTCCCATTTTTGACGGCGGCGACGATTTTTTCGTCGTTTGCGCGGCCAAGTCCGGGCATCTCCAGATCAAGCCCCGCCCGAACGCCCTCCACCCTGTCGTTCATTGCGCCCCAGTCAGTCATGACCAGTCCCTCAAAGCCCCAGCCGTCGCGCAAAACTTCGGTCAGAAGCCATTTGTTGTCGCTTGAGTACACTCCGTTGATTTTATTATAAGAACACATAAGCGTCCACGGACTGGATTTTTTGACGGCAATCTCAAAGGCTTTGAGATAAATCTCATAGAGCGCGCGGTCGTCAACCACCGCGTTTATGCTCATGCGCCGGGTTTCCTGATTGTTGGAGGCGTAGTGCTTAAGGCTTGTACCCACTCCTTTTTCCTGAACGCCGCTGATCAGCGCCCCGCCCAGTTCGCCCGCCAGAAGAGGATCCTCGCTGAAATATTCAAAATTGCGCCCGCAAAGCGGACTGCGCTTGATATTCACCCCCGGCCCCAGAATTACAGCGACGTCTTCCTGCAGACATTCCTCGCCCATTGCCCTGCCGATTTCCGTCAGCAGTTCCGCGTCAAAGCTGCACGCCGTGGCGCAGGCGGCGGGAAAGCAGGTTGCGGGAACGCTTTTGTTTATCCCCAGATGATCCGACTCGCCCGCCTGTTTCCGCAAACCGTGAGGGCCGTCCGTCACCATAACGGGCTTAAGCCCCAGGCGTTCTATGCCCTTCAGCTGCCAGAAATTCAGCCCGGAGCACAACGAAGCTTTTTCCTCCAAAGTCATCAGCGCAACTAATTCTTTGGCTCTTGTTCTTTCGTTCATTTGAGACACACACCCTTCGACAAAATTAATTTAAAGCTAATAAAAGCAGCCTATTGATTTATATCCCGGATAATAAACGCCAATGACAAATATCCCGCCTGCGGTGACGCCGTGTATTTGCGGGCAGGCCACAAAGGACTTCAGCCCCAGGTCGCGTTCTTCGCCGGTCAAAAGGTTCAGCGCGGCAAGAGTAAACTGGTTTACGCCGTCAATCTCCTGCGGACGAAAAAAATAGACGTTTTCCCGTCTGGAACAAAAACCCGCAAATGGAGTAAAATCCCCATAAGTTTTTTCGGACCACTGCCCGGAGGACGCATTATATATAATTGACTTATACCCGCCGCTTCCCTCCTGCGGCTTTGCCTCGCGGATTAAAATCATATTGTCCTCTGTAAAAACGGGAGCGCCGATAAATTCTATTCCCTCCCGCCGGGCAATAATATCCCCGCTTTCCAGTTCAAACAAATACAGCATACTTTGCCTGGACTCCATGTCATAAGACTTTGCAAAAAGCAAATCCTGTTCTTCCCACACTTCGGCGCAGGCGAACCCGCCGCCGCCGTTCCCGGCAAAAAGGCGGCTTTCGCCTGTGTCGTACGAGTGTACCGCAAACCCCCTGGAAGAGCAGTAATAAAGCTTCTGAAAGTCCTCCGAAAGTTTGTAATCGTCGTCCACATCCGCGGGAAGCTCAAAATCCCGGACAAAATTCAGCGCGTTGTCAAAAAGCAAGAGCTTCCCGCCGGAGCGGAAAACAGGTCCAAAACCCAGAATCTGCGCCAAATTATTGATCGCTCCAAAAGAAGCCGGGTCTGCATGCGTCTCTTTTGTGCGCTGGGCGCTTTCAGGATCAATAGTAAATATAACCTGATCAATCAGCTTTCCCTGAGAATCCTGAACATACTCAAGATACAGGGCTTCCTCGCCCATAATGCCCTGAAACATGCCGTAAACGTCAAGACCGTCAATGCCAAGGCCGCCAAGGTTTTCATAGGGCCTGAAGCCGTCGGAAATTTGTATCCGGCCGGCGGGTATATAATTTGTGGAGGAGGACAAAATCCGTATGCCGTCCCCGGAAAGGGAAATCCGCAGCTTGTGCACGGCGCTTATGCGGCTGTCGTCCTCGCCTTTTTGAAGCGCTCCGGAGGAATATAAATCGCAGGCCAGAACACCGTTTTCCTCCTCAATTACGTCCGCCAGGGAAATCCTGCCGATTGACTGGCCGTTGTACAGCCCGAGACCGCCCCGGGAACCCAGCCGGGATCTGATAAACATGCTGCTGCCCGAAATGCGCACTTTTTTTGGGGGTTTTTCCCAGTCTTCAAGGCGGGAAAGGCTTTCAACGTATTCTTCGCCGAAACATCCGGCGATAAGCGCAGTAAAGTCTTCATAAGGCACATCCAGATTGACGGCTCCCCCGTAAGTGTCCGGCGCCTCAAAAAAGCCGCGGCTGTTCTCCGTCGAGATATAATAAGTATACTCGCCGCTCCATATCAGGGCGTTGGCGATATATCTCGCCGCGTCTGAAGGATAAATTCCGGCGGGAGAGTCAAAACCGTCGTCCTTCAGCTGACTGAAACTGAAAGCGGCGTTTGCCACGCAGTTTTCCCAGTAATACTGAATATTGTCTTTTTCCCGAGACGGCGCGAACGCTTCTTCGGGAGCAAGCTCCGGGACATAATAAGAACTTTCGGAAACGACAGAGGCGGAATCATTGCAGGAGCAGGATAATATCAAGATAATCAGAAAAAATATATATAAAATTTTTTTCAGCATTTTTGTTTACGCCTCTTTTTTATTTATAAAATGCGTACAGAAGCGGCCCAGCCCGGAAGGTTTTCCGCGAAAAATTCTTTCCCGTTCAGATAAGACAGAGCATGTTCCAGAGAGACGTTAAATTTCAGCCTGTATGAGTATAAAGCCTGTGAACGAAATCCGGCCAAAGCTTTGCCGCCATACTTCGCGTCGCCCGCAATCGGATGTCCGGTTGCAGCGAAGTGCGCCCGGATCTGGTGCGTTCTGCCTGTGAAAATCCGCACTTCCGCCAGACTGTTCCCGCCCTGAACGGCCAATAATTTATATGCGCTTTTACTTGCTTTTCCTTCCTGGGAAACATAGCTTTTCCGGCTCCCGCCGTCCCGCGAAAGCGCTCCTTCGATAAGCCCGGCGGGCTGCTCCAGCCGTCCGGAAAGCAGAGCAATATAATATTTCTCTATATAGCCGTCTTGGAGAAGCCGGTTTGCCTCCCGCAGGGCGGCGGCGTTTTTTGCGCAAAGCACAAGCCCGCCGGTGTTCCTGTCCAGCCGCGAGCATATCGCGGGCGCGAAAGAATTTTCCCGTTCCGGCAGGTATTCGCCTTTACCGTATAAATATTTTTTGAGCCGATTCACAAGGTTGTCGGCGCTGTCGCCTTCCGCGCCGTGCGACAGAAGCCCGGCGGGCTTTTCGGCGATTATTATATTCCCGTCCTCATAAACATGCGGAAAATTTTTGGAAGCGTTCAGGAATTCGAGATTTTCCCCCGGCGGGAAAAACTCGCCGTCAAGATAAAATTCAACCACGTCGCCCTCCCGCAGAACTGTATCGCAGTAACAGCGCCTGCGGTTTATTTTGACGTCACGCTTTCGTATGGCCTTATGCAAAAGCGGCAAGGGCAGGCCGCTTGAAGCTTTGACGGCGAATTTGTCCAAACGCTGCCCCGCGTCGTTTGCTCCTATCGTAAATTTTTTCACAGACCTATCGTCCAAACTTACCCAACAGTCCAAGCACACCCACCTGAATATTCAGGACAAACATAATAACAGTAATCGCTATTCCGATTATTGACAAAACCAGTCCCGCAACAGCAACGCCTTTCCGGGTGGATTTCATCCCGCTCACGGAAGACACTGCCCCCGCAACACCCAGAATAACAGTCCACCAGGATATAAGTCCAAAAAACGGCAGAACTATACTTATTATGACGGACGCAATGCCAAACCCAAGCGCCGAGTTTGCGTTTTTAGTCGGATTGTGAACGGCGACGGGAATCGCGGCGGCATAATTCCCGCCTTCGGGGAGCGGCTGCTGCAAAAGGCCAAGCAAAGTATCTATGCTTTTCCTGAACGCTTTTTTAGCCGCAAAACCCACAAAGCTGTCCAAATCCGATTCCCCTCCGAAAGCGCCGCCCATCCAAGCTTCCAAATGCAAACTGCCGTTTCCGTAGCCGATTTTCATAAACAGCGCCGCTGTGAACATTCCGTACCCGCCCTGCCATACATCCTCGCCCTTGCGGTTTTTGAAAATAAATCCTTCTTTTGAGCAGAAGTCGTTTATAATAAACCAGACAAAATCATCCGGCTTATTCAACTGAAGGTCAATTACGGTTCTTTTTGTTTCTCCCATTTGACTGCCTCTTTTCTGACTTATCAAAGCTTGTATTTATAAAGGCGAATGTCCATCCTCTCCTGAATAAATCAGCTGCTTTATTTGGCAAGCTCCCTGTATTTCCCAATTATCGCCCCGGCGTTGAGCCTGTATAGGTCAAAAAGCTCGTCCGGGTCGCCGGACTGCCCGAATTTGTCCAAAATCCCAATGCGCCCGAATGCCGCGCAAATCCCCGCTTCGGCCAGCGTTTCCGCGACGGCCGAACCAAGCCCGCCGAAGACGGAATGCTCTTCCGCGCTGATAACGGCCCTGCTTGCCGCGCAGAGCCTCGCGACCGTCTCGCCGTCGAAAGGCTTTATTGTGTGGATATCCACAACAGAAACCCGTTTGCCTTCGGCTGCCAGGGCTTCGGCGGCGGCAAGGGCCTCGCGCACGAGCAGACCGGTGGCGACAATGCACAAATCCGGGCTTTCGCCGCCGTCGCGCAGGATAAGAGCCTTACCTGGCTCAAAAACCGCGTCCTCGCCCGTGATAGTCTCAACAGCAGGGCGGGCTATCCTGATGTAAACAGGGCCGCTTATTTCGGCGGCGGCGCGAACGGCCCGCGCAGTCTGAACCGCGTCACAGGGGACGAAAATCGTCATGCCGGGAATTTCGCGCATAAGCGCGATGTCCTCTATGCTCTGGTGGCTTCCGCCGTCCTCGCCGACGCTTATCCCGGAATGCGTAAGCGCAAGCTTTACATTCGCGTGTGTGTAGCCGATGGCGTTCCGGACAATCTCATAAGCCCTTCCCGCGCCGAAAATAGCGAAAGTGCTTGCAAAAGGGATATATCCCGAATGCGCAAGCCCCGCCGCAACGCCCATTAAGTTCGCTTCGGCAATGCCCATGTTAAAAAAGCGTTCCGGATATTTTTCTTTGAAATATTTGGTCATTGTCGCATTGGACAAATCCGCGTCCAGCACGACTATTTTTTCGTTTTCCGCCCCAAGTTCGGCGAGCGTCTCGCCATAGGCGACTCTCAAAGCTTTTTTAGCCAATTTCATACGCCTCCAGTTCCGCAAGGGCTTTTTCGGCCTCGGCGGCGGACGGGGCTTTCCCGTGCCATCCAGCCTGATTTTCCATAAAAGAAACGCCTTTGCCTTTTGTCGTCTTTGCCACTATGCAGCGCGGTTTCCCGCCGGTGTCCCGCGCAAGGGCTTCAAGAATCCGGTCTGTATTATGGCCGTCAACACCGGCTGTATAAAAGCCGAAAGCGCGGAATTTTTCCGCAACGTCCCCGACATCCATAACGTCGCTGTTTCTGCCGTCAATTTGCAGACCGTTATTGTCAATTATAAAGCTTAAGTTGTCAAGCCTATAGTGCGCGGCGGCCATGGCCGCTTCCCACACAAGACCTTCCTGCAATTCGCCGTCGCCCAGCACAGCAAAAACTTTATAGGGCTTTTCGGCGCGTTTTCCCGCAATGGCCATTCCGACCGACACAGACGCCCCCTGCCCAAGGGAGCCTGTACTCATGTCCACGCCGGGGACTTTATGCATATCCGGGTGGCCCTGCAGATAACTTCCGGTTTTTCTCAGCGTGAGCAAATCCCCGCGCGGGAAAAAGCCTTTTCCGGCCAGAACCGCATAAAGAACCGGCGCCGCGTGGCCTTTGGACAGTACTATTCTGTCCCGCTCCTCCCACCCGGGCTTTGACGGGTCAGTCTTTGCCGCGCCGTAATAAAGCGCGACCAGTATCTCCACCGCCGACAGGCTTCCTCCGGGGTGTCCGGATTTGGCTGCGGCCGTCATTTTTATGATGTCTTTCCGCGCCTCAACCGCGGCGGAAAGCATTGTTTTATCGGGCATGTTTTTATAGCCTCCTAATCATATCGCTTAATTTATAACTTAATTCTTGCAACGCTGCGCCTGGCATTCTAATAATGCTGCACTTCGCGGTAGGAGCGGGTAATAACGGGCGCCTGTTTTTTCATAATTGTCGCAAAAGTGGCCGCAATCAAAAGCCAGAGAACCGGCCAGGCAATCTTGTCCGAAAGCCCAAGCGCCGTGCCGATTTCCATAAGAAGCCCGCCGAGGAGCGACTTCAGCACGCCGACGGCAAGAATAAGCTTCAAGTCGTCTTCCTGCGTATAGGCCAGGCCAATAAACAAACTGATAACCGAACCCAGAAGCGTTATAAAAAGCACGCGCATAATCCCGTGAAGGATATTTATAGAAGTCGGCGCGCGCGCGGAAAGCAAGTCCCTGAAAGTTTGCTTTGTGACGGCGCCCCGCATGGCCTCGTTGAGCTTTGACGCGTCTTCGGCGTAAATAAACACGCCGCCGGTATCCCGGGCGATTTGCTCCAAAAGATCCCTGTCGGGTTCGCCGAGACCAACTGTGCTTATGCTTATGCCGCTGCCGTTATATTCTTTCAAAAGGCCGCCTATGGGACTGAGCAGCCAGTCTATGTCCGTCGCGTAGCCGTCGCTTAGCAAAATAACTTTTGGCATTTTCGCGTCCTGCCAGACGCCGTTTTTATAATCGGCCAGAACCTGCTCCAGCGCGGATTTTATATTGGTCATGCCGCCGTTTATATTGACTGTTACGTCAGTCCCGGAGGACACGGGAGCCATCGGGCGCGTGATGTCCACGCCGTCGGAAAAACTGTAGACCATAAAAGGGAAATCTTTGGGCATACCGTTGAGCACTTCCGAAATTGAGGAATAACGCAGTCCTTCCGGGTCGCTGTCGTCCATTGAGCCGGAGTCGTCTATCACAAAAACATAAGAAGTAGGAGCCGTGACGCTCTCCGGCGGGTCAAGACCGTAAAGCCACTGAAAGAGCATGGCCAGCAAGAATACAAGCAAGCCCCCAACCAGCGCCCCGGCTATAATTTTGGCTTTGCTGTCCAGAAAATAAACGCCATCCTCGAAAGTGCCCCGGATCAGGCCGGTTATTAAGACGGCAACAAGCAAAAGCAGGTATAATACAAGAAAAATTATGCCAATCAAAAGGGCGCGGGGCATCTCCGTTTCAAAATTCGCATAGAAAACCCCGCCTGTTACCCATGCCGCGGCGCCGGCAAGCAGCGTTACCACAAGCAGGACAATATTAAGCTTCTGTTCGGCGCCGGATTTGCCCGGCGGCCTGTAGGGGCTTGGCGTAAATAAATCGGCTATCCAGTCGCCTATGTCCGCAAAAAAACCGCCTATTCCGGAACGCTTTTTCGGCCTTCGTGAACTCATGTAAACATCACCTCTTATTTTACTTTGCATATTTAAAAATTAGCTGACTGAAAAATATTCGCGCCGTTTTAAAGCGCCGCCCCTACAGCTCGCGCAAAACCGGAATTAAAATCAAAACCGCAAAGACGGCGGCGATAAAAATTTGCTCCCATGGATATTTTTTCTCTTTGCTCCTGATATTGAGCATCCACATGCATATGCTGGAAAAAGCCGGAACCGCGCCCACAAGAATATACTGCACAGTTTTATCCGGAATTATATTATATGACTTCTGGAACTCCGGAAAACTGAATATCAGCGCAATAATATACGCGAGTATAAGCTGCCAAAAAACGGCGCTTTTCAGCCAGCCTTTGAAAAAAGGCAGGTACGGGACATATTTTACGCAGACAAAGCCCGTAAGTAATATTATCAGGCTTTCGATATAGCCATATTTTATTGCCATTACCGACAGCAGCGCCAAAAGGCCGAAGACGCATAAATACGCAAAATATTTTATGTTCTCAAGCTGTTTGTTTTTTGCGAAGCTCGCCGTAAAATAAATCCAAATCACGGTAAAAGCCACCGGAATAAGCCAATTAAACTGGAAATCAAAATTCAAGACGGCTTTAATCAGCAGAATTTCAAAGGCCATCCCGCCAAGAAGCATCAAATCCGCCCGCGCGTAAATCTTTTCTGAAAAAAAGATATAACCCGCGCCCGCAAAACAGGCGGTAACAAGAATTAAAATATTATACCACGGCAGTATTATATCCGACAAATATTCTTTTGCTGTTGGAATATAATAGTACGAGTTCAGAAGCCGCTCTAATGCCGTCGAAAGAGCCAGCATAAAAACAGAGACAAAAGTAAGCCAATAAGTACGTTTTATTCTGGCGGCGAATCTGTTTATCAGTTCGGCGGCAAAAGCCAAAACCGAAACGGACAGGCTTTCCATAAGCGCCGGGAATAAAATATCTTCTGCGGCGCCGCGTATCGCAAGGCAGAAAAAAATCAAAGCTGAAGAAAATACAAAAATCAGGGAATATTTTACAATCGGCGGTCTTTCGGGCAGCCTGAAAATTATGCTCGCAACAAACATAGCCGCCAGCAAAATAAGCGCCATCAGCAGCAAAACAGACGTTGAATACTCCTCAGTTCTTGATAAATCAAAATCCAGAAAAAATTCAAAGCTTTTAATCAGACACGCTGTGTTAAAGGCGAAAAACAAAAGCACGTCAATATTGTCCGTCAGGGGCCTGCCGCCGTATTTGCCCAGGGCAAAATAAAACATCAGCGCGGACGGGACAGCGAAAATCAGCGTCGCCATTATGACGTTAAAAGAGCCTTCAAGCTCGCCTGAACATCTGATAAAAACGCCCAGAATCACAGCGAAAAAAGCAAGCGAAACCATAAGGTTCAGCACTGTGCTGGTTCCCATCAGTTTTTTCTTCATCGCACCGCACCCCATATCAAAAAGGCCGCATAAATCCCCCATAGCAAGTAATTGACGCAGATAAGCCATTTTATGCCGTCAAATTTGTTCTTCCTGTAGTACAGGCAAACTCCGGCATATGAAAGCGCGCCGAGAACCAGCATCGCCGCGCCCAGCGCAAAATACCCCTGATCCTGGAATAAAAATATAAAAACAAGCGTCAGAACCAATTGGACGGCGCCCATGACAAGCGTCGCCAGGTTCGACTTTTTCTGGGCGCAGATATTTTCCATCGTTCTCTTGCGCTCCGCCAAACTCAAGGGGACGGCCCCGGGTTTTGTATAATAGTGATACGCCTTTGTCCAGCTTTTTTTAAAAGGGTTTGCGCAGCGGTAATAGTGGTCGCCCAAAAAAGCCGCCGCTTCTGGGACGCCGTATTCCGCCGCCGTCTCAAAACAGCGCAGATAGTCCCCGCTTTCCCCGGACTGGCCGGATTTTTCAAGACTGTAATAATGCTGGCCAATATAGTAAAAAGCCTTTGGAACGCCCGCGCGCGCCAGCCTTTGCATCGTCTCCCACGCGGCGGGAAGCAGCGGCGCGCCCCCGTCAAGAAGTTTTTCCAGCTGTTTCATTTCCCGGCCGGCCTCTTCATACGGGATAAACGAGTGGGCTTTATATTCAATGCCGTTCTCTGTAAGAACATTGCCGGTTTCAGCTTCAATCACGCAGCCGGTCGAATAGAGCAAATCTTCGGACAGATGGGCTGTGACTGCTTCGTTAAGCCCGGTTTTGCGCCTTACTGATTGAATTATATTATTTATATCCGTCATGGAAACGGCATAATTATTTTTGGCCATAACAGACGCTATATCGCTGTTTTCCAGCACAAGCGCTATCTGATGCTGCTCCGTGCGGCTAATGCCGGAAGAAGTCAGCGCGGCGCTTAAAGCTTCGGGCTGTGTGTAAATCTCCGCGCCGTTCTCTTCAACTATTTTTTTCAGCTCTGATTTTACAGGGCTTATATTAAAATCTGTCCTTGCTTTGAGCAATTTTATGGCCCCCTGTGATTTATAAGCTAATTTTAAAAGCAGGTCTTCCCGCCCCTATACCGCCTGGGCAAACAGCCGCTCAAAGGCCGCCAGCCATTCCGCCGGAGTGAAAAAAACAAGTTTTTGAGCCTGCCTTGTGGCGTTTTCTTTTTTAAAGACGGCGCGGAACATGTCCTGAATCTCCCGGCTGAGTCCGTTCCAGCGCTCCAGCACAGCCCCGTCGTCATCCATTTGAACGCCCTGTGTGATGGCGTTGCTGCGGTCGTCGGGATCGAAAATAAAAACCCGCCCGCTGCTGTTGTGATAGTGGGAGAAAAAACGGTCAATCTGCTTCTCGTCGCTTTTGTCCGTTATCCTGATCTCCGCGCCAAGACGCCTTTTATTGTCATAAGGCAGCCTGCCCGCCGCCAGCTTGAACAAAAGAACAGCCATAGTATAAAAATCAGAAAACATATCCATCTTTGCCCTGCCGTCCTGATAATAACAGAAAGTGTCCGCATATTCTTTAGAGATACGCTCCAGTTTGATTTCCGCCGGCTCAAAAACGTCTCCCGCCGTCTTCTGAGCCGAAAAGCTGAAATCAAAAATAACATCCCGCTTGCCGTCTTTCAGAGCGTAAAAATATATCATTTCGTCGGAGAACTCGTGATATGCATAGCCGGACTTAACCAGGCTGTCCCAGGCCCGAAGAAGGCTGCGGATTAAGCTTTGAATGCGCTTATCTGTCCAGGACCAGTATTCTGGCGTTTCATAGCGGCTCAGGCCGTAAAAATCGGAATCAAAGCCTTTGTTTTCGCCACTTCCGAAAAGATCTTTTAATTGCAGGGCGGCCGGGAAAGCCATATTAGGCATGACCAGAAAATACAGGTTTTTGTGATGGTCGAAAATAATATCCGTCGGCCACAAAAAGTGATCTCTGTCCGGTGCATCCAGAATATAATCGCCGATTTTGTCCAGATAGCGCATGTATTCCGGCGGCTTCATGCCGCTGAAAGCGTCCGGTATCCCCAAAAGATAGTACATCTTGTCCCTTCCGCTTTCGGCTTCCCTGACATGCTCGACAAAAAGACGCTTTTTGTTAAATTTCCGCTCCCAGCCAAGCTCCCTGTATAAATTATATCCGCTAAGGCAGCTGAAAAGAAGTTTGTCTCCGGACTTGTCGCTGCTGGCCATTTGAATCTCCTGTATAATTTTTCTGTATAGGCGAAAAAATCAGTCGTCTTTTCCGCCGCTCTTGTTTTCAGGTTGGGTTTTCCGCCGCGAAAAAATATTAGAAACAAAACCGGATAAAGCGCCGAAAATGTTCTTTTTATCTTCCCGCGCCGCCTCCGGCTTTGCGTATCCCTCGTCGCGGAGCTTTTCCCCGGACTGTTCCTGCTGATAATTCTTGCAGTCCCGCAGGATATTCTCCACAAGCTCATAATTCTTGTCCTTGCGGGCAACATAGTCCCGCATAACTGTCAGATAAGACCTCAGTGATTTTTTGACTTCTTTTTCTTCAGATTCCTCTAAAAAATGCTGCGTGAAAACGCGCACATCGTTCTCCACCAGGAATAAAATGGGATTTTCTCTGTTTTTCAAAATCGCCATTCCCATCCAGACCCCCAAATACCCCTTCACATAGTCAGGAGAATCTTTGTACTTCAAACAGTAATCAATAATTTTATCAACAATGCTGTCTATCTGCGGCTGCATAAGTTTGCAGGGATTGTTATCCCGGAAAGATCTCAGCTCCTGGAAAAAGCGGTGCGGGCGTTTTGCCGCGAACTGCTCCAAAACAGAAGCGATAATTTCAACTTTTTTGTATTTGTCGTTGTCTTTGGTGACGATCTTCTGATAGTCGCCCAGCTTTTCCATGTCAGTCTCGCCAAAATCAAAGCTCTCCCAGTAATGCCTGATAACCATTGCGCGGCACTGCATCGCGCGCTCGGAGCCGGCGCCGAAAATCGTGTTCAGCAGCTTTTCAAGCTCGGCCAAAGCCTTATCTTCGCCTTTATTCTGCGCAACGCGCCCGTAAAAAACTTTCCGGACTAAATCCGACAAAAAATCGCGGATCCTGGGAAACTCGCCTGATTCCAGAAGATCTTTGACCGACTCGTGGAAACTTAAAATATTCCTCGGGCCGCCAATTTCAGTATAATATTTTGAATAGAATAAGTCCAGAATTTTTTTGCATTTGCCGCCGCCGTCCTTTTTTAAAAGATCGCGCACAGACTTGAACAGCTCGGAACTAAAGTCGAAATTTGCGGCAAGGTATTTGGCCGCTTCGTCGGCGGAACGCCGGTCAAGCTCCGCTTTCTGGTACCTGCAATACGTTTCCAGCAGAGCGGGCGGTTTTGCCTCCCGCAGATAGCGGCTCAATTTCTCCGAAATCGTCTTGTTCAGGGAGATATTCCGGGCAGTCACGCTGTCCAGAATAAGCATGACCGCGTTGTCCAGCTCAGCGGAGTTTTTAATTCCGGCGTTTAAAAGCTCGTTCAGTCTTGCCGCAAGATCCTCAGCGTCCATTGCGGCGTAATCCTGTCTCCGGCCCAGTTCAGACGCTATTTTGATAATATTATAAGGCGGCTCCTTTGAGAAGCCCAGCGCGGACAGCCTGCTCTCAAGCTCTTTGAAATAATCCCGGCATTTCTCCCAGTCTAAAAAATTTCCGGGGACATATTTCATAAACTCGAAACGCTCCCAGCGCTTGATTTGCGAGGGGTTTAAAATATTATTTTCGCCCGTCTGCGGGATGATATATTTCTCGCCGGAAGGAATTTGCGTGCCGAACAAAAGCGTCTTTTTATTGGAAGACGCATTGTCGGAGGTCGCGAAAGAAATTCTGCGCCGCAAAGAATACGGCATGGCGCAGTAAATACAGTACATCAGCTTCGCCAGGCTCTCCTCGGTCCCTTCATATTGGATATAAAGGCTAAGGCTGGTGCGGCTTTCGAGCACGGCGTATACGCTCTGCATAAGCGTGAGATACTTGTCCCTGTCAAGGCCGCAGGCAACAACCGCCTCTTGCAGGCTGGTTCTCGGATTATATTTAAGTCTTGATGGAATATGGGCCGTATTTTCCTCGTCGGCAAAAAAATTCTCCCTGGAAATCCCCGTGACGCAATATGGATCTTGCTCTATATTCTTTTCGCCGAGCACAAAACCATGCACAAAAATATTGGGTCTTCCCAGTCCGTCATAAAGGCCGTAGTGAATCTGGGAAATATAAATATATTTCCCGTCGGTTTCCAGTTCGTATACATTTTCGGAATCCAGCTTTGATTTATCCCGGCGCGCCCTGTTCCGGCTCTGCATTTTCTCGTAATTGGACTTTACGGCGTCAGGAATATCCGGGGAAAAGTTTAAAACTTTCCAGCCGTCGTTAACGCCCTGCCCGCCGGTGCGGGTGAAACAAATCTGGTAAAATGGCACGTTATCCAAAAAATCACGCCCTATCCGTTAAATTTGCACAGTTTCGTCAAAACGCCGCGAAGCGCGCTTGTGTTTACTTTTTGGCGAAAGCCTTTGACATCTTTTGCCAAAAAGTAAGCGGTTTTTCAAAAGGCCCGATATATCCGAACCGATGAAAAAGCCAGAACAGCGGTTCTTCTATGCGCTTGGGATTAGTCGGCCCCGCCGGAGTTTCAAGCTCCGTCCCCTCAATAATTTCTGTGCCTATGCCCATTGCCGAAAGGATAAAATAGTCGTACTGTTCATACATGTTTTGAAGATCCTGGTTAAGCGTCATTCCATTGGGGTCAATCTCTATGGCCTTTTTCAGCTTGCTTTTAATTCCCTCGTGTTCTTTTACGTTAAACTCAGGCAATTTCCTGCCCTTCTCGTCAAAAACAGGGCTGACGGCCTCCAGATGGCGGCTGAATACGTCTCCTGCGATTTTGTCGCCCTTGGAGATGCTTACGGCGATGGGGATCTTGCACTTAACGCCGCCGCTGTCCTCGACAAAGGCATTATATATCGTGTTGAGCACATCGTGGGGCGTGCCTATTTTTTCATTTTTTATTTTTTTGTCCCGGGTTTCGCTCCAGCACAAAAATTGGCTTGGATCTATAATAAAAATAATGCCGCTTGAGTTAAGCACAAACTCCCCATAGGACTTCATGGACTCCGGGCTGACGCAGTTTTCGCCCGCTATATCATAAATGACAAAAGTGTCCGTCCGGATAGTCCCGTCGTCGTTGCCCTTTATCAGGTTGTAAAACAGCGGCTGCGCAAGCTCTTTCCCGGATGTGCCCTCCGGCAGGGGCAAGCCATGGAGAATTAAATTGCGCTCTACAAATTCGCGCTCGTTGTTGGAGAGGTAATTTGCCGAAAGCCCCACCGCCACGCAGCTTGTTGAAAGCCCGTTGATAAGCTGGGACAAATAGACCGTCTTTCCCGAACCGGTGACGCCTATGACGGAGATAAATTTCACCGCATGTTTTCCGTAGCCCCGGGGAAGAGGATTGTGGCAGTGCGGGCAGACGCGCCGGCTTGTCGTTTTCCCGAAGCAGTCCTTTATAGACACGACAAGATTATCCCTGTCGCGCTCAAACTCGCCGCTGAAAAACTGTTTGTGCGCGGGATGGTTCGGGTCGTACACCGCCCTTTCAAAAGGGCTTATGCTCCCGTCTGTCGAAGGGGAGGGTATCTCCGATGTGTCGCTGAACTTTTCCCAGAAGTCCACATATTTTTGATCGGGTCTCAAAAGAAAGCTCCGCTTTAGTTTATATTCTTCAATCAGGCTTTCTTTTTTTGGGGAGTCGTCCAGCTCTTCCAAATCCTCCAGAGAGCGGCCTTCCGGGTCAAGCTCATACTCGTCCTTAAAATACGTCTCCATCCTGAAATGAACTTTGTCGTGAGAAAATTCTTTGAAGCAATAGGGACATTTTATTTTATAATGTGCGCCAGCCGCGCCGCTGCTGTTATCAGGCATATTTTAAAAACCTCCGTTTTGCGGGAAAAAATCCGCATCGTGGGACGGGCGAAGCGCGTTCGCCCGCGCATATGTTCGAGAATGGCGCCAAAGGGCGGGATTAACAAGCATCAGCACAATTCCGAATACTAGTTCGCGCTTCTTATCTCAATGCCGGAATCGGCCGAAAACACTTTCGGCTCTGCGGCAACATAAAGCTTTTTGTTCAGCATGGCCGCGGTCACCGGATATTTGCAGGCGCTTCTGCTTACTGTATAATAAAAAACGCCGTCAGAATAGACTTTTTCGTCAAACGCGATTTCTATCGTATAGCCGCTGAGTTTTTTAAAAAAGCCGGTTTTCAGCGGACTTACCCTCACATCCGCGGCGGCGGAAATATTTATCTGATAATTGCAGGCTCTGTTAGGCACAAAAAACACATAGTCGTCCCCGACATGGCTGCACGAAAACACCGCATAGGAAGAAGACTGCGTTGGAATATCGTATTTCGCGTTTTTCTGGATATATTCGGCATAAGGCATAAGATATGCGCCAAGCGCGCCGTCCAGTTTCACCTGTTTGCCGGGCGCAAACTTCCCGGATTCCAGCGCGCCGGCTATTTTCTCCTGAAGCCCCTCTTCCGCAAGGTCAAGATTTTGGCCGTACCTGCCCTTTATAATGGCAAAATGGGAAGCGCCGCGCCCCTCCCACTTGAGCGCCTGCCCAGGGCCGCTTTCCGAAACGCTGACATTCATAACATAATGGTTATCATCGACACTGCGGAATTTCACCGTCATTTTTGTTTCACCTCACAAGAGATTTGCGTCGCACCTGTAAATCAGAATCATCTCTATCAAGTCCTGCCTGCCGGAGCTGAAATAATCCGGCGAAGCGACAATATTGCCGCGGCTTTTGTTCAGCCACTCCACAAGAGCCGCGTTGCTTGAAAACATATAAATCTGCGCTGCCGGATCGGGAAACGCAAAGTTTGACGAAAAGCGAATTTTGTCCCTTATACCGCTGACAAGCTCGTTTTCGATAAGCTCCCCGGCATTGATATTGGCCGCCCGCAAACCGTTGTAAAGCGACTGTGAGAGAATGCTCCGGTTCGCTTCCACAATTTCTTTGAAAAGGCTGAATATATAGTCAAGTATTTCCTGCGCGAAATCGCCGCTTTTGATATACAGGAAGCGGTTCTCCTGCCCGGCGTTTTCAAAGATGTAGGCCCGGAACAGATTATCCGCTATTTTAGAATAATAGGCTTCCAGCGCCTGAAAAACCCCGGCCTTCCCGACGGATTTCACCTTTGCGAATTCGCCGTAAACGCTTTCAAAGCAGCTTTCATATTCCTGCGCGCCGCTTCTGGCTTCCTCAAGAGCCGATTTGTAAGCCGGCTTCAGCGCGGAAACCGCTTTTTCACGCAGGCGTATCCCGGCGCTTCGCAAAGCTTTTGCGGAGCCGGAATTCTGCTGATATGCCCGGCATATGTTCTTGAAAACGTCCTCGCAGATTTTATCTTTTATGCCGTCCATCAGGCGCGGATATTTCACTTTCCCGAACAGCTGCTTTTTCAGCCTGTTTTTAAAAGCCTCCTGGCCGTCCCCGCCCTCAAAAATTTCTTTGGAGACTTGCAAAAAGTTTTCATGATAGAAATTTTCCCACGAGCCAAGCGTTTCCCGGTTCAGTTCGTCAAAGCTCATGCCCTGAATTTTAGAAAGAGCCGCCGCGCTTTGAACCGGAAGGTAATTCAGGCAATCGCCGTCCGGCAAAGCGGGAGCAATCGCGCTTTTGTAAAAATCCTCGAAAATCCCGAACTTTGTCGGCGAAACTTCCAGCGCCGACAGCAGTTCTTCTTCGCCCAGACTTGTGTTTTTCAGCTTTTCTTTTTCTTCTTCCAGATATTCAAAAATTCTGCTCAAGATAAGCTTTGCAATGCCTTCAGTGGGTTTTTGCATACTGGAATAAGCCGCCGTGATAAACGCTACGCCGCCGCCATAAAGCGTCCCGACGCGCGGCTGAAGTTCCGGGCCGCTGGTGTTTGCAAGCAGGATAATATCAGCAAGCAGATTGTGGTCGCGGCAGACTTCTCCCGGTTTCGGGGTGAACGAAGCGCCGCTGCTCAAACGGCTGCTCAGAATAAACACACTGTCATAAAGGTGTTTGTTATTTTCTTCCCAGTATTTTTTGAGAAACTGGCGGCAGCTTTTAGCCGCGCTTCTCTGGTTTATCGATTCGTTGAGCAGGAGAATCAGCGCCGTCCGGGAAACTGTGGCGAACAGCCTTTTGGCCGCGACGACGCTTTTATACCAGATCTCAAAGCTTTCGGCATTTTCTATATAAGAAGTGTCCAATATAAAAAACAGATTCAGCCGGTTCATGCTTGAGAAAATATCTGTCTGCGAAAACATTTCGTCCGTCTCGGCGTGGATTTCTTCCTCGCTAAGCGCCGCCCCATCCGCGCCGCGCAGGGAAACGTCCTCCCCGCTCAGCTCCATCTGGTAAAAACGTATATATTCGGCGTTGCCTCCCCATACGTGGCCTATATCTTTTTGCAGGACGCCGTGCTGTTCGGCGCCGCCGCCCATATACACAATGCAGGAAGGGTGGCAGGGGGTGCCGTAATCGGTGACGACTCCCTGCTTTTCCTGCATGAATTCACCCGCTTTGGCAATAAGTTTTCTGACGCCTTCCGAAACGTCTGCGGGTTCGCTGCTGCGGATCATACTGTAAGACCCCTTTTATATTGCGATTCTTGTCTGTTCGCCATGCGGGAAAACCTCCCGGCTACATGACGATTCCGTAAAGCGACGCAAAACTTTCTATCTCGGAGCGGATTTTCAGCAAAAAGCGAATAATCGCGTCATAATCTTCTATAAAGCGGCTTGCGTTTTTCTGCATTGCGCCCATATAGACCGGGTTCATCAGGGCGGCGATATTGCGCAAAGCCGGCTCAATCTCCGGCGCGACTGAGTTCTTGCGCTGGTCGACCAGAGATTTAATCTTGTCTTTTTTACTGGCGGGAAGCTCTTTAAAGCTGACAAAAGCCTGATAGAGCGGGATTGTCCCCATCGGGAAGGTCGGCATCGAAAGCGGAAAAGTGCTCACAATACCAAATTCGTTATATTCAAACTCGACTTTCGGGCCTTTCACGCTTATAATCCCCGTAAACAGCGCGTCCTGGAAGTTATCAACGTCGGTGTCGCCGATAATCATGGCTCTTATAGTCTCTATAAGAGAGTTGATTTTTTCTATTTTAGCGATTTCGCCCTCAACCAGCGTTATCAGGTTGGGCGAAGCGGCGAAATGGTCAAGCCTTACCCTCGCTTTGGTGGGTTCGTCGCCGTTGCCGTCGTTGAGAATGCTCACCGGAAGCTTGTACTGCATATTAGCCAGCTTCTCGTTAAGCTCCTTCAGACCTTTTTGAAGCTGGACAAGTTCTCCGCTTGCAATAGCGGCCTCTCCGGTTTTTATCATAGCGTCGACATACTCGCTTCCGGTCACTTTTACAGAATAAGTGTCCGTTATGCCAAGTTCGACCGCCTTATTATAAAGCGCAATAATTTTTTCGGCGTCTTGTTTTACTTTATAGTGCGCGGCGGTTCTTTCGATAATGCCGACGGGCTTCGGGGAAGGCAAATTAAAGAAATTTTTACCGTTGTTCTTGCCTTCATAGATGTGCCGCCCGACAAAATCCTCGACGTCCGAATAGACTTCTTCATACTGGGTTAAACCCTGATAGCCAAAGAGCGGCACGCCGCACAGACAGCGCAGCATAGTGATTCTGTCGGCAAAATTCACCCTGCGGAGCTGAAGCTCGGCCGCGGACGTGCTGCGGATTAAATCCTCGGCCGCTCCGACGATTTCCGGGGAGGCGGACGGCACGGAACAGTAGCCGACGACGGGAGTGCTGGTAATGCTGTAAATCGCGCCGTTTGTCCAAAAAAGCGGGCTGGCCTTCGCGTTCAGCCGGGTCATTATATCATTCTTGACATACTCCTGCAAAACGGTGAGATTGTCCGTGCTGTACTTGACTTTCAGATAATCGGTGATAGTCTTGCTGCTGTAGTCACTGAAAATTGCGTTGAAATATTTTATAACCAAATTGGAAATTTTGTTTTCGTCCTCGGTCTGCCAGTCCTCAGGATGGCTCAGCATGTGATCGGCAAAGCGCGTAATCTGGCCGTTTATATCCATGTCGTTGACGACTGTGTCAAGAGATTCGCGCAGATCCGCAATAGTCATAAGCTTGTATACATAGTTATCCTCAACCGGCGGAATGTCCCGCAGATAGGCGCTGTTGGACGCAAAAGTCTCTATCAGCGTTTCCATAATGCGCCTGAACGGGTCCGTATAAATCTTTGCAAGGTCAGTAATTTGAGTTTTCAGGCTTTTTAAAATCAAATCCATCTGCGAATAGCGCCGGATTGCCAGATTGCTCTGGATAAGCGCCTTCAGCCTGTACTCGTATTCCGCAAAATACTTCTGGCGCGGGTGCTCTTCAAAGTTGCCCCGGGCGCGCTCATATTCTTCGTTGCGCATGGGGTTGTTAAAAGTCTCCTGCCCCAGGCGCTGATTGTTCTCTGTAATATAGCCGTCGATCTTGTTTATCAGGTCCTCGTTGTTGGGACTGCTCAGGATATTCGCCGCAAAGAAGGGGCCTTTCTCGGGATCGTGCATAACCGCCTTTGTTGCGCGGAAAACGCGGCAGATAACCGAGCTTAAATCCGGGTTGTCGACATAGTCCTCCAGCGGGTGAAGCATGGCCCGTTTGTTCGTCTCAAGTACGCCTTCCTGCTTGGCCAGCAGATTTGTGTAATACTCGACCATGCGGCTGTTGCCCTCGTCGCGGATCTCTCCGTAAGTATAGCCGGAAGGCGGGAAAGAACCGTCGACGCCTTTGTTCAAAGCCTGCAAAAGCTGTTGATAGGTCAATGCGTTCTGGGTCATAAACGTATCAATTTCGCCCTGCGTTGGCAGTTTATCCCGAACAGGCTCGAATTTGCCGAATAATTTCGACGCAAGATAAGTCAGGATTTCTTTAAGGGGGATTTGCGCGTTTGCCGCGCCAAGCACGCAATAGGCGTACCGTGCGCCATGGTTCTTATGAATCATCCTTGTGGCGGTGTTATAATTAGAAATATGGGATTCAATGCCCATCGTGTTTTTGTCTTCGTTCCTGACAATAAAGTCCATAATATAATCGCTGACCACGTTCATGGCGTAAGTGTAAGCGCCGTCTATAACATCCCCGGAAGCCGTCTGCGCCGTTATCAGATGGCAAAGATTGACAGGCGGTTCGCTTGATTCGACACGAATGCCGCCTTTGTAAGTCTGCGACCACTTGCCGCCGTTTATGGGAAAGCTCATGCAGTAATCAAGCTCTTTCATGGCGGCGTAGCCGTTCATTTTGATATAACGTTCAACTTCAGAATTCAAACCCTTTTGAGAAAGGTTCACATCCGGCAGGAAAAAATAGCCGAAAATCTGCGCCTTGCCGATTTTGCCAAGCTGCGAGAGAGCGTATTGAGTAAGATAGCAGACATCCAAGAAAACCCCGGCGCCGGTTCCGCCGCTCATGCCGGAAAAAATGTGTATATATATCGTCGGGTTGATAAGCCCTCCCTCCGCGTCACTGACAAGCTTTTTCACTTTATCTATAAAAGAGTTAGAACGGTCAATCAGCAAAAAGCGCCCAACTTGGCGCACGCCGCCCGCGCCGGACTTTGCGCTGTCCACAGTAATTTCTTTGTTGCGCAGCCAGTTCTGAAACTCCGGCTGAGTGTTCAAAATTTCGCCCGAACCCTCAAAAGCCGCTACTATATTATCATTAGATATATCAAAAAATTCCTCGTGAAAATTTATTTCGCCTATGCTGCTGCTCTTAGACATTTTGGCTTTGTCGGAATCAATCGCAAGAAACTTGATGTGCCGGTATTTCGGCACGGCGGCCTCTTTGTCGTCAGGATTAAGCCGGTTATAGACCTTTTCTTTAAGCGTCCGCAGGCAGCTTACGCCCGTCCCGCCAAGGCCGATGCACACAACGGCGCAGTTTTCCTGATCCGAGCGCTGATTTGCGCTTATGATTCCTCCCTCGCTGCTCAACAGGAGCTTGTTATATACGGCCATAATACATTTTTTCTCCTTATTATAAAAATATTTTTGCAGAACGCGTTATTGCGTGCTTTTTTGCGTTTTTGGCAGGAGCATCGCCTGTCCCCCCTCAGGCCTAACGTCTGCGTCTGTCTTTGTAAGAACGCCCGCCGCCATATCCCCTGCCGGCTCTTTCTGGCAGCTCGCTTGTGAAAGTCACCCGGAAACCGCTGGAAGCTTCCCGGCTGGCGCTGATGGTCGCTTCGTCAATGCCGTTGCCCTCAATCTGGTATTCTTTTTTGAGCCCCCGCGGAGTATAAAGCGGTTTTGGCGAGGTGAACCTGATAAACTTCTTGCCGGTCGCGTGGAACTTGCATTTTTTCATATCTATTTTGGTGGAGTTGCGCCCAAAGCCGAAGCTTGAAAGAGCTATCGCGCCCCGGCTGGGGCGTTTTGTGCGCATTTCGTAGGCGCCGCTTTCATCGTCGAACATAACAATTGAGATCACGCCCCGGAAACGCTTTCTTGAAGCAAGATAAGCCAAAAGGACAAGAACGCCCGCAGCGGTTAAAATAAGCGCGCCAAGCCCGACAGAAGCCCAAAGCCCGATATTAGTCGTTGTAATCAGGACGTTAAAGCTGCAGCTTGCGCCCTGAGAGTCCGTCGCGCTTATCTCAAAAGAGCCTTTAGACAGGCTGTAGCTTTTGATAAGCAGCCTTGAGCCGTCAATGCTGTACTCGTCCGGGTTGAAAGCGCTGGAAATAACGCCGTAGCTCAAAACCGCGTCCTCATCGTCGCTTGCGGCGGGGCTTAAATCTATAACCGCGGAGTTGTCTTTAAACGGCCAAAGGTTGACATGCCGTTCCAGATCCTGATTTGCCTTCGGAGGCGTGTTGCCGACGTTTGCAAAAAAGCTCCCGCCGCGTTCCTCATAGCCCCGGCCGTAGATTCTGGCGCTCAGCTCAAAGGTGCCGTAGGCGTCGAGCGTGTATGCGTATATAAAGCCATTGCCGCCGATCTGCATGGGATAGGCGCTTTCGCCGCCGCTGGAATCCTTTACAATAAGTTCGGCGCTGTAGCCGTCGTATTTTGAGGCTTCTATAGGCACGCCGTTTTCAGCCAGAAAAGCCGCCGCGGAAATCTGATCGCCGACTTTATAGCTGTCGCTTTCGGGTTCGGCCGAAAAGCCCATGCTTATATTTGAGTTGTAAATAAAGTCAATAGTGACGTTGGAGCGGGGAATGCCCTCCGCAAAAAGCCGCCACTCGCCGCCAACAGGGTTCACGATTTTTATAATGACTGAATTTTCCGTTTCAAAAGCCATCCCCTGCAAATCATTATAGCCGTACTCTTTCCGCTCCGGGTCAACAAGCCGGTACTCCCTGACGTTCCCCTTAAGAATAATATTAATCTCGGCGGTGCCCAGCCTGTCAACGCTGAAAGGAACTTCAAGAACGCCGCCGTCGGGGATCTGGCGCTCATCGCCCGGCTCTATTGTCGAGCCTTTGTAAATAATCTCATAAAAAGTATCGAAAACTTTTTCCAGGTCGTTTGCGGTTTTGATTTCCTCAAAGTAGCCCCCTGCGGCGCTGGCAATCTGCCGCAGTTCCGCGGGGTCGGCGTTACCGTCCGCGTTCAGGCATATTGTATGAATCGTATAGCCCTTTTGCCGGGCGCTTTCGATTGCATCGGCCTTTTGCTCAAGCGAACGCTTCAAAGCGTCGTCGCTGCCAAGCTCGCTTTTGCCGTCGGTCAAAAACAAAATGATAGAGGGAAGGCTGTCGTTTTTGCCCCTGTCCAGCATGTCGATTGCGGTTTCCAGCGCCGCGCCGATATTTGTGTACCCTCCGACCCCCACATTTTTTATATTTTGTAATATATACTCTCTGTCGGCCTTGCTCTGAACTTCGCGCAGTTCGCCGCCGGACTTCACCTCGTCGCTGAAAACGACGCTTCCCAGCATATTGCCGTCGTTCGCCAAAATCCCGATAAACCTGCCGATAGCCTCATAGCGCAGGCCGCTTCCGTCGGTGTTATTCATGGAGCCGCTTGCGTCGGTCACCAGAACAATATTAAATTTGTTGCCGGAATCCGGATCCTCGGCGCTATAAAAAGGGCTGGCCAAGGCAATCAGCATAAGCGCCGCCATAAAAACGGCGGGAATTAATTTTATTTTCAAATAAGTAAACCTCCTTGACAATATAATATCCAGAAAATAAATCCGCCTGATTTGCCAAATAAAAGTACAAATTATTTTTATAAAATTCCTGTAAAAAAATCATTTGCCCGAAAATATTCTTTTGTAATTATACATTATTTTTATCAGAACAGTCAACTATTTTGAAGAAAAAGCAAAATAATCAAACTGCGAATTATATTTAATAATAAAAAAATTACCCGCCACAGCAACTGTGGCAGGCACTAAAAAAGGAGAGAAACAAAATGACTTTAAGTTTGATTTTTATTGACCTCAAGGTTCTGTTTTTTGTTGGCAAAAAGAAGCAAAGACATCCCGCATATGATGCCGGCGAAAGCAAGGGCGGAAATTCCGGCGGCTGCAAACCAAAGATCCATCTTCACGGCCAGCACGACCATGAAAATTAAAACCGCTATAACAGCGATAAAGGCGACTGCTTTTTTTAACAAGCTACTCAAACGCCACACCTCTTCTTGTATTTTATATCCTAAACGTCGCATATATTTCCTTTGCAAGATTTATTTTAACACAAAAGCGTCAATAGTTCAAATTAAATTTCGATTACATATGGTTACTGTGCAATTTTTATATGTTTTCTAAGCTTTTAATTAGTTAATTTTGATATATATCAAATTATTCCAATTGCGGAATGGGTTACGCTTTTATGACAAACTTCAAAAAACTAAAATAGAATTATTCGCGGTTTAAAGTCCCGTTGCCCAGCGCAAACATAGATATAATCAAGCGCGGTAATTTTTGACGGTTTCAAACGTTGTAAATTATTTTTATGCGGCAGGCCGGCGCGCCTGAAGTTTACATTTGGGTGACAGGAAATTTAAATTGTCGAAAGCCGGGCTTTAATAAGCTATTGCAGACTATGCCCGAATCCGCCAGGCAATAAGCCGGCCGTTAATAAAAATTTTTTTTACAAATTGGATTAAGAAGCTCCGCATGCTTTTTGTTCGAGATTAGTTGCATCCTCTGTTCCTGCCGTCGGAGCGCCTGTCAAAATTTACTAAAACAGCGTCTTCGCCGATAATATTTATTTCGTCCCAGGAGATAATAATATCCTCCTCTTTGTCAAGAAGGCCGAAAAGCTTCCGCCGCCCCGGAATCACAAGGGAAACTATTCTGCAGCCCGCCGTATCTATAATCAAATCGCCCACGGCGCCCAGCCTTGCCCCGTCCTTTATGCGGATTACGTCTTTGCGGCTTAAATCGCTGAAACTCATTATCATATAAAGCTCGGTCACTCCCTGCAATTGAATTTGATATTTACGCTTTTTTATAATTATATGCGCGCGGCTGCAATAAAATGCGCCTTTGCGTTTTAAAAAAATATATGATATAATTATCTAAAAATTTGCGGAGGGCGCACATGCGGGTTTATTTTCACGAAAACAGCCGGACTGTCGAGCTTTCAGATTTCGGCGGCAAGACGGGCTTTTCCCTTGCGGACACGCTGGACTGCGGGCAGTGCTTTCGGTTTTTCCGTCAGCCGGACGGGTCATATAAAGGCGTCGCCGGGCAAAAACTGATCTGGGCGGAACAAAAAGACGAACGGCTTTTGTTTTATAACTCAGATTTGAGCGAGTTTGAATCTTTAATCAGGCCGTTTTTTGATTTCGACCGCGACTATGCCGCCATAAAGTCGCGCATGTCCCGGGACAAAACACTTGCGCAGGCCATAAAATATGCCCCGGGGATACATATCCTGAAGCAGGAACCTTGGGAGGCGCTGTGCTCTTTTATTCTGTCGCAGAACAACAACGTCAGGCGCATTCAGGGCATAATCCGGCGCCTGTGCGAAAATTTCGGCGACGAACTGCCGGAAGCCCCGGGGGAATTTTCGTTCCCTTCCGCAGAAAAGCTCGCCGCACATGAGCCGGAGGATCTTGCCCCGCTGCGCTGCGGTTTCCGTGACAAATACGTTACAGACGCGGCGCGAAAAGCCGCCTCCGGGGAGGTCAGCCTGTCCGGGATTGCCGCGGCGCCCATTGACGAGGCCCGCCAGACGCTTATGAAAATAAAAGGCGTCGGCCCGAAAGTGGCCGAGTGCGCGCTTTTATACGGCTTTCAGCGCCTGGAGGCTTTCCCTGTCGACGTGTGGATGAAGCGGGCGATGGCAGAACTTTTTCCCGGCGGTCTGCCGGACTGCGCGAAAGATTTCGCGGGAATCGCCCAGCAATATATTTTCCACTATGTACGCACGGACAAATCCGCGCTTGCGCCGGCATAAGAAAAAAAACGCCGGATAAATCGCATTTTCATAAATTATCAATATAAATTTCATCCAGGCCCCTTGACAGCGCTCTTTTATTCTGCTAATATGTTTTAGTCGCATTATAATGTTATAAATATGCGCTGTCGGCATGTTTAATTTTTATTATTTTTTATTTTTTCAGGAAACAGCCTTTTCCGCTTTCAGGAAAAGCAAAAGGCTATGTTTCAATTTTTTTGCTTTTACTTGAAAGGGGAAAGAAAATGGCAAGAGACTTTACGCCGGCTGTCAAGCGCTGCCGTGAATTGGGCATTGAACCGTCGGTTCTGGGCTTGGCGAAAAAGCCCTCCAGAAGAAAGGTCAACGAAAGAAGAAAAGTGAGCGAGTACGGCTTACAGCTCCGCGAAAAACAAAAGGCAAAGTTTATCTACGGCGTTTTGGAAAGGCAGTTCCACAACACTTATTTAAAGGCAAGCAAAATGCACGGCATGACGGGCGAAAACTTGCTCAGTCTTCTTGAGAGAAGGCTTGACAACGTTATTTTCCGCCTTGGTTTTGCGCGCACCCGCAAGGAGGCCCGGCAGATCGTCTCGCACAGCCACGTCTCCGTTAACGGCAGGAAGGTTAACATTCCGTCTTACGCAGTTAAGGTCGGGGATGTTGTCGAGATCCGCGAAGCTTCGCGCTCTTCCAGCCATTTCAAGCTTGTCGTAGAGGAAACTCACCGCCAGATCATTCCGTCTTGGCTGCAGTCCGACCGTGACAACCTCAAGGGAAAGGTTCTCTCGCTGCCTTTGCGCGAGGAAATTGACGTTCCTGTCGAGGAGCGCCAAATCGTTGAGCTTTATTCTAAGTAATATAAGCTGTATTTTTTTAAAGCCCTCTGCGTAGTATAAATAAAAACCCCCCGGTAAAACTGGGGGGTTTTCATATCATAGGTTAACTCAAAACGAGTCGTTTTTGGCGCGCCCTGAGGGATTCAAACCCCGAAAATTTCATCTCCGAAAATTGGAATTTGCTGGAGTTTGGAAACATCCCAAGCCGCATTGACCTCCGAAATATGGGCCTGCAGGGCCGTCGCAACGGCCAGTTGCGCGACCGGAAGCGACACAGAGGGCTTCAAAATCACCTCGTCATTATCGTCAAGCTCACCATCCTGATCTTGATAGACAAAATCGGCAATATATACCAGTTTATTGCCATGCTCACTTTTCTCAACCAGAACAAACGGAACTTGCATTTTTAGGTCCTTT
>JAITEB010000032.1 GCA_031282245.1 Oscillospiraceae bacterium | reverse complement strand
TTGAGAGCGTAGGCGTTACCGTCAAAGAGGGCAGCACAAAACCGAAACCGCACCATACGGAATCAAGCATATTAAGCGCGATGGAAAATGCCGGAGCCGAGGACTTCAAGGAGCTTGAGCGCAAGGGACTTGGCACAAGCGCCACACGCGCCGCGATTTTGGAAGCCCTCATAAAGCGCGGCTTCGCGGAGCGCAACAAAAAGCAGCTACTTCCGACCGACAAAGGCAAATCGCTCATAGCTGTGCTGCCGACCTCGCTCACGAGCGCCAAACTGACCGCCCAATGGGAAGAAAAATTGCTCGGCGTTCAGCGCGGCGAGCTTACCGCAGACGAGTTTATGAGCGGTATAGCGGTGTTCATAATATGCGCTCTCCCAAAAAAGCAACGATTTGCCGGAAAAACCGGAAGAAGCCCATGACCCGTTTGTTCGAGTTTCCCAAAATCAGTGTACGCGCCGGAGCGTGCTGGAAGCTTCTGGATGGAACGGCGAGGACAAATCAGATGAATAACAGGAAACGTAAAAAGTTAATAAATTCCATAAATGGGCGCGTTACCTCTCCCCTACTATCGTTGCAAGAACTTGTTGGCCGTAGCGGTCATATAGACAAAAAACGGCTTGCCCTCGACACGTTTGCGGTCAAGAACGTAGTACACCGGGTTGTCTGGCTTTTGCTTCAGATAAGTAGAGATTATCTGAAACAGCGTCTGTCGAAGGTGCGGCAAACCTTTCTTGGAAGTTGTCACACTCCGCTGCTCATACGAGCCAGACTGATTGTTTCCGGGAGCGACACCTGAAAGAAGAAATAGCGGTAAGCTGCTTTGCCATTTCGCTGATAAGCAGCTTAGTATCGTCATCACAGGCCAAAGAAGAGACGCAATTGATGGCCAGCGCGTAAATTCCAGCGCAACTGCCTTCTCTGAACAAATACCCTTTCCGCTTGCGCCAATGGGGCATAGGGCAGCAAACTATTCCAATAGTGAATACCGTAACGGGCGATTTTCCGGCTGTCGGCACTGTCGGTGCCGACAGCCGGCATAAACTGGATATAGCTGAACAAGAGTATGTGGCAAAGCAAACCTACAAGCGAAATAAGGCTCGACTGGGGGAACTGGAAATTGAGCGGGAACAACTCCGGCAGCACGTCGAGCAATACGAACAGGCGAACAAATTATGAAAGAAAAAATACAATAATAGACATTACACTCAGTGAAATCTACAAGATATACAAAGCTGACATTCAAACACTCGCGATAACCTCGCTAATATTGTGAATAACTAAAAAACCGATCAGTGATGAGCAAGTTCAGGCTCTGGCCGAAACTGGGAAAATTACACAGGAACAGGCGGATGAAATCGTAGCTCAAACCGAAAGGAAACAAATCCCATCTTTATACGCGTATTGTTGAATTTTTAAAGCGCAGGCTAAGCAATTCTGTAGGGGGCAGACTGTGCTTGCCCGTCCCGCGCAGCGTTTCCCAAATAACGCATAAATAAATCCGAACAAGCGGCAATCTCTTCTACGGGAAAGGGATTGCCGCTTGTTAAAAAAGCTTAAATTTCCTGCTCTACCGCTGTGCCATTCTCCAGCGAAAGAGGCAAATTTATGATCCGCTGGTTGCTGCTTCCCCGGAAGCGCAGGTCGATATTTTTAAGGCTCTTGATAAAGCGCCCGTCAATCAAAAAATCGCACAAAAACATAAGCCGCAGAACTTGCGGTTCTTTTTCAGCCTTTTTTAGAAGCTGCTCGAACGTGTAGCCGGAATAGGCAATTATATCCAGATCCAGATTTTTTATTTCTTCCGCTAAGAGGCAAAGCGCTTCCGCCTGTTCAAAAGGCTCTCCGCCGGAGAAAGTTACCCCTTTCAGAAGGGGATTTTTTTTTATTTCTTCAAAGATAATCTCCGGCGCGCAGTCATAGCCCCCCTGGGGGTCGAAAGTATGAGGGTTATGGCAGCCGGGGCAGCGGTGCGGACAGCCCTGCACAAAAACCGTATAACGAATTCCCGGGCCGTCCACTATAGACTCTCTTACTCTTCCCGCAAGGCGCAATGTTTTCCCGCTCATTTTGCGCCCAGCAGGTAAAGCATAATCGCCTTTTCTATATGCCGCCTGTTTTCGGCCTGATTAAGGATAGTTGCTATATTTGCGTCGATCACGCCGCGGGAAATCTCGTAACCCTCGTGGATTGGCATATCGTGAAAGACCAGCGCCCTGCTTTCCTCCAAAAGGCTTTCGTTGAGCTGGTACGGCAGCATTTTATCGACCGCCTGCTGTTTTGCCCCGGCATAGGCAGGATTGTTGAAAAATTCCATATCAACCCATGCGTCTGTATAAACGACGTCCATTTTTTTAATAAGCGTCTTCACTTCGTCAAAGCTTTTGTTCGTCAGGTCTGTATAAGGCTTTGACGCATAGAAATCTTCTCCGACGGCCATAGCGTTCACAAGCGGCGTATATCCATAGAGCTTTACTCCCAGTTTCCCGCTTATTTCCAGCAGGGAATTAAAGACGTTGTTTTTCGCGCCGATGTACATCAAGTTTATATCAAAGCGCCCAAAAATTTCTTTGACGGTCATAATGTCGCCCAGCGCCTGGCAGGGATGAAAAGTATTGTCGCAGCCGTTAATAAACGGCACGCTTGAATATTTGGCCAGTTCCCGGACTTTGTCGTTTTGTTTAAGCCGCGCCATAATTATATCAACGTTGCGCCCGACATACTGGATTTCTGAAATCGGGTCGGCAAGGGAAAAGTTGCTGTCCTCCCATTTCTGATTGAAATAGCAGCCGCCCATCTCCGTTATGCCCGCCGCGAACG
Source organism: Oscillospiraceae bacterium (assembly GCA_031282245.1). Classification (GTDB taxonomy): domain Bacteria; phylum Bacillota; class Clostridia; order Oscillospirales; family Ruminococcaceae; genus JAITEB01. Next base: position 6,064 of record JAITEB010000032.1, on the reverse strand, counting down.
ACAGGAAAGTCCTGGTAGAAGTTTTTTCAAACAGCAGGTAGAGTTTTTTTCCGGAGAGCGCCGAAGCGTATTTTGCCGGATTTTTTTTCAGGTCGATTCCGCTTTCGATAATGGCTTCAAGCTCATTGGGACTATAGTCCTCGAAATTCAAAAGGTTTTTCATATGGCAGGGTCCTTTCTTATAGATAGTGAATATTTATGCATAACACGCGAATTATTATAACACAGACATTCCCCTTGCGCAAGCGTTTTTACTGCTGTTCCAGAAAAATATTACGGCACGGATTTATAAAAATAAACTGAATAATTATTCTCATGTTATAACAGGCCTTATATAATTCTTGCAAAGCCACAAAGCATTATATATAAAAACGCTTATTTTATTCTATATCCAGATGCATTTTGCGGCTGGGCGGCCAGAACGCAGCGTCTATTCTGTCCAGATCCGTCTTGTCCAGCGCAACCGAAGCCGCCCGCGCGTTTTGCTCGGCGTGCGCGGCGCTGGCCGCCTTTGGTATAGCGCAAACGCCCTCCAGCCGCAGCGCAAAAGCAAGCATAATCTGCATCACGCTTACGCCGTGCCTTCCGGCAATCTCCAGCAAAGTTTTGTCGCGCAGATAGTCTTTGTTCATTCGCCGGAGAGTCCCTCCCTGCGCCAGAGGGCAATACGCCATCATTGCCACATTGCGCTCCCGCAGCCATGGAAGAAGATCAAACTCCACCCCGCGGGAGCCAATATTATACAAAACCTGATCGGCGGCGCAGTTCCCGCCGCCGGGAATTGCCCAAAGCTCTTCCATGTCCGCAGTGTCAAAATTAGACACGCCCCAGCGGAGGATTTTGCCCTCTTTGACAAGACGCTCCATGCAGAAAACAGTTTCCTCCAGCGGGACGTCCCCGCGCCAGTGCAGCAGATATAAATCAATGTAATCCGTCCCAAGCCTTTTCAGGGAGGCTTCACAGCTTTTAAAAATTTTCGCCCTGCCCGCGTTAAAAGGATAGACTTTAGAGACGAGCGCATATTCTTCCCGGGGAACGCCGCGCAGCGCTTCCCCGATAAAGCTTTCCGACCTGCCGCCGCCGTACATTTCGGCAGTGTCTATCAAATTCATCCCAAGCTCAAGCCCGCGCAGCAGAGCTTTAGATTCTTCCGCCGCCGCGCCGGGTTTGTCTCCGATGTTCCAGCCTCCCTGACCAAGGGCGGGGATAAGCAGGCCGTTTGCCGAGACGTTTCTTATGCTCATTTGAGTGCGCCGCCTTTTCAGAAAAATAAAAAAAACGCCCCGATTTTTATCAGAGCGTCAATTCAGTGCTGGCATCAACCGATTTTCCCGGGCAGTCACCCGCCAAGTATCGTAGGCGAATATGAGCTTAACTACTGTGTTCGGAATGGGAACAGGTGTGACCTCATTTCTATGGACACCAACTTTTCACTGCTTAAACATATTATCACACGGGAAGAAACTTGTCAACATTTTTTTGATAGAAATTTTTTCCTGGTTTTATTCATGCAGGTGGGGCGGAATTTAAGTCCGCCCCACCTGCGGCGTTATTCCGGAACAGCTTCAAGGTCGGTTTCTTTTTTCAGCATGTCCCCAAGAATAAGCCCAACGGCGGCGGCGGCTATGCAGTTCATAATCAGCTCCGGCAGCATATAGCCCCCGTTGTAGATCAGAGAGTAAACCCAGGGATTGCCCTCGGCATATCCCGCCCAGATAATCGCCCCAGAAAGAAAATGAGACAGAAAGCGCAAACTCAGCGAAAGCGCGGACCCGGCGACAAGCGCGATTCCCGCGTGTTTGACAGTCTTTCTGAAAAGGCCGCCAAAGCCAAGAACGCCGAAAGCAATAATATAATCCAGAAAAAAGCAGAGGATAAAGCTGACGATATTGCTTGCAGGGGGAAAAGCAGGCTCAAGCACGATTTGCAGCGCAGCATAAGCCAGAGAGGAACCGAAGCCCCATTTCAGCCCGAATCTGTATGAGATCAGGATGACAGGGAGCATACTGCAAAGCGTAATAGAACCGCCGTTTATCCAGGGGATTTTGGGGAAAACGGACAGGACGCTTCCAAGCCCGATAAAAATCGCGCTCCAGACCAATTTTTTGAGATTTTTGTTTCTTGCAGGTTCCGTCATTTTTTTCTGTATACCTCCGATTGATTAATAATTTTTATGATAAAATTCTCAAGACCGCCCGGAAGCTCCCGAAAAAAAACAAACTCCGCACCCTGAAACGGGCGCGGAAAAATTTTTTCTCCAGCAGAGCAAAAACCTTCCTACGCCGGCATTGTCCGGTTCAGGTAATAAGGGTTCGGAACTGATAAGTTCCGTCTCAGCCAGCTTCAAAAGCTCGGCGCCCCTGGTCCTTTTTGCGCGCTTTATAAAAAGCGCGGTTTTTTTATCACAAGCTATATTATATTGCCATCCGCCGGATTTGTCAAGCGTCTGGACATCGGACATTCGCGCGAAACAAGCGCAAACTTTGCTTATTAATAATATGTAAGACTTCCTGCTTTTTTTCTCAGTAAGTATTGACGCGCCAACGGTATTATGCTAGAATAAATAATACCTTGCGGGTGTAGTTCAATGGTAGAACTCCAGCCTTCCAAGCTGGTCGCGTGGGTTCGATTCCCATCACCCGCTCCATTTTTATGCGACGATTTCCCTTGCGCCTGTAGCTCAGCAGGACAGAGCAACTGCCTTCTAAGCAGTGGGTCGGGAGTTCGAGTCTCTCCAGGCGCGCCAGCAAAAACGGCTTAACTAAGCCGTTTTTTTATTTATGCAGAATGCCGGAAAAGCGCGCTGCTGGCTACAGGGTGGCTGTAAGTCAATACAGTACAACCTCTTTTATTTTTCTGGAATTTTTAAGATCTGACCCAGCACAATAACGCTCTCCGGCGAAAGCCCGTTAAATTCCACGAGTTCTTTATAGCGATTGCCATTTCCCAACTGTTCCGCCGCAATTTTCCAGAAACTGTCGCCGCCTTTAACCGTGTAAGTTTTTACTTCTAAAGACGGTTCTGGAGATGATTCAGGCCAGAATTTCCCTCCTGGGTCATAGAAATTAAGCCCGTAAGTCTGAATCGTTATAATATAATCCTGCCTTTTTCGGCTCTATCGCAGGAAATTATTTCTACATATACTGTTAAAATTATTTATATAATCTTCTTTATTAAGGTTTTATAGTCTGCATTTTGCGAACTTCCCGCGATTCTGGTATCCAAAATTTCATTAACTGAAAGCATCAAATCGTCCGGCGGCTGCGTAAGCGCGTTCTCGCTTGTGTATAATTCCCATTATTGTCATCAACTTTCCAAATCTGTAAATTAAAGGTTTCAGCGACAAGATTTGTCACGTAATCGGCGGGCAAAACGTCCGGAATTTCAGCCGTTTGAACGGAGTGTAAAATTTCGCCAAATTTTGGATGGAGGGTGTACAAAGCTATCTTCAGCATGTGGCCTAATATTTTCTCATAAATATCCATTTTTTAATACTAGAGAAGTAGAAATATTTACATCAAATACCAATGCAGCTTCAACTTCGACATAATCCTGAATATTCCCGCCATAGACCCTGGCGTCAAACGACGCAAGATAGCGCTGCAGCTGGAGTTCCACGGCGGCGGGCGCCAGCGCGTCCCAAATTATGGAACCCTCCCGCCTGTCGAACGTGGCGGGCACTAGAGCAAGCATTCTCTGCATAATTATCCCAAAAACAATATGCTTATACAGACATTTTCGCCATTGCTTGAGATTAAATTCAAGCATGACGTCCGTTTACTGCATGTAATCATCAATTACTCTAAAATATTATATATTTAATACCTAAATTAAGGAAAATTTTGCTTTGCAGCTCTTCCGTCGTTTGCAGTACGTCCATTTCACTTGAGCCTGCTTTAAGCGCATTGTTAAAGTTCATTTGTTCGTTTACGTTGTCGCGGAGGTTGCTTTCAGCCGCGTCCACGATGGAATGGAGCTGGCTGTAAGCCCGGTTCACCGCCGAAACGTCCATGCCGCCGATGGCGCTGTTTAAATTTTCCTGCGCCTTTTCCATGGCCAGCGGGTTGTAACCTTTTACTGCGATAAAGTTGTAGTTTACAAAAAAATTCAAGACGCCCTCGGAGATTTCGCCGCGCATTTTTATTCCGCGCTGCAGCCTGCCGTCAAAGCCAATATATTCCAGCACGGAATAAAGCTCGTCAAGCACGCTGATTTTAGCAATATTTAATCCAATATTATAGTTTTTTTGAATTTAAAGACAGCTATGGTAATACGTGTCCAGATAGGCGCATTTGACATTAAAATCTAATTTATCCAGTATATTGCCATAGAGACTTTCAATTGTATGCTGAATTTCCAGTTGCAGGGCTTCGTACTTCGAGATGTGGAAGTATCTAGTTATTTTTGGCAAATCGCGCGTACCAGCGGGCTATATTTGATTCAAGCTCGCGCTGCGAGGCCCTGAACACGTCCTCAATCTCCGAAACGGTCTTTAAAGAGCCGTCTAGCAGGGCTTTTTCGAGGCTTTACAAGCGCGAGCAGCGGCGTTGCGTCCGGATTGTACTGGAAGGGAATAAAAGGGATTTTATCCCATTTATAGGGTTTATTGTCAAGCGCGAAGTCATATCCACCCGGCGCGGAGGATTGTAACTGTAAAATACTGTAAAATCCTCGCCGCCGCGAATGACCGACTGCCGGATGCTCCGGATTTTTTCAGAGCCTTCAAACTCGTTTAGTTCTTCAAACCAAAGGTATTTTATGTAGCTTTTAGCAAATTTGATATATTTTGACTTATCGACATTATCCGCGCCCCGGAACACAACCGCATTGGTGTGCCGCCCGGATTTTGTGTCGGCGTGAACGGGGTAAAAAGCCGGCGCGACTGCGCTGGAAAAATTTGCGCCCCCTGAAAGTTTCAGCTTCCGGAGGCGCATTAATAGAGAAAAAGAAAAAAACTTGTAAGCTATATATAATTATGCTTATATAATTTTAGCGCGCGAAAAACGAAGATGGCGGTCTTTGAGCGCGTCGCGCATGAAGGCGTCGGGTATTCCGTCTAAAATTTCGTCGATTTTATTCAAACAGGCTTCTGTTTCTACAAGAAAATATTTACAATCTTTTATAGTTTTTATTTCATAATAAATTAGTAATATTTATATTTATTGATATAGTTCTTCCTTTTGGCTAGCAAGCACAAAGCCGTACAGCCGGCCCTGATTCAGTCTTTCTATCTCTTTTTCATACAGTTTTTTCCTCCCTTCCAGTTCGATATAGCCTTCCAAAAGTTTTTTTAAAGTCATTGCAAGGCCCCGCCCCTTTGTGGTATAATTTAGTTAACTATAGTTCCTATATTTTCTACAACCTCCCAGGGAGGACGTTTTGAAAAGGCTTCGGGAACAGGGTTTTTTCTATTATTCACCAAATAATCTTGTAAAAATCCACATAATTTCCGGAGCCGAAAGCCTTAACTTCATAGCCAAGTTTCCTGATTTTGCTAATAATCCATGTTGATAAAGGCTTCTGGTAAATTATCTTGGGTTCGCCTTTTATTGCCACTGCTTTTATCCGGGATTCTATTTCCCATAAAATAGGCTCTAAATCTGTATTTTTGCACTTTTGCGTCAAAAGTTTGGATTCTTTGTAAGTATTTTATACTCTTTGCCCTGCCCGCCCGCGCGACTCAATGAACACAGAGGGTTTTCGGCCACGATTTTGTCAAGCCGCCGGATCAGTTTGGAATCGCGGGTGTTAACCGCCGCTTCGCTCTCCGCATTATTCCATAATATTACAGTTTCTTGCTCTTCTCTCGTTAATTGGCTGCTTATTTTCTAATTTCGCCCTTCTATTCCTGCAAAATCCACGCCTTGCAGGCCTCTTCTGTGGTAAAGTCTTCCGTCCATGCTTCGTCGGTGCTGTTGTCTACCTCAATCCAATTTTTGACAGTTTCGTCAAAGGCGTAAAATAACCCCTCTGGTTCATATGTTCTGATAATTTTGCCAAGTTCTTCCAGAGTTGCGCGCATAGGTTCTGTATGCATGGTTCAACCTCCGTTTATGTTTTCGCA
>JAITEB010000025.1 GCA_031282245.1 Oscillospiraceae bacterium | reverse complement strand
TCTCAGGGTTCGTTTGTTAAATCCCTGCGCTCTCTTTCACTCGCATTCGCTCGTGAAATTCGCACAATGATTTAACTCACGTCTACTATAAATGTTGTTCAATTTTCAGGGTTCGGGTGCTCCCTCTCGGGCAGCTTTATTATTTTAGCACTCTTCTCCCTCTTTGTCAACGCCTTTTTGGAGTTTTTTTCTGGGATTTTTTACAATGATTTTATATAATTCAGCCAGACTGATTGTATTTGCTATTATATTCCTGATTGCATATACTAATTAATGTGATAAAATATATCCAGCAGAATATTTTAAGAATCTGCGAAGCTGAACTCTGCCAATAAGGAGACGCATAAACTTGAAAAGAATAGAAACAGTCGCCATTGTCGGCCTTGGCGCAATTGGAGCAATGCTTCTTGAGAAAATTTCCCTCACGCTTCCTCCTGAAAATATCCGCGCTATCGTCTCTGGCGAAAGGGCCGGGCGTTATCGGGAAAACCCTGTCACCGTGAACGGGAAGCAGGTAAATTTCCGCATACGCGACCCGAAAGAAACCGGAGAGAGCGTTGACCTGCTGATTTTTGCCGTCAAGCACAGCCAGCTCGAAACGGCCATAAAAGACGCCGAAAATTCCGTCGGTGAGAACACGCTGATAATCTCCCTTCTTAACGGCATTATCAGCGAAAACATAATCTCCGCCGCTTTCGGCCGGGAAAAAGTCCTGTATGCTTATGCGGTTGGGACGGATTCCACAAGACGGGGGAATGATATTATATATAAAACTTTTGCAAAAATCCCCTTCGGGGAAGCCCGGAACATTGGAAGGCGCTCTGAAAGGGTCAGCCTGATAGAAGAATTTTTTAACAGAACCGGTATTCCCTATGAGATTCCGGAGGACATGATTAAAAGCCTCTGGGCAAAATTTATGATGAATGTCGGCGTGAACCAGCTTTCCGCCGTGCTTGGCGCAACTTACAGCGCCTTTCAAAAGCCCGGCGCGGCAAGGGATTTGTTTAAATCCGCAATGATGGAAGTGGTTTTTCTTTCCCGGCTTGAGGGCATAAACCTGAACGAAAGCGATGCGGACAAAGCAATTCAGATTATAGACAGCATTTCGCCCGAAGGAAAAACCTCTATGCTTCAGGATATGGAAGCCGGGCGCAAAACCGAAGCCGGTATATTCGGCGGGACGGTTTTGGAACTGTCCAGAAAATTCGGCGCGTCCTCGCCCGTCAACGAGGTCCTTGTGCGGCTTATCAGGGCGCGTGAAGAAGCTTTTTAAATATATGATATAAAAAAGGTCGATGCCAAGAGTTTGTTTTACCATGCGCTTCCAGTCTCTTCGGGGGCATTATCCAGCAGCTTTTCAATATCAAATTCGCTGTTTTTTGCAAGTCCGCTGCGAACCTCGCTCGGATCCAAAGCGCCCATGTCAACATAAATCTGCGCGGTTGCGGCCTTTGTGTGCGCTGTGGCTGCTTTTGTCTGCTCGGCCCGGGCTTTTTCCGTTTCAGACAGATTCCACAGATGATATTATTATACAATAACGTATTTGCATGATTTGTATATTTGTGCTATACTAAAATCATGGAAGTGAGTGCGATTTTAAAAATTGGGGCGGGAAGGAAATAAGGAAGAAAATGCCAGTAAGTGATGCAAAGAAAAGAGCAAACGCAAAGTATAGCCTAAAGGCATATGACAGAATAGAACTTAAAGTTAAAAAAGGCAGGAAAGCCGACTTACAAGCCCATGCCGCCGCGCAGGGCGAAAGCCTGAACGCTTTTGTCAACAGGGCTATAGATGAGACGGTAGAGCGGGAAAGTTCAAGTACGAGTCTCCTGGGGCCTTCTGAGGGCATGGTGGAGGAAAGCCCACAGGTTGCCCCCCTCTATTGGAAGAATTCTCAAAGCAGGAAGGTGAACCGGTGAACCAATGAGCACGAACAAAAAATATAAAGACAGCCTTTTTGTAACGATTTTCAAAGAACCCGCGAAAATGCTTGAGCTTTACAACGCCTTGAGCGGAAATAATTTTCCGCCCGATACCCCGATAGAACCCGCCACACTTGAGGATGTCCTGTTCATGGACAGGGTGAATGATCTGGCTTTTGTGCTTGCAGACAGGCTTGTAGTGCTGATTGAAAGCCAGTCGACGGTCAACTATAACATGCCGCTGCGCCTCTTGATTTATATAGGGCGGGTTTACGAGAAGATTCTTGATAATTCGGCCATGTACAGAAGCAGGCTTATGAAAATTCCAAAGCCGGAGTTTTATGTGCTTTATAACGGCTTGGATAAATTTGACGACATGAAGACGCTGCGGCTTTCGGACGCCTTTAAAGAGCTTCCCGGCATGACTAACCGGGCCGGCGGGCTGCTGGAACTCGAGGTAACTGTTATAAATGTCAACTCGGGCCACAATCCGGAAATAATTCAAAAGAGCGAAAGCCTGAGCGGGTATTCTGAATTCGTCGCGAAGGTGAGGGAATATCAGGCCGCCGGACATTCACTGGATGAAGCGGCTGAACTGGCTGTTAAATATTGCATAAGCCATGGGATAATGCAGGAGTTTTTATTAAAAATATCCTCGGAGGTGTTAAATATGCTGACTGCTGAGTTTGATATGCAGCTTGCCAAGAAAATCTGGGAGGAAGAAGCCCGCGAAGAAGGCCGTGAAGAAGGCTGGGCATATGGCCGCGCAGAAGGCCGGGCAGAAGAAAAATTGGGGATAGCCAGAAATTTAAAAGGTTTGGGTCTTCCAGTGGGGCAGATCATGAGCGCGACAGGACTTGACGAAAGCACAATAAATCAGCTTTGACCTTTGCTCGAAAGCTAAGCCAGACTTAGGGATGGACACAGCCCGCTTCCACAACCCAGAAATAATCCAAAAGAGCGAAAGCCTGAGCGGGTATTCTGAATTCGTCGCGAAGGTAAGGGAATATCAGGCCGCCGGGCATTCGCTGGTTATGTGGCCGCATCTGTCCAGAGAGAACGCGATGAATGTGAATTAACTTTATAAAAATTTGTGCGCAAACTTGTCCCCACTGCCGTAATATACAGCAGTGGGGGACTTCTTTTTTTCCAGGTTTTAGTTTCCTGTGGGAAGATCCTCCAGAGCGAGTACAGACGCGCTGCGGACTGTGGCCAAATCGGAGAAACTAGACATAGAGTTGATGTCAAAACTTAAGGGAACGCAGAAAACGCTGTAATGGGTGGCTGTCTGGTCGTTCCAACGGTTGGAATCGTTAGTATAGGCGGCTGTACCAAAACTTCCGTCACTGTACAGATAAGTTTTCGCAGATGCCCATGTCGGTTTTACATAATAGCGGCCTTCCACTTTGATGAAAAGAACAAGCGCGTACTCTTCCGGGTCAAGCCCGAGAACCCGCCCGTAAACATAATGGTTGGCATCATAGTACACTGTTTCAAACTTCGCTTCGCCCGTATATTGCTCTTCTGTGGGAGCTGACGGAGTGGCTTCGCTTATTTCAACAGGTTCTTGATAAAACTCTGCAGAAGATTCCGGCAGTGATTCTTCTGACGCTTCTTCAGAAGACGCTTCCCCAGATTGGGTTTCCGAAGGTTCTGCCGGTGGGTTCTCCGAAAGCTCGGGCAGCAAAATTGCTTCTATGCTCTGCGCTTTTGCGGCAGGGATAGCTTCGCTGTTATTTTTGTCCGCAAGCACGGTTTTGAGCAGTACTGCCCTGACTAGTGCGATCAGGACGATAAGCGAAAGTATCAGCAGACAGATCGACAGTGGCGATAAGCTGTTTTTGTTATTATTGCTTTCCATTTTTGGAGACCTCCTGTTTTATAATTTCAAGCAGTTTTTCCCAATATTGATATTTTACAGATCCAAAATTATCGCAGATGCCCCAATGCGTTTCCACAGAGTCCGGCGAACCTTTCCACGCTTCGTTGACCGCCTCAAAGAAAATCACCTCGGCTTGAGCCTTTACGCTCCAGTCATAGACGTCGCTGAAATACTTCACGCTGTTTTCCGGCGAGGGAACGGCCCCGCCCATCTTTTCCCCGCCGTCCGGGAATGCGGTTTCGCTGCAAATAACCGGTTTTCCATTGGCGCGCTTTTTCAGTTTGCCGTATGTCTCTTCAAACGCTTTCACCCCTTTATTTGCCGGAATTCCCTCAAAATACGGATAATAAGTGTAGCAAAGAAAATCAACGGAATTTATAAGGCTTGCGTCCTCCAGCCACACGCCCGCCGTATCAGAGGTTGAAACTGGAATAGCTTTGTCGGCAAGCGATTTTCTGACATAGGCTATGCACTGAAGCGCGTATTCCGCTGAGTAATCCCCGCGATAGATCCCTTCCGAGCCGACAAGGAGCAAATCCGCCAGCCCCGCGTCCGCCAGCCTTATCAGCGCGTCGAGTTCCGTTTTGTCCGTCTCTGCGCTTCCGCTTAACCACGCTCCGGCAATAATCCGCATATTATACTCGCGCTTTCCGATCGCATAAAGGCTTTCGTATTCGGCGGCGGAAAATGTGCGTATAGTGTCGCAGAACGGCGCGACAGAGTTCAGCAGACGCCTTAGAGCTTCATCTGAAACCGCGCTTCCCGGGCTTGCGCCGTTTTCATAGTACGGCGAGAAGTTGAGCGAGATTTTCCTGCTCACACCAGGGTTTTTATAGCGCGCCTGCGTTTCATCTGAAAGAACCGCCGTCTCAGGTTCCGGCTGTTCATACAGCATAGCCATTGTCAGCGCGTAAATGCATATCAGAGCGCCCAGAATTATTATAGCCGCTTTTTTTATCATAGACTTTCTCCTCTCTGATTAATATTCCGAACAGCGCATTTTTTCCGAGTTTTACGCTTAAGCCTTCGCGGTATTTTTCTCAAATTAAAAATCTCCCGGCCGGAAAATGTTTTCTCAACATTATTTCCGACCGGGAGGTTTTTTCCGGGTTCAGCGGCTTATAACCTGCTTTTCCAGCGCCGCGACAGAATTTTTCTTTACTGTCTCATAATCTGCGGCGCTTGTCATTTGGGAGACGTCAAAGGATTTGCCGACAAGAAAGAGCGAGTACATTGTGGCTGTCAAGTCTGTTTCTTTCGCTTTCCCGTCGTCCGTATAGGCCTGTATGTCAAAAAAACCGTCGGGACTTATTTCACTGACGCCGTTTTTCAGGTCAGGTTTAATATAAAACTGCGCTTCCGTTCCGTCCCCCACAAGTATCATAAGAACCACCCCGTACTTGTCCGGAGGCGCGTTCGTCACTTTGCCGGCAATGCGCGCCCCGCTTGTATATTCCGCACTGACAAACGACGCGGCAACAGAAAGCCCGGAGGCTGACAGGATGTTTTCGCTTTGCGCCGCCAAATCGCTGCGCTTCAAAGATCTTGCCGCAAATGCAAGCAAACCCGCCGTCAGCAGCAGAGCCAGAGCAAAAACCCCGGCGGCCGCAAATTTGCGGCCGGGCCTGTTGCCGGGTTTTCCGTCAATTATGCCAAACGCGTTGTCTTTTGTGAAATCAGGGGAAACGCCCTCCCAGACATAGACAACCGCGCTGTAATCGCGGAAATTGTCCGTATCGCGCCCGGCTTTTACGCTGTCAGCCAGACTGCTTTTCCGCCCCAAAAACTCCCGCGTAAACAGCTTGGTAAAATGTGAGCCGTATCCGTCGTCAACCCGCATTTTTCTTATATGCCCGATAAACAGCACGCAGCCCTTTGAGAATACGTTCCGGAAAGTGAATAACGCTGTCTCCGCGCTGTGACAGCAGTCCAAAATTATCATACGCGGCGACGAACTTACAGGCGTCCGCCGGGAGTTAAAAAACTCCCCGCCGCTTTTCAGAACCGTGAGTTTGTCCTCCGCATGCTCGCAGTGCGCGGCAATATGCAGGACGTTGTTGTGCGCAAGCGATTCTTCAAAAGAGTCCTTTGCGCCTCCGTCGTCAATATCGACTTCATCGCGGCCGCAGCCGACGGCCTGATAAAACAAACGCCCTTCTTCGCTTAAAATATTGGGTTCATAAAAGACCCGCCAGGACTCGCCCGTACGGTGCGAATCGGGCCGGAACTCTTTAGCAAGCCGAACGGCGCAGAAATATTTGCCCCAAGTCGAACCCGCTTTCTCGACTTTTGACAGTTCCCAGGGCAAATCTTTCAGCTTGTCGTCAATATCCAGGCGGATTGACGCCGCTTTAACTTTAAGCAGATACCGGGTGACTTTTTCCGTCGCGCTGGTCAAAGGCTCTTGTATTTCGGGCAAACAGGCGCCTGAACCCCTGAAGTATATTTTTGCGCAGGAGAAAATTTTGTCACGGACTTCGGCGGGAAAGCCGACCGTCGGAAATTTGACGCGGCGCAGGCCATGTGACACGGCGAAATCAAGCCCGTTGCCCGCTTCGGTCAAAGCGATTTTCACTTCTGCAAATCCCTGCACTGTCATCACCCGCCGTTCTTCTGCAAAGACTTATAGCTTTGCGCCAAAATTACATAATTAAATTCGGGCAGCGCAATTATTGCGGGATGGTCGGCGGAAAGTTTCATCGTCCACTTATCGGGCTTCGCAAGCGTCCAGGCGCTGGAATGCTGTTCAAACGCCGTCTGGCCGCCGCTTGCTCTGTAATACAGAACCCGCGGAGGTTCCAGCTTGAAGGCGTCTATCTCCAGCAGCGTCTCAAACTGCCGGTAAAGCAATTTGTATGCGCCGCCATTCGGCAGTCTGCCCTCGGCTGTATACTGCGTTGGGGCATTGGGCGCGGCTGTGGCGGCCAATGCCCTGAACCGCCCCGCGGGGACAAACTCTGAGAAATCCGGGACGGAGAGAAAGCCTTTCAAATCAGAAACTGCCCCGGCTGCGGCAGAAGCGATATTATTAAAAAAAATTTCCAATCTTGCGCCGGGCGTTTTTTCAAGGGCTTGCGGCAAAGCGCCGGCCTCCGCAATCCGGCTTTCCGCATAATCCGAGCTTTCGCGCAGATTTTTCAGGAATGCCCGTTGATAGTCGTTGCCGGCGGAGACAACAATTTGGGCGCTTTCCGCGTCAATAGCATCCTCGCCGAACGCAAGGCCGCAGACGGCGTTTTCCCATTGCTCGTCAGCTTCGCCAAGCTCCGTATCGTCTTCATCTGTTAAAATTTCAGACGGCAAAAGCGCGCGGAAAACGCCGCCGCACCGTTCGCACAAGTTAATATGCCGGACAAGCTCTTTTGATAAAGCGCTCCGCGCGTTAAACATGCTGTATAAAGTCTTGAAACTAATATGATCGTCCAATTTGACCACCCCTTTCTAAACCTGTATGTTATATTAAGACGCAGTTCCGCCTCCAGCATATATTCCAATGTCAGCTGTCATTCTGAATTTCGCCGAGCCATTCCCAAAAATTCTCAAAGATTCTTTTGCCGCGCTCGCTGTAACGCGCCTGCTTTGCTTTTACCGGCGGTTCTTCGCCGTATAGTCTGCGGTATTCTGTCTCAGTGTCTTCAAAACTGCCGCCGCCGATAATCATTAATTCAAACACAAGCTCGTATAAACGCCGCTCAGCCCTCCCTTTTTTGGTCTTATAGAGCATAGAGTAATACTCCCTGAACCGGGGCAGCAGAACGGCGGGGTTAAGCGCGGGCGTCTGGGGCCGGTACAGACTGATTAAGGCGCGCGCGCGCTGTTCGTTTTGCAAAAGTAACAAGAGAACGGATTTTAATTCTTCTTCGCTCATTTTCAGCTCCGGAGCAAGTATGGGAGTAATCCGCCCGTCCTCGCCTTCTTCAAACAAGGGAAATTTTATCGTTTCGCCGAAAGGTTTTTTGTAAACAAGCGCCGCAAAATAGCTCTCCGCCCGAATATTGTCATCACTAAGAAAGCTGAATTCGCTGAATTCAGCGTAAGCCAGAGAATACGCGCCGTCCGCGTCCCTATTTTTATTTATAATCCCGGTTTTATTTGTCCTGCCTGCCTTTCCCCAGTCTGTTCTTTCTTCGTCTGTATTTTTCCCGCTAATCTTTTTCAGATAGCCGCACACGTCCAGCTCGGCAAGCGTCGCCAGTCTCAGTAAAAATTTTAAAAGCGGCGCGCGATTGCGGTCATATTTATGTATGCCGCGCGCAATGCGCGTTGCAAAGCGCGACTGTATGGCAAGGGATTTGCCGTCGCTTTTGTCCGACAAATCCGGACGCGCATAGATAATCAGCAAACAGCGCGAGCCAATATCGTTAGGATTGATCATAAGGCATAAAGCGGCGTTTTTGACGTCAGACGGCGTAATTTCGTTTCTGTTTATGGCGCGGGTATGTATTATTTTTGATTCGTCCAGATAGTCCATATATTATCTCCCGGTTTATGATTTCCAATAATTCAAAGCGCCAACTGCCTTTAGTATAATTCAAATATGGCGGAAACACAAGATATTCAAAAAGATTAATTTAAACAGGCTCAATAAAACAAACAAAGGACCGACACAAGTCAGTCCTTTGTTTGTTTTATTAACATTGCGCTTAGCGCTTATTTATTTTCTGGAGAAGCATCCGGAGTTTTTCTCTCTCTTAGAGGGGCTTTTTTATGCTCGGAAAGGCTGCGGTCCAGCCATATCCCGCCGATGTCCAGAGCGTCGTAAAGACCATGGCGCTCGCTTTTTTTGACGGTTTTCTCGCGTTTCCCGGAAATATCCAAAAGCTCGACCGAAACTTTCGTCGCGCGCTCCAGATTGTTTTCCCGCTTTTTTGCGATAATATCAATTCTGACGATAAATTTGTCGTTCGGATTGCCGTAATAAAGCAAATCGCCGCTCCGAACCAGAGGTCTGTCCTTGAATTTCAGCGTTCCAGCCTCGGTGTTATTCTCCATATATGCAAGCTCCCCCTATTTTATTTTTAATATATAATTAATTATAGCACAAATTTTTCTTCGTGTAAAGCTTGGCGGGCAGCGCATAAAAATTTTTACAGGTATTCAAATTCAGGCGGGGACATGGTATAATACTTTTTGTTGACACAGAACAAAGCGAAAGGCGGGAATTATTATAGATATTCGGAAAATCCGCGAACATTGCGACGGAAATCATATAGACTACAGGCTGGAAGAGCCTCTTTCAGAGCACACCAGCTTTAAAATAGGCGGCGCCTGCGATATTTTTATGCAGCCGGAAGAAACCGCACTTCCGGAGCTTATTCACAAATTGAAAGAGCTTGAAACGCCGTTTGTCGTATTGGGAAATGGCTCGAACGTGCTTGTCCGCGACAAGGGTTTCCCGGGCGCGATTGTCTCTACTTTGGGTAATTTTAAAAAGCTTGAGCTTTCCGGCAAAGCTGAAATAAGCTGCGGAGCGGGCATAAGCATTGCCGAGCTTTGCGAGTTCGCCGCCGAAAACGCTCTGACGGGGCTGGAGTTTGCCTACGGCATTCCGGGAAGCGCAGGCGGGGCTGTATATATGAACGCCGGAGCTTATGGCGGCGAAATGAGGGATGTTGTGCGCGGCGTCAAATATCTGGACGAGGACGTCCGGTTTCAGGAAATTTCCGGCGCTGCGCTGGATTTCTCCTACAGGCGCAGCGCTTTCACCGGGCGAAACCGCGTCATAACAGAAGTTCGCTTTTCTTCTGATAAAATCAAAAAAGGCGATCCGCTGGAAATCCGCGCGAAAATGGACGATCTTATGGCCCGCCGCAAATCAAAACAGCCGCTGGAATTCCCCAGCGCGGGAAGCGCTTTCAAGCGCCCGGAAGGGGCTTACGCTTCCGCGCTGATTGACCGCTGCGGGCTGAAAGGTCTCCGCGTCGGCGGCGCGCAGGTAAGCGAAAAACATGCGGGCTTTATTATAAACGCGGGCGGCGCGACTTGCGCCGACGTTCAGAACCTTATCAAGCTTATTCAGGAGACCGTCAAGAATAAAACGGGCTTTGATTTGGAATGCGAGATTAAAATTATAGGCTGAGCCGGATTTGGGAACCGGTAAAGGAGCGGTAAAATGGAAGTGCTGATTGTCACGGGGATGTCGGGCGCGGGGAAAAGCAAGGCCATGAACGCGCTGGAGGACATGGGCTATTTCTGCGTGGACAATATTCCGCCGTATCTTATTTTTCAGTTTGCAAGCCTTTGCGAGCAGTCAAACGAGATAAGCAAGCTCGTTATCGTCTCGGATTCGCGCGGCGGAGAAATGACGGCCGAGTTTGAAAATTCGCTTGAAGATCTGAAAAAGAACGGCACAGATTACCGGCTTCTGTTTCTGGAGTGCTCAAAAGATAAACTGACCACCCGCTTTAAAGAAACGCGGCGGAAACACCCGCTCTTGGACAGCGCCGCGGGGACGCTTTCGGAAGCTATCGACAAAGAGAAACTGCTGCTTGCGCCTGTAAAAAAAAGAGCGGACATTACGATAGATACAACAATGCTTGCCCCGAAAGAACTGAAAAATATGCTGGACACCTTTTTTTTGGAGAACGCGCGCAAAGGGCTTTTGATAAACTGCATGTCTTTTGGATTTAAGTACGGCATCCCGCAGGAAGCCGACCTGGTGTTTGACGTGCGTTGTCTGCCCAATCCGTTTTATATCCCGGAACTGAAAAATCTGACGGGTCTTGACGAAAAAGTTCGGTCGTACGTTTTTGGCTTTGACGAGGCAAACAAGCTTTTGCAAAAGCTGGAGGATTTGCTGGCTTATCTTCTGCCGCTTTACCGCAGGGAGGGCAAAAGCCAGCTCGTCGTCGCGCTGGGCTGCACGGGCGGGAAACACCGCTCGGTCGCCTTTGCGGAAAGCCTGCATGAATTTATCAGCAATAGCGGCGGGCGCGTCGTCAGCGCTCACAGGGACATCGGCAAAAGTTAGCCTGATTTTATTATGAGGTAGAAGCAAAATGTCTTTCGGCCAGCAGGTCAAAAACGAGCTTTGCAAAATTGCAAAGAAAGAGCCGCCGCGCAACGAAAAGGCGCTTTTATACGGCTTGCTCCTGTTCTCGCATTCTTTCGGAAACTCCATCAGAATCCGGACGCAGAACGAAAATATCGCGAAATTATATCAGGCTCTGCTGAAATCCGTCTGCGGACTTGATTTGGAAATACAAAACGGCACGGGAAAACGGCATTTTCACATAATAAGCGTTGCGGACAAAAAGCAGGTTCAGAAAATTCTTTCTGTTTTCGGACACGGAAATCCCGAGCTTTTTCTGCGCATTCACTGGGAGAACTTGAAAAAGAAAGAATATCCCGCCTTTGTCCGCGGGGCGTACCTTGCATGCGGCGGCGCCGCCGACCCCGAAAAAGATTATCGCGTTGAGTTTTTGGCTGGATACAGCCATCTTTGCGCCGACCTGGCGGAGCTTCTGGGCAAAATGGGTGTGACGGCGCGGCTTGCGGCAAAAAAATCCGGCGCGGCTTCGGTTTATATTAAAGACAGCCAGGCGGTAGAAGACCTTCTGGCGCTGATGGGCGCGACAAAGGCGGCTTTTGCCATTATGAACGTCCAGGCGATAAAAGATATTCGCAACAATACCAACCGGCGCACAAATTTTGAGACGGCCAACATCGGCAAAACCGCAATCGCCGCCGCCGAGCAGCTTGACAGCATAAAGCTGATATACGGGCTGAAAGGCGAAAATTTTCTAAGCGGCGACTTGGCGAACGCCGCTCGGCTTCGGCTGGAGAATCCGGAAGCTTCGCTTGCGGAGCTTTCGGAGCTGAGCAGTCCGCCGCTGACGCGTTCCAGCTTGAACAGGCGCTTCGCGAAAATCCGGGCGATTGCGGAAAATCTGCGGGCGGACGGCGGCAACCGACAAGCGAAAGGATTGATAATAAAGTGAACGATTTTGTCCACCTGCACGTGCACAGTGAGTACAGCCTTCTGGACGGCGCCTGCCGCATAAAGGGCGCCGTCCAGAAGGCCCTGGAAATGGGGCAGAAAGCGCTTGCCATAAGCGACCACGGCGTTATGTACGGCGTTGTAGATTTCTACAAAGAAGCGAAAAAGCAGGGGCTGAAACCGATTATTGGCTGCGAAGCCTATGTCGCGCCGCGGACGCGCTTTGACAAAACGCATAGTCTGGACAGTTCGCCCTATCACCTTGTGCTGCTCTGCGAAAACAACAGAGGCTATCAAAATTTAATCAAGCTTATCTCGCGCGGCTTTACAGAGGGCTTTTATACAAAGCCGCGAATTGACAAAGACTTAATGCGGCAATATCACGAGGGGATTATAGCGCTTTCGGCCTGCCTTGCCGGGGAAATACCGCGCCTGCTTGTCCGGGGCGATTACAGCGGCGCAAAAAAGGCCGCGCTGGAATATGCGGATATTTTCGGGCGGGAAAACTATTTTCTGGAGATTCAAGACCATGGAATTCTTGAACAGCGGCAGATAAAGCCTATGATCATCCGGCTTGCGCGGGAGCTTGGGCTGGGGCTTGTCGCCACAAACGACGCGCACTATATCAGCCGCGACGACGCCGAAGCCCAGAACGTCCTTGTTTGTATACAGACAAACAGAAGCGTCAGCGACAAAAACGGCCTTGAATTCCCAACAGACGAGTTTTACCTGAAATCCGGGGACGAGATGGCCGCGCTTTTCCCGGAAGCCCCGGACGCTTTGGAAAACACCGTAAAAATTGCCGGGCGCTGTAACGTAGAGTTCGAGTTCGGCAGGATAAAGCTTCCGCGATTTACCGCGCCCACGGACGAGGACAACGAAACCTATTTCCGAAGAATGTGCCGGGAAGGGCTTGAGCGGCGCTATGGCGCAAACCCGGGAGCAAGCGTCGCCGAGCGGTTTAATTACGAAATGCGGGTTATTACTTCAATGGGTTACACGGATTATTATTTGATAGTGCACGATTTTGTCTCCCACGCAAAAAGCAAAGGAATTCCCGTCGGGCCTGGCAGGGGTTCCGGCGCGGGAAGTCTCTGCGCATACTGTATTGGAATAACGGGCATTGATCCGCTGAAATACAACCTGCTGTTTGAGCGCTTTTTAAATCCGGAAAGAATCAGTATGCCGGATTTTGATATAGATTTCTGCTATGAGCGCAGGCAGGAAGTTATAGATTATGTGAATAAAAAATACGGCGGCGACCATGTGGCGCAGATCGTCACTTTCGGTACAATGGCCGCCCGGAACTCAATCAGGGACGTCGGCAGGGCTATGGACGTCGCTTACGGCGAAACGGACAAAATCGCAAAGGCTGTGCCCATAGCGCTTAACATGACGCTTGACAAAGCTCTGAATATCTCAAAAGAATTTTCGGACATGTACAGCGGCGATCCGGAAGTCGCAAAGCTTATCGACATGGCGAAAAAGCTTGAGGGTATGCCGCGCCATGCCTCGACGCACGCCGCCGGAGTCGTCATCACGGAAAAACCCGTTGACGACTATGTGCCTCTCTCCAAAAATGACGACACCATCGTGACGCAGTTCCCAATGGGAACGCTTGAGGAGCTTGGGCTTCTCAAAATGGACTTTCTCGGCTTGCGCACTTTGACTGTTATAAGCGACGCGGAAAACATGATCAGGGAGCGTCAGCCGGATTTTGACATAGAAAAAGCCCCGATTGACGACCGGGAGGTTTACGACCTGCTTTCGCAGGGCAGGGGCGAAGGGATATTCCAGTTTGAATCCGCGGGGATGTGCCGCGCCATGGAAAGCCTGAAGCCGGACTGTTTCGAGGATTTGATCGCGCTTATCTCGCTTTACAGGCCGGGGCCGATGGATTCTATCCCGCAATATGTGGAGTGCCGCCACAATCCCAGCCTGATGCGTTACAAGCACCCGCTTTTGGAGCCTGTTCTCAAGGTGACTTACGGCTGTATAGTCTATCAGGAGCAGGTGATGCAAATTTTCCGGAGCGTTGCGGGATATTCTTACGCAAGGGCGGATTTGGTTCGCCGCGCCATGTCCAAGAAAAAAGCGGACGTCATGGAAAAAGAGCGCCGGAATTTTATCTACGGCATAAAAAGAGAGGATAGAAGCGCCGAGTGCGTCGGCGCGGTGGCCAACGGCGTTGACGAGCGCACCGCAAACGAAATATTCGAGGATATGTCGAGCTTTGCGGCCTATGCCTTCAACAAATCCCATGCGGCCGCCTATGCCCTGCTTTCGTTCCGGACGGCCTATCTTAAAGTTCACCACCCGAAGGAATATATGGCCGCTCTGCTGACCAGCGTGCTGGATTCGGCGGCAAAAGTCGCGGAATATATCCGGGAGTCCGCCCGCATGGGAATAAAGGTTCTGCCGCCGGATATAAACGTCAGCAGCATAGGCTTTACTGTTTCCGGCGAAAATATACGCTTTGGGCTTCTCGCCGTGAAAAATCTGGGCAAAGCTTTTATAGGCAATATTATAGCGGGGCGCGAAAGAGACGGCGCTTACAAAAGCCTTTATGATTTTTGCGAAAGGCTCTCCCGCGAAGGTTTGAATAAAAGAGCGATTGAAAGCGTCATCAAATCTGGGGCGGCGGATTCGCTTGGGTCCAACCGCCGCGAAATGGTGGAAAACCTGGAGCTTGTGTTTTCCGCCGTCGCCGACTACCAAAAAACAAAGGAGTCCGGCCAGATGAGCTTTTTTGATTTAGGCGGGGCGAAGCGCAGCGAAATTAAACTTAAGCGCTATGACGAATATCCGCTTTTTGAGAAGCTGCGCTATGAAAAAGAAATAAGCGGCTTTTATCTTTCCGCGCATCCGCTGGATGAGTACACAGGCGTGTCAGAAAGCCTGAAAGCCGCTAAAATCGGGGATATTCTGCCGCAGGAGGGCGAAGAGGACTTAGGCGGCAAGTTTGCCCGCGCAAAATACGGCGACGGCGAAAGCGTGACGGTTTTGGGGATTATTTCCCGCAGCAGGACAAAAGTCACAAAAAAAAGCCAGACCATGGCCTTCGTCAATATAGAAGACGAAACCGGCTCGATTGAATGCCTTGTTTTCCCAAGGACGCTGGAAGAATACCGGCCGCTTCTTCTGGAGGGAAATATTGTCGCGATGGATGCGAGGGTTTCGGCAAGCGAGGGTGAAAGCGCCAAGCTTATATGCCAGAACGTGAGAAACGCGAAAGAGATAAAAAGCGCCGCGCCTCAGCAAAACGCGGAGGCGGCGGCGAAATCAAACGGCAGAAGGGGGCTTTATCTGAAAGTCCCTTCAAGAAAGTCAAATAATTTTAATCAGGCTTCGGATATGCTTGCTGTTTTTGAAGGGCACACGCCCGTCTATGTCTTTTTCAATGACGAGAAGAAGCTTGTTCAGGCGCCGAAAAAAATGTGGGTTCAGGAGAACGACGTTTTAATAAACGAACTGCGGCGCTTTCTTGGAAGCAAAAACGTTGTGCTGGTCAAATAATTTTGTATATTAAGACCTTTCCTGTCAGACCGCTTTTTGCCGTCGGTTTGGGCGCGAGTAATTTTTCAGCTATTTCAAGAAGCGAATAGCATTCCCGTTCGAGCGTCGTGGCAACTTCTATAACAAGCCCGTTTTTCCCGTCTTTAACAAAGCCGGTCAGGTCATACCGGAAGGCCGGTACAATCTGAATTCCCCGGCTGACGCCGTTTATAAAAACTTCTACGCCCTCGGCGGCATTTTCTATCACCAGCAGAAGCTTATCTTTTTTGTCGGCTTCAAACACTGTTTTATAGCGGACAAAGCCGGAAAACCCGGGCTGTTCTTTCGCCAGATTGTCGGGAAGGTCTGTTTTCTTCTCTTCGCCAAAGCCGGGATACCGCGCGCCTTCGCAGACAGAACGCACCCAGCCCGCAAGCGGGATTTTTTCCATAGCGGAAATATTATTTTCTTTAAGCGGGCGCAGGTCTTCCTCTCCGAAAACGATAAACAGACTCTTTCGCGGCTCAATAAGCGCGCTTATTTTTGTTCCGTTTTCGCAATCCGCGCTCTGCGCCGCCCGCAGTTTGTTTTCCCAGGCGTCATAAGCGCAGCAATTGCCGTGTATTGGGAGCAGAATTTCGCCGCTGTAAGTCTCCGCGCCCTCGTTGACAAAATAGTATATGTCCGTTTCGCCTTTTATATGCGAAACGCGCATGAAAGAGCTTTTCGGCGTGAATACCGCTTCCGGCGCCAATCCGCCCGGAATCTCGGCGCTTTGGCAGTCTATCACGGTTTTATAGCGCCTGTCGTTGTATTTTCCGGGGCTGTCAAAATAATCCCGCGGCACAATATCAAAGCTGAGATGATTTTCTTCCAGCAGGCGCGCCATTTTTTCGTTGGGGACAAACTCCCCGCCCTGCCATTCCGTTTCGGCGTGATAAAGCAGGGCCGCGTCCGCCGCGCGCTCGCCCGAGCTGATGAGGGCGCAAACTCTGTTCATGTATTTTATAAGCTCGCCAAAATGCCTGTACTGCGGGTTGTGGCCGTGGGCGTAAAAATGCGGAGGGCAGTCCGGGTCCGGGAAAGCTTTGGGCGAAAACGCGTGCGGGACAAAATAGTTTATTCCCCGGACCATAAAGTGATCCGCAAGGTATTTCTCCAGGTAAACGCCCGCGGACCAACCGTAGTCGCCGAAAATTTCGCACATAGCCCGTCCTTTTTTCAGCGGCTCGATCGCCGCCGCAGAGGACGCAAGCCGTCCAAGCATAAAGTGGTAAAAGTCGGAGTTGCGTTTAATTCCGGGGATGCGGCCTTTGCGACAGTCCTCGCCCTGCGGGAAAACCTGCCTGCCGATGTCGTCTATGCCCGCCATGTCCTGGCCTTCAAGGGCGCGGAAATAATGCCCGGGGCCGGAGCCTGTCTGTGTGTGCTGGCCGTTGTCCTCTATGACATGCCCGATGTACATTACGCCGCGCTCGCGGCACCAGTCTCCTATCTGATAAGAAAAATTGTCGCGGAAAAGTTTTGTGACCGCGTTCATATAGGTCAGGCGCACATGGGCGGTCTCGCTTTTGCCGGCGTTGTTTTCCCAGAGCAGGTACATGCGGTCAGCCCAATTTTGGCCGAGTTTTTCTTCCAATTCCCGCGCCAGTTCGTCACTGAAGGGGAAATCGTTGTCCGTGCCCAGTTTGCAGCCGTCGTCATACATATGCCCGTTGCCAAGTTCCGGCTCGTCGCTGAAAAAGCCCTCTATGACGCCGCCGAAATACGCTTTATAGCGCTCCCAGTGTTTTTCGTAAACGGCGTCAATAAGCAGCCGGACGGACTCTCGGCTCAGCATGTTTATATAGTCCCTGTGAAAGCCCAAATTGCGCGTAAGCCCGACCGTCCAGGCCGCGTTCCCGGCTTTTATCACGCTGATTATCTTGTCGTCGTCATAGCGGCGCTGCTTTTTTTTCATTTTTTTCATTACAAATCTTTCAATCAGGTTTGGCTTAAACTTCGGCGGAAACTTTCCGTTTTTGCTTGCGCAGATGCTCTGGCGGCAAAGACCGGCGGGCGCGGTTTCAAGCGCTCCGTTCGCATAGCCTGTCGGAAAATGCGCGTCATCCAAAATCCACACTTTCATCCCAAGCTTTTTTGCTTCGTCCAGAATTGCGTCCATATCCGCCCACCATTTGTCACCGCAGAAATCCGGGTGCGGGCGGCTTTCGACGCAGAACGCGCCGCAGTTTGCCTCATGGATGACGTTTACATATTTGCGGAGCGTTGTCTCATCTTCCCCATGCTGCCAGAAAAACGGAAAAATATGATTTTCCGCCTTGCCTTCCAGCAGATTCTGAATTGTCTTATTTATCACTTGAATCTCTCCTGTCGCCTCATGATTTATAATGCGAAGCACTTTTTTTTAATTATAAAATATATGCGGGAATATTAACAGCGCCGCGATTGTCCGGTTTTGTGTTCGGACTTGTCCTGACCCCCGCACTTTATGTTGAAATTTCAGAAATCTTTTGTTATAATAATAAGAAAGTACTTTGTCGACAAAAAATATGTTTCGTCATAGAATATAATATATGCGCCCTGAAACCGGCGGCGCGTATATTATAAACGCGAATCGCCCGCTGAAAGTTTCAGTTTGACGACTCGCGTTACCCAGAATTGAGTGAAACTACAGGAGGAATCGATATGGGGCTGATTGTACAGAAGTTCGGCGGCAGTTCCGTCAAAAACGCCGAAAGAATCTTCAACGTCGCCAAAATAGTGACCGATACTTATTCCGCCGGAAATGATGTGATTGTTGTTGTTTCCGCCCAGGGGGACACAACGGACGATCTGCTTGACAAAGCCCACGAGATAAGCGCGCGGCCCTCCAAAAGGGAGCTGGACGTTTTGCTTTCCGCGGGAGAACAGATAAGCAGCTCTCTTCTGGCAATGGCTATAGAAAAAATGGGCTATAACGCTGTTTCGCTTACGGGATGGCAGGCCGGTTTTCTGACCGACAGAACGCACTCGAACGCGCGTATCCGCCGGATTGAAACCGAACGCCTGCGCAGCGAGATTGAGAAGAGAAAAATAGTGATCGTGGCCGGCTTTCAGGGGATCAACCGGAACGACGATATTTCAACCCTTGGCCGCGGCGGTTCCGATACGTCGGCCGTGGCGATTGCCGCGGCGATGAAGGCCGATATATGCCAAATATACACAGACGTGGACGGGGTTTACACCGCCGACCCGCGGATTGTCAAAAGCGCAATCAAGCTTGAGGAAATCACCTATGACGAAATGCTGGAGCTTTCCAGCCTTGGGGCGCAGGTTCTTCACAACCGCTCGGTGGAAATGGCAAAGAAGTTTGATATAAAACTGGAAGTTCTTTCAAGCCTTACAAAGGCTCCGGGAACCATGGTCAAGGAGGTAACAAAAATGGAGAAAATGCTTGTAAAAGGGATCGCCAGAGACGACCATATAGTCAAATTTACTATAAAAAACCTTCAGAATGTGCCGGGGATAGCCTTTAAAATATTCTCGGCCATTGCCGGAAAAAAAATCAATGTTGACATTATCGTTCAGACCGCCGCCAACAGCGCTAACCTTATGGACATGAGCTTTACCACGCATGAGGAAAACGCCGAGCTGGCCCAGGAAGTTCTTGGCAACCTGCTGCCCGGTTTCGGCAATGGGGTTTATATAGAGCGGGACGACGACTTGTCAAAAGTTTCCGTCGTCGGTTCGGGGATGCAGACAAATGCGGGGATTGCGGCCAGAATGTTTGAAACGCTTGCGGATAACCAGATTAATATTAACACTATTTCAACCAGCGAAATCAAAATAAGCGTGCTGATTGCCAGAGTTGACTCTACAAAGGCGGTTGTAGCTTTGCATGATTCTTTGATTCAATAAATTTTTGCATGGGGGCGGTTAAGGGCGGGCCGTCCCCTGTTAAACGCGCGAACGCCCGGTTTGCGGATAAGAAGGGGGAAAGCAAAAAAATGCCCGATACGACGAAAACAGACGAATATTACGCCGCGCAGGGAGGGTATATAGAGCTTATGCGCGGCTTAAATAAAGACGCCCGGCGGCTTGTATACTCGCACAGCTATGGCTGTCAGCAGAATGTGGCGGATGGAGAAAAAATAAACGGACAGCTTGCCGAAATGGATTTTGCTTTCACACCGGAGCGATCGGCGGCCGATTTGATTATATTTAACACCTGCGCTGTCCGGGAGAACGCCGAAAACCGGGTTTTTGGCAATGTCGGCGAGCTGAAGCGGCTGAAAGAGCAAAAGCCAGGGCTGATTATCTGTCTCTGCGGCTGTATGGTTCAGCAGGAGCGCGTCGCCGCGGGCATACGGAAAACTTACCCATTTGTAGATTTAATATTCGGGCCCCACGCGCTGGACAGGCTTCCGGAGCTGATTTATAAAACATATAACAGCGCGAACGCAAAAATTACGGACATTTCCGGGCAGGAAACAGCCGTAAGCGAAGGCGTTCCCATACGCCGCGACGGGAAATATAAAGCCTGGGTATCTGTAATGTATGGCTGCAACAATTTTTGCTCATACTGCATTGTGCCCTATGTTCGCGGCCGCGAGCGCTCGCGGGAGAGCGGGCGCGTTCTTGACGAAATAAAAAATCTTGCCGGGCAGGGCTGCCGGGAGTTCACCCTTCTCGGACAAAATGTGAACTCATACAAATCCCCGTCGGACGGACTTGATTTTCCGGGGCTTATCAGGGAAATTCAAAAAATAGAAGGCGATTTCCGCGTAAGATTTATAAGCTCTCACCCAAAAGACGCGAGTCCTGAGCTTATTTCCGCTATGAAAGACTGCGACAAAGTTGTCCGGCATCTGCACCTGCCTGTGCAGTGCGGGAGCGACCGCATTTTGCGCGCAATGAACCGGAATTATACGGCGGAGCAGTATAAAAAGATCATAGACGGCGCGAGGGAGGCCATGCCGGGCATAAGCTTCACCAGCGACATAATAGTGGGTTTTCCCGGAGAAACTTACGAGGACTTTTTGCAGACGCTCGAACTGGTAAAATACGTTCGGTATAATTCGCTTTTCACTTTTATATACTCAAAGAGAAGCGGCACAAAAGCCGCCCTGCTGGATGACCCTGTTCCGCACAGCGTAAAGGCCGGATGGATGGCGGAGCTTCTCAAAGCGCAGGACAAAATCGGGCGCGAAATTGTTTCAGCCCTTGCCGGAAGCGTTCAGCGGCTGCTTGTTGAAGAAAAAAGCAGAAGCGGCGGCGGTTTTTTGCTTGGACGGACGGATTCAAACATGCTTTGCGAATTTGAAGGCGGCGCGGAAATTTTGGGGACTTTCGCAAATGTGGAAATAACAGAGGCATCCAACTGGAAATTAAAGGGGAAATTGATTTGAACTTAATTCAACAGGCCATGGAACTCGGACGCGCAATCAGGCAGGATGAGCGTTATTTGCGCCTTGTGGCGGCTAAAGAAAAAAATGACGCTGACAAACAGCTTCAAAGCGCCATCGGCGAATTTGAAAGCGCGCGTCTCCGACTTGAGGAAGAATGCGCAAAAGACAGCGGCGACAACAACCTGCTGAGCGAGCTTGACCGCGAGGTCAACGAGGCCTACGCCGCCATAATGTCCAATCCTTCTATGAGGGAATATTCAGAAGCAAAGTCAGAAATTTCTAAAATTATCAGTAAAATTAAAGCAATAATCGAATGCGCCGCAGAAGGAATAAATTTTGAGGACGCCTGCGAAACTTGTCCCGGCTGCGGAAAGGGGAGATGCGGTCTATGAGAAAACTGGAAATCGACGATTTTAAACATTACACTTTTTTGTCCGGCCTTAAAATCTCGCCGGATGGAGAAAACGCCGCGCTTGTGCGCACAAAAGTCAACGATGAAAACGGCTATGATTCGCACATATTTGTTATGCACGGAGAAAAACCCGTCCAATTTACATCTGGCGGAAAAGAGCGCAGTTTTATCTGGGACAGCGATAAATCCATCCTATTTCCAGGGGAACCATATAAAAAATTCAATGAACGCCAGAAAGAGGGAGCGGAAGTTAGCAGTTTTTACCGACTGCCAATTGACGGCGGTGAAGCGCGGCACGCTTTTACTTTGCCCGTCACGGCCGGTCAGCTAGAGAAAATCGGCGAAGGGCTTTATGCGGTTCTTGCAAATGTGAGCGCTGACAGGACAGATTTTTCTCCCATTAATATATATAAAACTCAGGAATATTTTACTAACAGAAAAAAAGAGCAAGAACTTTGTCAAATTATCGACGAAGTGCCTTTCTGGAGCAACGGCAACGGATTTATAAATAAAATTCGCGGAAGATTATTCATTTGGGATGAAAATAAATGCACGCTTATGCCGCTAAGTCCGCCTGATACAGATGTCTTCTGCTTTAAAATTTCCAGCGGAGGAGAATTCGCTGCATTTGCCGCTCTCGTGGAAAAAAATGGCGTAAAAGCGCTGAAAAGTGATATTTATCTCTGCAATCTAAAAGACTTTTCTGTCGAAAAAATTTCGGAGCAAAAGCTTTTTGTCTATGATTTTGATTTTTGGGGCAAAAATTTGCTCATTGCGGGAAGCAAACAGGAAAAATATGGTATAAACGAAAACGCCAGCTTTTATTTGCTTGACACTGCAGCAAAAACACTTTCACTTTTGTCAGAATATGACTATTCTTCCATAGAAAGCACGGTTTGCACAGACTGCCGTTATGGGAGCGGCACAGGGTTCAAAGTTGACGGCGACAAGCTCTACTTTGTTTCGACAGTGGATTTCAGCGCGGATCTTTTCGCTCTTGATTTGCGCACAGGCGAAATAGAGCGCATGACAAACTGTGGCGGGAGTTTAGATTTTTTTGACATTAAAAATAACAAAATATTGTCTGTTGCAATGCTTCCTGGGAAATTGCAGGAGCTGTATCAGCTTGAAATGGGCGAGCTGAAAATGCGGTCCAGTTTTAATACTGCATTGCAAAATGAATTAATATACATCCAGCCGGAACACTTAAGCTTTAAAGAGACAGAGGATTTTGAAATTGATGGATGGGTTATTATTCCTGTAAAGTATAAAAAAGGTAAAAAATACCCCGCGATTTTGAATATTCATGGCGGTCCTAAAACAGTCCATGGGGATATATATTTCCATGAATTGCAATTTTGGTCATCAAAAGGATATTTTGTAATATATTGCAATCCTCGTGGCAGCGATGGCAAAGGAAATGCTTTCGCGGATATTCGCGGTAAATATGGCAGGTGCGATTATGATAATATTATTCAGTTTTTAGACGAAATTTTGAAAAAATATTCAGATATAGATGTCGCACGCCTGGGTGTTGCCGGGGGTTCTTATGGCGGTTTTATGACCAATTGGATTATTGGGCATACGGATAAGTTCAAAGCGGCGGTATCTCAACGTGGCATATCAAGCTGGCAATCAATGGAGACAATTAGCGATATTGGTTATTTTTTCTCTCCAGATCAAACCGGCATAGATATTTTTGGAAATAAAGACGAATTATGGGCGCAATCCCCGCTGTCATATTCGCCAAACTGCAAAACTCCCACGCTTTTTATACACTCAGAAGAAGACTACCGCTGTTATATGGTTGAAAGCTTACAAATGTTTAGCGCTTTAAAGAGGCATGGCATTGATACGAAAATTTGCCTTTTTCGCGGCGAAAACCATGAATTATCTCGCTCAGGGAAACCGGAAAGTCGTATCAGGCGTATGCAGGAAATTATTGGTTGGATAGATAGGTATGTATAAAAATTCATTTTAAATTTGTTGAAGGAGGTCACCTGTGAAAATTAAAATAGTATCTTTTGCGGCGGCAGCAATTTTACTGCTTTCTTCCTGCTCAGCTTTATTTGGAAATTTCAGGGATGATTTAGATACACAAAATTCCATATATTCCTCTGATTTATCCAGAACAACTGAAACATCCTCGCCGGAAGACGTTGCTTCGTTAACAAAGGAAATATCTTACAGCGAGGGAGTTGCTGAAGAGTTAGAAGAAAATACTGTCAGTATAACTATTCCCGAAGGTTATACGCTTGCCAGAATTGCTATGCTTCTTGAGGAAAAAGGGCTGTGTACAGTCGATGAGTTTATTGACGAGGCTCAGTCAGGAAAATATCATAAAATATATTCACTTTTATTGGAACAAGAGCTAAATAATAGCAGATGCTTTGCGCTGGAAGGGTATCTTTTCCCTGATACTTATGAATTTTACAAAAATGCATCTTTAGAGGATATAATTAATTCATTTCTTGCCAATACAGAAAGGAAAATAACGGAAGACCTCCGCACGCAAATAAGTGTGAGCGCTTATACCGTTGATCAAATTATTACAATGGCATCTATTATAGAAAAAGAATCCCAGGGAGAAGAAATAATGCCTATAATTTCCTCGATTTTTCACAATAGATTGGATAGCGGCATGAAATTACAGTCCGATGTTACCATAAAATATGTTGAAGGAGCGGTAAAACCTTTTATTTCTGGAGATATAAACCGTTACAATGAGCACTATAATACCTATAAATGCGACCGCCTGCCCGCTGGGGCCATTTGTAATCCGGGAATAAAGGCGATTTTGGCGGCGCTGAACCCGGCGCGCACAGATTATTTTTTCTTCGTCACCGACAAAGAAACGCAGGAATATTACTTTGCGTCAACATATGAGGAACATTTACAGAATGTTGATCTGGCGGGTTGGGCAAAAAGTGATTAGAAATAAAAATATGTAAAAATTTAGTTATATATACAAAAATAGTTTTTACAATTTTCAATATTAACTATTAAAAAACTCCAAAAAGGCGTTGACAAAGAGGGAGAAGAGTGCTAAAATAATAAAGCTGCCCGAGAGGGAGCACCCGAACCCTGAAAATTGAACAACATTTATAGTAGACGTGAGTTAGGAATTGTGCGAAACGGAGAGGTAAAGCTTTTTAAGATTAAGAGGGGAAGCTTTTGAGGCAGAAGAAAGACTTCTGAACCTGAGAGGAAAGAACTCTTGAGATAGGGAGCGAAGCCCGACGGACATGCGCGAGAACTAACAAACGAACCCTGAGATTCAAAAGAGAGAGCCTGCCGAGAGGCGGGGGTACTCAAAGAGCGCCCGAAGAGGAACGAAAGTTTCCTGGGAGGGCAAACGTTGGTGATTTATAGAGTCACGAACTCGGATAAGATTAGTAGGCTTCAAACGTTTGTTCGCGCTGTAAACTGGGAGGGGGGATAATATTCATATTTATGAATATTATGCGTTCCGAGCGGATATACGGTGAGTATAAAAACATTTGAGGTATATTGATACAAAGTCAAAAGAGTTTGATCCTGGCTCAGGATGAACGCTGGCGGCGCGCCTAACACATGCAAGTCGAACGGTTTCCGGAGTTTACTCC
>JAITEB010000037.1 GCA_031282245.1 Oscillospiraceae bacterium | reverse complement strand
GAGACCGACTACAAAGCCGCCAGCCGCGCCATCAAAGCCGCAGGCTACGCCACTGCGCCGGATTACGCCGACGTGCTCATCAAAACGATTCAGACTTATGGCCTGAACTTCTACGACCCCGGAGGTAAATTCTGGCCTGAATCATCTCCAGAACAATCTTTAGAAGTAAAAACTTGTACAGTTCAAGCTGGAGACAGCTTTTGGAAAATTGCGGCGGAACAGCTGGGAGATGGAGGGAAATATAAAGAATTGGCAGAATTTAACGGGCTGACACCGGAGAGCATTATTTTTCCGGGGCAGGTTTTGAAAATTCCTGGAAAATAGAATTTAGCCATATAGTAGCCGCACGAGATATTTTTCCCGTGCGGCTATTATCTATTTCTTATCGGTAGATCACAATTCCGAACAGGCCATTTACAAATATATAATACGGCGTGTTCGGATTTAATGAGGAATGGCGGAAGAGGTGGGATTCGAACCCACGAGCCCTTGCGGACTACCGCATTTCGAGTGCGGCTCGTTATGACCACTTCGATACTCTTCCATGTTCAATTTTGCCGGTCGGGAGTCGATTATTGTAAAGCAACTCTATCATGCTTGCTTTAATCACGCTCCATAATCAAGCTCTGCGGGAAGCGCAAAGCTCTAATATCAATTAATTATTGTTTGTATTATATCGCTTTTGACAATAGTAGTCAAGAGAATATTTGTTTTTATAATGTGCAAATGAGCGGTTACAAAAATCAGGAAGAAAGAAGGGCTATTAGCATTGATACAGCCAGGTACCTGTTTGAGCTGTTGACATTGTGCCTTTTTAGGTTTAACGGGAGTTTCCAAAGCAAGCGAAGCGCCCCGGAGACAAAGAGCGAAACCTGTCAATATGAAATTTGCCGTTGCACATGCCGCCGATACGATTGTTGCGCTTGATTATCGCGTTTTTTTCCAGGGCGCACTTGACTGCCGCAGCATTGTTAAACTGTCACATTGCTCATACTGGTCACGCTCCTAAAATCCTCGCCGGGACGGGCAGCAAACCCAGTCGCCGGCGTAGAATTTGCCGTTTGTTTCCCACGCCGTCGCGTCTCTGGACCTGTGTGATACAGTCAAAAGCGTTTAAAACAACCCGCTGATGTTTCCCTCTGCGTCCACGTCGATTTTCTCCGCCGCAGGAACTCGCGGCAATCCGGGCATTGTCATAATATCCCCGGTCAGCGCCACAACAAAACCCGCCCCGGCGGAAACTTTCAGTTCACGGACTTTTACCCGGAAGCCTTCCGGCCTGCCCAGAAGCTTCGGATTGTCCGAAAGGGAATACTGAGTTTTCGCCATACAGACGGGCAAGCCGCCAAAACCCAGTTCCTCCAGCTTTTTGAGCTGTTTTTTCGCGGCAGGTTCAAAGTCCGCGCCTTCGCCGCCGTATATTTTGCATGTGATTTTATTTATTTTTTCTGATATCGGGTCGCCGTCTTCGTAAGCAAATTTAAACGCGCTGTTCCCTGCGCCGCTCTCGGCCAGCCGGATTGCTTCCAGCGCAAGGGCTTCGCCGCCGGCTCCGCCTTTTTCCCAAACCTCGGACAGGACGGCCCTGACGCCGAAGCTGTCGCAAAGTTTTTCAATTTCTGATAATTCGGCCGGGGTGTCCGACGGGAATTTATTGACGGCGACAACCGCCGGAAGACCGAAAACCTGTGTGATGTTCTCAATGTGCTTCGCCAGATTGGGAAGCCCTTTTTTGAGGGCTTCTGTATTTTCGCTTGAAACCTCGGCTTTGGGCGCTCCGCCATGCGTTTTCAGCGCTCTCACCGTGGCGACAATTACAACAGCCGCCGGCTTCAGACCGGCCTTCCGGCATTTTATATCTATAAATTTTTCCGCGCCCAGATCCGCGCCGAAGCCCGCTTCTGTCACGACATAATCGGCGTATTTCAGGGCGGTTTTTGTCGCGCGGACACTGTTGCATCCGTGAGCGATATTCGCGAAAGGCCCGCCGTGAATCAGCGCGGGCGTGCGCTCCAGAGTCTGGACAAGATTGGGCTTGACTGCGTCTTTCAGCAGCGCGGCCATCGCCCCATGCGCATTGAGACAGGCGGCGGTGACCGGCTCGCCCTTTGTGTTATAGGCGACGATTATTCTCCCAAGTTTTTCTTTTAAGTCCCCAAGGCCGTCCGAAAGACAGAGCGCGGCCATCACTTCGGACGCGACGGTTATGTCAAATCCGTCCTCGCGCGCAAAACCGTTCGCCCGGCCGCCAAGACCGTCCACAACATGTCGGAGCTGCCGGTCGTTCATATCTATACAGCGTTTCCATGTGATGCTCCGCGTATCGATATCAAGGGCGTTGCCGAAGTGGATGTGATTGTCAAGCATGGCCGCAAGCAGGTTGTTCGCCGCGCCTATGGCGTGAAAATCCCCGGTGAAATGCAGATTTATGTCCTCCATGGGGACAACCTGCGCATAGCCGCCCCCGGCGGCTCCCCCTTTCACGCCGAAAACAGGCCCCAGCGAAGGCTCGCGCAGGGCGATAATTACCTTTTTGCCAAGGCGGTTTATTGCGTCGCCAAGGCCGACTGAAGTTGTGGTTTTGCCCTCCCCTGCGGGCGTTGGGGAAATCGCTGTGACGAGGATAAGCCTGCCGTCTTTTTCACCTGATTTTTCGTCGCAGGCGGCGGGGTTTATTTTCGCTTTATAATTTCCATAGAACTCAATATGCTCTGGCTTAATGCCGATTTTTTCCGCTATTTCGCTGATGTGAAGCATTTTTGCGGACTGCGCGATTTCTATGTCGGTCTTAAACTTCATTTATTTGAATCTCCTTTTTTTGGCGGACTGACAAACAAGTTAATTATATAACAAGACTGTGTTTATTTCAAGAAAACTTTCCCGCTATTTTTCATTGTTTTTATCGTATTGCCCGTAAACTGGGCGCCGAGACACGAAAAACCCGCTTGCACGGCGGGTTTTCAGCGC
The DNA here is from genome assembly GCA_031282245.1 of Oscillospiraceae bacterium. Classification (GTDB taxonomy): domain Bacteria; phylum Bacillota; class Clostridia; order Oscillospirales; family Ruminococcaceae; genus JAITEB01. Next base: position 25,996 of record JAITEB010000037.1, on the reverse strand, counting down.
TGGAATATATTTATCTGTCAGCTAATTTGGTACCCCCAACAGGACTCGAACCTGTATCTCAGACTTAGGAGGTCCGCGTTCTATCCCTTGAACTATGGAGGCGTTTTTTTCAGCCTTATTATCATAGCGTGTTTTTGAAGTATTGTCAATCGTTTAAGAGGGGTAAAACTAATATAAATTCAACGTAACAATAATAGAAAATATTTTGGGGATAAATTAGTAATTTTCAAAATTTGTTAAAAGCTGTCCGCTGTGACTAAATCCCAAATCCGCTCATATAATATAAAAGAAACTTGCAAAGAGGAGATTTTATTATCATGTGCGGCATTGCTGGCTGGATAGATTTTACAGGGAAAATAAAAAAAAGCGGCGAAAGCCTTAAAAAAATGAGCGCCGCCCTGGAACGCCGCGGCCCGGACGAGCACGGCGAATATTATCACCCCCGCGCCTGCCTTTTACATAGAAGGCTCACCGTCATTGACGCCCAGGGCGGAAAACAGCCCATGAGCCGCAAAGTTAACGGCGCCGGCTATATAATCAGCTATAACGGGGAACTGTATAACACAGACGAGCTGCGCGAGGAGCTTGTCAAAAAAGGCTTTGTATTCAAAGGCTATTCAGACACCGAGGTTTTATTAAACGCATATATTTATTGGGGCGAAAGCTGTCTTGACAGGCTCAACGGGATTTACGCCTTCGCCGTCTGGAACAGCCGCGACGAAACTGTTTTCCTTGCGCGGGACAAAGCGGGCGTAAAGCCTCTTTTTTTCAGCCGCCTGAACCAGGGCTTGCTTTTCGCTTCAGAAATAAAGGCTCTGCTGGCGCATGAGGATATAAAACCGCGACTGAGCCGGAGCGGGATAGCGGAGATTTTTCTGCTTGGCCCCGGAAGAACGCCCGGCCAGGGGGTTCTGGACGGGATAGAAGAGCTGCCGGCGGGACATTTTGCCCAGTTTTCAAAAGACGGTCTGAAAATAAAGCGGTATTTCAAGCTGGAAGCCCGTGAGCACTGCGACAGCTTCGACAGGACGGTCGAAACCGTGCGGGAGCTTGTTTCGGACTCTGTCAGAAGGCAGCTTGTTTCAGACGCGCCGCTGTGCACATTTCTGTCCGGCGGGCTGGATTCGAGCATTATTACGCACATTGCCTCGGAGCGTTACCAAAAGCGGGGCAAAATTTTGAGCACCTATTCGGTCGATTACGAGAACAACGCGAAATATTTCAAACCTTCGGCCTTTCAGCCGAATTCCGATAATTATTATATAGCTCTGATGGCACAGCATTCCAAAACGCGGCACAAGCGGCTTGTGTTAAAAAACCGGCCGCTTTACGACGCTCTTGGCCCTGCCGCCATAGCGCGGGATATGCCGGGGATGGCGGACGTTGACAGTTCGCTGCTGCTTTTCTCCAAAGAGATTAAAAAAAATTTTACCGTCGCGCTTTCAGGCGAGTGCGCCGATGAAATTTTCGGGGGCTATCCCTGGTATCATAATGCGGAACTTCGCAACGCCCGCGGCTTTCCGTGGTCAAGCTCGACGGATTTGCGCTTTGCCATGCTCAAAAAAGGAATTCTTGGCGGGCTTGATCCGGATGAATATATAATGTCGCGCTATTACGACAGCGTTAACCGCGCGTCAAAGCTTCCCGCGGACAGCGAAGAAATCGCCAGAAACCGCGAGATGTTCATGCTGAATATCGAGTGGTTTATGCAGACGCTGCTGGACCGCAAAGACAGAATGACCATGTACAGCGCTTTGGAGGTGCGCGTGCCGTTCTGCGACTGGCGCATAATGGATTATATGTACAACGTGCCGCCGGAGATGCGGGACTGCGGGGGGCGCGAAAAGGGGCTTCTGCGCAAATCTATGGCAGGCATTCTTCCGGAAGAAGTGCTCTGCAGAAAAAAAAGCCCCTACCCCAAGACGTTTCACCCGGAGTATGAGCGGCTGCTACGTGAGCGGCTTTACGCAATCGCAAAGGACAAAAGCTCGCCGATTCTGCAAATCGCGGACCGCGAAAAACTTTTTGAGCTTGCGCAGACAAGCGGCGGCGCGTTCGCGCGGCCGTGGTACGGCCAGCTCATGACAAAAGCGCAGGTAATGGCCTATATGATTCAGCTTAATATATGGCTGAACGACTATAATATAGAAATCGCGCTGTAATTCTGCGTTTAATCCAGATATCATAATTTCAGCCAAAAGAACCCCCCTGGAGTTTCCTTTGGCTGAAAATACTCATGATTAGCGCTTTTCTTTTTTAAATGTCAGCAAAATACTATTTTTTGCGCCCGCATTAACATCCACCAGATGAGAATAGCTGACAAGTTCCCAGCCTTCACTGGATCTTTCGTCTAGCAATTTATCAAATTCAGCTAAACTTTCCGGTTTGGGTTTGCTGCTAAAAAAGGACACAGGCATCGTCACTACTTCGCTCTTGTATTCGAGCATTCTGATAATTCCTCCTGTTATTAGATTATCCTGCGTTTTCTGTGGGAAAAAGTTGGTTTAAAAAGAATAACATAAACAAACGTCAAAAACAAGCCCCAAATTGTTAATTATAAACAAGCGCAAAATATAATATGTTTTAATAAAGCTTCAGGCATTTTCGCGGACATACTCGTCAAGCGCCTTTTTAATATCGTCAAAGCCGTAACCCAGCCGCGACAGCGCCCCCGAAACCCTGCTCCGGGCTTTAAAAAATTCCGCCTTGCTTTCCGCTTCCAGCAGGGCGGAACCATACTTCCTCTCCAAAAGCCCATAAATCGCCGCGAAAGCGTCCGGTTCCAGATTTTCGGCGGTTTTACGGGCGCTTTCCCTGTCAATCCCTTTCTGTACAAGCGCCTGAATAACCCGCGCCTTCCCGTAATTTCTTAAACGATAACAGTCTGAAGCAAGTTTTTCGGCGTAATCCTCGTCATCCAGCAAACCAAGCTCTTCCAGCCTGCCGGCGGCGCGCCGCGCGGCGTCCTCTTTGACAAGCGGGCACAGCTTCTCCAAAAGCCGCGCTTTAGTATACCTCCGCGCGGAAAGCAGTTTCATGGCGTACTCTTTCGCGAAAAGCTCCTGCGAAGCGTCCAGCATTGCCGAAAGCTCCGCCGCGCCGTATTCGTTCCCGGCCCTGATATTCTCCGAGAAAAGCTGCTCCGCACTGACGGAAAAAGCGAATTCGCCCTCAATAAAGAGGGCGTATCTGCCTTTTTTGGTTTTTTTTATGGATGTCAGCTCCATCAGCGGCCTTTTCCGGATTTGCGCGAAGAAGCGGCTTCTTCTATATCGCCGACGTTTGCGAATTCTTTGCGGATCTCGTCGTCAAAAGGCGCGGACTCGGCTTCGCGGCTTTCTGAATCTGAATCAGCATCGGAATTTTCGTCAGATTTGCCGCCTTTCCGGTCGGCTCTGTCCGACTTTTTTGTTTTCGCCAGAGCCGCAACTTTGTCGGCGTCCGCGCGGACGATTTTTTCTATTTCGTCAAGCAGCTCTTTGTTTTCCTGAAGATATTTCCTGGCGTTGTCCCTGCCCTGGCCAAGCCTTACGCCATTATAGCTGAACCACGCGCCGCTCTTTTTGATAATCTCAAGGTCAACGGCCAAATCCAGCAGCTCGCCCACATGGGAAATGCCCTCGCCGAACATAATGTCAAACTCGGCCTCTTTGAAGGGCGGGGCGACTTTGTTCTTGACGACTTTTGCCCGGACCCTGTTGCCGATAAATTCCTGACCGTTTTTAATGCTGTCGATTTTGCGTATATCTATGCGCACGGATGAATAAAATTTCAGCGCCCGCCCGCCGGTGGTGACTTCCGGGCTGCCGTACATCACGCCGACTTTCTCGCGGAGCTGGTTAATAAAAATCGCGACGCACTTTGAGTTTGATATATAACCCGTCAGCTTGCGCAGGCCCTGGGACATAAGTCTGGCGTGAAGCCCGACATGGGAGTCGCCCATGTCGCCCTCAAGCTCGGCCTTGGGCACCATTGCCGCAACGGAGTCTATCACTATCACGTCAATCGCGCTGGAGCGTATAAGCATTTCGGCGATTTCCAGCGCCTGCTCGCCGGTGTCCGGCTGGGAAACAAGCAGAGAATTCACATTCACGCCCAAAGCCTCGGCGTAAACCGGGTCAAGCGCGTGCTCAACGTCGATAAAAGCCGCGTCGCCGCCCATTTTTTGCGCTTCGGCCACAACATGCAGGGCAAGGGTCGTTTTGCCGGAGCTTTCCGGGCCGTACATCTCGACAATGCGCCCGCGCGGGACGCCGCCCAGTCCCAGGGCGATGTCCAGGCCGATCGAGCCGGTCGGGATCACCTCGACATTCATTTTGGTGTGGTCGCCCAAACGCATTACCGCGCCTTTGCCGAACTGTTTCTCGATTTGCTCAAGGGCGTATTTCAGGGCTTCCTGTTTGTTTGAGAATTCTTTTTGCACTAATTTGGAACTTTTTTTTTCGGCCATTTTTTATTCCCTCTTTAAAAATTGCTCAGTTTAAACGCCTTTTGGTTTATTATACATCCCCGCGGACAAGCCTGTCAATCCCGCCAAAATCTTTAATAATATCCACATCGCAAAAGCTATTATTTTTTATTATATTCTTAACGTCCCCCGCCTGCCCCGCGCCGACCTCAAAAATAAGCCGTCCGCCGCTCTTCAGACAGGTTTTCCACAGAGGCGCTATTCCCCTGTAAAAAACAAGCCCGTCCTCCCCGCCGTCAAGAGCTTCTTCCGGCTCGTAACTGACTTCCCTTTGCAGGCCGCCAATCTCCCCCGAAGGGACGTAGGGCGGGTTTGCGACAACGCAGTCAATATTTTTAAACCGCCCCGCCGTTCCCGGGTCGAGCGCATCCGCCCGGATTGCGCGGACGTTTTGAACTTTGTGCAGCTTTATATTTTTCTCAAGATAAGCAAACGCCGCCCCGGAAAGCTCTACGGCGTAAACCTGCGCGTCCGGGAAAGCTTTCGCCAGCGTTATCGCAATACAGCCGGAACCGCTGCATAAATCCGCCACAGCGGCGTTTTTCCGGCCGTGCAGAAACTTCCGGGCGGCTTCGGCCAAAAGTTCCGTTTCCGGGCGCGGAATTAAAACCCCTTCGCCAACATAAAAACGCTCGCCGAAAAAATCCCAGCTTCCCAGAATATATTGCAATGGATAGCCGTCCGCGCGTTTTTGGACGGCCCGCTCAAATCGCTCTAAGCTTTCTTCTGCGCAGCTAATTTCACGGGCGGCCAGAATTTCAGCCTTGCTGATTTTCAAAAAATTTTCCATCAGACATTGCGAATCAAAACGCGGGGCTTCAAGCCCGGCGGCTTCCAGAATCGCAACGCTCATGTCAAAAATCCCTCGTGTTCTTAACGCTAAAATTTTTCCGCACCCTCTTTGCCGCGTTTTTTTTAATTCAAGATATCTGTATTTAACGCACCTGTTCCTCAACATCAAAAACCATAGTTTTGGATGCGGGGGCGTTCGGGTTCGGCATTTTTTCCAGAACGCCAGTAATATCAAGTGTCCTGAAATAGTCCTCCGGGGTCTCCGCGCGGCGGATAAGCTTTGCGGAACCGTCTTTCTGCAGGAGAACCTCGGCGGAACGCAGCTTTCCATTATAGTTATAGCCCATAGAGAAGCCGTGAGCGCCGGTGTCGTGAATTATAAGCCTGTCGCCGATGTCGATTTTAGGCAGGGCGCGGTCGACGGCGAATTTGTCGTTGTTTTCGCATAGACTGCCCGTCACGTCGTAAATATGGTCAGGCGGGCTGTCTTCTTTCCCGGCGACGGTGATATGGTGATACGCGCCGTACATGGCCGGGCGCATGAGGTTGACGGCGCAGGCGTCAAGTCCTATATAATTCTTGTGGATTTTTTTTTCGTGAATCACAGTTGAGACAAGACAGCCGTTCGGCCCAAGCATAAAGCGGCCAAGCTCCGTGAAAATGGCGACATCGCCCAGACCTTCCGGAACAAGTATCTCTTCAAAAACCCGCCGGACGCTTTCGCCTATCTCGGCGATATTGTTCGGGCTGTCTTCCGGCTTATAGGGTATGCCCACGCCGCCGCTCAAATTTATAAAACTGATATAAATCCCGGTTTCGTTCTTGAGCCAAAGGGCTGTCTCGAACAAAACAGACGCAAGTTTTGCGTAATATTCCCCGCCAAGAGTGTTGCTTGCCAGAAAAGCGTGAAGGCCGAATTCCTCCGCGCCCTTTTCCCGCAGCTTTATAAAAGCTTCGCGAAGCTGGCTCCCGGTCATGCCGTACTTTGCGTCGCCCGGTTTGTCCATAATATAATTGTGTATTTTAAAGCTCCCGCCCGGATTGAAGCGGCAGCAGATTTTTTTGGGGATTCCCGCGCAGTTTTCCAAAAACTCTATATGGCTTATATCGTCAAGATTAATTATGGCGCCAAGACTTTTTGCATAGACAAATTCTTCGGCGGGAGTATTGTTTGAAGAAAACATGATTTCTTCCCCGGAAAAACCGCAGGCGCGCGAAAGCATAAGCTCGGTCAGGCTGGCGCAGTCAACTCCGCAGCGTTCTTCTCTCAGGATTTTTAGAATCTCCGGGTTCGGCGTCGCTTTCACGGCGAAATATTCTTTAAAGCCCCTGTTCCAGGCAAAAGCCCTGTTCAGGCTTTCGGCGGTGGCCCTGATTCCGTTTTCGTCATAAAGATGAAAAGGGGTCGGGTATTCTGCAATTATTTCCTCAAGCTTGTTTTTGCTTACAAAAGTTTTTTTTAACATATTCGCAGTCTCCGTTTCTGTATAGGGGCGAATTGTGTTCATACGCGCATATATTATTATAACCTGAAACGCCGTTTCAGGCAAGACTGAAAAAAAGAAAAGGGCGGACTTTTCATATAGTCCGCCCTTTGTTCTAAAGCTTGTTTATATAAAATTAAACAGCGCAGGAAACGACTACTCCTCGTCGTCCGGAACTTCTGTGAAATCCGCATCCTCGTAGCCGGTATCGGGAGCGCCTTCAGGATTCGCCGCTGTGCCCTCGCTGTCCTTAGCCTCTTTTGCGGCGGCTTGATAAAGCTTTGTCGAAACCTCGTAAAACTTCTTTTCCAGGTCTTCCTGCTTGCTCCTGATGTCCTCTATATCGTCTTTTTTGAGCGCTTCTTTGAGGGTGTTAATCTTTTCTTGCAGCTCGTTTTTGTCAGCTTCTCCAACTTTCTCGCCGATGTCGGTCAGGCTCTTTTCAGACTGATAAACAAGCTGGTCGGCGGAATTGCGGGTTTCGGCGTCTTCTTTTATTTTCTTGTCCTCGGCGGCATGGGCTTCGGCTTCTTTGACGGCTTTTTCGATGTCTTCTTTGCTCATATTGGTGGAAGACGTGATCGTGATTCTCTGCTCTTTTTTTGTGCCAAGGTCTTTCGCGGAGACATTTACTATGCCGTTTGCGTCAACGTCGAAAGTGACTTCAATCTGCGGTATGCCGCGCGGCGCGGCGGGGATTCCGTCAAGGTGGAAAAGCCCGAGCTGCTTGTTGTGTCTGGCAAGCTCCCTTTCCCCCTGCAAAACGTTGACTTCAACAGAAGTCTGGCCGTCCGCCGCTGTGGAGAAAACCTGCGATTTACTGGTCGGGATAGTGGTGTTGCGCTCAATAATTTTGGTGAAAATGCCGCCCATGGTCTCAATCCCCAACGAAAGCGGGGTGACGTCCAGAAGCAGAAGATCCTTTACATCGCCGCCGAGAATGCCGCCCTGAATTGCCGCGCCGACCGCCACGCATTCGTCAGGGTTAATGCCCTTGAACGGCTCTTTTCCGGTGAGACGCTTTACCGCGTCCTGAACGGCGGGGATTCTTGTCGAGCCGCCCACAAGCAGGATTTTGTTTAACTCGCCGGCTTTCAGGCCGGAATCGCTGAGCGCCTGTTTAACGGGGCCGACTGTCTTTTCAACCAAATCGGCGGTCAGCTCGTTGAACTTCGCCCTGGTGAGGGTTATATCAAGATGCTTTGCGCCTGTTGCGTCCGCTGTGATAAACGGCAGGTTAATCGCCGTGCTGGCCACGCCGGAAAGCTCTATTTTGGCTTTTTCCGCGGCTTCTTTAAGGCGCTGCATAGCCATTTTGTCCTGCCGCAGGTCTATGCCGTCGCTTTTTCTGAACTCGCCAATAAGATAATCAATAACGCGCTGGTCAAAGTCGTCGCCGCCCAGGCGATTGTTTCCGGCCGTTGCAAGAACCGTCTGAACGCCGTCGCCTATATCAAGAATAGAAACGTCGAAAGTGCCGCCGCCAAGGTCGTAAACCATTATTTTCTGCTCTTCTTCTTTGTCGATGCCATAAGCAAGCGCGGCCGCCGTCGGCTCGTTGATAATTCTTTTTACTTCAAGCCCCGCGATAGTGCCCGCGTCCTTGGTGGCCTGGCGCTGCGCGTCCGTGAAATAAGCCGGAACCGTGATAACCGCTTCTTTGACGGCATGACCGAGATAAGCCTCCGCGTCGGCTTTCAGCTTTTGCAGGATCATGGCCGAAATCTGCTGCGGGGTATAGTCTTTTCCATCTATATTTTTCTTGTAGTCCGAACCCATTTCGCGCTTGATAGAAATAATAGTGCGGTCGGGGTTGGTGATGGCCTGACGCTTTGCGATCTGGCCGACCATGCGCTCGCCGTTTTTCCCGAAAGCCACGATAGAAGGGGTGGTTCTGTTGCCTTCCGCATTGGCGATGACCTGCGCCTCGCCGCCTTCCATAACGGCCACGCAAGAGTTTGTTGTGCCCAAGTCTATACCGATAATTTTGCTCATGATTTAATTTCTCCTTTTATGATTTTATAATATAATTTTATATATTCTTCGCCTTTTCAGCGCGCGGGGCGCTTCACCCTGCAGGCGCAGGATCTGTGAAAAAATCAGTTCGCCACTTTAACCATGGAGTGTCTGATAACCCGTTCGCCCAAAGTATAGCCCTTCTGGAAAACCTCCGCGACAATATTCTCGCCCAGATTTTCATCCTCTGTTTTCATAACGGCGTTGTGGAACTCCGGGTCAAAAGGCTTGCCAAGCGCGTCGATTTCTTTAACGCCCTTGTTTTCCAGCAGTATTAAAAACTGGCTGTTTATCATCTCGAAACCCTTTTTATAGTTTTCGTCCGCGCATTCCTGCTGCAGCGCGCGCTCGAAATTATCAATCACAGGCAAAAACCCGGCCAGTGTGTCCGCAAGCGCCACCTGATATATATTTTCTTTCTCTTTTTGGGAGCGCTTGCGAAAGTTATCATACTCCGCAAGAATCCGCAGGTGCGCATCCCTGCATTCGCCCAGCTCTTTGTAAATCTGTTCAAGCTCTTTTCTCAATTCAGTGATAAGACTGTCCTCTTCGGATATTTCCTCCGGTTCTTCCAGAATTTCCTCATCCAAAACTTCTTCCGGCTCAAGTTCAGGCGATTCTGTTTCCTCCGGGATTTCTTCCAAAATTTCTTCTGTGATCATTTTTGCCGCTTCACTTCCTCATTGTAAATTTCCGCATATGACTGCAAAATTTTGCGTTTAATCCTCGCCGAAAATGTCCGTCAAAAGCCTTCCCACAAGTTCCGCGAAATACTCTATATAGGGTATAAGCCGGGGATAGTCAATCCTCTGCGGCCCGATTATCCCAATCGAACCCTCGGAGTTGCCGTCTGTGTGATATTTTGACACTATTATCCCAATTGGCACAGGAAAATCCCCGAACTCGGAACCCCTGAATATCGCCGCGCCGCCGCCGCTTTGCATCAGAATGCCGCGCAGAATGTCCTGCCGGGCAAGAAAATCCATCACGACTTTGGGATCCCCGGCAAATTCCCTGTGAGAAAGCAAATTCGTCCTCCCTTCCAAAATAAGCTGCCCTTCGGCCGACTCCTCCGCCGCCTGATAAAGCGCCAGAAGCAGCGGCGAAAACACAAACGCAAGCTCCCCAAGCTTCGACCCAAGCGTCTGGATAAAAGCCGGGCTTATCTCCTCAACGGACACCGTGGCAAGCTCCGCATTCACCGCGCGTACAAAACGTTCCAGTATTTCCGCTCCGGGCTGTAGCTCCAGCCGGCAGATCCTGTTTTTAACCGTTCCCGCCGTAGTTATATAAACCAGCAGGAAAGTCCTTCTTGTAAAAGGCACAAGCTCAATATGCGAGAAGACCGGGGACGGCACGACAGGCGTCGTCGTCAGTGAGACGCAATTTGTGATTTCAGCCAGATAATTAGAAATTTTCTCCAGAAATTTTTCTATATCCGCATCGGCGCTGTGAAAAAGGCTTTCTATTGCTTTACGCTCCTTGCCGGAAAGCGGCTTTAAGTTCATCAGCTTCTCTATATAAAACCTGTACCCCAGATAAGAGGGCACCCGCCCGGCGGAAGTGTGGGGCTGTTCTATCAGCGCAAGCTCAGTAAGAGCCGCCATCTCGTTGCGGATTGTCGCCGAAGAATAGGCGTTGCCCAGCTTTGCCGCCACTGCGCGGGAACCGACAGGCTCGCCGTGGGCGATGTATTCATCCACTATGGCGGCCAGAATCAACTGCTTCCGCTTATCCAAATCCATTTTTTATTTTTGACTCCTTCCGGAATAATCACACCTTTTTTGTCCTGCCCGCGGTTTTATTTTTTCCGGCAGGCAAGCTTTGCCGTTTTTAAGTTTTAGCACTCGACATGATAGAGTGCTAAAACTGACAATTACAATATACAGCCAAAAAACAGCTCTGTCAAGCGACTTAACAGAATATTTACAATGCGTTTTTGCAAAAGTTTTAATAAAGCCTTGACTTTTGCCCGGGCTTGCCGTTTATAATATTAATGCCGGGAATACCCCCTCAAGCAGAATTAGAAGCAGAATTAGAAAAGGAATGATAATCATGCCATCCCCTCTTGCGGACAGAATCCGCCCGCAAAACCTTGATGAAATCGTCGGGCAAAAGCACCTTCTCGGCAAAGGCAAGGCCCTGCGGCGCATAATCGAATCCGGGGAAGTGCCGAATCTGATTTTTTACGGGCCTTCCGGCGTGGGTAAAACGACGGTCGCGCGGATAATCTCTCAGGCGTCGCACAAGCGCCTGCATCGTCTGAACGGCACAAACGCGTCTCTTGCGGACATAAAAGAAGTGCTTGGGGAAATCGGCACGCTGGCAGGCACAAACGGCATTATTTTATATCTGGACGAAATCCAGTACCTGAACAAAAAGCAGCAGCAGTCCCTGCTTGAATATATAGAAAACGGCCAGATAACCCTTATCGCGTCCACCACAGAAAATCCGTATTTTTATATCTATAACGCCGTGCTAAGCCGCTCCACCGTTTTTGAGTTCAAAACGGTTCCGGCAAAAGAGCTTGTCCCGGCCATAGAGCGCGCTTTCGCCTTTATGGAAAAAGAACACGGCATAAAATATGTACTTGAAAACGGCGTTATAGAAAGCCTTTCGCAAAGCTGTGGCGGAGACGCGCGAAAAGCGATAAACGCCGTGGAACTTTGCGCGCTCAGCGCCGTTTCCGGGGAAATATCGCTTGAAACCGCAAAGGAACTGGGCCAGCGCAGCTCTATGCGCTATGATAAAAACGGCGAGGAACACTATGACCTGCTTTCGGCTCTGCACAAATCGATAAGGGGTTCGGATCCGGACGCCGCCATTTATTATCTTGCGCGGCTTTTGTCCGCCGGGGACATCATCAGCCCCTGCCGCAGGATTCTTGCCGCCGCGTGCGAGGACATAGGACTTGCGCGCCCGCAGGTTATCCCCATTGTCAAAGCCTGTGTGGACAGCGCGGTGCAGCTTGGGCTTCCGGAAGGGCGGCTTCCGCTGGCCAACGCCGTGATTCTGCTTGCCACCTCGCCGAAGTCTAACACGGCGCTTACGGCGATAGACAGCGCCATGCGGGCGGTTGAAGCCGGAAAAGTCGCGTCCCCGCCGCGTCAGCTTCAGAACAGGCACTTTGACGGAGAAGACGCGCATATTAAAGGCCAGAATTATTGGTACCCGCACAGCTTCCCGAAGCACTATATTCCGCAGCAGTATCTGCCGGACGTCGCCAAAGACGAGATTTTCTACGAATACGGCGACAACAAGAACGAACAGGCTGCAAAACAGTACTGGGACGGCATAAAAGGCAAAAAACCCGGAGATTAAAATCAGATTGTCACCTTTCGGCTTTATACTGCAAAAAAAACTCCGCAAGCGCCAGGTCCTCCGGCGTTGTGATTTTAATATTTGCGTATTCCCCTTCGATAAGCCGCACTTTATGGCCAAGGGCTTCAACAAGCACGCAGTCGTCAAGCAGATCCGCGCCGGCGGCGGATTTTTCCGCGCCCTCCAGATAGAGAGATTTCAAAAAGCCCTGCGGGGTCTGTATTGCCCGGAGAGCGCTTCTGTCAAGGGTTTCCCCCGCGAAATCGCCAAAGGCTGTTTTGACAGTCTCTTTAAGCTTCGTGGCGGGAGCCGCCGCGCCGTAAATCATGGCGGCTTCGGCGACTTTCATGATTAAATTAACGCTGACAAGTGGCCTTGCGCCGTCGTGTATCAGCACATGCGCGGCTTGTCCTGACGCCGCAAGCACGCCCTTTTTAGAAGATTCCGTCCTGGTTTTCCCGCCTTCGATTATCGCTTTAAGCTTTGCGAAACCGGATTTTTCAAGGACTGCCCGCGTTTCGTCAGGCGCTTTCGCCACAACGATAATCTCGTCAATAAGCGGGCAGTCCTCAAAGGCTTTAACTGAACGCTCAATAACGCTCCCGCCGCCCAGCGGCAGGAGGTTTTTATTTATGCCCGCACCCATGCGGCTGGAGTTTCCGGCGCACAGAATTACCGCTGAAATATATATGAAAATCACCTTCAAATTCGTATGGGCACACGCGGAAGCCTAAATCTTAAACTCGGCGGTCAGGTAATATCTGTCCGGCTGGCCGTCGCCGCTTGTGTAATAAAATTCTTTGACAATGCGGTACCTGCCGGGTTTAAGCTCGCCATAAAGATAATTCCAGTCGATGGGCATTTCCAGCAGACCGCCGCCGGGAATTATGTAGGCAATGTCGCGCCAGGCAATATCGCCCGCCGGGAGAGTATCAATTATCGCCCAGCCGTCGCCGTATTTTCGCTCAACCGCAAAAAATTCCCCGGAAATGCAGTCTTTTTCGTTTGCGTTTGCGAGGGAAACCTCAGCTCCCGCAGGCTTGGCCGTGCCCTTTTTGACTGACATGGCGACGCCGCTTAAGTCGTTGACTTTTCTGTACGGCGACATTTCCGGCTCGGGTTCGCCGCAGGCGCAGAGCAGAAATATCAGGGCGCACGCGCAGATAATAAAAGCTCTCGTTTTCATTGTGAGACACCTCCTGATTTAACTGGCTTTTCACGCATATTTTTATACAGGGCGCAGCCGCCCATGTCAAAAAGCTTCTGTAAAATGCTGCGGTCTTTCTGTAAAAACTTCCCTGAGAGTTTCAAGGCGGCCTCGGACCTCCAAACCTTTGCGACGGCTGAGAAGAGCGTTATCAAGGCTTCTGAAGCCTGTGATAAGCTGCGCCGCCGTCTGAATGTCGCAGATAATATCCGGATTTTCTTTTGATATGCTCACACGGCTTTCGCCGGAATCAAACTCAAGCGCAAACGTGTTGTTATTTTCCGTGATGAGGCTGTCGCTTATAATAGAGATTGCAAAACGCCCCCCGCCCCGCGGCTTGCGCATAAGCTCCAGCGCTTTTTTGGCGTTGATAAGGCGTGTCATGAAGCATTTTCTGACGCTCTGGTCCATATCATACGGATTGCAGGGCAAATCGAAAATATTTATAAAATCGGGCATATACCTCCAGTTGAAAACAGAGTACTGCGCGCTGACTCCGCCGACCAGAGAAAGCGCCCCGTACAGCCCCTCTGTATCTATAAAAATAAGCTCGCTCGCCTGCATCAGATTTTCACCGTTTTCCGGTATGTGCCTGTATTTGATATAAGAGCGGGGTTCGCCGCTTTCGTTTCGCCAGACATACGCAAAAACGCCGTCTCTGTAACTGTCAAAATTTAGAAACTGTTTCCACATAAGCTCGTCACGCCTTATGGCATGATTTATATTTTTGATATAACTGTCATGAATTTTTCTCAAAACCGGAATGTCCGCTTGGGCGGCAGGCGAAAAATGCCCGTGCATTTTCAGCCCGATTGAAAGCGCCGGGATTCGCGCTTCTGTTTCCGTGGCGCTCAGTTCATAGCCAAACTGCCGGTAATAGGCATGGCTGAACGGGTACAGGCAGGAAAAAACAGCCCCGCCCGCATAGGCTTCCGGAATAAGCCGGCCAAAAATCGCGCGAACGCTCCCGCTGCGGCGGAATTCCGGCAGCGTTGCGACAGAGCCTATGCCGGACATTTTTACGTCATGGCCGTCAAAGCGCATTATATAGGGGATTTCCATCATAGAGGCCGCCAGTTTGCCTCCCTCGAAAGCGCCCCAGCGCCAGTCGGCGGGCGCCGGGTATTTCTCTTCCTGCGGATTTGAAAAGTCACTGCGCATATTAAAAGAGATTGCGTCAATTTTTTTGGCTTCGGTAATTTCAGACTGTTTAAGGCGGCGTATTTCCCGCATAGTTTTATCTGCCTTTCCCGGTATTGTCTGTCCTCGCGTTCTTAAATATACATGGGCGGCAATCCGCCGCCCATTGCATATGCAGAGCTTCAGGCGCGGCGCGCTCCGGCAAAGCCGCTATTTGGGAGAAATAACATCCCCGACAATTTCAGCCGCCTCCGGCGAGGCGGTAAGCGTGATATTCCTGTTCACCTGCGCGTCATAGCCCTTTGCGCGCACAATGTCGTTCAGGTCGATGCCGGTGACTTCTTTCATGGACTCAAAAACCTGCGCCATAACGCCCGTCACATTGCCCGCAACGTTTCCAACGCTGTTGCTGCCGTCCCCGCCGCCCATAATAAGAATCTTATCAATCTGAGAAAGCGGCTTCGCGACGCTTTCGGCCACCTGCGGCAGGACATGAATGAGCATTTCCGCCACAGCCGCGCCGCTGTATTTCTGATAGGCTTCGGCTTTTTTCTCCATTGTTTCGGCCTCGGCGAGACCTTTTGCGCGGATAGCTTCCGCTTCGGCCTGGCCTGTTGCGGAAATTGCCCCAGCTTCGGCAAGGGCGCGGAGTTTTTTTGCTTCCGCGTCTGCTTCGGCCTGACGTTTTGCGGCGATAGCGTCTGCTTCGGCCTGCGCGATTCTCTTATACTTTTCGGCGTCCGCCATAGTCTGCTGTTTTTCGCGCTCGGCGATAGCCGGCTCAACAACTTCGGCCCGCAGGCTTTCTTTCTTGCGCTGAGCCTGTTTTTGAGCAAGCTCGATATTTTTCTGCTCTTTTGTGATTTGAATCTGCACTTGGGCGGCTTCGATGTCTTTCTGGCGTTCCTGGCGCATAAGTTCCGCATCCATTTCGGCGGAAAGAACCTCTTTCTGCGTTATATTTTTTTGGATCTGATAAGCGGCGTCGGCCTTGGCTTTTGCGGCCTGCTGCTCCTGCATATAGGCGGCTTCTTTGACCATTTTGATTTTTGCCGCTTCTGAAATTTCAGTCTCGGCAAGGAGCCGGGCCTGTTCGCCCGCGCGTTTGGCCTTTGAAGTTTCGATCTGGGTTTCCCTTGCGGCTTCGGCTTTGGCGATTTCAGCGTCTTTTTTCTTCTCGACAATCTGTTTTACGCCCAGCGCTTCGATATAGCCGTTTGAGTCGTTGATGTCTTTGATAGTAAAAACTTTCACCTCAAGACCCATGTCGGAAAGCTCTGTGCCCACCACTTCCTGAACGCGGGAAGAGAAAGTCTCCCTGTCCCGATAAATCGCCTCAACGGTCATAGTGGAGACAATTTCGCGCAGCTTGCCTTCCAGAACGTTTGTGGACGTGTCCTTGATGGAGCGTTCGATTTCGCGCTCGTTGTGGCCGGTGAACTGCTCTATCGCGTTGAAAATAGAGTGCGATTCGTTTTTGACCTTGATGACGGCCGTGCCGATAACGCTTATGGGGACGCCTTGCAGGGACATGCTGTCTTCGGTGTTCACGTCGATCTGGATATTGCCCAGAGAGATGTAATCCGCGCGCTCAAAAACGGGAATGACCAGTCCGCCGCCGCCGGTGATAATTCTTTTGCGAAGGCCGGTGATGACCGCCGCTTTGTCCTGCGGGACTTTTTTCCACATTGAGAGAATCAGCAGAATAATAATCAGGATCCCCGCAAAGCAGACGCCGAGTATTACCAAAAAACTGTCGGGCATTTTTTGAGACCTCCATTTTTTATAAAATTTTATTTTTGCATATCAACTTGTATCCACAAAGAAATGCACAAATTTTTCTTGATTTGCACGATCTCCAGGCTTTGTTTGGCTATAGCAAAAAGGTCGAAAAGTTGCATTGTTTAGCGCGACTTTTTAATAAGATTCACAAAAATTTCAAACAGTGACCACAGTCCCGATATCCCCGCCCGTCACAGCCTTGTAAATATTGTCCGGGTCGTCAATGCTGAAAACCAGGATCGGGATTTTGTTCTCCCTGCAAAGCGAAGCCGCCGCCGCATCCATCACGGCCAGTTCTTCATCCAGAAATTTTTTAAAAGTGAGCGCCTTATATTTCACCGCGTCGGCATATTTCACCGGGTCTTTGTTATAAACCCCGTCTACCATTGTAGCTTTGAAAATAATATCCGCCTCTATTTCGGCCGCCCGCAGCGCGGAAGCCGTGTCGGTCGAAAAAAACGGACAGCCCGTCCCGCAGCCGAACACAACAACCCGGCCTTTCTCCATATGCCGGATAGCTCTGTTGCGTATATACGGCTCTGCGATAGAGGCCATCTCTATCGCCGTCTGCACGCGGACATCAAGCCCCAAAGCCTCCAGCGCGTCGGCAAGGGCAAGCGAGTTGATAACCGTGGCCAGCATTCCCATATGGTCGGCGCGTGTTCTGTCCATTGTTTCGCTGGTGCGTCCGCGCCAGAAATTCCCGCCGCCGACCACTATGCCGATTTGCACGCCCAAATCTTTCACTTTTTTAATGCCCTGGCAGATCGCTCTAAGTATACCGTCGTCCAGCCCGAACTTTTTTTCCCCGGCAAGGGCTTCGCCGGAAAGCTTTATCAATATTCTTTCGTACTTTATGTTTTCCACAGGGATCTTTTCACATGCCTTTCATTTGCTTTTTTTGCGTTTTTGCTTTTTTTGCTGTGCCGGATTGCCGTCCGCTATTGTTTTTGTGGGTGTTTAATAATTATTCTAGCTTATTCGGGGACATTTGTAAACATACTAATTGTAAAGTTAAGCATGTCAAAAAATATTTATTTCAAACTGCTCCTGGAAAGAAAAATTATGCTATAATTATCATGCTGGGAGTCAATCTGTTCGGCGCGATTGACCACTTGATGGAGGAAGCGAAGGCGCTGGATTTCTTGCGGATGCACTCCGGCGACATCGACGAGCAAGCGCTCCAAAGCTTCGCGGACGCGCAGGGCAATGTGGAGGCGTATCAATTGGCGAGATTTCTGAATGTGGACGCTTCGGAGATTATCATTGGGGGAAGTTCTCTTGAGGGGAGCGTGCAGGACGATGCTTTTTCACCGCAGAACGAAACCTTTGACTTCTTGCTGGACTTGAACGGCGACACCATCCATCCCTCAGACGGCGAGGTATACGTTCTCCTCAGCTACATGAAAGACGGCAGCGCAAAACTCGGCGATACGCTGCGTGTGCGCGGCGTGTCGCTCACGGTCGCCGGGTTTTTGCGGGATTCGCAGATGAACTCCGACCTTGCCGGCTCCAAGCGCTTTCTCGTGAGCGAGGATGATTTTTCACGGCTGGAAGCCTTCGGCAGCATGGAATACCTGATTGAGTTCCGGCTGAAAGACCCGGCGGCGTTCTCATCTTTTCAGTCGGAGTATTTCGCGGCGAGGCTTCCGGCGGGTGGCCCGCCCGTCATCAGCCGCTCGCTGCTTGTCATGGTGAACGCGATTACGGACGGCCTGATGATTGCAGTGCTGGTACTGATCGGTTTCCTTGTGATCGTGGTGGCCTTCCTCTCATCCGCTTCACGCTGCTTGCGAAAATAAAGGAAGATTATCGGGAGATAGGCGTATTGAAAGCCATAGGGATGCGGGTTTCGCATGTCGCGGGGCTGTACACTGCAAAGTATGGAGTGATTGCTGGAATTGCTTGCGCTTTGGGTTTTCTGCTCTCCCTGCCCCTCAGCGTTCCCTTGACAGAAAACATACGGCTCTTTATGGGGGAAAGCGGCCGGGGTGCGATTGCCCCGCTCATCGGCGCACTCGGCGCGGCGCTCATCTTCCTTGTGGTGATGCTGTACGTGAGAGCCGTTCTGCGGCGCTTTCGCAAAATCTCCGCGGCAGAAGCGGTACGTTTTGGCACGCCGCAGGAAAAATCAAAAGCGGCCAAGGCCGCGTTTGATGCGAGGGATGCGGATTTGATGCGGGTGGTCATCCCGATAGAACTCAGAGACAAGACGGCGACGGCAGAAACGGCGGCGCGGTATAAAGCCGGATTCCCCTTCGCTACGGTCGGTGTCGCCGACGAATATATCAGGCAGACCTTTGGCGGCACGATGGACGCCATACAAAAAGCGTCTTATGCCGCAATCGCGGCGACTGTTCTGCTCACCGTTCTGGTCACACTGCTGTTTATGAAGATGTTGGCAGTGAAAGACAGACACTCTATCGCCGTACTCAAATCCTTCGGCTTCACCGGCGCGGACATCAAGAGGCAGTATATGGCGCGCTCCCTGCTTGTGGCCGCGCTTGGCGTGATCATCGGGGTCATTTTGGCGAATACATTGGGCGAACCGGTCGGCGCGCTTCTGATTTCCTCGCTCGGCGCGACGAGCTTTCATTTTGTGGTCAATCCGTTCTACGCGTATCTGTTCGCGCCGCTTCTCATCGCGGTATGCGTCTTGGCAGCCACGCTGCTCGGAATTCGGGACATTCGCCCGCTTAAAATTTCCGAACATATCAAGGAGGCATAGCTCATGGAAGCAATCATTACGGGAAAGAACATCGTAAAAACCTTTGGCAAGGGCGGCGAGCAGACGAAAGCGCTTGCCGGTATGGACGTTGAAATCGGAAAGGGCGAATCGCCGTGATGGGGCCGTCCGGCTCCGGCAAATCCACGCTGCTGTTCGCGCTCAACGGCATGGACAATATCACAAGCGGCTCGGTGCAGTTCGGCGGCACTGCACTGTCCGAACTGGGCGAGAATAAACTGGCCGACACGCGCCGAACCAAGATGGGTTTTGTTTTTCAGCAGCCGACCATGCTGAAAAATCTGAATCTGTTGGACAACATCATACTGCCCGCCGCGCGGGATAAGAAAAAAACGGGCGGGCTTGTGAAAAAGGCAAAAGCCCTGATGGAAAAGACGGGCATCACCGAACTGGAAAACAGGGATATAACAGAGGTGTCCGGCGGCCAGCTTCAGCGGAGGAAATCATGGGGCTTTTGGCGCAAATCAACCGGGACGGCACGGCCATTTTGCTTGTGACCCATGACGCGAAGGTAGCCGCCGGAGCCGACAGGGTGCTTTTCACCAAGGACGGCGCTGTCGTTTCCAACCTGCCGCTCGGTAAGCCGGATGGCGGCGATACGGAGGCGAGAGGGGAAAAGGTACTCGCGCAAATGGCGGCTGTGGGAATCTAATACTGAAAGGAACGGTCATATTTATGGAAAACATTCATGGGAAATGCGTGTGCGGCGCGGTAGAGATCATCATCAAGGAATACGGTAATTTCGTCTACGCCTGCCATTGCGACAACTGCCGCCGGCAAAATTCCGGCGCGGTGCTGTCCGTTGACCCCGGTTCCGCGAAAAACGTCGTTTTCGCGCGCGGCGAGGACAAAATCACGCGCTACCAAGACGAAGAAGTCTATCGCGGCTTTTGCTCCGTTTGCGGCACAAACCTGTTTTGGCATAAGCCGTCGGACGATCATTACTGCATGAACGCGGAGCTATTCGATGACATTATCAAGAACGCCTCCTTTGAATTGGAGCTGTTCTACGACGTGAAGCCGGACTACTATTCATTCGCGGGCGAACGAAAAAAACTGGACAGCCAATTCCGGGAAATCGGTGCGCAAACAGAGCCATGACAATACTATATTTGAGGACGATATCGCCCTGTGCAAAGGAATAGAGCTTGCGCTTAACCGGGGCATCCCGACCCATTTCTCGTGGATATAAACCTGCCGGACGGTTCGGGGCTTGATTTCTGCGTCGGCCTTCGCAGCGCCGGGCATACCACCCCGATCCTCATGCTGACAGCCAACGACACGGAGCTTGATATGGTGACGGGACTGGAGAGCGGCGCGGATGATTATGTCACCAAGCCCTTCTCCCTGGCTGTTCTGCGGGCAAGGGTGGACGCCCTGCTCCGGCGCGGTTCCTATCAAAACGCGGCGCGTCCGGACGGCTTTCTGTTCGACTTTGACGCCCAGAGGTTTGAAAAGGACGGGCAGGTAGTCGAACTGTCAAAGACGGAAGCGCGGCTTTTGTGGCTGCTCTTTGTCCATAAAGGGCAGACGCTGACCCGCGAGCAGCTCTTGGAGCGCATCAAAGAGGGACATGTATTTCGCAAACTAAACGATAAGGGCAAGGTGCTTATTGAGTATGCACCACTGGAAACGGCATGGGTTCCTGTTGTTGGTGAAAACTATATGTATATTTATTGCCTCTGGGTTGCTGGCAGCTTCAAGGGAAAGGGACATGGCAAGGCGCTGTTGCAATACTGTATAGAGGACGCGAAAAGCCGTGGTAAATCAGGCGTATGCGTTATTAGTTCCAAAAAGAAATCGCCTTTTCTGTCCGACAGAAAGTTCATGCAAGCAAACGGGTTTTTGACTGTAGATACACTCTCTGGCAACTATGAGTTGTTGGCGTTGTCTTTTGATGGGACACAACCCAGTTTTACGGACAGTGCAAAAAAGCAGAGCATCCAAAGTAAAGAATTGACCATTTATTATGGATTTCAGTGTCCCTATATTCCGAACTGTATAGAGCAGGTAAAGGCACACTGTGAAGCGAATGATATCCCGCTTACGCTAATTGCCGTTGATACAGTAGATAAAGCGAAGTCACTCCCCGGCGTATTTAACAACTGGGCCGTTTACTACGGCGGAAAATTTGAAACAGTCCACATGCTCAATGAAGGATACCTAAAGAAATTACTGGCGCAAAAATCAACCTAAGCGTTAGTAGGCTGTCAACCAAGTAAGCGCAGCAATCTTAAATGACGGGATGTGAACAATGCTCTATGAGCAACACTGAGATTACATCTGATAAGGCAATGGCGAAAACGGAGGAAAGAGGAAAAATGAAAATGAACAGAATCAACATTATCGCACTCGGTGTCCGTAACATGGCAAAGTCAGTAAAATTCTACCGTGACCTCGGATTTCAGTCAAATGAAACCGCCGAATGCCCGCAGGTGATTTTCTTTAACACGACAGGCACTAAGTTTGAATTGTATCCACTTCAAGGTATCGCAGAGGATATATGTGCTGATAATCCGCCGAAGATCGCAGAAGGCTTTGCAGGAATCACGCTTGCCTACAACGTGAAAAGCGAGCAGGAAGTACGCGATACCATCGAGCTTGCGAGAAAAGCAGGAGCGATTATTGCCAAAGAACCGCAGTCAGTATTCTGGGGCGGATACCATGCCTATTTCTCCGACCCGGATGGCTACTACTGGGAAGTGGCATACGGCGCAGACTGGAAGTTTGACGAACAAGATATGCTTGTTTTGTGAGGATGCCAAATATGTCATTCAAAAGCGAGGAGGCCCGTGAGTATGACTTTGAAAGAATCGTTGACCGATTGAATAAGAATATGAAGCCAATGTGATGGGCGATAAATGCTCACAGCTATACGGTTATCACGGCACACAAGATAAACACAAGAAGGAGCGATCCATCATGGATAACGAACAGATACCAATCGTTGATTTAATTATTGAAACCCATATCAGGTTAGAGCGGCAAGGCCCGGGCAGTCGCGAAATGACTGCCCGGGCCTTGAGTTTTCTGGACATTGTCGGCTCGATGGAAAATCTTCCTTTTGAAAAAGAGGAGTTCGACCTCATTTGGTCTGAGGGCGCGATAGATGCCATCGGTTTTGAGAAAGGACTGACCCATTGGAACGGCTTTCTCAAAATGAACGGCCATGTCTCCGTAACCTGCCCTTGTTGGTTCATTGATGAACACCCTGTTGAAGTCGAGAAATTTCGGGTTGATGCCGGCAGCGGATTGAATACGATAGAACACAATATTTCCGCGATGCAAAGAGCGGGCTACGCTCCCATCTATATCGGAAAAAAGTGTCGAGAACTGTCAGAATGAAAGGAACCGAGGCTGGGAAGTGTTTTGGCGTTATCGGGCTTGCTGCGAAACTGAAGTCGAGTATTATGTAATGAAAGGCCGCAATCGGAAATTTGTTGTGGATGGTGCAACAAATTGCGCAGCGTATTGGATAGATTGGGGAGCGCCATAAAATCGGCGCGATTAGAGAAATGCCTAACACAAAAAGACTTGGCCGAACGCTTGTCGATCACGGCTCATTACCTCATGTCCATAGAGAATAAGCAAAAAAAATCCCCAGTTGCGATTTGTTTTTTCGCATAATAAGGGGGCTTGGCATTTCCGCCGATGCTATTTTCTATCCTGCATGTGAAGAAAGCCACACGGCGTCGCTTGGCAAATTACAAATCTTGTTGAGCTGTTGTGACGAAAAGGACATGAATGTGCGCCAAGCAGGAGTATTCATTCTCTGCGTGTTGTATAACAACATAATTGCCCTGTATATCTTTTACAAGTGGATCGGTTTTGCCGCCACTCATGATTTTGCTGTCGCCTGAGCAGCTTTTTCCCTCATTGTCCGGAATGATAAAATCATAGGCATATCTTTGGGAGTTGATTTTCCATGAGTGAGAAAACTCTTTTGTAACGCCACCGTTGACCGCCACCCATGCCCCGTGAAATAGGAAGTCCCAACAGGCCAAGCCATTTCATCTTCAAGATAATATTCACTAATATTCTCATTGTGTTCTTTTCCCTGTAAAGTTTTGATTGATACTTACACTTTACGTCTAAGGGCGAAACGTCTTTTGCACGGACGGGCAAACGGAGCGTCACGCCGACAGGCAGTCGGTCTTACGCGAAATCCGAAGCGGAGAGATATGAATTGAGTGAAATTAACGAAGCCACTTTTATTGCCGACATTTACCTGCGGCTTTCCAAGCAGGACGGCGACAACGAGGAATCGGACAGCATTGGCAACCAACGGGCGCTGATACTGGAGTTCCTGAAAACGCAGCCGGACATAAGGCTGCACAAGATTAAAATCGATGATGGCCGTTCGGGGGTTGACTTTTGCAGTCCGGCTTTCATCGAAACTATAATAAATATTTGTCTAAAATTTAAAGGAGAACTGAAAAGTGGTAAACACATACACAACCTATCCGGAGCCACTCACAATAATGAAAAGCAATCATATTGAGATCCAGCGCAACAACGTGACAATCAATGAATTTCTCACATACGTTGCCACGAAGCTAGCAAAAAAAGGTATGGAGCGCTGTTTCTCCCCGGATGACTTCACAAATCCCGGCAGAGAGTATCTTTCCTCCTAATTAGTTACAAACACTTGTCCAAAAAATAAAAGCTCAAAGGGGAAGAAGAAAATGAGAAACGGGATATGCAAAGGCTGCGGCGCGGCCATAGTTTGGATAAAAACAAGCGGAATAGAGTATATCTCACATTTCAGCGCCCGCCCGGACGCCTCAAGTTTCCGGCGGAAAAAATCTTAGCCGAAACGCTCCGTTTGGAGCGTCCTGTCGGGAATGACCTCCCGGTACTGATGAGGCAGGTCGAAATTACAAGAAAAAAAGGAGAAAAAGAAAAAATGTCAGCAATGTCAAAGATTTTAGAGCACGAAGTAACTTTTGATGACCTGGGACTGCTTTACGATGTGAAAAAAGACATGTATTACAGCCTGGCTGGAAAAAAGGGATAAACTGGCGCAAGAGTTTATTAGGCTGTCTGATTCCTAATATTTGAAATAAAAGTAAATTAAAGACTTTATAACAGATCATTACTGCATATCCAAAACAATACTGCTTGCCCTCGCCGCAAAAGAAGACCTAAAGTCAATCTCAGTAGAACAGACGACAAAAATATGCTTTTATTGACGATTTTCGCGATGGCCATGACGCTGCGCGACAGGGGCTATCAGGCGGGAAATTATGGAATAGAGCTGTCTGTGGGCCTTCCTCCGATACAGTACAACGCCCTGGCTGGGAGATATCGGAAAAAATTGGTTGATTATTATGCAGTAGATTACATATTCAGGCATAACAGGGCAGAATATTGCCTGAACATCCCGGAAATCAAAGTCTACCCGCAGGGTTTCAGCGCCTTGTTTGCCTCGCTGGAGGGCGAAAAACCGCTTATTTTGGAGCTGGCAAAAGAACCCAACGCGTTTCTGGTAGATATTGGCAGCGGCACGGTCGACGTGATCGGCGTCGAATACGGGCGATTGAGCGAAGCTGATGAACATTTGTTTACTAGCTTCAACGAGTGCTATCAGCGCATCCGCATCAGTGCTATAATTAATGGCTATTATGGCGCAATATAGGCGCAAAAGTAAGAAATTATAACCATGTATATAGACCTGTATATAGATCAATTAGTTAAAAAGCTCAAAACTTTGAACTTAAACATCAGTGACGTGTATGTCATTTTCATGGGCGGCGTGGCTGCGACGCTTCAGGAACAGCTCGAAAAAAGCGTAATATCATCGGATATTGGCTTTATCACGGACATTTGCGCGACCGCAAAGGGCTACGAGGCCCTGTCTGCGAACATATGAACATATATAATCACCCCTGTTTTGACGTGCTTTCACTTTATGCCATGAGCCTCTTCAATGCGCTAATTTATGCGATAAACAGGTTCCGGCAATATGAAAATTTAGCTTTATTTTACAAAGAACTTGCGCCTCTGTGCAAGCTCAGCGAACATCAGTTCTACGCCGCGCGGAGCCCCTGTACACAATGTTATATTTTAGCTGTGAATTAAACCAGAATTTAGCCTGTGAGTTGAAGCAAAACGCAGACAAAAATGGGAACCAGAAAACCGCAACACCGCAAGAAAGGACAGTTTTTTCGGCGATTCCTCAGGAGAATCCCGCCGCGAATCGCGTAGAGAATCGCGCTGGGAATCAAAACTCCGAATTGGCCGACCTCATGAACGCGGCTAAAAGCGCTTTTGGCTGGTAAAGCAAGAAGGAATTTGAAGGGGGAAATTAGAAACAATGGAAATTACTAATACGAAAATCAGACAAATATTTAACAAAAAAGGTTGCTTGAAAGCCATCGTTTCCCTAACATTCGACAACATTTTCGCGCTTCATGACGTGAAAATAATCGAAGGCGGCGGTAAGCTTTTTATCGCCATGCCGAGCCGCAGGCGGGAAGTCGCCGGCAAAATCACATTCTGCGACGTCGCTCATCCGACGGACAATCCGTTCCGGATATATCTGGAAAGTATTGTCATTTCTGAGTATATCAGGTACACGGCGGCGACCAGCGAATCGCTTGCGCAGGATGCGGAACGCTACGCAAAAGAGGACCTAAAAAATGTTGGATGAAATGCATAACGAACGCCTGTTTACCAGCTCAAAAAGAGGCTTGTTGCGGAAAAATATGGGATTGAAATCAGGGGATTTAAAATATAAATGGAAGAAAGAGTCTGGATTCGCGGCGGCAACCAGGACGAATTCGTGGAAAAAATAGGTATAAAACAGGTAATATTTTCTATAAATAGGTATATTGCTCTCCCCTACCCTGCTGAGAAGGGCGAAAACAGCTTTTTTACCCCCTTTCAGCAGGGCAGGGAAGGGGAGAAATGTCGAAAAATTGCGAAAACATAAACGGAGGTTGAACCATGCATACAGAACCTATGCGCGCAACTCTGGAAGAACTTGGCAAAATTATCAGAACATATGAACCAGAGGGGTTATTTTACGCCTTTGACGA